>CAYMVA010000175.1:0-3292 GCA_964393745.1 uncultured Enterobacteriaceae bacterium | reverse complement strand
GAACATGCGGAAGTAGGTCAGGTCCAGGCCCATGTGGTCCTTGGCCGACATGTTCACCACGCCGCCGGTGCCGACGAAGTCCTTGGTGGACTCGATCGCATCGCGCACCTTGGCCTTGTCGGTGGAGCCTGCCTTCTTGATTGCGCCTACAGCGATCATCAGGCCGTCGTAGGCGTGGCCGCCGAAGGTCGAGATGTCCTGCTTGAAGCGGCCCTCGTACTCCTTCTTGTAGGCGAGCGACACTGCGCGCTGGCGGTCGCCGGCGGGCAATTGCTCGGGCGACAGCACCGCCGCGGCCGGCAGGCGCACGCCCTCGGCGGCATCGCCGGCCAGCTTGATGAACTCCTTGGAAGCCACGCCGTGCGACTGGTAGAGCGGCAGCGCGATGCCGAGCTGCTTGTAGTTCTTGGTGACGATCGCCGGCCCCTGGCCGAAGCCCGCGTTGAGCACCGCCTGCACGCCGGCGGTGTTCTTGATCTTGGTGAGCTGCGTGGTCATGTCGGTGTCGCCGCCGCCGTAGGACTCGTCTGCGATCACCTGCACCCGGAAGGTCGGGGCGACCATCAGGCACTGGCCGCGCATCGACTTGTCGAAGCCGCCGCTGCCCGAGATGAGCGCGATGCGCTCGATCTTGCGGTCGCGCATGTCGAGGAAAATGCGCTCGCAGGCCATGCGGTCGGTGTGCGGCGTCTTGAACACCCACTTCTTCACCGGCTCGACGATCACCACCGCGCCGGCGAGCGAGATGAACGGGATGCCCGCTTGTTCCACCAGCGCCACCACCGCCATGGTCTCTCCGGTGGTGGTGCCGCCGACGATGACATCCACCTTGTCCTGCTCGATCAGGCGCTTGACGAAGGTGCGCGCCTTTTCGGCGTCGCCCGCCGAGTCGTAGGAAACGAGCTGCAGCTTGCGGCCGAGCACGCCGCCGGCGGCGTTGAGCTTCTCGACGTACAGGTCGAGGGTCTTCTTCTCCGGGTCGCCGAGCGAGGCGGCCGGCCCGGTGACCGCGAGGAAGGCGCCGATGCGGATCGGCTCCTGCGCCTGCGCCAGGATGGCAATGAATGCGAGTAATGCGCCCAGCAGAAGTCTCCGTGCCACGGTGTCCTCCTTGGTTGCGTCCCCGCCGGCGTACGCTGACTTACAATGTCCGCGCAATCCGGTACCGGAAGGCGATTTTTGCAGGCTAGCGATGCGGCGCAGGGTGCGACTTGATCTGGCTCAAAGAAAGGGGCGCGACACCGTGCGGGTGCGCGTCGTGCGCCCGCGCGACCTGGCGCAGGTGGCGGCGATCGACGCCGGCATTACCGGCCTGCGCAAGCCGGCCTACTGGGCCGACGTGCTGCGGCGCTACGGCGGCGCGCGCGCCGGGCGCCAGTTCCTGGTGGCGGAAGCCGGAGGTCGGGTCGAGGGCTACGTCGTGGGGGAGGTGCGCGACTGGGAATTCGGCTCGCCGCCCTGCGGCTGGGTGTTCGCCATCGGCGTGCGTCCCGACGCGCGCCTCGGGGGCATCGGCACGCGCCTGCTGGAGGCGCTGTGCGCGAGCTTCCGGCGTCAGGGCGTAAAGCAGCTGCGCACGCTGCTCGCCCGCGACAACGCGCTCATCCTGTCGTTTTTCCGCAGCCAGGGAATGATGGCCGGGCGCTTCATCCCGCTCGAGATGGAGATCGATTGAAGCTGCAGCAGAACACGCTGCTCGCGCTGGCGAGCGCGCTCGAATTCGCGGCGCAGCCGCAGCGCCAGTTCACGGTCGGGGAGGTGGCGGCGAGGTACCGCGTCTCGGCGCACCACCTGGCGAAGGTGCTGCGCACGCTCGGCCGCGCCGGCGTGCTCGAGGCGGTGCGCGGTGCGCGCGGCGGCTACCGCTTCGCGGCCAATGTCAAGCGCCTGACGCTGCTCGACGTGATCGAGCTGTTCGAGGAGATCGGCGCGGCGCGGCACGCCCGCCCCGAGAGAGCCGGCGCGGCAGGCCGCGCCGGTGTGAAGCGCGCCACGCGCCGCAGCGAGGGCGCCGCCGGGCCCGGCGAGATCGAGGCCGCGCTCGCGGTGGTGTTCGCCGAGATCGACGAGCTGTCGCGCGCCACCTTCGGCTCGATCACCCTGCAGACCATGCTGCGCCTGATCGAGCGGCGACGGCGCATTTGATCTGAGTCAAATCGCCGCACGGCGGTTTCCCTATCGTTGCTCACGCTGCGGCGCAGCGCACCGTGGCGCGTGATGGGAGACCTCCTTGATGCAGGCGGAAGCGACGTATAACTACAAGGTCGTGCGGCAGTTTGCCGTCATGACCGTGGTCTGGGGCGTGGTCGGGATGCTGGTCGGAGTGGTGATCGCCGCGCAGCTGCTGTGGCCGGCGCTCAATTTCGACATCCCCTGGCTATCCTACGGGCGGCTGCGGCCGCTGCACACCAACGCGGTGATCTTCGCCTTCGGCGGCAGCGCGCTGTTCGCCACCTCCTACTACGTGGCGCAGCGCACCTGCCACGCGCGCCTGTTCTCGGATGCGCTCGCCGCCTTCACCTTTTGGGGCTGGCAGCTGGTGATCGTGCTGGCGGCGGTGACCC
Source organism: uncultured Enterobacteriaceae bacterium (assembly GCA_964393745.1). Taxonomy (GTDB): domain Bacteria; phylum Pseudomonadota; class Gammaproteobacteria; order Burkholderiales; family SG8-39; genus 2-02-FULL-66-14. The sequence continues at coordinate 728 of CAYMVA010000175.1, read as the reverse complement.
TGCCGCTCGGCATCACCACCTCCAAGGAATACGCCGAGCTGGAGTGGCCGATCGACATCCTGATCGCGCTGGTGTGGGTGGCCTACGCGGTGGTGTTCTTCGGCACGCTGGCGCGGCGGCGCGTGGCGCACATCTACGTCGCCAACTGGTTCTTCGGCGCCTTCATCATCACGGTGGCGGTGCTGCACATCGTCAACAGCGCGGCGGTACCGGCGACTTTCTGGAAGTCGTACTCGGTATACGCCGGGGCGCAGGACGCGATGGTGCAGTGGTGGTACGGGCACAACGCGGTCGGCTTTTTCCTCACCGCGGGGTTCCTGGGCATGATGTATTACTTCATTCCCAAGCAGGCCGGCCGCCCGGTCTACTCCTATCGCCTGTCGGTAGTGCACTTCTGGGCGCTCATCTTTACCTACATGTGGGCCGGGCCGCACCACCTGCATTACACCGCGCTGCCGGACTGGGCGCAGTCGCTGGGGATGCTGTTCTCGCTGATCCTGCTGGCGCCCTCTTGGGGCGGGATGATCAACGGCATCATGACGCTCTCGGGCGCGTGGCACAAGCTGCGCACCGACCCGGTGCTCAAGTTCCTGGTGGTGTCGCTGTCGTTCTACGGCATGAGCACCTTCGAGGGCCCGATGATGTCGATCAAGACGGTGAACGCGCTGTCGCACTACACCGACTGGACCATCGGCCACGTGCACAGCGGCGCGCTCGGCTGGGTCGGC
>CAYMVA010000174.1:0-13490 GCA_964393745.1 uncultured Enterobacteriaceae bacterium | reverse complement strand
GCGCGCTGGAGTATCTGCAATCCGGCGCGCGAGCGGGCAGCGAGGCCGCGCTCGCGGCGCTGGCGGGTGCGGAGCAGGGGCGCATCCGCGAGCTGATGCAAAGAACCGGCAGCGGCGAGACCGTCGCCGGCCTGCGCAAGGCTATGCTGCACCTCATGGAGCAGCACGCGGGCATCTACCGCAGCGGCGAGGGCCTCACGGAGGCCTGCGCCAGGCTGCTGGAGCTGCGGCACCGCTACCGCGCGATCGAGCTGCACGACAAGACCAACGTCTACAACACCGACTTGCTGCAGGCGCTCGAACTGGGCTCGATGCTCGATTGCGCGGAGGCGGTGACGCAGAGCGCGCTCGCGCGCAGGGAGTCGCGCGGCGCGCACCAGCGGCTCGATTTCATCGAGCGCGACGACAAGAACTTCCTGCGCCATTCGCTCGCCTACCATCATGCGAGCGAAGCGCCGCGCATCGGTTACTGCGACGTGGTGATCACCCGGTCGCAGCCCGGCGTGCGTGACTACTCCGGCGGAGCGCACGAATGAGCGAACGCGCGGTCGAGCTCGACGTTCTGCGCTACAACCCGGAAACGGACAAAGAACCGCATTTCCAGCGCTATTCGGTTGCCTGCCGCGAGAAATGGGTGGTGCTCGACGCGCTCAACCACATCAAGGAGAGCGTCGACCCGACCTTGAGCTACCGCTGGTCCTGTCACATGGCGGTGTGCGGCAGTTGCGGCATGATGATCAACGGCGAGCCCAAGCTCGCCTGCAAGGCGTTCCTGCGCGACTATGCCGGCCTGATCCGCGTCGAGCCGCTGGCGCACTTCCCGATCGAGCGCGACCTGGTGACGGTGATCGACGACTTCATCGCCAAGCTGGCGCGCGTCAAGCCCTGGTTGGTGCCGAAGGAGGGCGCCGAGACGGCGACGAGCGGCGAATACCGCCAGACACCCGCCGAACTGAAGCGCTTCAAGCAGTTCAGCATGTGCATCAACTGCATGCTGTGCTACGCGGCCTGCCCGGAGTACGGCCTGATCCCGAATTACCTCGGCCCTGCTGCGATCGCGCTGGGGCACCGCTGGAACCAGGATTCGCGCGACGGCGGGCGCGAGCAACGCCAGGAGGAGCTTGCGGCCACGGACGGGGCATGGGATTGTTCGTTCGTGGGCGCCTGCTCGGAGGTCTGCCCCGAGCACGTCGATCCCGCGGGCGCGATCCAGCAGGTCAAGATCAAGAGCACCGTGGACTGGTACCAGGCGCACCTGATGCCGTGGACGAAGAAATGAGCCGCAAGCCCTACGTCCGCGAAATGACATCGGAGTGGATCTTCCGCCACCCGCGCTACGTGCGTTACATGGTGCGCGAATTCAGCTGCCTGTTCATCGGTGGCTGGACACTCATGATGGTGTGGGGCCTGAAGCAGCTTGCGGAGGGGCCGGGCGCGTGGGCCGCGTTCCTCGAGTGCCTGCAAAGTCCGGCGAGCATCGCGTTGCATGTGCTGGCGCTCGGTTTCGCGGCGTATCACAGCATCACCTGGTTCAAGCTCACCCCGAAGGCGATGCCGCTGCAGCTTGGTGAAGCGTTCGTTCCGGACGTCGCCATTTCGGGTGCGCATTTCGCCGTCTGGGCGCTGCTCTCGGCGGCGGTGCTGGTTCTCGCTGGAGCGTTCTGAGCCATGGCGCGCTCCAACAAACCGATCGTCTGGGGGCCGTTCGCGGCCGGCGGCACGCTGACCGCGTTCCTCACCCCGGTGCTGGTGCTGCTGACCATGCTGGCGGCGCTCGGCCACGCGCCCGAGATGCTTGCCTACGACCGGCTGCACGCGCTCGCGTCGCATTGGTTCGCCAAGCTGGCGATCGCGGGGACCGTGTTCCTCTCCCTGTGGAGCGCGGCGCACCGCCTGCGCATCACCTGCTACGACCTCGGCGTGCGCGCCGATACGCTGGTGGCGACGGTCGTATACGCCGTGGCCCTTGCCGGGACTGCGGCAGCAGTGTTTTACTTGGCGCGGATATGACGCCAGGGAGGCAATGCCCATGAGCCCGCCGCCGGTTGCCGTGCGCGAGTACGCCCGCGAGGAGCGTTTCAACACGGTCTGGAGCCAGGTGCTGAAGGACGTGTTCGCCGATGTCGCGCCTTACTACGACCGCGCCAACTACGTCGCCAGCCTGGGCCTGTGGGGCTATTTCCTGCAGCAGTTCATGGCTACGGTGGATTTGCGGCCCGGCGAGCGCGTGCTCGACGTCTGCGCCGGCACCAACGCCATCGGCATCGCGCTGCTCGGGCGCGAGCCCACGCTCGAAGTGCATGCGATCGATCGCAGCGAAGCCATGCAGGAGGTCGGGCAGCGCGCTGCGCAAGCCAAAGGCCTGTCCATCAAAGGCGTGATCGGCGACGTCCACACGCTGCCCTATCCGGACGGCCATTTCGACATCGTCACGCTGCAGTTCGCCTCGCGCCACCTGCGTGTGAAACGCGTGTTTTCCGAGATCCTGCGCGTGCTCAAGCCCGGCGGGCGCTTTTTCCACAGCGACATGCTGCGGCCGCGCAACCGCGCCGTGGAGACTCTCTACTACGCCTACCTGCGGTTCTGCCTCTGGTTCACCGCGTTCGTATTCCACAGCGGCCAGCCGGCGCTCAATTGCAAGGAGTACTTCATCAACGCGCTGCAGATGTTCTATTCTGCCGACGAGCTGTCGGACCTGCTGAAAGAGGTGGGTTTCGGCGACGTGACGGCGAAAACGGTGTTCGCCGGCATGCTCGGCTTTCACCGCGCGGTCAAGCCGCCGGGCTGAGCGCATGGACCGGGTGGCGGCGCTCACGGCGTTCAACCGCCGCCTGCTCGAGGCCTACAGCCGGCGCACCACCGAGACGCTGCGCGCGGCGCTGCCGCTGCGGCTTGCGCTGCCGCACCTCGAGCCGTTCCTCGCCCTCAACGTTGCCAAGGAAGTGCGCAAGGACGCGCACCTGATCCAGCGCGCCGGGATGGCGCTTGCGGCGGGCGCGCCGCCTGGCGCCGAGGTGGCGGCGCAGCTTCTTGCCGCGGCGCGCGATGTGGACCGCGAGTTCCTGGCGCGCATCGGCGGCTTGCCGCTGCGCATCGAGATCCAGTACTCACGCATCGAGCCGCTGCGGCTGCGGCGCATCGAGCTCTCGCTCGAGACCGCGTACCGCATCCTGGGGGCGTGGCGCCGCGGCCGCCGGCTGCGCAGCGTGTTTCCGGCGGGCGATCTGGAGCACCGGCTGCGCACGGTGCTCGAGCTCTACGCGCAGGAAACGGAGGCGCTCAGCCATTCGGTGCGGCTGCCGGCGCTGCTCGCGCCGCTGCGCGACAGCATCGCGCGGCGCCTGCTCGCGGTGATGTCCGCGACGGCGCGCTCGCTGGCGCGCGAGATCGCAGGGGCGATCGGGGAAAATCGGGGTCAGAGCCCGATTTCCAGTTGAGCCCGATCTCCGTCCGCTAGCAGAATTCCGCGCTCCCGAAATCGGGCTCTGACCCCGATTTTCCGCTAGACTCGCGCCTCCTTGAGCAGCCCGTCCCCGACTACGCCGCAGCAGGCGGTGCAGCGCGGCCTCGCGCTTTACCGCACGATGGCGCGCATCCGCGCTTTCGAGAACGCCGCCGAGGAAGCCTCGCGCGGCAGCGTGGCGGCGTTCGGTGCCAGCCTCGCCGCCTCCAATGTGCGCGGGCCGCTGCACCTTTCCACCGGGCAGGAGGCGGTGCCCGCAGGCGTGTGCGCGAACCTCACGCACGCCGATCTGCTCACTTCCACCCACCGCGGCCACGGCCACACCATCGCCAAGGGCGCCTCGATCGAGCGCACCATGTGCGAGCTGTTCGGCCGCGCCACCGGATTCAACGGTGGCCGCGGCGGCTCGATGCACATCGCGGATTTTTCGGTCGGCATGCTGGGCGCGAACGGCGTGGTCGCCGCGGGCATTCCGATCGCGGTGGGCGCCGCGCACGCGGCGAAGCTCCGTGGCGAGCGGCACATGGTGTGCTGTTTTTTCGGCGACGGCGCGATCAACCGCGGGCCGTTTCTCGAGGGCCTGAATTGGGCCGCGATCCACCAGCTCCGGGTGCTGTTCGTGTGCGAGGACAACCGCTGGTCGGCGACCACCGCGACCGACGCCATGACGGCGGGCGAGGGCGCGCTTGCGCGCGCGCGCGCGATCGGGGTCGTCGGTGAAAAAGTCGACGGCAACGACGTGTTCGCCGTGGACGCCGCTGCCGGCGCGCTCGTCGCGCAGGTGCGTGCCGGCGGCGGGCCACGCATGCTGCATGCGATCACCTATCGCGTGAAGGGCCACGTCTCCGTGGACCTCGCTGCCTACCGCGACGGCGAGGAAGTGAGCCGCGCGATTGCGGACGATCCGATTCCCGCTTGCCTCGAGCGGCTCGCGGCGATGGGCGCGGACCGGCAGCAGTTGAAGGCGATCGCCGCAGAGGCGGAGCAAGAGGTGGCCGCGGCAGTGCGCGCTGCGGCTGCGGCACCGTGGCCGGCAGCGAGCGTGGCCTACACCGAGATCCAGGACACCGGCAGCGGCGTATGGCGGTAGCGACGTGACCCGGCTGAATTATGCGCAAGCCGCGTGCGTGGCGCTGGAGCGCTCGATGGCGGCGGATGCGTCGGTGGTGGTGGTCGGCGAGGACGTCGGCCGCGGCGGCGTCTTCGGCCAGTATCGCGGGCTGCTGCAGAAATTCGGTGCCGGGCGCGTCATCGACACCCCGATTTCGGAGTCCACCATCATGGGCGCGGCGGTCGGCATGGCGCTCGCGGGTCTCAAGCCGGTGGTCGAGATGCGCGTCGTGGACTTCGCGCTGTGCGCGATCGACGAGATCGTCAACCAGGCGGCCAAGGCGCGCTACATGTTCGGCGGCCAAGGCAGGGTGCCGCTAGTGGCGCGGCTGCCGAACGGCCTGTGGGCCGGATCGGCGGCCCAGCACTCGCAGAGCCTCGAGGCGTGGTTCGCCCACATTCCGGGTCTGGTGGTGATGACGCCGGCGACGGCGCAGGACAATTGTTCGCTGCTCGCTGCGGCGATCGCCTGCGGCGACCCGGTGATCTACATGGAGCACAAGGAGCTCTGGGGCCTTGAAGGAGAGGTGAACGTCGGCGAGGGGAGCGGGGGCGAGACCGCGGTGCTCGGCAAGGCGAAGGTGCTGCGGCCGGGAAACGACGTGACGCTGGTCGCCTGGTCGCGCACCGTGCACGCCGCGCTGGAGGCAGCGTCGCTCGCCGCCGAGCACGGGATCTCGGCGGAAGTGATCGATTTGCGCACCCTCTGGCCGTGGGACCGCGATGCCGTGCTCGCTTCGGCGGCGCGCACCGGGCGGCTGCTGGTCGCGCATGAGGCGGTTCGCACCGCCGGCTTCGGCGCCGAGATCGCGGCCGAAGCGGCCGAAGCGCTCGGCATCCGGGTCGCGCGCGTGGGCGCGCCGCGGATTCCGGTGGGCTATTCCAAGCCGCTCGAGGACGAATCGCGCGTCGGCGCCGCCGCCATCCTGGCGGGGCTCGAGGCGGTGTGCGGCGAGCGGCGCGCGCCGTCGTGAGCCCGAGGCAGGATGCGGTGCGCGAAGTGGTCGCCGCCGAGAGCGTCACCGCGCTCGGCGACGTCGCGGGGAAAGTGCTCGTCGCCGGATCGCATGGCGGCATCATCGCGGCTTTTCTTGGTGCCAGCGCCGGCGCGCACGCGCTGATCCTGAACGACGCGGGCGTGGGCAAGGATCGCGCCGGGATCGCGGGCCTTTCCTATCTCGAGGCGATCGGCATGGCGGCGGCGACGGTGAGCCATGCCAGCGCGCGCATCGGCGATGGCGACGACATGCTCGCGCGCGGCGTCATCAGCCATGCGAATGCCTATGCGGCGCGCGTGGGTGTGGTCGCCGGGCAGGCATGCGCGGACGCCGCTTCCAGGCTGCGCGCAGTCGATGCGCCGCGCGCCGCGCCGCCGCCTTACTCCGAGGGACGCTATCGTCTCGCCGAAGGGCCGCCCGCGATCTGGGCACTCGATTCGGTGTCGAAGACGGCCCCCGGGGACGCCGGCTGCATTCTCATCATCGGCTCGCACGGCGCGCTTCTCGGCGGCAGGCCGCAATCGGCGCTCGCCGTGGACGCGCTCGCCGCCGTGTTCCACGACGCGGGCGTCGGCGCCGACCGCATAGGCATCTCTCGCCTTCCCGTCCTCTCAGCGCGCGGCATCGCGGCGGCGGCGGTGGATTGCATGAGCGCGCGCATCGGCGATGGGCGCTCGCTATGGGAGAGCGGCGTGTTGTCGCATGTCAACACGGTCGCGGCAGATTTCGGCGCCCGCGCGGGTTGGAGCGTGAAAGCGTTCGCCGAGGCGGTCGGCGCGGCGCAAACCCCGGGATAGTGCGGTAAGATTCGCGCCGTTATTCGGGTCCGGGAATGATGCGCAGGCGCTTGGTTGCCGGGAACTGGAAGATGCACGGCAGCCGGGCCGCGAATTCCGCCTTGCTGGATGCGATCGTGGCCGGTGCGCCGGCGGCGATGGCGGTGGAATGCGTGGTTTGCGTGCCGTTTCCCTATCTCGGACAGGTTGCGGCGCGGCTCTCGGGCACGGCGATCGCGTGGGGCGCGCAGAATGCGAGCGAGCACGCGCAGGGCGCCTACACCGGAGAAGTGTCGGCGCCGATGCTGACGGAATTCGGCTGCCGCTTCGCGATCGTCGGGCATTCGGAGCGGCGCCAGCTGTACGGCGAGAGCGATGCGGCGGTGGCGGCGAAGTTCGCCGCGGTGCAGGCGGCCGGCATGACGCCGATCCTGTGCGTCGGCGAGACGCTCGCCGAGCGCGACGCCGGCCACACCGAGCAGGTGGTGGGGCGGCAACTGGATGTCGTCCTCGCGAAAACGGGGATCCAGGCGTTCGCAGGCGCAGTCATGGCCTACGAGCCGGTGTGGGCGATCGGTACCGGGCGCACTGCGAGCCCGGAGCAGGCGCAGGCGGTGCATGCCTTCCTGCGGGCGAAAGTGCTCCCCGGCACGCGCCTGCTCTACGGAGGCAGCGTCAAGCCGGGCAACGCGGAGGCGATGTTCGCGATGCCGGACGTGGACGGCGGATTGATCGGCGGCGCGTCGCTGGTGGCGGCAGAGTTTCTCGCCATCGTGCGCGCGGCGCAGCGAAAGGAATGAGGCGATGGATGTCTGGCTGACGGTGGTGATAGTGGCGCACGTGGTGGTCGCCCTGGCGATCATCGGGCTGGTGCTCCTGCAGCACGGCAAGGGCGCCGACATGGGATCTGGATTCGGCAGCGGCTCCTCCGGCAGCCTGTTCGGCGCCACTGGATCGGCGAACTTCCTGTCGCGCATGACTGCGGCGCTGGCGACGATTTTCTTCCTCACCAGCCTTGGGCTTGCGTACCTCGCGACCAACAAACCCAAATCCACGGGCGGCGGTGTGCTCGACGCGGTGAAATCCGAGCAGCCCGCGGTACCCGCGCAGCCGGCGCAATCCCCGGCACCGCCTGCGGATATTCCGAAGCCTTCAGTTCCGGCGCAATCTGGCGCCGCACCCGAAGCGCCGAAGCCGAAGCCGGCACCGAATTGAGCGATAATCCGCGCGTTTGCGGGATGCATCCGCCCACGTGGTGAAATTGGTAGACACGCTAGCTTGAGGGGCTAGTGGCCTAATCAGCCGTAGCAGTTCGAGTCTGCTCGTGGGCACCAACAAATTTGACGAGGCAGTGATCGGCGGAACCTGAAACGCATGCTTGCGGAATACTTTCCGATCCTGCTATTCATCCTCGTGGCCCTTGCGGTGGGCGTCGCGCCGGTGGTGTTGGGCGCGCTGCTCGGGCCGCACCGTCCTGACCCGGAGAAGCTCTCGCCCTACGAGTGCGGCTTCGAAGCCTTCGAGGACGCGCGCATGAAATTCGACGTGCGCTACTACCTGGTCGCGATCCTGTTCATCCTGTTCGACCTCGAGATCGCGTTCCTGTTTCCCTGGGCGGTGGTGATCAACGAGATCGGCCTGTTCGGCTTCGTCTCGATGATGCTGTTCCTCGGCATCCTGGTGGTCGGCTTCGTCTACGAGTGGATGAAGGGAGCGCTGGAATGGGAATAGAAGGCATCCTGCGGGAGGGCTTCGTCACCACCACCGCCGACAAGCTGATCAACTGGACCCGCACCGGGTCGCTCTGGCCGATGACTTTCGGCCTGGCGTGCTGCGCCATCGAGATGATGCACGCGGGCGCGGCGCGCTACGACCTGGATCGCTTCGGCGTGGTGTTCCGTCCCAGCCCGCGCCAGTCCGACGTCATGATCGTCGCGGGCACCCTGTGCAACAAGATGGCGCCGGCGCTGCGCAAGGTCTACGACCAGATGGCCGAGCCGCGCTGGGTGATCTCGATGGGCTCGTGCGCCAACGGCGGCGGTTATTACCACTACTCGTATTCGGTGGTGCGCGGCTGCGACCGCATCGTGCCGGTGGACATTTACGTGCCGGGCTGCCCGCCGACGGCGGAGGCGCTGCTCTACGGCATCATTCAGCTGCAGAACAAGATCAAGCGCACCAACACCATCGCGCGCTGAGGCACGGACGCTATGACCCCCAAGCTGCAACGCCTGCACGACGCGCTCAGGCAGGTATTGGGCGAGCGCATCGCTTCCCTGGGCGAGCGGCTGGGCGAGCTGACGCTCGAGGTGAAGGCGGCCGATTACCTGGTGGTGGCGCGCACGCTGCGCGACCGCCCCGAGCTGCGCTTCGAGCAGTTGATCGACCTGACAGGCGTGGACTACTCCACCTACGGCGACCGGCCGCGCGAGGCTACCGAAGGCGGGCGCTTCGCGGTGGCGGTGCAGCTGCTGTCGATCACGCACAACTGGCGGCTGCGCCTGCGCTGCTTCTGCGCCGACGACGCTTTCCCGGTATTGCCGTCGCTGCACGACGTCTGGCCGAGCGTCAACTGGTACGAGCGCGAGGCCTTCGACCTGTTCGGCATGGTGTTCGAGGGACATCCCGACTTGCGCCGCATCCTCACCGATTACGGCTTCATCGGCCATCCGTTCCGCAAGGACTTCCCGATCTCGGGGTACGTCGAGATGCGCTACGACCCGGAGCAAAAGCGCGTCGTCTACCAGCCGGTGACGATCGAGCCGCGCGAAGTCACGCCCCGCGTGGTGCGCGAAAAGCACTACGGCGAAGGCCGCGGCTAGCGCGATGCCGGAGATCAGAAACTACACGCTAAATTTTGGACCGCAGCACCCGGCGGCGCACGGCGTGCTGCGCCTGGTGCTGGAGCTCGACGGCGAGGTGATCCAGCGCGCCGACCCGCACATCGGGCTGCTGCATCGCGCCACCGAGAAGCTGGCCGAGACCCGTACTTACCTGCAAACGCTGCCTTACCTCGACCGGCTCGATTACGTGTCGATGATGTGCAACGAGCACGCCTACGTGCTGGCGGTGGAGAAGCTGCTCGGCATCGAGGTGCCGCTGCGCGCGCAGTACATCCGCGTCATGTTCGACGAGATCACGCGCATCTTGAATCACCTGCTGTTCCTCGGCACCCAGGGCCTGGATCTGGGCGCCATGACCGTGTTCCTGTACTGCTTCCGCGAGCGCGAGGACCTGCTCGACTGCTACGAGGCGGTTTCCGGGGCGCGCATGCACGCCGCCTACTACCGCCCGGGCGGCGTCTATCGCGACCTGCCGGATTCGATGCCGCGCTACCACGCGCAGCACACGCGCAGCGCCGCCACACTGGCCGAGATGAACGCCAACCGCCAGGGCTCGCTGCTGGATTTCATCGAGGACTTCAGCGCGCGCTTCCCCAAGTGCGTCGACGACTACGAGACGCTGCTCACCGAGAACCGCATCTGGAAACAGCGCACCGTGGGCATCGGCGTCGTTTCGCCCGAGCGTGCGCTGGCGCTGGGCTTCAGCGGCGTGATGCTGCGCGGCTCGGGCGTCGAGTGGGACCTGCGCAAGAAGCAGCCCTACGAGGTCTACGACCGAGTCGATTTCGACATTCCAGTGGGCCGCAATGGCGACACCTACGACCGCTACCTGGTGCGCATCGAGGAAATGCGCCAGTCGAACCACATCGTCCGGCAGTGCATCGAGTGGCTGCGGCGCAACCCCGGCCCGGTGATCACCGGCGACCACAAGGTGGCGCCGCCCTCGCGCGTCGAGATGAAGGAGAGCATGGAGGAGCTGATCCACCACTTCAAGCTCTACACCGAGGGCATGCACGTGCCCGAGGGCGAGGCCTACGCTGCAATCGAGCATCCGAAGGGCGAATTCGGCGTTTACCTGATCTCCGACGGCGCCAACAAGCCCTACCGCATGAAGCTGCGCTCGCCCGCGTTCTGCCACCTGTCGGCGATGAACGAGCTGTCCAAGGGCCACATGCTGGCCGATGCGGTGGCCATCATCGGCACGCTGGACATCGTGTTTGGCGATGTAGACCGATGACGGATTCCGACGTGCTGAGCGCCGCAGCGCTGAAGAAGATCGACCGCGAGGTCGCCAAGTATCCGCCCGAGCAGAAACAATCGGCGGTGATGAGCGCGCTCATCGTGGCGCAGGACGAGAAGGGGTGGCTCTCGACCGAGACCATGGACTTCGTGGCGCATTACCTCGGCATGGCGCCGGTGGCGGTGTACGAGGTGGCCTCGTTCTACACCATGTACAACCTGCGGCCGACCGGCACCCACAAGCTGACCGTCTGCACCTGCCTGCCCTGCGGGCTGCAGGGCGCGCTGGACGCCGCCGACCACCTCAAGTCCAAGCTCGGCATCGATTTCGGCGAGACCACGCCCGACGGCTGGTTCACGTTGAAGGAAGGCGAGTGCATGGGCGCCTGCGCCATGGCGCCGGTGGTGCTGGTCAATAACAAGCGCATGTGCGACCACATGAGCAAGGACAAGCTCGACGCGCTGGTGGACGAGCTGTCGAGGACGAGCTGAGATGCTGGACTACGGACCCGACGCCATCCTGATGGCAGGCCTCGACGGCCGCAACTGGCGCCTCAAGGATTACGAGGCGCGCGACGGCTACAAGGCGCTGCGCAGGATCCTTTCCGAGAAGCGGCCGCCCGAGAGCGTGATCGCCGAAGTAAAGAAGTCGGCGCTGCGCGGCCGCGGCGGCGCCGGCTTCCCGACCGGGCTCAAGTGGTCGTTCATGCCCCGCCAGTACCCCGGGGCCAAGTACCTGGTGTGCAATTCCGACGAGGGCGAGCCCGGCACCTGCAAGGATCGCGACCTGCTGCGCTACGACCCGCACTCGACCATCGAAGGCATGGTCATCGCCGCCTACGCCATGGGCGCGACCGTGGGCTACAACTACATCCACGGCGAGATCTGGTCGATCTACGAGCAGTTCGAACAAGCGCTCGAGGAGGCGCGCGCCGCGGGCTACCTCGGCAAGAACCTCCTCGGCTCGGGCTTCGACTTCGAGCTCTACGCGCATCCCGGCTACGGCGCCTACATCTGCGGCGAGGAGACCGCGCTGCTCGAGTCGCTCGAAGGCAAGAAGGGCCTGCCGCGCTTCAAGCCGCCGTTTCCGGCGAGCTACGGGCTGTACGGCAAGCCGACCACGATCAACAACACCGAGACCTTGGCCGCGGTGCCCTGGATCATGCGCCACGGCGGTGATGCCTTCCTCGCGCTCGGCCGCCCGAACAACGGCGGCACCAAGATCTTCTCGGTCACCGGGCACGTCAACCGGCCCGGCAACTACGAGGTGAAGCTCGGCACGCCGTTCGCGAAACTCCTCGAACTGGCGGGCGGCGTGCGGACGGGGCACAAGCTCAAGGCGGTGATCCCGGGCGGCTCCTCGATGCCGGTGCTGCCGGCCGACATCATGCTGGCGACCGACATGGACTACGACTCGATCGCCAAGGCGGGCTCGATGCTCGGCTCGGGCGCGGTGATCGTGATGGACGACACCACCTGCATGGTGCGGGCGCTGGAGCGCCTGTCGTATTTCTATTTCGAGGAATCGTGCGGCCAGTGCACGCCCTGCCGCGAGGGCACAGGCTGGCTGTACCGCGTCGTCAACCGCATCGAGAACGGCAAGGGCCGCATGGACGACCTGGCGCTGCTGGACAACGTCGCCGACAACATCGCCGGGCGCACCATCTGCGCGCTGGGCGATGCCGCGGCGCTGCCGGTGAAAAGCTTCATCAATTACTTCCGCGCCGAGTTCGAGCATCACATCGAGCACCGGCGCTGCCTGGTGCAGGGCCCGGGCGTGGAGCCCAAGTGGGGCAGGGCGGGCGCGCACGCGCCGCCCGTCATGGCGAGGGCCGCGTAGGACGCACATGCCGAACCTTGAAATCGACGGCCGGAAAGTGGAGGTGCCGCAGGGCGCCACGGTGATGGACGCGGCGACCAAGCTCGGCATCTTCGTGCCGCACTTCTGCTACCACAAGAAGCTCTCCATCGCCGCCAACTGCCGCATGTGCCTGGTGGAGATCGAAAAGGCGCCCAAGCCGATGCCGGCCTGCGCCACGCCGGTGGCCGAGGGCATGAAAGTGCAGACGCAATCGCCGCAGGCCAAGGCGGCGCAGAACGGCGTCATGGAATTCCTGCTCATCAACCACCCGCTCGATTGCCCGATTTGCGACCAGGGCGGCGAATGCCAGCTGCAGGACCTCGCCGTGGGCTACGGCGGTTCGGCCTCGCGCTACCAGGAAGAAAAGCGCTTCGTGCTGGCGAAGGACGTCGGCCCGCTGGTGGCCGCCGAGGAGATGAGCCGCTGCATCCAGTGCACGCGCTGCGTGCGCTTCGGCCAGGAGATCGCCGGCGTCATGGAGCTCGGCATGATCGGCCGCGGCGAGCACGCCGAGATCGTCGCTTTCGTAGGCAAGTCTGTGGATTCCGAGCTCTCGGGCAACATGATCGACCTGTGCCCGGTGGGCGCGCTCACCTCGAAGCCGTTCCGTTACAGCGCGCGCACCTGGGAGCTGGCGCGGCGCAGGTCCGTGGCGCCGCACGATGGCCTCGGCTCCAACCTCGTGGTGCAGGTCAAGGGCGAGCGCGTGATGCGCGTGCTGCCGCTCGACAACGAAGAGGTCAATGAATGCTGGTTGTCGGATCGCGACCGTTTCTCCTATGAAGGACTGAACGCCGCCGACCGGCTGACTTCGCCGATGCTCAAGCGCGACGGCAAATGGGAAGACGTCGACTGGAGCACGGCGCTGGAATACATTGCCGGCGAATTGCGACGGGTCCGCGCTACCCATGGCGCCGAAGCAATCGGTGCGCTGGCGACGCCGCAGGCCACGCTCGAGGAGCTTTATCTGCTGGGCAAGCTCGCGCGCGCACTGGGTGGAGGCAACGTCGATTTCCGCCTGCGCCAGTCGGATTTTTCCGCCGACGGACACACACGCGGTGCGCCGTGGCTGGGAATGAAGGTCGCGGAAATTTCCAGGCTCGATCGCATGTTGGTGATCGGCTCCACGCTGCGCAAGGAACAGCCGCTGCTCGCGCAGCGGCTGCGCCAGGCGGTCAAGAAGGGGGCCCGGTTAAACCT
>CAYMVA010000173.1:0-16209 GCA_964393745.1 uncultured Enterobacteriaceae bacterium | reverse complement strand
CGGCGGCGAGCGCCCAGGCGGCGCGAGCCGACGTGACGATCTTGCCCGCCGCGATCACGCGGATGCGCTGTCGCAGGCCGGATTCGATCAGCGAATCGACCACGCGCGGCAACGCCTCGTCGATCGACAGGCCCATGTGGTCGGCGAGCGCCTGCGGCGCCGCGCCCGAGCCGCCTTCGCCGCCGTCGATGGCGAGAAAATCGGGCGCGAACTCAAGACCGCGGCGATGGATGGCTTCGCCGAATTCATTCAAGAAACGCCAGCCGCCGATCGCGGTCTTCACGCCTACCGGCCGCCCGGTGAGGTCGCGGATCCAGGCGATCTTCTCCAGCAGCTCGCTCATGTTGGAGATGTCGCGGTGCCGGTTCGGGCTGATCGAGTCGCGCCCCTCCGGGATGCCGCGAATCTGCGCGATCTCGGCGGTGACCTTCTTCCCCGGCAGTATCCCGCCCCTGCCCGGCTTGGCGCCCTGTGAGAGCTTGATCTCGAATGCCTTCACCACTTTCGCCAGCTCGACCAGCCGGTCGGGGTGCAGGTTGCCCTGCGCGTCGCGCACGCCGTACTTGGCGGTGCCGATCTCCATGATGAGGTCGCAGCCGCCCTCGAGGTGATAGGGCGACAATCCGCCCTCGCCGGTGTCCAACCAGCAGCCGGCGACCGCGGCGCCGCGCGACAGCGCGCTCACCGCCGGCGCCGAGATCGCGCCGTAGCTCATGCCGCTCACGTTGACGATCGAGCGCCCCTCGAAGGGATATTTGGCGTAGCCCTCGCCGAGCATGAGCGATGGCGTCGGCAGCCGCTCCTCCTCGAGCACCGGGAACGGGTGATTGACGAAGATGAGCGCGCCGGGCTGGTGCAGGTCGTAGGTCGAGCCGAAGCCGATCAGGCCGCCCTCGTTCTTCGCCAGCCGGTACACCCAGGCGCGGGTGGCGCGGTTGAACGGCAGCTCCTCGCGGTCGCCGGCGAAGAAGTACTGCCGGAAATACTCGCCCAGCTCCTCGAAGAAGTAGCGCAGGTGCCCGATCACCGGGTAGTTGCGCAGCACGCCGTGTTTTTTCTGCGTGATGTCGCTGACGAACAGGAACACCAGCGCGGCCACGATCACCAGCGCGAGCAGCGTTCCCAGGCCGTACGACAGGATGCCCATCATCATGCAGCGCGTCCCCCTGCGTCAGGGACAATAATAGGCGAAAACGTAGGCCGCCGCGGTGGGGCGGCGGTGCTCAGGATTTCAGCTTGCGCACCACCGCGTAAATCTCGGCGGCGTGGTGCTTGGGATTGACGCCGTAGGCGACGTGGCGCAGCACGCCTTTCTTGTCGATGACGAAGGTCGAGCGCACCAGGCACAAGCGCTTCACCCCGTCAGTCTCCTTCTCCTGCAGCACGCCGTACTGGCGGCAGACCTCGCCTTCCGGGTCCGACAGCAGGCCGATCGACAGGCCGTGGCGGTCGCGGAACACCTGGTGCGTGAGGCAGTCGTCGCGCGACACGCCGAGGATGACGCAGTGCGCGCGCCCGAACTCCTCCTCGTGGTCGGAGAACGCGGCCGCCTCCATGGTGCAGCCGGGCGTGTTGTCGCGCGGGTAGAAATACAGCACCACGTGCTTCTTGCCGTGATACGACGCAAGGCTCACCGGCTGCATGTCGGCGTCAGGCAGCGAGAATACAGGTGCGGTTTGTCCAGGTTGCAGCATCGTCGTCGCTGGCGCGGATTCTAGACCGAGCATGCGGTTTGGCAAGCCCCGCGGGTGATGCATGTCGCAACGCTGCCACAACTTTGCGCCGATATAATCCTTCGATGGAGGAAGCGCCGCTAGGGGGCTTGTCGCCGCGGGCTTTTTTGCGCCGCCACTGGCAGAAAAAACCGCTCCTGGTGCGGCGCGCGCTGCCCGCATTGCGCAATTTGACCTCTCGCAGCGCGCTGTTCGCGCTGGCGGCGCGCGACGACGTCGAGTCGCGGCTGGTGGAGCGTGGGCGCGGCCGCTGGCGTGTGTCCGAGGGGCCGCTCGCGCGCGCGCGCTTGGCGCGCGCCGGGCGCCGCAACTGGACGCTGCTGGTCAACGGCGTGAATCTGCATTGCGCTGCAGCGGAAAGCCTGCTGCGGCGCTTTGCGTTCGTGCCGCAGGCGCGCCTGGACGACCTGATGGTGAGCTAC
Source organism: uncultured Enterobacteriaceae bacterium (assembly GCA_964393745.1). Lineage (GTDB taxonomy): Bacteria > Pseudomonadota > Gammaproteobacteria > Burkholderiales > SG8-39 > 2-02-FULL-66-14. Next base: position 14,054 of record CAYMVA010000173.1, on the reverse strand, counting down.
GCCGCGCCCGGCGGCGGCGTCGGGCCGCATTTCGATTCCTATGACGTGTTCCTGGTGCAGGGCCCGGGACGGCGCCTGTGGCGCCTGGCGCGCGCGCAGCGCTTCGCGATGCTCCCCGGGGCGCCGCTGCGTCTGATTGAAGACTTCGTCGCCGAGGAGGAGGTGCTGCTCGAGCCCGGCGACCTGCTCTACCTGCCGCCCGGGTGGGGCCACGACGGCATCGCGCTCGATCCGTGCTTCACGTACTCGATCGGCTTTCGCGCGCCGCGCGGCGCCGAGCTCGGCGCGGCGTTCCTCGACTACCTGCACGAGCGCGGGGTGCCGGATGCCGCCTACCGCGACCCGGATCTCGCTCCGGCGGCGCGGCCAGCGCACATTGGCCGCGAGCTGCTCTCGTTCGCGCAGGCGCAACTCGGGCGCATCCGCTGGCGGCGCGCCGACATCGAGCGATTTCTCGGCCAATACCTCAGCACGCCGAAACCGCAAGTCGTGTTTCGCGCGCCGCGCCGGCCGCTTGCACGCCGCGCCTTCGAACGGCGCCTGGCGCGCAGCGACGTGCTGCTCGATGCGCGCACGCAGCTGCTCTACCGCGGCGCGCGCTGCTACCTGAACGGCGAGACGCTGCTGCCCCGGCCCGTCACGCGCCGCGCGCTGCGCGCGCTCGCCGACCGCCGCCGGGCCCCTGGCCGCGCGCTTGCGCGACGCGCGCTGGTCGATCTAATCTTCGAATGGTACCGGCGCGGTTATCTGCATCTGGAGCGGGCAAAGTGAGCCAGGACACAGGCTACGACGCGGCGGCGCCGCAGGCGCAGTACGCGCACTTCGAGAGCGAGGCGGACTTCCAGCAGGCGGTCGACCGGCTGCTGGCGCAGCCCGGGCGCGAGTTGCGCGTGTTTGATCCAGACCTGACGTCCATGCGGCTGAACGACCCGCAGCGCATCGAGCTGCTGCACAAATTCCTGCTCGCGAGCCGCACGCGCCGTATTTATATCGTAGTCCACCAAACAGATTGGATCACCGCGCGCTGCCCGCGCATGATGAACCTGGTGGCGCGCTTCTCGCACGCCATCCAGATCAACCGCACGCACGAGGAGATCCGCGACATCCAGGGCTCGTTCCTGGTGCTCGATGCGCGCCACTACGTGCGCCGGCCGGTGGCCGAGCAGTTCCGCGGCGCCATCGGCGTCGACGACGAGGCCGAAGCACTCACCATGCGCACGCGCTTCCTTGAGATCTGGGAGGCTTCCTTTCCGGGGGTGGCGAGCACCACGGTTGGGCTTTGAAACGGGGGGCGCCGTTTTTCTTGTCGTCTCGCCGGGCGCAACAGGCCAAAGTGTAAAGTCATACTTTACACTTTGCCGGTCTGGCATCGTGTCACGCACCGCCCGGTGCCGTCGCCTTCCCCAGTGCCGCGAAGAAAATCGGGGACAGACCTGCCTTCCGGGTCTGTCCCCGATTTTCCGTCCCCGATTTTCTTTCCCCTCGCCTCATTGCCGCGGTCGTCGGCCGTCTGCGGAACTCGCCGCTCGCTGAAGCGGCTCGGGCTCGAACAATCCTCGCCGGGTCTCCTCCGCCCGCAGCGCGGCTCCGCGCGGCACGATGGGGTCCCCTGGCGGCGGCACCGGGCGGTGCGCGCCAGAGAGCGCGCGCTCGCGCATTGCTTAGACAAGCTCTTGCGCGCGCTGCCGCGCCCCGGCCGAGAGTTGACACTCGAATAACGTCCCGGTTTTGGCGCGCTGGATAAGGCGCGCAGCGCCGCCTCGCAAGCGTCGCGCAACAACCGAATGTTAGGCGTCACCGGTTGAGTTCGCCTATCCATGACGAACCGAATTGATAGGAGCCATATGGATCGATCCGGTTCTTGCGGAGATACTTCTCCACGTTACCAATCACGGTCTCGGTCAGATGGAAGTACCAACTGAGGGGATAGACAAGCTCCAGCGTTCGCTTTTGCGGTGAACCGTCCGCACCGACGGTTGTCATGCCGTGATAGAACGGCTCGTCATGATTGTTGTGGAATTCCATCCCATGCCCTGGTTCCCGCAACTCATGCACGAGGCTATTGCGATATTGGTACAGCAGGTTCAGATGGGTGAAAGAGACGAGGCTTAGCTGACCGACTAGCTTCTGTTCTGGCGGTACGGGCCACAATTTTCGGATTTCCTCAAGCTCGGGGTCTTTGGATAACGGGACAAAACCGCCATCCGAATTCTTTGCAATCACGTCCGAGATGAACTTTCTTGCACTCTCGTAGACCGGCGAGCGGAGGTTGGCGAGGAGGTAACTAACGTGTGGCGCGCTGACTCTTGAATGGTTTAGCCAAGCGCCGAAATTGGCAACGATGCCCGTAAATCGCTCACGATTGCCATCCGTGTAATTGGATGTTGTCCGCGATATCGCATCCAGTATGGAAACCAAAATGTTCTTCTTGAGGACACGGTCCTCTACATGGAGCTCATAGCTCCGCAAGCGCTTCACTTTGTTTCTGAAATGCTCGATGTAGACGGTAATTTGTTGGTCCAGATCCCGTGCCATCTCTGCCCTAGGTGACGCCTAACGTTCACGCCCAACGGCGCGCGGCTGCGATGGTAGACCAAAGCGCGATGCTCCCCGCGCGCCCGGGTGGGGCGTCGGGTTAAATTGCGACGCTAAGAGGATAGCCACGCAGTTCCCTTCTACTCCCCCTCATGAACTCTCGAGGGTGGAAATAGCTTTCTGTGGGCACGCCAGCTAGCTAGCCAGAACCAGGCTAAAAGTAGACCGAATACAAGAAGCCACAGTGATTGTTGCCAAACACCGGCAAGGAGGATGACTGAGGCAGCAAGGAACTGGAACACAAGATCCCACCACAGATGCTCACGCGTACTCATAGCGTTGGCGTCGTAGAGAACTCGGACCACAACGATCGCAGCGACCACTACGGTGAAAATAGCCCAAGCTCCCGCGCTCCAGTTCGCCCCCCGGAACACGAAGTAGCAAATTGCGACAGCAGCAGCCGCTTCTAGGATGTAAGAACTCGCGCGGCGAGCCCTGGAGTACCGAGATAGGTCCATGAGCGGCGCAACCTAAAGTTCGCGGTGAGGCGCGCTGTAGGAGGCATGCAGCGCCGGATGCAAAGCGTCGGCCTCCACCGCGTGGTTAGAGCGCTCTTTCATTTGTTCTTCAGCGCCTCCAGGAGTCTTACCGTATCGCGAGTCGCTGACAAGTTGAACGCGTGCGTACTATCACGCAACTTCAAAGTGAGATCGTTCAGTAGCTTCTTCGTTATGTCGACAAGTTCCTTAAGTTCGTCGGGCTTTACGTCCGCCTTTTCAAATGCTTCGTCTGCATCCGTGCCGAGTGCGCTATGGCCGAACACCTCGTTCCTCAAGATGGACACTTTGATCCAGATCGGCTTGGCAAGCGCGTACTGCGCCCGCAATGAAGCGATGACCTCGTTGTCCAACGCGCCGTCGGCTTCTAAGCGGTCGAGAAGGGTTGGTATGTTATGCGTGTCAATTCGAGTTTCGTAGACGCGATAGAGGCAAACCAACATCGCAATGAAGTGCGCGCTTATCGCGGCACGAAAGAATGTGAGGTATCGGTTCATCACCTCCAAATACTTCGGCCGCGTGTCTTTGCTGCGGAATACCCACCAGATTTCATGATGAAATCCCGCTGCAATGGCGGAATTTTGGAGCTCCTTCACGGTCTCATCGTGCGAGGTGACCATTTGAGCGCTCTAACGTCCGCGTTGAACGGCGCGAGCAAGGGAGCGAAGCGACGCTTGCGAGCGTCCGTTTTCGAACGCGTTGTTGGGCGGCACCGCTACAAAGAGGCTGCCCATGACTGTGCTATTTGTGTCCGGACCGAAATAACCAGACGCACAAGCTGCCAGCAACGACCACTGCAACCCAGGAACCCCACACTGGTATGTCAACACCTCCGATATGCACCGGCCATTGATACAGAGCCCGCACAGCTTGAAGAACGGCTACCACACCGAAGAGAACACCTGAAACGACGACATACTTGCTCGGCATTCGATCCTCCTATTCAGTTAGTGACGCCCAACGTAATCTAGAAAGCCTAAAAGTCGGAGCGCACCCCGGCTTACGGACCGGTCGCTCGCAAAATCCGCGCGAAATCATCGGGTTCGTACACACCGGCCAATACCACATAACCGATTGGATGGGATTCCGCCGGGAAACGAACCCTTGAACCTAAACCCGAGGGTCGAATCCTTGGGTAGCCTATGCCAATCGCCTGATCTTGGAAAGCAAGGTCAACTCGCATCTGCAACTAACCGCTTCAGGGCGATAACCGCGACGTGCCGGCCGCTGTTCGTCAGCGTTGGTCGATCCCTCCGTAGGCTGGACCCAGCGCGGCAAAGTGTAAAGTGTGACTTTACACTTTGGATCGAAGCGGCGGCTGAGCTCAACGCGCCGTCCGGCGCCGCCGCAAGGGGACCCCATCGTGCCGCGCGGAGACGGGCCGCGGGCGGAGGGAGCACGTCGAGGATTGTCTGAGGCCAGAGCTGCCCTTGCGATGGCCGAGTTCCGCAGACGTCCGACGCTTCGCGGCTCGGAGGCGAGGGGAAAGAAAATCGGGGACGGAAAATCGGGGACAGACCCGGAACGCAGGTCTGTCCCCGATTTTCCACGCTTGTCCCCGATTTTCTTCGCGGCACTGGGGAAGGCGGCGGCGCCGGGCGGCGCGCAACATGCGGCGCTCCTGCGCTAGCGCAACTCGCGCCAGCCGAAGCCGTCCTCCTGGGTGGCGATGCCGACCCAGGACTGCTCGCAGCCGAGCGCGCGGGCGAGCGCGGCGCGCGCCAGCTCGGCGCGATTGTTCTGCTGCGACAGGTGCGCGGCGATGACGTGCTTGAGGCGCGAGCGATCGAGCGCCGCGAGCAGCCGCTCCGAGGAACCGTTATCGAGGTGACCGAAAGGCCCGGCGATGCGTTCCTTGAGCCACTTGGGGTAATCGCTCGCCCACAGCAGATCGAGATCGTGGTTGCACTCAAGCACCAGCGCGTCGCAGCCCGAGAGCACCGACTCCACGTGCGCCGTCGAGGCGCCGATGTCGGTGAGCACGCCCAGGCGCTGCGCGCCGTCGGAGAGCACGAACTGCACCGGCTCGCGCGCGTCATGCGGCACGGTGTAGGGCTGCACCTCGAGGTCGCCGATCGCAAACGGCGTGCGGCCGTCGATGCTCTCGGTTCGCACTCCGTTCGCGGACTTCGCGGATGCCGCGAGCGCCTGCTGTGTGCCGTGCGTCATCCACAGCCCGAGTCCGTGCTGCGCGGCGAAGGCGTAAGCGTGGCCGCCGTGATCGTCGTGCTCGTGGGTGATCAGGATGCCGGAGAGCGCGGCCGGCTCGAGGCCCAGCCGCGCCAGCCGCCGCTCGGTCTCGCGCGGCGCCAGGCCGCAATCGAGCAGCAGGCGCGTGCCGCCGGCTTCGGCGATGAGGCAGTTGCCCTTGCTGCCGCTGCCGAGCGACGCAAACCGCAGCGTCACCTCAGCTGCTCTTGCAGCAGCGTGAGTATCCGGCGCGTGGTCTGGGAATTCTCGGGGGCGCCGTCCTTGCTGAGGACGTGGACCTCGCTGTTGGCGGCGGCGGGCGTGACCTGCACGCGATACATCTCGGCCTTCACCTTGGGGTCGTCCGAGCGCCAGAACGCGAGCCGGTCGAGCCAGCCCGCATTTTTCGGATTCTTCTTGTCCAGCTCGGCTTCCGGATCGGCGTAGCGCACGAAGTACTGGCCCTTCTGCCGGTCGCGGTCCTCGACCGTGAAGCCGACCCGGTCAAGGGCCAGACCGACGCGCCGCCAGGCGCGGTCGAAGGGCTCGAACACTTCGAGCTGGTCGTTGCCGTCCAGGCCCTTCTTGATCGCGGCGCGCGCCGGCTGGGATGCGGTGGTGGCGGCGACTTCCTTGGCCTTTTCCTCCTGCGCGCCGAGGCGCACCATCAGGCGGCGAAGGAACTCGGCCTCGAGCCCCGGATCGACGGGGCGCGGCTGCCAGCGCGTGTTGTCCCGGTACTCCGAGGTATAGACCTCGATCATGCCGCGGTGGCTGATGTAAATCTCGGTCGCGCCCTCCGCGCTGCGCTCCAGGCGGGTGCGGAACTTGTCGCGCTCCGCGGTCGAGTACACCGAATCGAGCAGCTTGCCGAGCGTGGCGCGGATCACGTCCTGCGGGATCTTGGCGCGGTTCTCCGCCCAGTCGGTTTCCATGACCCCGGCGTCTGGCACATCCATGGCGATGAGGAAGCCGTTTTCCTGCCAGAACTCCTTCACCAGCGGCCAGAGCTTGTCGGCAGACTCGGAGACCACCAGCCAGCGCTGATCGCCGGCGCGCTCGACGCGCATTTTATCCACCGAAGGAAGCACGGTCGCGGCGGTCACCGGCCTGCCCTGCTGCTGTGCGCGGTCGGCCTGGTAACCAGAGAGCGTGGCCGCGGATTTGCCGGTCTCGGGAACCACGTAGCGGTTGTCGCGCGAGGGCGTGGTGAGGTCCGGCGGTACCTCGAGCGGCGGCAGCGAGCCGGCCGACTTGTAGTCGATCTTCTTGCCCTCGAGCATGTCGCTGCTCCAGGTGCAGCCGCCGAGCGCGAGCGCCGCGGCTGCAACCAGGAACAGCTGCCGGTACCGTTTCATGCGCGCTTTTCCACCACACGCAGCGGCAGCGCGACTCCCGCTTCGGCGAGCGCCTCGCGCACCGTGTCGTAGCAGCGCTCCGACAGCGGCGACAGCGGCAACCTGAGCCCGCCCTCGATCAGCCCCATCTCCGCGAGAGCCCACTTGACCGGGATCGGATTGGCCTCCACGAACAGGCGCTGGTGCAGCGGCAGCAGGCGGAAATTGAGTTCGCGCGCCTTCTTCAAGTCGCCCACCAGCGCCGCGGCGCACATCTCGTGCATCAGGCGCGGCGCCACGTTCGCGGTCACCGAGATGACGCCGTGGCCGCCGAGCAGCATCAGCACCAGCGCGGTCGAATCCTCGCCGCTGTAGACGGCGAAATTGCGCGGCGCGCGCCGCAGCAGGTCGCTGGCGCGCTCGATGCTCGCAGTCGCGTCCTTGATGCCGATGATGCCCGGCACTTCGCTGAGCCGCAGCACAGTGTCGTTCTGCAGGTCGGCGACAGTGCGCGCGGGCACGTTGTAGAGGATCTGCGGGATGTCGGCGCTCTCCGCGATCTTGCGGAAGTGCCGGTACATGCCTTCCTGGGTCGGCTTGTTGTAGTACGGCACTACCGACAGCGAGGCGGTGGCGCCCGCCTTCTTCGCCGACGCGGTGAGCTCGATCGCCTCGGCGGTCGAATTGCCGCCGGTGCCGGCGATGATCGGGATGCGGCCGCGGGAATGTTCCACGGCGACCCGGATCAGCTCCTTGTGCTCGTCGAAATCCACCGTCGGCGACTCGCCCGTGGTGCCGACCACCACGATGCCGTCGGTGCCTTCGGCGATGTGCCAGTCGATCAGCTTGCGAAAGCGCGGCAGGTCCAGAGCGCCGTCTTCCAGCATCGGCGTGACGATCGCTACCAGGCTTCCCGTGATCATGTGCGCTTCCCCTGCATTCAATTAGCCTGAAATTGTAGCCGCATCAGGCGTTTAGATAAAGTTTAGTGTCCCAGCAGGGCCTCCCTGCCGGTCCCCCGGAGCGCGCAAAGCCGCTGAATCATCGCGGGTTTTGGCCGCTCCAGCCTGCCCTGCTCGAAGGCCACGATGGTGAGCGCCTTGCCGAACGCATCCAGCAATTCCCCCGCTTGCAGCAGAAACTGCGGGTTGGACGGGCGGCCGAAGCGTTCGTTCCCTTTGGCGAAGGTTTCGTAGATCAGGACGCCGTCCTCCGCCAGCGATTCGATGATCGGAGCGAACAGCGGCCGGTGCAGGTAGTTGGTCACCACGACGCCATCAAATCGCCGCCCGGGGAGCGGCCATGGGTTGCCGCCCTCGAGGTCGGCGAGCAGGCCGGTTACCCCGGCCACGCCGCGCAGCGCCGCGATCGCCTCCGGGTCCCGGTCCACCGCGGTCACCTCGTGGCCGCGCTGCGCGAGCCAACGCGCATGGCGGCCGTTGCCGCAGGCGAGATCGAGCACCGCGCCGCGCGCCTTGATCAGAGGCGCCCAGCGCAGCACCCAGCCCGAAGGCTGTTCTATGACGGCGCCTTCAGCACATCGAGAGAAAGTTTCGCGTTGGCGCCGCCCCCTGTCGCTTCCGCATCCTTTTGTCCGGCGCGCGCCGCCGGCAGGCCGGCGCCCCCAGTAATCTCCTTCAGAATTCCTTCGCTGCGCTGGCGCGCCAGCTCCTGAAGCGCGGTTGGCGGCAGCGGCTGCAGCTCGATCAGGCGCTGGAACATGCCTTCGTAGAGCTGCCGGTCGGCGCTGCCACGCCCCACCACCGCGAGCATCGGATTGACGCGATCGGCCTTCCGCCCCGCCTGCTTCTCGAAGACTGCGACGTACTGATTGACGCCGTCGCCGCCGGCGCGCTCGGCGAGCAGCGCCTCCAGCGCACGCTGCACTTTCGCGTTCTCGAACGGCACCGGCGTCGGCACGTCGCCCGGGGCTGGCTTCACCTCGAGGCGCTCGGCAAGCGCGTGCCGCACCGCAGCCTCGCGCAGCGCTCGGCCATCGCGCTCGGTGTCGTAGTTGCCCTGCACCATCAATTTGAGCTGCGGCCTCTGTTGCAGCGTTTTCGCCACCCGGACGAGCTTCTCGCGCTCAGGCGGCAGCAACCGCGCGCTTCCGGCATCGAACGCGATTTCCTCCGGCGGCGAGCCGCCGCCGCCGAGTAGCGAGCCCAGCGCACGGAAGGGCGCGGTGACGATGTTGACGATCACGGTGCGGATCGCCTGCCATATCAGATGGCTGTAGCCGAACTCGGGGCTGTCGACATTGCCGCGCACCGGCACCGCGACGCTGATGCGGCCGTCGCCGTCGGTGAGCAGGGCGATGGCGAGGTCCAGCGGCAGGTTGAGCGCGGTGGGGCTCTCGACCCGGTCGCCGAGCGCGAACTGCTCGAGCACGATCTTGTTCTCGCCTTGCAGCTCGCTGTTGGCGATCTTGTACTCCAGGTCGAGCGAGACGCGCCCCGAGGCGATCAGCCGGCCGGCGAAGGTCGCGCTGTAGGGGCTCATCGGCGGCAGGTTGACGTTGCGGAACGTAACTGCGATGTCGGTGTGCGATTTCGGCGCCAACGCGCTCACCGTGCCGTCGATGCGCGCCAGGCCAAACTCGTCGACGCGGCCTTCGAGCTTGGCCGCGGCGCGAGAGGCCGGATCCGAAGACAGGCCGGTGACGGCGCCGTTCAGGTCCTGGATCCTGGCCGCAAACGGCAGCACCAGGCCCTGGTCGGCGAAATCGAAGTCCCCCCTCTCGACGCGCACCCGCTCAACCGAGGCAGCGAACGGCTTGGCCGCCGGCGCCTTGGCGGGTTCCGCTGGCGCCGCCTTCCCGGAGGGTGCGGTCGCGGCTGGCGCAGCCGCGACCGCCGCAGCCGGCTTGCGCAGCACCGCGGCGAGATTGAGGTTGCGTTCCTTGTCGATGATCACCGTGCCCGCGGGCTCGAGCAGCCGCACCTCCTCCACCGCAGCGCGCGCCGCCGCCGTGTCGAGCGCGATGCCGCTCGCGGCGAGCGACTTCCACCCCAGCAGGCGCTTGCCGGCGAGGTCGTTGAGCAGCATGTCATCGAGCGCCGCCGTCCCGGCGTAGGTCAGCGCGAGATCCTTCGCCTTTCCGTCCCACGTGACGCGACCGTCGGCGGAGGCCGCGCCCGAAGCGAGCTTGACGGTGGCATGCTTCGCAACCAGGGGCTCGAGCGGCGCGAGCGCGATGCGCGTGGCGCCAACTTTCGCATCGGCGCGCAGGCGCGCGAGGTCGAAGCTGCCCGCCGCCCGCAAGCTGCCGCCTTGCTTGATTTTGGCCGCGACTTCGTAGCGCAGCGGCTTTTTTTCCGTGGTCGAGAGGCCCGCCAGCCGCGCTTGCAAATCGATGACGTCGTACTGGATCGCCGGCTCGGTGCCCTTGTCGGTGGCGCGCACCGCGAAGCGCTCGACCGCGACTTGCTCCACGCTGAGCGACAACGCCGCGCCGCCCTCCGGCTGCGGCTGCTTAGGCGTGAGCAGCTGCAGCAGCACGATGCTGCCATCGGCCTCGCGCACCACCTGCACCGCCCCGCCCGCGAGCCGCAGCGCGCTGATTGCGGCGGCGCGCGTGCCGAGGTCCACGCGGCCGCCTTCGAGCTTCGCCTGCTCGAGCGTGACCAGCGGCTCGCTCAAGCCGCGTGCGCCGACCGTGACCTTCTGCAGGTCCACCACCAGATTCTCGATCGCTGCCGCGAGGGTCTCACCCGTCTGCGCGGTTGCGGAGAAGCCGACGTCGGCGCGCCCGATCTCTGCTGTGAACGGCTGTACGCGCGATTCGTCGGTGACGCGCAGCGCGAAGTCCTCGATGCGCGCCGCTGCCAGCGTGACCTTCCAGGATTCGCCGGCGCCGCCTGCCGCTGGCACGGCGGCAGGCGCCGTTGCCGGCGCGGGCGCCGCAGGCGCCGCTCGAGGAGCGATCAGCCGCTGCCAATCGCTCACGCCGGACTCGTCCACAGTCGCCGAGACGCGGCCGCCGCGCAACGCCAGTTCCGCGAACCCGAGCCGTTGCTCGTGCAAGTCGAAGCTTCCGCCCTGCAATTTCGCTTCGGCGAGCTGCAGGATCGGTGCAGAGGCGCCCGTGGGGCGCAACTCCACCCCGATCGCCTGCGCCGACATGTCGTCGGCGGCGATGTGGAATTTGCCGCCGCTGTAGGACACGCGGTAGCGCAGGCCCAGGTCGAGCACGCCCGGCGGCTCTTCGATCCTCAGATCGAGCGGCACGAACGGCACCACGCGCGCAAGCCGCAAGCCCTTGATCGTGACCTCGCCCTGCGAGGCGAGCGGCGCGAGCGACACCTTGCCGCGCCAGGCGGCCGCGCCGTCGCCGGGCAGCTTCGCGCTCACCGAATACTCGCCGTCGGCGCCGGCGATGGTCGACACGTCGCGCACCTCGAGCGCGATGTTCTCGACGTGCGCGCGCTCCAGCTTCGGGTTGGTCTGGTCGAGCAGCGACACGCCGCCGCGCGTGAGCGCCAGGTGCCGCACCAGCACCCGCGGCAGCTTGGGGTCGGCGCTCTTCGCCGGCGCGTCGTCCAGCGCGAGCAGCCGCCGCACCAGCGAGGCGAGGTTGAGCTCGCCGCGCGGGTCGATGTGCAGGGTGAGCACCGGCTGCTCGAGCGCGATCTCGTCGAAGGTCAAGGCCCAGCGCAGCAGGCTCGAGGCCTCGAAGTCCACGAACAGGCGCTCCAGCGCGAGCAGCGGCTCGCCTTCGCGTTCGCTGAGCCGGAAGCCGCGCATCTCGAAGGTGAGCAGGAACGGGTTGATGCGGATGCCTGCGACTTCGCCCTTGGCGTGCAGCTTCTCCTGCACGAAGCGCGGGATCGCGCGCTCGATGTAAGCGGGTGCGGCGACGAAGCCGGCGAGCGCATAGAGCGCCAGCAGCGCGACGCCGATCAGGAAGGGAAGCGACAGCAGGAAGCGGCGCAGGCGCATCATGCTGCGACTTCCATTCCTGCCATCCTCCCGGTCACCACAAGGCCTCCGCTTAGCGCTGTGCCACGGCGAACGTGTCGCACGCCTTCAGGTCGCCGCTCTCGAGCCCGCGGCGGAACCAGTGCATGCGCTGCTGCGCGCTGCCGTGCGTGAACGATTCTGGCGAAACGTAGCCGCGCGCCGCCTTCTGCATCCTGTCATCGCCGACCGCAGCCGCCGCGTTCAAGCCTTCCTCGACGTCGCCCGGCTCGAGGATGCGCTTGGAGCGGTTGGCCTGCGCCGCCCAGATTCCCGCCAGGCAGTCCGCCTGCAGCTCCATCTGCACCGAGAGCGCGTTCGCCTGCCGCTCGCCTGCGCGCTGCCGTACCGCCTGCACCTTGCCGGCGATGCCAAGCAGGTTCTGCACGTGGTGGCCGACCTCGTGCGCGATGACGTAGGCCTGCGCGAAATCGCCCGGGGCGCGGAACCGGTCCTGGAGGTCGCGGTAGAACGCGAGGTCGATGTAGAGCTTCTGGTCGGCGGGGCAGTAGAAAGGCCCGACCGCGGCTTGCGCGAAACCGCAGGCCGATTGCACGGCGCCGGTGAACAGCACCAGCACCGGCTTGCGATACGTCTTGCCGCCGCGGGCGAAGATGTCGCTCCACGTCTCTTCGGTGCTGCCGAGCACGGCGGCGACGAAGTCCGCCATTTTGTCGTCGCGCGAGGGCGCGCGAGCACCAACCTGCTGCTGCGGCGCCTGCTGGCCGAGGCCGGTCGTGCGCGCGCCTTCGAGAAGCATGCTGGGATCGACGCCGAAGAACATAGCGATCAGCGCGATCACGACGAGGCCAATGCCGCCCCCAGCCACGCTGCGGCCGACCCGCATGCCACGGCGGTCCTCTACGTTGCTCGATCGCTCCTGGTCTTCGAGCCGCATGGTGGCGCCGCGACTTGCGGCCGGTTCAGAGTCCGAAGCGCCGCTGCAGATCGCCGACGCTCGCGGCCAGCACATCGAGGTCGGGAACCTGGCCCTGGGGCGTCAGCTTGTCCACTACGTCGGGCAGCACCTCGGACAGGCCCGCCGACGCCTGCCGCTCGTCGAGCCCGGCTTGCGAGGCGATTCTCGCCAGCCCATCGCGGCCGAACACCTGCGCGATGACGTCGGGCGAGATCGGCAGGTTCGGGCCGGTGCCGACCCAGGAGCGCGCCTGGTCGCCGAATCCCGCTTTCTGGAACTGCTCCAGGATCTGGCCCATGCCGCCCATCCCGCCCATGCCACCCATTCCGGTCCTTGCGGCGGGTGCGCCGCCCTGGGACTTTGCGAGCATCGCAAGAACCACCGGCAGCAGGGCCATTACCGTGCCCGCCATGCCGCCGCCGGCCTGCGCCGCGGGCGCCTGTCTCTGTCCCGTCGCCTGGCCGAGCCCGCCCTGCGACAATGCACCTCGCAGAAGTTCGTCGAGGAGTCCCATGATCGCCTCCTTACTTGTCGAGCGCTGCCCCGTACGGACTACTTGACCGAGAACTTCTTGACGCCCGCGGACTTGTCGCCGACGAACACTTCGACCTGGTAATCCCCCATCGGCCAGCCGTCCGGCTTGCTGAGGTGGAACTCGCTGGTCGCGGGGCCGGTCGGCGTGATGGTTTGCGTGTCTTCCTTCACCGGCGCCACCTTGCCGTCCTTGTGATAGGTCCACTTCGCCTTGAGCGTCGCGGTCCCTGCGCCGGTCGTGTCGATCGAGGCGTAGAACGTGTCCGACTTGGCGAAAGCGTCGGTCGCGGCGCTTACTTTCTTGTCCGCGCCGATGGCCTTGCCGAGGTTGATGCCGCTCACGTTCACGCCGGCGGGCGCGACAACCGGCGCCTGCACCGGGGGCGGCGCCGGGGCTGCGGCCGGCTTCGGGGGCTCTTCCTTCTTGCCGCAGGCGGCGAGGGCGACCGCGGCTGCGGTCAGGACAGCATAGAGGGACTTGCGCATCATGGTTTCGTTTCTCCGTTCCTGGATTGAGGGGGTTGCCCGGTCACTTCGGCGGAATCTTGAGCTTCTGGCCCGGATGGATCAGATCCGGGTTCTTGAGGATGTCGCGGTTGGCTTCGAAGATCCGCTTCCACTCGTTGGCATTGCCATACTCGCGCTTGGCGATCTTGGACAGGCTGTCGCCCGCGACTACCTCGTAGATCTTGGTCGCGGTGGAACTCGAGCCGCTCTTGACGTTCGAAAAATCAGGCATCTCGTCGCTCATTGAAGTCTCCTTGTGCACTTGTGTTGGAGGTTGCAGAGGGCGCAGCACAGCGCTGGCGCAACAGGCGAAGCCGGATTATTCCAGAAAAACAATGCGCCCCCCCTACTGTTTCGCTCCCGAGGAGACTGGCTGCGCGATGAACTCGCGGATCGCCGCGGCGAGCTCTTTTTCCTTGCCGTTGTAGTGGTGGTTCGCGCCCGCGATCTTGATCTGCCTCGAGCCCTCGATCGAGTTGAGCGTCAGGCGCCGCCGCCACTCGGCACGCAGCACCA
>CAYMVA010000172.1:0-2212 GCA_964393745.1 uncultured Enterobacteriaceae bacterium | reverse complement strand
ACGGATCTCGGCCTCGTCGCGCACGCCGCCGAGCGACATGCGCACGAACTTGCGGTTGGTGGCGCGCGCGATCGACTGGCCGAGCGAAGTCTTGCCCACGCCGGGAGCGCCCACCAGGCACAGGATCGGCCCCTTCATCTTCTCGACCCGCGTCTGCACCGCGAGGTACTCGACGATACGCTCCTTGACCTTCTCCAGGCCGTAGTGGTCCTTGTCGAGGATCGTCTGCGCCTGCTTGATGTCCTTGGAGATGCGGCACCTCTTGCGCCAGGGCAGGTTGACCAGCGTCTCGATGTAGTTGCGCACCACGGTCGCCTCGGCCGACATCGGGCTCATCAGCTTGAGCTTCTTCAGCTCGCCCTCGGCTTTGCGGCGCGCGTCCTTCGGCATGTGCGCGCGCCGCACGCGCTTCTCCATCTCCTCGAGGTCGGCGCCCTCCTCGCCCTCGCCGAGCTCCTTCTGGATCGCCTTCACCTGCTCGTTCAGGTAGTACTCGCGCTGGCTCTTCTCCATCTGCCGCTTGACGCGGCCGCGGATGCGCTTCTCCACCTGCAGGATGTCGATCTCGGTCTCGAGCTGCGACAGCAGGTGCTCGAGGCGCTTCTTGATCTCGAACATCTCCAGCACCTGCTGCTTCTGCTCGAGCTTCAGCGGCAGGTGCGCGGCCACGGTATCGGCCAGCCGCCCGGCCTCGTCGATGCCGGCGAGCGAGGTCAGGATCTCGGGCGGGATCTTCTTGTTCAGCTTGACGTACTGGTCGAACGCCGACAGAAGCGCGCGGCGCATCGCCTCGACCTCGGGCGGCGGCGGCGCGCCCTCCGGGCTCACCGGGGTCGCCTCGGCCACCCAGTGGGTCTTGAGGTCGGTCATTTGCCCTATGTGGGCGCGGCTGCCGCCCTCGACCAGCACCTTCACGGTGCCATCGGGCAGCTTGAGCATCTGCAAGATGCTCGAGACGCAGCCAATCTCGTACATGTCCTCCGGCACGGGGTCGTCCTTGGCCGCCGAGCGCTGCGCCACCAGCAGGATCGACTTGCCGCTTTCCATCGCCGTCTCCATCGCCTTGATGGACTTGGGCCGGCCGACGAACAGCGGGATCACCATGTGCGGGAACACCACCACGTCGCGCAACGGCAGCAGTGGGTACTGGGTCGGAGTCGGGGTCGGGGCGGTGCTTTGCGGATCGGACATTCAGGGCCTCTAGCGCTAGGAAAACCCGGCGCAGACCGGGGTTTCCGGGGAAATGGCAGTGGCTAGCCTACCCCGAAGGCGGCTTCGCTGCAACGCGGAAAAAGAGACGAAAGTCCTGCCGCGACGCGGTCAAGTCCTGCCGCGACGCGGTCAGCCTGCGCTGCCAGCGACTTTCTGCTGGTCGGAGTAGATGAGCAGCGGCTTGCCCTCGGGCCCCACCATCG
The DNA here is from genome assembly GCA_964393745.1 of uncultured Enterobacteriaceae bacterium. Lineage (GTDB taxonomy): Bacteria > Pseudomonadota > Gammaproteobacteria > Burkholderiales > SG8-39 > 2-02-FULL-66-14. The sequence goes on along the minus strand of CAYMVA010000172.1, from coordinate 797 downwards.
ACTCGTCGACCACCACCTTGCTGACGTTCTCGAGCGTCGGCAGCTCGTACATCGTCTCGAGCAGGATCTGCTCCAGGATCGAGCGCAGGCCGCGGGCGCCGGTCTTGCGCGCGAGCGCGCGCTTGGATACGGCAGCGAGCGCCGCGCTGCGTATTTCGAGCTCGACGCCTTCCATGTGGAACAGGCGCTGGTACTGCTTGATGAGCGCGTTCTTCGGCTCGGTCAGGATCTGGATCAACGCCTTCTCGTCGAGCTCCTCGAGCGCCGCCACCACCGGCATGCGGCCGACGAATTCCGGGATCAGGCCGTACTTGATCAGGTCCTCGGGCTCGACCGACTTGAGCAGGTCGTAGATAGCCTTGGAGTTGTTCGGGCTCTTGATCTCGGCGCCGAAGCCGATGCCGGTCTTCTCGGTGCGGTTGCGCACGATCTTCTCCAGGCCGTCGAAGGCGCCGCCGCAGACGAACAGGATGTTGGTGGTGTCGACCTGCACGAAGTCCTGGTTGGGGTGCTTGCGCCCGCCCTGCGGCGGCACCGAGGCGACGGTTCCCTCGATCAGCTTGAGCAGCGCCTGCTGCACCCCCTCGCCCGAGACGTCGCGCGTGATCGAGGGGTTGTCGGACTTGCGCGAGATCTTGTCGATCTCGTCGATGTAGACGATGCCGCGCTTGGCCTTGTCGACGTCGTAGTCGCAGTTCTGCAGCAGCTTCTGGATGATGTTCTCGACGTCCTCGCCGACGTAGCCGGCTTCCGTCAAGGTGGTGGCATCGGCGATCACGAACGGCACGTTCAGCAGC
>CAYMVA010000171.1:0-31499 GCA_964393745.1 uncultured Enterobacteriaceae bacterium | reverse complement strand
GGCGATGGGCAAGTTCATGCAGGAGCAGGGCATCAACGACGTCTATGTCCTCGCGCCGAATTACCAGGCGGGCAAGGACATGGTCGCCGGCTTCAAGCGCAACTACAAGGGCCGCATCGTCGAGGAGATCTACACCAAGCTCGGCCAGCAGGACTACCAGGCCGAGATCACCCAGCTGCGCTCGAAGAACCCGAAGGCGGTGTTCGTGTTCCTGCCGGGCGGCATGGGGATCCAGTTCCTCAAGCAGTACGACCAGGCCGGCCTGCGCGGCCAGTTGCCGCTGTACTCGGTGTACACGGTGGACGAGATCTCGATTCCCGCGGTGAAGGACGCCGCCGTTGGCATCTATGAGACTCGCTACTGGAGCCCGGACCTGAAAAACCCGGCCAACAACAAGTTCGTCACCGACTACAAGAAGAAGTACGGCAAGCTGCCGGTGTTCTACGGCGCGCAGAGCTACGACAGCATCCTGCTGATCGACTCGGCAGTCAGGGCGACCAAGGGCAACCTCAAGGACACGAAGGCGCTGGTCATGGAAATGCGCAAGGCGAATTTCAACTCGCTGCGCGGGCCCTTCACCTACAACGTCAACCACCATCCGATCCAGAACTTCTACCTGCTCAAGGCCGTCTCCGGCGGCGCCGGGCAGGACCCGGTGATGGAGATCCAGAAGACGGTGTTCCAGAATCACAAGGACACCTTCGCCAAGGAATGCCCGATGAAGTGGTAGCGGCGCGGCGGCAGCGAACCAGGGGCGCGGATTGACCGCGCCCCTTTTCTTTTCAACATGAACCCGATCCTGATCCTCGAGCAGACGCTGAACGGACTTCAGCTCGGGGTGATGCTGTTCCTGATGGCGGCCGGCCTGACGCTGGTGTTCGGCATCATGAACCTGGTCAACCTGGCGCACGGCTCGCTCTATATGGTCGGCGCTTACCTGGCGACTTTTTTCATCCAGCAGACGGGCTCCTTCGTCCTCGGCGTTGTCCTCGGGCTCGCCGGAACCCTGGTGGTGGGAATCGTGGTCGAGCTGGTGGTGCTGCGCACGCTCTACGAGCGCGACCACCTCGACCAGGTGCTCGCCACGTTCGGCCTGATCCTGTTCCTCAACGAGCTGGTGTCGATCCTGTGGGGCAAGGCCGCGATCTATTCGCAGGTGCCACCGTATCTTGCCGGGCACGTCGAGCTGTTCGCCGGGCTGAACTATCCGCTCTACCGGCTGCTGATCATCGCCATCGGGTTCGCGGTCGCGGGAATGCTCTGGTATGTGGTGGTGCGCACGCGCCTGGGAATGCTGATCCGCGCCGGGGCGTCGAACCGCACCATGGTGGCGGCGCTCGGCATCAACATCCGCTTGCTCTACACGCTGGTGTTCGGCTTCGGCGCTGCGCTGGCCGGGCTCGCGGGCCTGCTCTCGGGCCCGATCTACGCGGTTCAGCCGGGCATGGGCGAGCTGATCCTGATCCAGGTGTTCGTGGTGATCGTGATCGGCGGCATCGGCTCGATCCGCGGCGCCGTCGCCGGGGCTCTCATCGTCGGCATGGTGGACACGATGGGGCGCGCCTTTCTCAGGCCGCTGCTCGCCACCGTCATGTCGCCGACCGCCGCCGACACCACCGGCCCGGCGCTCGCCTCGATGCTGATCTACCTGCTGATGGCGGTGGTGCTGGCGCTCAGGCCCGAGGGGCTTTTCCCCTCGCGGGGCAGCTGATGAGCAGGCGCGCGCTCATTCTTGCCATCGGCCTGCTGCTGCTCGCGGCGGTGCCGCCGGTGGCGGCGCTGATGAACCAGCCTTTCTATCTCGACCTGCTGCGCCGCATGATGATCTTCGCCATCGCGGCGTTGTCGCTCAACCTGATCCTGGGCTACGGCGGCATGGTGTCGTTCGGGCACGCGGCCTATCTCGGTGTCGGTGCCTACGCAGTGGGCGTGCTCGCGCACCACGGCGTGGAAAGCGGCTGGCTGCAATGGGCGCTCGCCATCGGCGCCTCGGCGCTGGTGGCCCTGGTGATCGGCGCGATCTCGATTCGCACCAGCGGCATCTACTTCATCATGATCACGCTGGCGTTCACGCAGATGCTGTACTACCTCGGCATCTCGATCGAGGAATACGGCGGCGACGATGGCATGCGCCTCGCCGCCAAGAGCCAGTTTTCTGGCCTCGTGGACATTGGCAACCCGACCTCGTTCTATTACCTGGTGCTGGGCCTTCTGATCGCCTGCCTGTGGTTCAGCCACCGGCTGGTCAACTCGCGCTTCGGCATGGTGATCCGCGCTTCCAAGTCGAACGATCCACGCACGCGCGCCATCGGCTTCTCGCCCTACCTGTACCGGCTGGCGGCGTTCGTGATCGCCGGCGGAATGTGCGGGCTCGCGGGCGCGCTGCTCGTCAACCAGACCGCCTATCTGACGCCCGAATTCATGAACTGGACGCGCTCGGGCGAGCTCATGTTCATGGTCATCATGGGCGGCATGGCGACCACCGCCGGCCCGGTGCTGGGCGCGTTCGCACTGCTGTTCCTTGAGGACGGCCTCTCGGCGATGACCCAGCACTGGCAGATCATCCTCGGACCGATCCTCATCCTGGTGGTGCTGTTTGCCAAGCGCGGCCTCGCCGGCCTGCTGCCCGAGGAGCGCAAGGGAGGCGGCCATGGCTGAAACGCTGCTCGAAGTCAGCCAGCTGCGCAAGAGCTTCGGCGCGCTCGCCGCGACCGACGGCGTGGACCTCGAGGTGCGCGCCGGCGAGACGCACGCCATCATCGGACCGAACGGCGCCGGCAAGACCACGCTCATCAGCCAGCTCTCCGGCATGCTGCGGCCCGACTCGGGGCGCATCCGGTTCGGCGGCGAGGATGTGACGCGGCTCTCGGCGCCGGCGCGCTCGAGGAAGGGCCTCGCGCGCTCCTTCCAAATCACCAGCATCTACCGCGACTTCACAGCGCTCGACAACGTGGCGCTCGCGGTGCAGGCGCACTCCGGCCACAGTTTCCGCTTCTGGCGGCCGGCGCGCGAGGAAGCCGCGCTGCGCGAGCCGGCGCGCAGAATCCTCGAGGATGTGGGCCTGGGCGCGCGCGCCGACGTGCTGGCGGCGAACCTCGCGCACGGCGAGCAGCGCCAGCTCGAGATCGCGATGGTGCTGGCGACCAAGCCGCGGCTGCTGCTGCTCGACGAGCCGGTCGCCGGCATGGGGATCGAGGAATCGAGCCGCATGGTCGGCTTTCTCTCTACGCTCAAGGGACGCCAGACGATCGTGCTGGTCGAGCACGACATGGACGCGGTGTTCTCGCTCGCCGACCGCATCTCGGTGCTGGTGTACGGGCGCATCATCGCCACCGGCGCGCCCGAGGCGATCCGCGCCAACGCCGAAGTGCGCGCAGCGTATCTGGGCGAGGAGGCGACCTGATGCTGCGCGTCGAGCGCCTCGAGACCGCCTATGGCGTGAGCCAAGTGCTGTTCGGCGTCTCGTTCGAGATCGCTGCGGGGCAGGTCGCGACCCTGCTCGGCCGCAACGGCATGGGCAAGACCACCACGGTGCTCTCGATCATGGGCGTGGTGCCCTCGCGCGCCGGCTCGATCCGCTTTGCCGACGGCGAGATCCGTGGCCTCGCCTCCTACCGCGTGGCGCAGGCCGGCATCGGCCTGGTGCCCGAGGGGCGGCAGGTGTTCCCCAACCTCACGGTGCGCGAGAACTTGGTGGCCACCGCCGCCAATCGCACCGCAAACCGCAATCCGTGGACGCTCGAGCGCGTGTTCGGCCTTTTCCCGCAGCTGCGAGCGCGCCAGGGCAATTTCGGCAACCAGCTCTCCGGCGGCGAGCAGCAGATGCTCGCCATCGGCCGCGCGCTCATGACCAACCCGAAGCTGCTGGTGCTGGACGAGGCGACCGAGGGCCTGGCGCCGCTCGTCCGAAAGGACATCTACCGCTCGATCGCGCGCCTCAAGGCCGAGGGCCTGTCGCTGCTGGTCATAGACAAGGACGTGCGGGCGCTCACCGGGGTGGCCGACGTCCACTACGTGCTCGAAAAGGGCCGCGTAGTGTGGACCGGCAGCTCGGCCGAGCTGCGCGCCAGCGAAGACATTCAGCACCGCTACCTGGGAGTGTGAGCGGTAAACTTGCGTGGTGCGGCGCGCCTGGAGACAGCCATGAAACGCGAAAATGTCGTGGGCCGGGCCAACGTCGAGGACACGCCGGCGCTGGAGGCGTACTACCGCGAGCTCGAGGGCCGCGAGCTCGGCGCGCTGTGGAACGTGGCGAACGAAATCGAGCCCTTGTACCCGCAGCCCAAATCGGTGCCGATGCTGTGGCGCTGGAGCGAGATCGGGCCGCTGGTGCGGCGCGCGCCGCAACTGGTCTCGGCGGAAAAGGCTGCGCGCCGCGTGGTCATGCTGGTCAATCCCGGGCGCAAGGAGTGGAGCGCGGCGGTGGGCCTGCTCTACACCGGCATCCAGATCATGGATCCGGGCGAGTTCACCTCGGCGCATCGCCACCAGGCTTCTGCGCTGCGCTTCGTCATGGAAGGCCGCGGCGCCTACACGGTGGTGGACGGCGAGCGCATGACGCTCGGCGCGCGCGACCTGGTGCTCACGCCCAACGGCACCTGGCACGACCACGGCGTCGAAGCGGGCGGCACGCAATGCATCTGGCAGGACGGGCTCGACATCCCGCTCATGAACTCGCTCGACGCCAATTTCTACCAGGTGCATCCCGAGATCGTGCAAAAGCCCCTTGCGGCTCCGTTGCCGCGCGAGGGTTGGTCGAAGCCCTACTCGCCGCAGATGAAATATTCCTGGGACGCGGCTTATGAATCGCTGCAAAAGGCGACTTGTGCGGGTGCCAGCGGCTCGCCCCATGACGGCGTCATCATGGAGTACGCGAACCCCATCACCGGCGGGCCGATCATGCCGACCATCGGCGCGCAACTGCAGTTGCTGCGCCCGGGCGAGCGCACGCAGGCGCACCGGCACACCGGCAGCGTGATCTACCAGGTGGCGAAGGGCCGCGGGCATTCTATGGTCGGCAGCCAGCGCTTCGACTGGGAGGAGAAGGACGTGTTCTGCGTGCCCTCGTGGGCCGCGCATTCGCATGCCAACACTTCTGCAAACGAGGACACGGTGCTGTTCTCGTTCAACGATTTCCCGGTGATGCGCGCGCTCGCGCTCTACCGCGAAGAGGTCTGCGAAATATGATCAGCGCGGAACAGAACGAGCTCATGACGCGCGTCGGCCTCGGCACCCCCGCCGGCAAGCTGCTGCGCAATTATTGGCAGCCGGTGGCGCTGGTGGACGAGCTGGAAGGGCCGCGCCCGTGCAAGGCGGTGCGCTTGATGGGCGAAGAGCTGGTGCTGTTTCGCGACCCGCGCGGACGCTACGGGCTGCTCGAGCGCCAATGCCCGCACCGCGGCGCCGATCTCGCTTTCGGGCGCCTGGAGGACGGTGGCCTGCGCTGCGCCTTCCACGGTTGGCTGTTCGACACCGAAGGCAAGTGCCTCGAGACGCCGGCCGAGCCCGAAGGCAGCCGCATGTGCGAGCACATCCGCCAGAAGGCTTATCCCCTCGCGGTGCGCAGCGGCATCGTGTTCGCCTACCTCGGCGCGGGCGAGCCGCCTGCGTTCCCGCACTTCGACTGCTTCACCGCGCCCGACGAATACACCTTTGCTTTCAAGGGCTTCTGGGACTGCAACTGGCTGCAGGCGCTGGAAGTCGGCATCGACCCGGCGCACGCCTCGTACCTGCACCGCTTCTTCGAGGACGAGGACCCGGCGGCGAGCTACGGCAAGCAGTTCCGCGGCACGCCCGCCGATTCGCAGCTGCCGATCAGCAAGGTGCTGCGCGAGTACGATCGCCCCGACATCCAGGTCGAGCGCACCGATTACGGCATGCGCTTGCGCACGCTGCGCAAGATCAGCGACGCGCAAAGCCACATCCGCGTCACCAACATCCTTTTCCCGCAGGCGTTCGTGATCCCGATGAACGCCGAGATGACGATCTCGCAGTGGCACGTGCCGGTGGACGACACCGGCTGCTACTGGTACGCGATCTTCACCAGCTTCGGCGCGCGCGTGGACAAGGCGACCATGCGCAACCAGCGCTTGAAGACCTACCCGGCGCCGGACTACAAACCGATCCACGGCCGCGGCAACAACTGGGGCTACGACGCCGACGAGCAGCGCAAGGCCACCTTCACCGGCATGGGCTTCGACATCAACATCCACGACCAGTGGGCCTGCGAATCCATGGGCCGGATCGCCGACCGCACCAAGGAGCACCTGGGCTCGAGCGACAAGGGCATCGCGCTCTATCGCCGCCTGCTGGTGGACGCGATACGCAAGAACACCGAGGGGCAGAAGGCGATGATGATGCTCGATGCGGCGCAAGCCGCAGCACTCACCGGCCCTGCTGCGATCGACGGCATCGGCCCGACCGGCCGCATGGAAGAGTACTGGAAGGATGCGGATGCGAGGCGCCGCCAGCAATGCGCCTGGGGCAAACCGGGGACAGACCCCGATTTTGCGCAAATCGCCCAGGGCGATTTGCCGAACCGAAATCGGGGTCTGTCCCCAGCGTGAAATCGGGGTCTGTCCCCAACGCGCAGCGCATGGCGGCGCTCGCCGCTTTGACCGAGATCGAGAAGCGCGGCCTGCAGGCGGTGCGCTTCTCCTTCGCCGACCAGCACGGCGTCCTGCGCGGCAAAACGCTCGCCGCGGCGGAAGTGCGGGCCGCGCTCGAGCGCGGCGTCACCGTTACGAGCACGCTGCTCCTCAAGGACACCTCGCACCGCACCGTCTTCCCCGCGTTCACGCCGGGCGGCGGCGTCGGCATGCCCGAGCTGCAAGGCGCGGCCGACGTGCTGATGCTCGCCGATCCGACGACTTTCCGCGTGCTGCCGTGGGCGCCGGAAACAGGCTGGTTCCTGTGCGACCTGCACTTTCAGGATGGCAGGCCGGTGCCGTACGACACGCGCGCCGTGCTGCGGCGCGCGCTCGAGCGCCTCGCCGCCGCCGGCCACGAGTTTTTCGCCGGGTTGGAGATCGAATTCCACGTCTTTCGCATCACCGATCCGCGGCTGCGGCCGGAGGACGCGGGCCAGCCGGGCTCGCCGCCCGAGGTGAGCCTGCTCACCACCGGCTACCAGTACCTGACCGAGAACCGCTACGACCAGATCGACCCGGTGATGGAAATCCTGCGCCGCAACCTGGCCGGACTCGGCCTGCCGCTGCGCTCGTTCGAAGTCGAGTTCGGCCCGAGCCAGATCGAGATCACGCTCGGCGCGCTGCCCGGGATCGGCTCCGCGGATGCAATGGTGCTGTTCCGCAGCGCGGCCAAACAGATCCTGCGCCGCCACGGCTACCACGCCACCTTCATGTGCCGGCCGAAGCTGCCCAACGTGATGTCGAGCGGCTGGCACCTGCACCAGTCGCTGCGCCGGCCGGCCGACAGCGCCAACACTTTCGTTCCTGAGAAGGCGGGCGCAGACCTCTCGCCGCTCGGGCGCCAGTGGCTCGCCGGGCTGCTCGCGCATGCGCGCGGCACCTGCGCGCTCGCGACGCCCACTCTCAACGGCTACAAGCGCTATCGCCCCTACTCGCTCGCGCCCGACCGAGTCATCTGGGGGAAGGAGAACCGCGGCGCGCTGCTGCGCGTGGTGGGCGGCGCCGCAGATCCGGCGACGCGCATCGAGAACCGCATCGGCGAGCCGGCGGCCAATCCGTATCTCTATTTCGCCTCCCAGATCTACGCCGGGCTGGACGGCGTGCAGCGCAAGCTCGAGCCGCCGCCCTCGGCCGACACGCCCTACGAGGCGAAGGCGGAAATGCTGCCGCACACCCTAGGCGAGGCGCTCGCCGCGCTACGCGCGGACAAGTGCCTGGTGGAAGGCCTCGGCGAGGCGTTCGTGGACTACTACTGCCACATCAAGGAAGCCGAGATCGCGCGCTTCAACCTCGAAGTCACGGAATGGGAGCAGCGTGAGTACTTTGAGCTCTTCTGAGCTCGCCCGCGCCGTCGCATTGCTCGAGAAGGGCGACTGGCAAGCCGCGCACAAGATCGTGCAGGAGGATGAGGACTCAGCGCTGGCCTGCTGGGCGCACGGCATCGTGCACCTGATGGAGGGCGACGTCTCGAACGCGCGCTACTGGTACCGCGAGGCGAAGCGCCCGTTCCCGAAGCCGCCTGCCGCGCCGCCGGAGATCGCGCAGTTGCGCGCCGCGTTGCGCGGCTAGGCGGGCGTGGAACCCAAAAGTGTAAAGTCACGCTTTACACTTTGCCTCCGTAGTTCCCCTCCTCGCCGAGGAGGGGTGCCGCGCACCGCGCGGCGGGGTGGTCGTGCCGCCCGGCTCAGTAGGACCAGCTGTCGCCGGGTTTTTTCTCCACCATGCGCTCGCCCAGGCTGCGCTTGGCGAGCGCGTCGCGGAACTGCGCCGGCGAGCCGGCAAGGATCGGGTAAGTGCCGTAGTGCATCGGGATCACCTGCTTCGGGTTCACCCATTCCACCGCCAGCGCCGCGCGCGAAGGGTCCATGGCGAAATGACCGCCGATGCCCGCCAACATCAGATCCACTTTGAAAAACTCGGCGATCAGCTTCATGTCGGTGAACACGTCGGTATCGCCGGTGTGGTAAATGGTCGGGCCGTTGTCGATCTGCAGCACGTAGCCCACCGGGTTGCCGCTGCCGATCGCCGAGGGCAGCCCCGGCGCCGCGGGCTTGACCATCGGCGGCACCAACTCGGAGCCGTGCACCGCGTTGACGAAACTCACCTTCGCGCCCGCCTTGGGCAGCGCGATCGTGCCGCCCACGTTGCCGCCGGTGGCCAGCGTCGCCTGCGCCTCGGGGTACCCCAGCACCGACTTCATGTTGAACTGCATCCCATAGGGCGCGACCAGGATCGCGCCCGTCTTCTTGCCGATCTCGATCGCGTCGCCGACGTGGTCCCAGTGGCCGTGCGTGATCAGGATGTAGTCCACGCGCTCGAGCTTCTCGATCGACTGCTTGTCCGGGTTGGTCGGCACCTTGAGCCACGGGTCGATCAGGATCACCCCGCCCGAGGGCGTCTCGATGCGGAACGCCGCCTGCCCGTACCAGTGGATCTTGGTCTGCGCCAGCGCCGCGCCGGCGGAAAGCGCGAGCAAAACGAAAGCGACGAGCGAGCGCGACAGCGAATTGAATGGCGACATGGAATCCTCCCTTGTATTGACCCCCAGCCCTCCCGGCCGGAGTGCTGGCTACGAAATCACGGCGCGAACGCTGGGACTGAGGATTACCCTATCGGCGCCCGTGTGCGCCGACCGCGCAATCGAATAGACTGCAGGCATGTGGTGCCGCTGTCTGGTTGCCGCTGTCTTGCTTCTGGCCGGCGTGGCGTCGGCCGCGGAGCCGCCCGTCGTCGGGATACTGGCGATCGGCACCGATCCCTCGGCGAAGCTTCCGCGTTGGTTGCGCTTCTACGAGCGGATGCGCGAGCTGGGTTGGCGCGACAGCGAGAACGTCCGCCTGCAGCCTCGGTTTGCCGCAGGCGACTTTGCCAAAGCCGACGCGATCATGCGCGAATTCGTAGACGCGAAGGTGGCAGTCGTGGTCGTCACCGGCTCCACGGAGGCGCTCGCCGCCAAGCGCGCCACCAGCACCATTCCGATCGTCATGCTGCACGTGCTGGACCCAGTGGAACTCGGCTTGGTCCGGTCGCTTGCACGCCCGGGCGGCAATATCACGGGCCGCACCCAGATCGTAACGGGCCTCTCAGGGAAGCAACTCGAGCTCCTCGCCCAGGCGGTGCCTTCAGCCCGGCGTGTCGCGTATGGTCGGGGGTCCTCCCTCGCCGCAGGGCTGTTCGGGGACGAAATCAGCGTGGCTGCGAAAACACTCGGCCTCGCCTACGTGCAATCCGAACTACCGCACGACCGCAAATTCGACAACTGGGCCGAGCAGGTCAAACGCGAGGGCGTCGAAGCGGTGGTTTTCGTGCTTGATAACCTGACGTTCGCACCGCCGAACAACGCCAACCTGGCGGCGGCGCTGATCAAGCACAAACTGCCCGCGGTCTGCGCCACCGGAGAGTACGCGGAAGCGGGCTGCCTGATGTCCTACGGCCCGATGACGCTCGATCACTATGTCCGCGGCGCGGAGTTTGTGGACAAGATCCTCAAGGGCGCGAAACCCGCCGATCTGCCCGTGGAGCAACCGACGAGGTTCGAGCTGGTCGTCAATCTCAAGACAGCGAAAGCGCTCGGCATCAAGATTCCCGGCCCGGTCCTGCTGCGCGCCGACCGGGTGATCGAGTGAGCGCTCGTGGCCGCCAGCTGACGGAGCCGATATCCATGCATAGCTGCCCAGGCAATGCGATCAAAAGGATGCCGCAGCTTCTTGCGATTCTGTGGATGGGTCTTATCGTGTCCATGGTTGTTCACAAGGGATTCGTGGATATCTCGGCGCTTGCGGAGAAACATTCCGGTGAAAAGTTCTGGTGGGCTTTGGCGCAGCACGTCATACGCAATCTTGCCGGTGGCTAGGCACCCGGCGCCTGACCCGTGCCTTGTTCGTGACCGCCGCGCCGCCGGAGATCGCCAGTTGCGCGCCGCGTTGCGCGGCGAGCCCGGGCGCCACAGGCGCAAGTGTAAAGTCACGCTTTACACATTGCCCTTCCTGGGTCCGAGCACACCGCCCGCCCCTGAGCGCTATTCGTTAGGCTTTGGCCCTCTCACCCCCAAACCGCGACGGGTGGGTGCCACAAGGGAACCCTCGCGGATTGCCAATTGAGGAGGTAAAGGTGAAACAGCTATTGTTCGTCATTGCGGCAGTTTTATTCTCGTCCTACGCATTCGCGGACGAAAGCGGACTTTTGGACAAAGGCGCCGGAATCGTCACGAAACCTAGCAAATACTCCGTCAAGGAAACAATAGACCGCGTGGAGGCCGCGGCCAAGGGCGTCGGCGCAAACATCTTCAACCGCATCGACTACCAGGAGATGTCCAAGAAAGTGAAAGTTGATATTCGACCCAACGAGTTGATCATTTTCGGACGGGGCGCAGGGGGTCCATTCATCATTAAAGAAGCGCCGCTGGCTGGGATAGACCTCCCATTTAAGGCAATCGCCTGGGAGGACTCGCAAGGAAAAGTCTGGCTGAGCTACATCAACGGCAGTTACATTGACAAGAGATACAGCGTCAAAGGCGCTGCGAAATATGTAGCAAACATCGATGAGACCATCGAGAAAATCATGAGCGAAGCTCTCAAGTAGAGCTTGTTAGAGCGCAATGGCATACCTCGCATACATCGTCGCTGGTGTCGTAGGGCTGATGTTTTCGGGCCTCGGTTTTGTGTTCGCACTGTTGGGCGGGCCGCAGCTCGCTTTTCTGATTGGCGGCCTGTTGCTGGTAGCGCACGCCGGAGCAATCTTCTACGTGGTCAGGAAAGCCAGAGCTGGCAAGGGGCCTTGGGTTGCCATAGTTTTGGTCCTGCCAATATTCGTTGTCATGGGGTTGGTGCAACTATTTGTGCTCGGTGGATTCATAATTACTCTGTTGAAGCCTGATTCCCAGGCCTTTACTCTGGAATGCAAGACGGCCGGTGCGCAGTACTACAAATTGCCGACCTCTGCAGTACATTCCATTGCGTATGATTGGACTAGCAAGAACGCGCCCCGTTACAACAATTTCACCGTGAAATTCGGAACCCGCGTGGATCTTGGATACTCCGACCTACCTTATCCGCCCAGTATTGAGTTTGTTGAGCGGAGGAGATCAAATTTGGAGGGCACCCCTCTGAAGGGGCCAGACGGCCCGTACGTTCGACGTCCCAAAGTCGGGGCCTACTACGCCATAACCGATCTCACAGCCGATGTGCTCGTTATGTATCGGGTAGGTCATGAAGAGGAACTGGAGAAAGCTGCGGAGGACCAAGGACTCGTCACCTACGAGGTGACGGTGACTGACCGCAGAACGTCAGAAAGACTAGCAAGCTTGCGCTATGCCATCGACGCCAAGAACATGCGCGGTTGTGGTCTGACGGATGACAAAACCATGAATGAGCGCTCCTTTGTTCTTAGATCTATTGGCCTACGCTAGCTGCCGAGTGCCGCGCTGAACGGTTAGTTCGTCATCGCCGCGCCGCAAAGGCGCGGCAGCACTTGGCTGATCGAGCCCGGCAGCAGCGCGTGGGCGAGCGCGTCCATCGGCGTCGGCTCGGCGTTCAGGATCACGATCTTGGCCCCGGCGCTGCGCGCCGCAGGCACGGCGCCCGCAACTGGAAACACCTGCAGCGTAGTGCCGACGGCGATGAACAGGTCGGCCTCCTCCGCGACCTGCATCGCGCGCGCGATGACTTCGGGCACCAGCTGCTGGCCGAACGAGATGGTGGCGCTTTTCAGGATGCCGCCGCAGGACCTGCACGGCGGGTCGTCTTCGCCCGCCTTCACGCGCTCGAGCGTCTCCTGCATCGGCCCGCGCCAGCCGCAGCTCATGCACACCACCTTGCGCATCGTGCCGTGCACCTCGATGACGCGCTCCGCCGAGTTGCCCGCCACCTGGTGCAGCTCGTCGATGTTCTGCGTGATCAGCGCGTGCAGCTTGCCGCGGCGCTCGAGCGCGACCAGCGCGCGGTGCCCGGCGTTGGGCTGCGAGCGCCACGCGGGGCTTTCCATGCGCGAGCGCCATGCCAGCTTGCGCACTTCCGGGTCCGCCATGTAGTAGCGGATGTCGGAGAGCTTTTCCGCCTTCGGGTTTCTGGTCCACACGCCCTGCGGGCCGCGGAAATCCGGAATCCCCGAGTCGGTGGAGATTCCGGCGCCAGTCAGGACGACGACGCGCGCAGCCTCGTCCACCCATTTGCGTGCGCGCTCGACCGGGTCCACGGAAGCCCTCAGGCGCTGGCGTAGCCTTCGACCATCACTATCGGCCGCCGATCGAGGCGCCGCGCGACGAGCTTTCCCGCGTCCTGCGGCCGGCCGGCGTGCAGGTAGGCGGCGAGCAACGAATTTTCGATCAGGTCGCGCTGCGCGCGGCTGCCGCCGATGCGCACCGTCGCCGGCAGCGCCTGCTCGAACTGCCGGATGGCGCCGTTCCAATCGCCTTTGGCATAGGCAGCGAATCCCTCCGCGATCGCGGGCACCACGCCCCCGGCGGCGTACTTGTCGGTCGCGATGCGCTCCTTCATCCCGGCAACCAGGCGCTCGAAATTGGCGCTGTCCCCGCTCGCCGTGCACGCGAGCGCCGTATGCACGTCGGCGAAGAATATCCCCGCCTTGGGGAACGATTTCAGGGCGTAGTCGCGCGCTTCGCGCCACAGCTGCTCATCGCGCGGCTGGCCGGCCAGCTCGGCGCGCCACAGGAATGCCGCCGAGTCGGTCACCGCATTGAGCGCCGGTCCCCACGAGCCGCCGGGGTGTACTTGCCCGCGATACACCTCCCAGGCGCGGCCCAGGTTGCCGAGCGCAAGGGCGAACAGCGCCACGTGCCACGACAGGTGGCAGTGCAGCAGCGCCTTCTTGTCCAGCCCCGGCATCCAGGCCTCCAGGTAATCCAGCGCCGCGCGGTCCTCGCCCATCTCGTAGAGCACGTGCACCTTGATGTGGGCGCCGTGGGCGTTGCGCGCGTTGGCCGCCATGCTGCGCTCGATCAGCGTCAGGGCCTCGTCGAGCTTGCCGCACTCGCAGGCGGCGAACGCCAGCACGGATCCGAACCACCAATCGCCGCCGTAGTGAGGCGCCAGGCGAGCGAGCAGCTCGTAGAGCTCGGCTTCGCGCTCCTGCCTGCCGCTGAAGCCGACCAGGCCGAAGACGCCGGTCGCGGGCGCCAGCACCATGGCGTCGCGCGGCCACTGCGCCAGGTGCGCCTTGCTCGCTTCGAGCGAGCCGTTCGCGTTGCCCTCGATCGCAAGCGCGATGGCATTGACGTGGCTTTGCTCGCGCGGCGTCGCGCTTTGCGCCAGGCTGCGCGCCGTGGCGGCCGCGGCGCGCGCTTGCGGCACCTCGGCCAGGACGAAATGCCCGCGCGCGACAGCGACATGCGCGAGCGCCAATTGCGGGTCGGCCTCGAGCGCGCGAGCGAGGTTCGTCTCCACCCCGGCAACCGCGGACAGGATGCAGTCGCAGCCGCTCACATAGGCATCGCGCGCTGCCTGGGACGAAGTCGAGAGCGGCAACGCGTAACGGTCAGTCAGCATGGCTTGTTTTTCTCCCTGATGGCCGGATGGTAGTCTCGCATGGAGAGGCAATTTTGGTCATGGCAGAAATTCGAATCAGCGACCTCAAGGTCAACCGCCTCGGCTTCGGGGCCATGCGGGTGTGCGGGCCCCAGGTGTGGGGACCGCCGAAGGACCGCGCCGGCGCCCTCAAGGTGCTGCGGCGCGCGCACCAGCTGGGTTGCAATTTCTTCGACACCGCCGACAGCTACGGCCCGGAGGTGGACGAAACGCTGATCGCCGAGGCGCTGCATCCCTACCCGAAGGACCTCGTCATCGCCACCAAGGGCGGCCTGCTGCGCCCGAGTCCGCCGCGCTGGGACCGCGACGGGCGGCCCGAGCACCTCAAGCGCGCGCTCGAAGGCAGCCTCAAGCGCCTCAGGCTCGAGCGCATCGACCTCTACCAGCTGCACGCGCCCGATCCCAGAGTGCCGTTCGCCGACTCCGTGGGCACGCTCGTGGAGGCGCAGCGCGCAGGCAAAATCCGCCACATCGGCCTCTCGAACGTGAGCGTGGCGGAACTCAATGAGGCGCGCCGCATCGCGCCCATCGTCTCGGTGCAAAACGCTTACAACATCGGCGACCGGTCTTCGGCGGACGTGCTCGCCGCCTGCGAGCAGCTCGGCATCGCCTTCCTGCCGTGGTATCCGCTCGGCGCCGGCGCGGCGCTGCGGTCGCAGAAAGTAAAGCAGGTCGCGGCGCGCCTCGGGGCGACGCCGGCTCAGGTGGCGATCGCTTGGCTGCTGGCGAAATCCGGCGTCATGCTGCCGATTCCCGGCACCGCCTCGATCGCGCACCTGGAGGAGAACGTCGCCGCGGCCGCGTTGAAGCTCTCGGCGCAAGACCTGGCAGAGTTGAATTAGTGAAACACGGCAGCATCAGCTTCAGGTTCACGCTCGCCGCCGCCGTATAATCCGCCGCTCTGATTCCGGCAGGAGAAGCAGCATGGTTCGCATTCTCGGAACGTTTCTGCTCTGGCTGATGGCCGCGCTGCCGCTGCCTGCGGCGGCGCAAGGCGCCCCGCAGCCGGCGCCGTTCAAGCCCGAGGAACTGGAGCAGCTGGCGGCGCCGATCGCCCTCTACCCCGATGCGCTGGTGGCGCAGATCCTGATGGCTTCGACCTACCCGCTCGAGATCGTGACCGCGGCGCGCTGGGTGAAATCGAATCCCAATCTCAAGGACAAGGCGCTCGAGGATGCACTGCAAAAGGAGACCTGGGACCCGAGCGTGAAATCGCTGGCTGCGTTCCCGCAAGTGCTGGCGATGATGAACGAGAAGATCGACTGGACGCAGAAGCTCGGCGATGCCTTCCTCGGCCAGCAGAAGGAAGTGCTCGCAGCGGTGCAGCGGCTGCGCGCCAAGGCCGACGCCGCGGGCAATCTCAAGTCGAGCAAGGAGCAGACGGTCACCAAGGAGGCCGAAGGCAGCCAGACGGTGATCAAGATCGAGCCGGCCAACCCGCAGGTGGTCTACGTGCCGACCTATAACCCGACGGTGGTGTATGGGGCTTGGCCGTATGCGGCATACCCTCCCTACTACTACTACCCTCCTGGCTACGTCGCGGGCGGGATGTTCGCCTTCACCGCGGGCGTGGTCGTCGGCGCGGCGCTGTGGGGCGGTTGCAACTGGGGGCGCGGCGACGTGAACGTAAACGTCAACAAATACAACAGCTTCAACAGGACCAACGTCAGCAACAGCAACTGGAACCACAATTCAGAGCACCGCAGGGGCGTGGAGTACCGGGACCAGGGGAGCCGGGACAAATTCGGCGGCGGCCAGCAGCGCCAGGGCGCCGATTCGCGCGAGGCGTTCCGCGGCCGAACGGAAGGCGGTGATCGTGGCGGCGACCGCGGCGGAGATCGCGCCGGCGATCGTGGCGGCGATCGCGCCGGGACTGCGGACCGTGGCGGGGATCGCGCCGGGACTGCGGACCGCGGCGGCGGCGGGCGCGACGCGGGCGCGTTCCAGGGCGCCGGCAGCAAGGGCGGCGACACTCGCGCGCAAAGCAATCGCGGCGCATCGAGCCACGCTTCGGCGGCCAGCCATCAGCGTTCAGGCGGTGGCGGCGCGCGTGCGGGCGGTGGTGGCGGCGGCGCCCGAGCGGGCGGCGGCGGCGGAGGCCGCGGCGGCGGCGGGCGCCGGTGAAGCGGACACGGGAGCACATCATGATCCACGTTCTTAAGCCTGTCGTGCTGGCGGCCGCGATCGCGCTTGCCGCGGCGGGCACGTCATCCGCCTTCGCGGCGGCCACGAAGCAGAAATCGTTCGCTTCGCCCGAGGAAGCGGCGAAGGAGCTCGTCGCGGCGGTAAAAGGCGGCGACAACAAGGCGATGCTTGCGATCCTCGGCAACGATGCCAAGCCCCTCATCCAGTCGGGCGATGCGGTCGCCGACCGCGCCGGCCGGGAGAACTTCGTCAAGGATTACGAACAGTCCAACCGGCTGGAAAAGTCCGGCGAGTCGAAGGTGGTCCTCAGCACCGGCAAGGATGACTGGCCGTTCCCGATTCCGCTCGTCAAGAACGATGCCGGCTGGCGCTTCGACACCAAGGCGGGCAAGCAGGAGATCCTCAACCGGCGCATCGGCAGGAACGAGCTGGCGGTGATGCAGGTCGCGCAGGCCTACGCGGACGCGCAGCGCGAGTACTACCTGCGCAACCCGCAGAACGACAAGCTGCTGCAATACGCGCAGAAATTCTTCAGCGCCAAGGGCAGGCGCGACGGCCTTTATTGGCCGGGGAAGGCGGGCGAGCCGCCGAGCCCGCTTGGGCCGATGATGGCGGATCGTCAGGCCAAGGGCTACGCGCCAGGCGAGGCGGACGCTGGAAAACCGGCGCCCTACTACGGCTACCACTACCGCATCCTCAAGGCGCAGGGGCCGGATGCGAAAGGCGGCGCCTACGACTACGTGGTGCGCGGCAAGATGTTCGGCGGCTTCGGGCTGGTCGCGTACCCGGCGGGCTACGGTTCCTCGGGGGTGATGACGTTCATCGTCAACCAGGACGGCGTGGTGTACGAAAAGGATTTCGGGCCGGGCACCGCGGCGGCGGCGGCGAAGATTACGCGCTTCAATCCCGACAAGAGCTGGAAAAAGTCGGGTAGCTAGACTGGGTCCCCGCGTTCGCGGGGACGACGAGCGACGTTAGACGAGGTAGCGCGCGGTGCGCATGCGCGCGGCGCGCATGTCGTCGCCGCGCAGTTCCTTCAGCGCGTAGCCTGCGAAATCGGCCGCCACGCCTTTTCTCCAGTACAGATCCAGGTCGGCGTTGTCCATCGGCTTGGCGCGCGAAGCCACCATCGCAGCGGCTTCCGCGATCACCTCGTTGCTGAGTTTCTTGCCGGCGAGGAACTCGCCCGCCTTGGTTACCAGGAACGGGCGCGAGGCCACCGCGCCGAGCGCGATACGCGCTTCCTCGACCGTGCCGTCCTTCGCCATGCGCGCCGCCGCGGCGACGCCGAGCACCGGGAAATCGAACGCGCCGCGGCGCCTGAGCTTCCAGTAGGTGCTCTTCCAGCCGATCGCCGGCACGTGCACTTCGGTGAGGATCTCCTCGGGCCGGAGCGTCAGGTACTCGATGCCGTCGTTCTTGTAGTAATCCTCCAGCGCCACCTCGCGCTCGCCTGCGGCTGATACCAGGCGCACTTTGGCGCCGAGCGCCAACAGCGCGGGCGCGCAATCGGTCGAGGACATCGCCACACAACGCTTGCTCGCGGTTGCCACCCAGCAGATCTCGCCGTCCTTCTTCAGGCAGAAATCGATCGCCTTGCGCCACTCGTAGTTCTGGTTGTAGTAGTTGCAGCGCGTGTCGAGGCACAGATTGCCGCCCAGCGTGCCCATGTTGCGCAGATGGACGGTGGCCACCTGCGCCGCCGCCTGCACCAGTCCCTTGAGGTGCTCGCGCGCCTGTCGCACGCCCACCACCTCGGTGAGCGTGAGGCCGGCGCCGAGGGTGACGCCGCGGCCGTTCGAGACGCGCTTCAGCGCCTCGATGCGGCGCAGCGACACCAGCGTCTTGGGCGTCTGTTGGCGGCGCTTCATGTTGGGCAGCAGGTCGGTGCCGCCGGCGATCAGCATCGCGTTCTGCCCTTCGGCGACCAGGATGCGCGCCGCCTCCTCCACCGTGCGCGGCGTCTGGAAATCGAACCACGGCAGGCGCATCATGCGGCCACCTTCGCCGGTTTTCCGGTCGCGCGGCCCGGCTGCTTCACCTCGTTGCCGTCGCCGCCTTCCCAGGGCGTGGGCACGATGATCGGCGCCGGGTAGGGCACCGCGGGGAAGCGCTCCGGGCCGATGCGCGGCTCCTTGCCCTGCGCCTTCAACTCGAGCGCGCGCAACACCTTGTCGGCCGTGATCGGCAGCTCGTCGATGCGCACGCCCACGGCGTCGAAGATCGCGTTCGCCACCGCCGGCATCACCGGCAGCAGCGGCCCCTGCCCGACTTCCTTGGCGCCGAACGGGCAGTTCGGGTCCGGGTCCTCGATGAGGATGGTTTCCACCTCGGGCATGTCGAGCGAAGTGAGGCTCTTGTATTCGAGCAGCGACGGAAACTTGTGCACCAGCGCGTGCGACATCTTCGGCGGCAGGCGGCGGAAGATCTGCTCTTCCATCAACGCCTCGCCCAAGCCCATGTAGACGCTGCCTTCGACCTGGCCGCGCGCCAGCACCGGGTTGATGGCGCGACCGATGTCGTGCGCGATCCAGATCTTGGGGATCGTGATCCAGCCGGTCGCTGGGTCCACCTCGGCCTCGACCACGCACGCCGAGTACGAGTAGGCGGGCGACGGGCCGACGCCGGCGCCCTTGTAGCGGCCCGGGCCGCGCGGCGGCGAGTACGAGCCCACGGCGCCGAGCGTGCCGTGCTTCGATTCCGCAGCCTCGACCGCCTCGCGGAATGCGATGCCCTTGCTCGGGTCGTCGGCGAGGAATACGCGCCCCTGCGCGAACACCAAGCGCTCCGGCGACACCTGCAACTGCTCCGCGGCGGCGTCCGCCAGCAAGTCGCGCACACGCTCGGCGGCCTGGATGGCCGCGTTGCCCATCATCACGGTGACGCGGCTCGAATACGAGCCCAGGTCCACCGGCGTGATGCCGGTGTCGCCGGTGACGCAGCGCACTTCGAACGCATCGATGCCGAGCACCTCGGCGACGATCGCCGTGAGCACGTCGTCCGAACCCTGGCCGATCTCGGTCGCGCCGGAGAACACGGTCACCTGCCCGCTGCGGTCGAGCAGCACCTGCACGCCTGACTGCGGCATCTTGTTCCAGTAGATCGGCAGGCCCGCGCCGCACATGTACGCGCTGCAGGCGAACCCCACGCCGCGGCCCTCGGGCAGCTTGCGGAACTTTTCCTTCCAGCCGGAGCGCTGCACGACCTGCCGGATGCATTCGCTCAGGCCAGCAGTACCGATCTTCAGCCAGTTGGCGGTAAGCGAGTCGGGCTTGACCGCCATGCGCAGCCGCATCTCGGCCGGATCGAGCCCGAGTCTCTCGGCGATCTTGTCGAGTTGCACCTCCTGGCCGAAGCGCGGCTGCGGCGTACCGTGTCCGCGCTTGGGGCCGCAGGGCGGCTTGTTGGTGAACACGCGGCAGGCCTCGAACTTGAAGCGCGGTAGCTCATAGGTGACCGGGGTCAGCACTCCGGTGTAGAAAGTGCTCGCCGGGCCGTGCGAGCCGTACGCGCCGCCATCGAGCAGCGTCTGCAGGTGGATCCCGGTGAGACGGCCGTCCTTGGTCACGCCGGTGCGGAACTTCATCAGCACCGGGTGCCGGCCGCGGTGCATGTAGAACACCTCCTCGCGCGTCAGGCAGATCTTCACCGGGCGGCCGAGCACGAGCGCCGCCTTCGACACCACCATCTCGTGGTTGGCGGGATCGCACTTGCCGCCGAAGGCGCCGCCGTTCGGCGTGGCGATAACGCGGATCCTCGCCGCGGGCATTTGCAGCACGCGCGCGAGCTGCCGGTGCAGGTAATGGGGATTCTGGGTGCTCGAGTAGAGCACCAGCCCGCCCTCGCCCTCCGGGGTGGCCACCGAAGCGTGCTGCTCGATCGCCAGGTGGGTGTTGCCCTCGTAGAAGAAGACGTCCTCGAACACGTGATCCGATTTCTTCAGCGCCTCCTCGACATCGCCGAACTCGAACGACTGCAGGCGGTGAATGTTGCCCTGCTCGCCGTAGTCGTGGATGCGCGGCTCGGACGTCGCCAGCGCCTCCTGCGGCGTGGCGATGGTGGCGAGCGGCCGGTACTTGACCTTGATGAGATCGAGCGCCTCGAAAGCAGTCTGCTCGTCTTTCGCGATCACCGCCGCGACCGGGTCGCCGACGTAGCGCACGCGCTCGGGCGCGAGCGGATACTCGTCTTGCGCCACCGGCATGATGCCGAAGGTGACCGGGAAGTCCTTGCCGGTGAGCACCAGCAGAACGCCCGGATGCTTCCTGGCGCGCGTGCAGTCGATCGATTCGACGACGGCGTGCGGCAGCGTCGAGCGCAACAGCTTGCAATGCACCATGCGCGGCAGCGCGAGGTCGTCGGCGAAGCGTGTCTGCCCCGTGACCTTGGCGTAGCCGTCCACCCGCCGGCGCGGCTTGCCGATGACGTCGAAGCGGGTCTTCATTGGAGCAGGGGGGCCGGGCCCCATCCGGTAGATGCGCTCGGAGCCTTCCCGGCCCCCCCGCACCCCCCGTGCGCGGTTGATACCGGATGCCTCATGTCGCGCTCTCCCCCCGCATGCGTTGTGCCGCTTCCTCGATCGCCTCGTAGATCTGCTGGTAGCCGGTGCAGCGGCACAGGTTGCCGGAGATCGCCTCCTGGATACGCTCGCGCGACGGCTGGGGTTCGGCCTCCAGCAGCGCCTTGGCGGTCATCAGAAGGCCGGGCGTGCAGTAGCCGCATTGCGCGGCGCCGAGATCGGCGAACGCCGCCTGCAGCGGGTGCAGCTCGGCGCCGTGCGCCAGGCCCTCGACCGTCTCGATATGCCGGCCCTCGCAATCCAGCGCCAGCACCAGGCACGAGAGCTGCGCCACGCCGTCCACCAGCACGGCGCAGGCGCCGCACTCGCCGAGCTCGCAGCCGTGCTTGGTGCCGGTGAGGTTCAAGTCCTCGCGCAGCACTTCGAGCAGCGTCTTGTAGGGCGAGAACGAAACCTCGACCGGCTCGCCGTTGACGCGCAGCGCCATCTGCACCTGGCGCCGCGCCGCGACTTTCTTTTCCACTCCAACATTCATTGTTTGGACCCCAAACAATCGGACGGCGCGACTTTACGCCGCATGGCGTTATTAGGCAATCGAATGGCGGCCGGCCCGCTTGATCTGCGACAATTGCCGCCTGAAAAGCACCCCCCCGTCAACGCGATGAAAGTGTTCCAGATCCAGGACGATTGGGGCATCGAGCACCTCAAGCTCGCCACCCGCCCCGATCCCAGGCCCGGCCCGGGGCAAGTGCTGCTGCGCATGCGCGCCGCCTCGCTCAATTACCGCGACCTGTTCACGGTGAACCGCGGCTACGGCGCCTTCACCGGCAACCTGCCGTTGGTGCCGCTTTCCGACGGCGTCGGCGAAGTGCTCGAGACGGGGCCGGGCGTGACGCGCGTAAAAGCGGGCGACCGCGTTTGCCCTTGCTTCATGCAAAAGTGGATCGCCGGCGAGCCCGATCTCGAGCGCCTGACCGGAACGCTCGGCGGGCCGATCGACGGCACGCTATCGGAGCTTATGTGCCTGCCCGAGGGCGGCGTGGTGAAAGCGCCGGCGTACCTCAGCGACGAGGAAGCGGCCACCCTGCCCTGCGCCGCTCTCACCGCGTGGAGCGCGCTTGTCACCTACGGCAAGGTCAAGCCCGCAGACAGGGTGCTGGTGCAGGGCACGGGCGGCGTGGCGCTGTTCGCGCTGCAGCTCGCTAAGCTGATCGGCTGCCACGTCACGGTGATTTCGTCCTCCGACGAGAAGATCGCCAAGGCGAAGGCGCTCGGCGCGGATGCCGCGGTTAATTACACGAGGACGCCCGAGTGGGCGAAAGCGACACGCGAGATCACCGGCGGGCGCGGCTACGATCACATCGTAGAGTTGGGGGGCGAGAAGACGCTGCCGCAGGCGTTGCGCTGCATCCGGCCCGGCGGCACGCTTTCCATGATCGGCGTGCTATCTGGCGGCATGCTCGCGGCGCAGCTCGGCCTTGTGGTCACGCGCCAAGTGCGCCTGCAAGGCATCACCGTAGGGCATCGCGACGGCTTCGAGGCCCTGATGCGCGCGCTCGCGCAGCACCAACTCAAGCCGGTGATCGATCGCGTGTTCCGCTTCGAGGAATTGAAGGAAGCGATGGCGTACCTGAAAAGCGGCGCGCACTTCGGCAAAATCTGTATTCGGATTTGATGCGCGCATTGACGTCCAGTCCATGAACCGGCGCGAATTCCTGCACCTGCTCGCCACCGCCGCCGCCGGGGGCTTCGCGCTCGATCCGCGCCTGGCGCAGGCGCAGGGCGAAAAGCTCTACGACCTGCCGCGCTTCGGCAACGTGCACCTGCTGCACTTCACCGACTGCCACGCACAGCTGCTGCCGACTTACTTCCGCGAGCCGAACGTCAATCTCGGCATCGCCGATGCCGCAGGACGACCACCGCACCTGGTTGGCGAGGCGCTGCTGCGGCGCTTCGGCATCCGCCCGGGAAGCGCCGAAGCGCACGCCTTCACCTATCTCGATTTCGAGGCCGCGGCTCGAACCTTCGGCAAGGTCGGCGGTTTCGCGCACCTCGCCACGCTGGTCAAGCGCCTGCGCGCCGGCCGGCCCGGCGCGCTGCTGCTCGACGGCGGCGACACCTGGCAGGGCTCGGCGACCGCGCTCTGGACCAAGGGGCAGGACATGATCGACGCCTGCCTGCAGCTCGGCGTCGAGGTGATGACCGGGCACTGGGACTTCACGCTCGGCGCCGAGCGCGTGCAGGAAGTGGTGGCGCGCGACTTCAAGGGGCGCGTGGCGTTCCTCGCGCAGAACGTGCGAACGGTGGATTTCGAGGACCCGGTGTTCCCGTCGCACGTGATGCGCGAGATGAACGGCGTTCCGGTGGCGATCATCGGCCAGGCGTTTCCCTATATGCCGATCGCCAACCCGCGCTATTTCGTCCCCAACTGGAGCTTCGGCATCCGCGAGTCGCTGCTGCAGAAGGCGGTGGACCAGGTGCGCGCCAAGGGCGCGCAGGCGGTGGTGCTGCTGTCGCACAACGGCATGGACGTGGACCTCAAGCTCGCGAGCCGGGTGCGCGGCATCGATGCGATCCTCGGCGGCCACACCCACGACGGCGTGCCGGCGCCGGTGATCGTCTCCAACCCGGGCGGTCGCACCCTAGTCACCAATTCGGGCTCGAACGGCAAGTTCCTCGCCGTGCTCGACCTGGAAGTGAAAGGCGGGCGCGTCGCGGATTTTCATTACCAGCTGCTGCCGGTGTTCTCGAACCTGCTGCCCGCGGACGCCGACATGGCGGCGCTCATCCGCAGGGTGCGCGCGCCTTATGAGGCGAAGCTGGCGGAGAAGCTGGCGGTGAGCGAGGGACTGCTCTACCGGCGCGGCAACTTCAACGGCACCTTCGACCAGATGATCCTCGATGCGCTGCTGCGCGAGAAAAACGCGCAGATCGCGTTCTCGCCGGGGTTCCGCTGGGGCACCAGCATCCTGCCCGGGCAGGCGATCACGCTCGAGCACCTCATGGACCAGACCGCGATCACCTATCCGTGGAGCACGCTCAACGAGCTCTCGGGCGAAATGATCAAGACCATCCTCGAGGACGTTTGCGACAACCTCTTCAACGCAGACCCCTACCTGCAGCAGGGCGGCGACATGGTGCGCGTGGGCGGCATGAGCTACAGCTGCAACATCGCCGGGAAGATGGGCGCGCGCATCTCCGACATGCGCCTGGCGAACGGCGAGCCCATCGAAGCCGGCAAGCGCTACAAGGTCGCGGGCTGGGCGCCGGTGTCGGAAGAGGCACGCAACGCCGGCGGCGAGCCGATCTGGGACCTGGTGGCGCGTTACCTGCGGGACAAGAAGACGATTGCCGCGCCGCAGCTCAACTTGCCGCGCCTCCTGGGCGCCGAGGGCAATCCGGGAATGGCGGCGTAGAACCGCCCAAGGACGCGCACACTGGTACGATCCGCTCGAGGATCACGTTTACGGGCAGACCTTGCCCAAGCGACAAAGTGGAGGCGCCAGTTCTCACCCGACCGCCTTTTGCAATTGTGGGTTCTCTTGGCCCGCCGCAGGTCGCTGCCGCGCTGGTGGCGTGCTTTGCGCAGTTTGGCGCGCGAACCGATCGGCTGGAGTACGCCCACGGCCTGATCTGGCGCAGCATCGCGCTGCCCGAAACCGATGCGCTGCTGCTGGCGGGTCGCGCGATCGCCCGTGACGTAGACCGCGGCATCGGGGCCGGCGTCGCCGCGGGCTATCACAACGGCCAGCATTTCCTCGAGGTCATGCTCACCGCGCTGTATCTCGCCCGGCTGGCGCGCCTCGATCCACGCCGCACTGCGCGCGTGGCAACCGCGGCCCTGATGCATGATTTCCACCATGACGGCTCCAGAGGCGCCTTGTCGCCGTTCCGCCTCGAGCTCCTGGCGCTGCACGAAGCGCTGCCGTATCTGCTCGCGGCCAAGGTCGATGACGATGAATACCAGCGCCTGCAGGCGCTGGTGCTGGCGACCGATCCGAGCACCGGCGTGCCGTTCGCGCGCGCGTGTTGGGCCCACCATGCAGGCGCAGGACCAGTCACGCTGCTCCCCTCCACGCTGCCGCCGCCGCTAGGGCGATTGGTGGTCGAGCCGGATTTGGCGCAAGAGGCCGTGCTGCTGGCCGAGGCCGACGTGCTGCCATCGATCGGCATGACCCTGGAACACGCGGAGCAGCTTCAATCGAGGCTGGCGCTCGAATGGGGCACCACATTGAGCGGCAGCGACAAGCTGCACTTCATTGACCGCACGCTCAACAAGATCTCGGTGGCATCGTTCTTCATTCCGAACATTGAGGCGTTGCGGCAAGCCTACCGGCGCAGAAGCTAAGCGCGCCCGGCTGGCACGCTTGCACCGCAAGCGCTCATTCCATCCTGATCCCGACCTGCTTGAACAGCTTGCCGTAGCTCTCGAGTTGCTGGCGCGTCTTGCGGCCCAGCTCTTCGGGCGAGGACGCGATCACGCTGAAGCCCTGGCCTACGAGCTTGTCGCGCACCCCGGGGTCGGCCACCGCTTTCGCGATCTCGGCATTGAGCCGCGCAATGATCTCTTTCGGCGTGCCCGCCGGGACCACCACGCTGAAGGAGGAGTAGAACTCGAACCCCGGCAAAGACTCGGCCACGGTCGGCACATCGGGCAGCACCGGCGAGCGCTGCGGGCTGGCGATGCCGAGAGCCTTGAGCTTGCCGCCCTTGATCAGGGTGAACACGGTCGGCAGGCCGGAGAAACTGACGTCCACCTGGCCGGACGCCGCATCGAGCGCAGCGGCGGTCGCGCCGCGGTATGGAATGTGTGTGATGAAGATCCCGGCGCGCGCCTTGAATACCTCCATCGCCACGTGCTGCGGGCTGCCGTTGCCGCCGGAGGAATAATTGAGAACGCCCGGCCGCGCCTTAGCCGCCGCGATCACGTCGGCCGCGCTTTTGAACGGCGAACCCGGCGGCGCCACCAGCGCCCACTCGAGCGACGCCACCAGCGACACCGGCTCGAAGTCCTTGAGGATGTCCCAGGGCATCTTCGCGTGCAGGTTTGGCAACATCGTCATGATGCTGTCGTTGAACCCGCCGATCACATAGCCGTCGGGCGCCGCCTTCGCCACCCGTTCCGCGCCGATCAAGCCCGCGGCGCCGGGCTGATTCTCGATCACCACCTGCTGGCCCATGTTCTCCGACATTTTCTGAGCGACGATGCGCGCCGCGTTGTCCACTGCGCTCGCCGCTTGCAGCGGGATCAACATCAGGATCGGCTTCCTCGGGTAGCCGGCCTGCGCGAACGCTGCGCCTGCGCACAGTGCAAAACACAAGCCGAGCAGAATGCGTCTCATGCCTTCCTCCTCGAATCCACCCGCGCCATGAAGAGCGGCGCCATCTGCCGCAGCCGCTCGTCGCTCATGCGGCCGCTGCGCGTCATGTAATCGTACGCCAGTCCGAGCGCATCGAAGCGCCTCATCCTGGCGGGAAACTCCTCGTACCACCACGAGCTGCGATTCGCGGCGGCGAACAGCTTTTCCACCACCGGCCGGCGCTCGCGCTCGAACGCTGTGAGCGCGCGCGGCACGTCCTCGCCCGCCTCGGCGAACGCGCGCTCGAGAGCGATCGCATCCTCGAACGCAAGCCGCGTCCCCGAGCCGATCGAGAAATGCATGGTGCGCAGCGCATCGCCGAGCAGCACCGCATGGCCGGTCGGGGTGCGCGCCGACCAGCGCGTGTTCGATAGCAGCGGGAATTGCCGCCAGATCGATTTGTTCGACACCAGCGGGTGGCCGCCTAGGTCGGCGAAAAACACACTCTCGCAATAGTTTCGCGATTGCTGGTCATCCATGTGATCGAGCCCTGCGCGCTGCCAGGTCGCGTGGTCGCACTCGACCACGAAGGTGCTCATCTCCGCGCTGTGACGGTAATGGTGCGCGACGAAGGCGCCGTGCGCGCTCTCGCGAAAGGTGAGCGTCAGGCAATCGAAGCGCTGGGGCGTGCCGTACCAGGCGAAGCGGTTGGTGAGCCAGTCGATCTTCGGTGCGAACTGCGCTTCGAGCGTGCGCCGCACGAGCGAATTGAGACCATCGGCGCCGACCACCAGGTCGGCATCCTGCAATTCCTCCACTGCGCCGACCGTGCGCCCGTACTCGACCGCGACGCCCGCGTCGCGGCAGAGCTGCTGCAGGAATTGGTTGAGCTGCAGCCGGGAGATTGCGCAAAAACCGTTGCCGTCGATGTCCACCGCCTCGCCGCGGTGCACGATGCGCTGCATCGGCCAGGCTTGCATGCGCGGCATGAGCTCGCGGAAGAGCTGCGGCGCATCGCGCTCGAGAAAGCCGAGCGCGCCCTCGGAAAACACGACGCCGAAGCCGAAGGTGGCATCGGGCGGGTTCTGCTCCAGGACCCGGACGTGCCAATGTGTAAAGCGACGCTTTACACTTTGCGCGAACAGCAGCCCGGCTGGCCCGGCGCCGAGTACCGCGATCCTCATTCCGTGCGCAGGCTGCCGAAGCCGAACGGCGGCTGGATGTCCGGCGCCTCGGGCGCGATCCAGGTGACGCCCGCCGCCTGGGCCCAGCGCGCAAGATCGCCGCTCGCGATCGCCCGCTCGATAGCGCGGCTGCCCGCGCCGAGCACCTCGGATTCAGTCTCCAGGCCGACGAAGCCGAGGTTGATGCGCAAGGGATGCACGTATGCCGCGCGCGCCAGGCGCGTGCCGGGATGCGCAAGGCGATACGCGTCGTACTTGCTCAACGGCGTAAGCGTCGCATCGAAGCGCCCTGACTCCAACGCAGCGAGCAGGTCATCGAGCTGCGACAGCGTCACGAGCCCCTTTTGCAGCACGCCATTGCGGTAAAGCAGCAGCGCCGAGCCGGCGAGCGTGCCGGTGATTGCGCCGACCCGCTGTCCCTGCAGGTCGACGAGCGAATCGACCCGCATTCCCGGCTCGCGCGTGATCACGCCCATCGCCATCGTGTAGTAGGCGCGCGTGGCCGCGAGCCTGCTAAGGGTCACGAACGGCCGCTCGCGCCGCGGCTTGGCGCCGTCGTGATCCGGCGTGCGCGCGTTCGGGCGGCTGGGTGCGCCCAGGTCGGCCGCGAACAGGGCGTAGCCGGATGCGAGCTCGCACACGCCGGAGGACAGCATCGCGTTCACTTCCTGAGCAAGGCTCACCTCGCGCTCGTACTGGGATTCGAAGAACACAACCTTGAGCGGGCGGCCGAGCTCGCCTGCGATCGCGCGCGCCACCGCGACCTCCAGGCCGCGCTCCTCGCCGCCCGCGCGGTACGACAGCGGCGGATTGCTCGCCGCCATGCAGACTTTGAGCTGCGAGGTATCCGCGGTCTGCGCCGCTGCCGTTCCGAGCATCGCGCACAGCACCGCCGCGCACAATCGCGCCAGCCGCTGCATTGAATTCACCTTGAGTGGCGCTATGGCGGCGTGCCCCGGTTGCTGACGTAGGTCCAGATCCAGCGCACCTGTTCGCTGCTGAGCGCGTCGCGAAACGACGGCATGTCGCCCTTGCCGTGAATCACCGAATGGATGAAACGCTCCGGCTGGTCGATGGGGAAATTGCGCAGGTCGTAGACCGTGGTCCCGGAGTTCACCATGTTGCGGCCGTGGCACTGCGCGCAGGTGCGATGGAATTGCAGCCGCCCGTTCTCGAAGTCTGAAGCGCCGCGGCCGGTCGCCTGCGGCCCAGCAGTCTGCGCCGCCGCCGGCCTCCAGAAAACAACAAGGACCGCCAGCCCGAGGCCGGCGGTCCCTGCTGCGATCCAGATATGGCGCCGGACCGAACCCGCCCTCATCTCACTTCTGCAGGGCGAATGTCCAGAGGGAGCCGCCGGCCGGCACCGCCGCAAAGCGCGCGTCTCCGAGCAAGGCCCAGACGCCGCCGGCACCCGACACCACGGATATGTACTGCTTGCCCTTGTGCTCCCACGCCACCGGCAGGCCGATGATTCCCGAGCCGGTCTGGAACTGCCACAGCTTCTTGCCGTTCTGCGCGTCGAAGGCGATGAATTCGCCCGTGGCCGCGCCGGTGAATACCAGGTCCCCCGCAGTCGAGAGCGTCCCGGCCATGCTGGGAATGCTCGGCCACGGCGTCTGCCACTTCGCCTTCCCGGTCATCGGATCGATCGCCGACAGGTAGCCGTGCGGCTCGTCCTTCGGCATCGTGAGGCCGCGGAAATCGATCCCGAGGTACCACTCGCCTTGCTTGTACTCGGGCTTGACGAGCTTGTACGGCCAGCTCATGTTGAAAGTGTTGCCGTAGGCGAGGCCGGTCGCGGGATTCCACGACATCGGGTTCCAGTTCTTGCCGCCGATGATCGAGGGGGAAATATGCTCGTCGCCCCCTGCGCGCACACTCTTTGTGGCCGCGGACTCGACCGGCCGGCCGGTCGCCATGTCGATGCGGTCGGCCCAGTTCACCTTCACATACGGGTTGGCCGCGAGCAGCTTGCCGTTGGTGCGATCCAGTACGTAGAAGAATCCGTTGCGGTTCGCCTGGATCAGCGTCTTGCGCACCGCGCCGCCGATCTTCATGTCCACCAGCATGCCGGGATCGGTCGCGTCGTAGTCGTACGGGTCGTTGGGCGAGAACTGGTAGTGCCAGGCGATCTCGCCCGTCTTCGGCCGGAAAGCGACCACCGAGCAGACGTACAGGTTGTCGCCCTTGCGCACCTCGGGGTTCCACGGGCCGCCGTTGCCGGTGCCCCAGTACACCAGGTCGAGGTCGGGATCGTAAGCGCCCGTGAGCCAGGTCGGCGCGCCGCCTTTCAGCGCCGTGTCGCCGGGCCAGGTGTCAGCGCCCTTTTCCTTGCCCGCCGCCGCGGTGTAGGTGCGCCAGAGCTGCTTGCCGGTCTCGAGGTCCCAGCCGTCGATGAAGCCGCGCGTGCCGTACTCGCCGCCCGCGATGCCTGTCATCAGCACGCCGTTGGCGATCAGCGGCGCGCCGGTCATGGCGTGGCCGAGCTTGTAGTCGATGGCCTTGGACTTCCAGATCTCCTTGCCGGTCTTGGCGTCGAGCGCGAGCACCTGCGCATCGAGCGTGGTGCGGTACACCTTGCCGTTGTAGATCGCCACGCCCCGGTTAATCAGACCGCAGCAGGCCATCTTGAACACGTCTGGCGCGAATTCCAGCGTGTGCTTCCAGATCTGCTTGCCGGTCAGGGGATCCACCGCCACGGTGGTGGTGTGGGTGGAGACGTACATCACGCCCTGGTGGATGATGGGTTGCGACTCCTGCCCCTGCGGGTTATTCAGGCTGTAGCTCCAGACCGGAACCAGCTTGCCGACGTTGCCCTTCGTGATCTGCTTGAGCGCGCTGTAGCGCTGATTGTTGTAGCCCATGCCGTAGGTGAGCACGTCGCCCGCGGTGCGGTGGTCGTTGCGCAGATCATCGGCACTCTGCGCCATCGCCGGGCCGGCTGCCATCGCCGGGGCCAAGGCCAGCACCCACGCCATCTCCCTGATTCGCATCTCACCCTCCTCTGGTTGTCGACAAAGCGCTCGCGCGGTCGCTTTCTTGCCGCGCGGCTATTTTCGCCCCGGGCCCCGGGGGAAGTAAACAACCGGTTCGCGGCCTCCGGGGCGCAGTTTGAAAGGTTTGGTCGCCGGTCTTGCGGGGCCTGACAGGCGCTCAACATCACTAAATCATGGGATTTTCAATGCTCTTCCTGGTCACTACGATTTGAGCGAATTCACTTTGCTGGGTAATCCAGCGCTAAGGAGGTGTGACATGAGAAACGTCGTGAAACTCGCTCAGTTGGCCCTGGTGCCGGGCTTCGCCTTGATGGGCACCGGAATTCAGTCGCCCCCAGCGGCCGCAGCCAACCTCGAGGCACATCTGCGTGGTTCGTACGCATTTACGATAACGAGGGCGTGCACCTACTCGCCCCTGCCATTCGTCGGGCCCGTCTTTGCGCTCCCGTCACTCACCACACCCCCACCCGTGCCCCCCTTGCCCCCAGGCTCCTCCATTTACCGCCAGAGCGGCGCGGACTCCGGGATCGTCACGTTCAACGGGGATGGCACCGGGACCTCCACCGGCCGTAGCCGCTCCATGAACATCACGAGCACGACCACCACCGCGCCTATCAGTGTCAGCGAGTTCACGACCACGTTCGAATACACCGTCAACGGCGACGGAATCGTGGACACGAAATCGCTTTCAAACTTCAAAATCGTCTTTGGTTCACCGTCGGTGTTGGGCAACGAGGGAACAGTGAGCGAGCAGCGGGGCCGGTTACAGATTTCCCACGGCAACTCGATGCTCGTCACTGCCCCGTCAGGCGACCCCATAGTCGAGGTGCAGAACCTCCCGGGTGCAATCCCGGAGGACCAGTACAGAATCTGCGTGCGAAGCGGGACATTCGTAAAGCTTCCGGGCGGTTAGCACCCCCCGTGTACCTGTGACGAGCACCGAGCCACTCTCGGCGCTCGTCCGGGTCCGCTCACCCGCGCAGCTTGAAGCGCTGGATCTTGCCAGTGGCGGTCTTGGGCAGCTCGGCGGCGAACTCGATCCAGCGCGGGTATTTGTAAGGCGCGAGCTTGTCCTTGACGTGCTGCTGCAGCGCCGCCTTGAGCGCCGGGTCGCCGCTGCGGCCAGGCTTAAGCACCACGAAGGCCTTGGGCTTGACGAGCTTG
>CAYMVA010000170.1:0-2430 GCA_964393745.1 uncultured Enterobacteriaceae bacterium | reverse complement strand
CTCCGGCATGCCGGCCTCGATCTTGTGATCGCCCTTGACGATGTTCTCGTACACCTTGGTGCGGCCGTTGATGTCGTCGGATTTCACCGTCAGCATCTCCTGCAGGGTGTAGGCGGCGCCGTAGGCCTCGAGCGCCCAGACTTCCATCTCGCCGAAGCGCTGGCCGCCGAACTGCGCCTTGCCGCCGAGCGGCTGCTGCGTCACCAGGGAGTACGGCCCGGTGGAGCGGGCGTGCATCTTGTCGTCCACCAGGTGATGCAGCTTGAGCACGTGCATGTGGCCCACCGTCACCGGTCGGTCGAAGGCCTCGCCGGTGCGGCCGTCGTAGAGCGTCAGCTGCCCCGATACCGGCAGCTCCGCGAGCTCCAGCATGGCGTTGATTTCGGCCTCCGAGGCGCCGTCGAACACCGGCGTCGCGAACGGCACGCCGTCCTTCAGGTTGGCGGCAAGCTGCAGCACCTCCTCGTCAGACAGCTGCGCCAGCTCCTCCTCGCGGCCGCTCGCGTTGTAAATGCGCTCGATGAACTTGCGCAGCTCGGCGAGCTTGGCCTGCGCCTTGAGCAGTGCGCCGATCTTGACGCCCAGGCCCTTCGCCGCCCAGCCCAGATGGGTCTCCAGGATCTGGCCGACGTTCATGCGCGAGGGCACGCCGAGGGGATTGAGCACCAGGTCCACCGGCGTGCCATCGGCCATGTGCGGCATGTCCTCGACCGGCACGATCTTGGAGATGACGCCCTTGTTGCCGTGGCGGCCGGCCATCTTGTCGCCTGGCTGCAGCCGCCGCTTGACCGCAACGTACACCTTCACCATCTTGAGCACGCCCGGCGGCAGCTCGTCGCCCTGGGTGAGCTTCTTCCTCTTGGCCTCGAACATGGTGTCGAACTCGCGCCGCGTCTGCGAGATCGACTCTTTGAGCGCCTCGAGCTGCGCCGCAGCTTCCTCGTTCGCCAGCCGGATGTCGAACCAGTCGTAGCCCTCGATGGTCTCGAGATAGCTCTTGCTAACCTTGGTGCCCTTGGCCAACCGCTTGGGGCCGCCGTTGGCAGCCTTGCCGATGAGCAGGCGCTCCAGGCGCGCAAAGGTGTCGCCCTCGACGATGCGCATCTGGTCGGCGAGGTCGGTCTTGTAGCGCTTGAGCTCCTCCTCGATGATCGACTGGCTGCGCTTGTCGCGCTCGATGCCCTCGCGCGTGAACACCTGCACGTCGATGACGCAGCCTGAGATGCCCGAGGGCACCCTGAGGCTGGTGTCCTTAACGTCGGAGGCCTTCTCGCCGAAAATCGCGCGCAGTAGCTTCTCCTCGGGCGTGAGCTGGGTCTCGCCCTTGGGCGTGACCTTGCCCACCAGCACGTCGCCGGCCTCGCCTTCGGCGCCGATATACACGATGCCGGACTCGTCCAGGCGCGACAGCTGCGCCTCCGACAGGTTGGAGATGTCGCGCGTGATTTCCTCCGCGCCGAGCTTGGTGTCGCGCGCCACCACCGTCAGCTCCTCGATGTGGATCGAGGTGAAGCGGTCGTCGGACACCACGCGCTCCGAGATCAGGATCGAATCCTCGAAGTTGTAGCCGTTCCACGGCATGAACGCGACCAGCATGTTCTGGCCCAGCGCCAGCTCGCCCAGGTCGGTCGAGGCGCCGTCGGCGATGACGTCGCCCTTGGCGATGCGCTCGCCCGGCTTCACGATCGGGCGCTGGTTGATGTTGGTGTTCTGGTTGGAGCGCGTGTACTTGGTGAGCGGGTAAATGTCCACGCCGACGTCGCCGGCCACGGTCTCGTCGTCGTTCACCCGCACCACGATGCGGTTGGCGTCCACGTAGTCGACCAGGCCGCCGCGCAGCGCGATCACGCAGGTGCCGGAGTCGACTGCCGCGGTGCGCTCGACACCCGTGCCCACGAGCGGCTTTTCCGGCCGCAGGCAGGGCACCGCCTGGCGCTGCATGTTCGAGCCCATGAGCGCGCGGTTGGCGTCGTCGTGCTCGAGGAACGGAATCAGTGAGGCCGCGACCGAGACGATCTGCGACGGCGCCACGTCCATGTACTGCACTTCCTCCGGCGATTTCAGCTCGAACTCGTTCTTCAGCCGGCACGACACCAGCGTGTCGGTCAGGCGGCCGGCCTTGTCGATGGCGGCGTTGGCCTGCGCGATCACGTAGTGCCCTTCCTCGATCGCCGACAGGAACTCGATCTCGTTGGTGACCTTGCTGTCCTTCACCTTGCGGTAGGGCGTCTCGAGGAAGCCGTACTTGTTGGTGCGCGCGAACAGCGCCAGCGAATTGATCAGGCCGATGTTCGGCCCTTCCGGCGTCTCGATCGGGCAGACGCGGCCGTAGTGGGTCGGGTGCACGTCGCGCACCTCGAAACCGGCGCGCTCGCGCGTCAGGCCGCCGGGTCCGAGCGCCGAAACGCGCCGCTTGTGCGTGATCTCCGA
>CAYMVA010000169.1:0-1964 GCA_964393745.1 uncultured Enterobacteriaceae bacterium | reverse complement strand
CGCGCCACCGATCCGAGCACCGCAAGCTGCTCGAGAGCCTTGAGCGCTACACCGACCGGCTCGATGGCGAGACGCTCGCCGCCGCGCCGCGCTTCCTGCGGCAGTGGCTGCTCGAACACATAGAGGCCGTGGACCGGCCGTTCGCCGCCTTGCTGCGCAAGCACGGCGTGAACTGACACATGGGGAGATCGAAATGAAGCTCGACGGCAAGACTGCGGTGATCACCGGGGCGGCATCCGGCATCGGTCGCGCGACGGCGGATGCTTTTGCGCAGGCCGGTGCGCACGTGCTGCTCGGCGACATCAACGAGGCGGCGGGCGCCGAAGTTGCGGCGGCGATCCGCAGCCGCGGCCAGCGCGCGGACTTCATCCGGCTGGATGTCACCGACGCAGCCTCGATCGAGGCCTTTCGGCGTGACGCCTACGCACGCAGCAAGCAGGTGGACATCGTGGCCACCATCGCCGGCTGGGGCAGGACTGAAGCCTTCGTCAAGAACACGCCCGATTTCTGGCGCAAGCTCGTGGACCTCAACTTCATGGGCACGGTCGGCGTGGTGCGCGCCTTCGTCGACCAGATGATCGAGCGCAACTCGGGCAAGATCGTCACCGTTGCGAGCGACGCCGGCCGCGTCGGCAGCCTGGGCGAGAGCGTCTACTCGGGCACCAAGGGCGGCGTGATCGCTTTCAGCAAGGCGCTGGCGCGCGAGATGGCGCGCCACAACGTGAACGTCAACTGCGTCTGCCCCGGGCCGACCGACACGCCGCTGCTGGCCGCGGTGCCCGACAAGATCAAGGAGGCGTTCTCGCGCGTCACGCCCATGCGCCGCCTCGCCAAGCCCACAGAGGTCGCCGACGCGATCCTGTTCTTCGCCAGCCCGCGCGCCGATTTCGTCACCGGCCAGGTGCTGTCGGTGAGCGGCGGTTTGACGATGGCGGGTTGAGGCGATTCCACGCACTCGCGCGGGCGGGCGCAACGAACGCGCGCGTCGCCGCGCCGCTACAATCGCGCGGTGCTGAAAGGCTCGCCCTGAGCTGGTCGATCCCCGCACGTGCGGTCCTCGCGGCCCTCGTGATCCACACCCTGTGGGGCGGCAATCCGGTCGCGGTGAAGCTCGGGCTGGAGGCGTTCCCGCCGCTGTGGAGCGCGTTCCTGCGCTTCGCGCTCGGCGGCCTGTGCGTCGCGGCGTGGGCGGCGTTCGCGCGCATCCCGCTTTGGCCTGCGCGCGAGGAGCGGCCGGCACTGCTCGCGATCGGCCTTCTGTTCACGGTGCAGATCGCGCTCATGAACATCGGCTTTGCCGGCACCACCGGCGCCAAAGGCTCGGTGCTGATCTCCACCAACCCGCTGTTCGGGGTGCTGTTCGCGCACTTCCTCGTGCCGGGCGACCGGGTGAGCGCGACGCGCGCGGCCGGCGTGCTGGTCGCTTTTGGCGGCACCGCGCTGGTGCTGGCGCGCGGCGGCACGCCCGGCGGCGCCGAAATCTGGGGCGCATCGCTCGGCGACTGGATCGTGCTCGCGAGCGCCTGCCTGCTGGGGTTGAGGCTCGCGCTTTCCGCGCGCTTCCTGCGGCGCGTGAACGAGGTGCGGTTCAATTTCTGGACGATGGTGCTGTCGCTGCCGTTGTTCGCCGCGGGTGGGTTGGCGTGGGAGGAGATACATTGGGACAAGATCGGCCCCACGCCGATCGCTGGCATCATCTACCAAGGCGCGGTGGTCGCCGGCTTCGCGTTCACGGTCAATCTCTACCTCATGCGCCGCTACCCGCCGAGCGTGATGATCAGCTTCAATTTCGTCGCCCCGGTGGCGGGGGTGCTGCTCAGCATCTGGATCCTGGGCGAGAGCCTCACCCCGGGCCTCGCTGGCGGCATGGCGCTGGTGGCGCTGGGCCTGGCGCTGATCGCGCGGCGTTGATCCGGGCGTCCGATTCGCCTCCATCCGTGCAGAAATGCACGCGGCTCGCCGGC
>CAYMVA010000168.1:0-24201 GCA_964393745.1 uncultured Enterobacteriaceae bacterium | reverse complement strand
GATGGCCGCGACGAAACGGCCAACCTCGAGATTCGTCGCCACGGTGAGCCGAAACGTCTTGATTTCGAAGCGCGGGATCACGTCGCGATCGGCGAGAGCCTGGACGGGCTCGATCTCCCCGCGGCGGGCCGTATCTCCGGGGCGCGCTTCTCGGTGCTCACGGGTCCGGTTGCTTCCCTGCATCGCGCACTCGCCCAGTTCATGCTGGACCTGCATCAGCGCGAACATGGATATCGCGAGGCCTACGTACCGTATCTGGTTTCAAGGGCAACGCTGACCGGCACCGGCCAGCTGCCGAGATTCGAGCAGGATCTGTTCAAGCTCGCCTACATGGAGGCGTTCCAGCTCGGCATTCGCCAGCACCTGGGCACCTTCAAGCGCTTCCCGCCCAAGCAGGTGATGGGGCTCGCCGCCGCCGACCCGCGGGCGCAGTAAACTTACGACTCCCACCGGAGGGCATCATGGACCTGAATTACTCCCAGGAAGAAACCGCATTCCGCGACGAAGTGCGCGCCTGGCTGAACGCCAACCTGCCGCAGGACCTGCGCGACAAGGTCGCCAACTACAAGGAACTCGGCAGGGAGGACCTGCTGCGCTGGCACAAGATCCTCGCCAAGCAGGGCTGGGTCGCGCCCTCGTGGCCCAAGGATTGGGGCGGCAACGGCTGGAACGTGGTGCAGCGCTACATTTTCGAGGAGGAATGCGGCTTCGCCGGCACGCCGCCGCTGATTCCGTTCGGCCTCTCCATGTGCGGGCCGGTGCTGCTCAAGTTCGGGACGGAAGCGCAGAAAAAGCGCTTTCTGCCGCGCATCTACAACGGCGATGATTTCTGGTGCCAGGGCTATTCCGAGCCTGGCTCCGGCTCCGATCTCGCCTCGCTCAAGACCAAGGCGGAGAGAAGGAGGGATGAGAAATTCGGCGACCACTACATCGTCAACGGGCAGAAGACCTGGACCACGCTCGGCCACGTCGCCGACTGGATCTTCTGCCTGGTGCGCACCGACTCCAGCATGACGAAGAAGCAGGAAGGCATCTCGTTTCTCCTCTTCGACATGAAGACGCCCGGGATCACGGTGCGGCCGCTGATCTTGATGGACGGCGGCCACGAAGTGAACGAGGTGTTTTTCGACGACGTCAAGGTGCCGGCCGAGAACCTGGTGTACGAGGAGAACAAGGGCTGGACGGTGGCCAAGTACCTGCTCGGCCACGAGCGCATGAACACCGGCCGCATCGGCGCCTCCAAGCGCGAACTCACCAAGCTCAAGGAGTTCGCCGCCAAACAGCCGGGCGACGACGGCCGGCCGCTCACCGAGAACCCGCGCTTCCGCGACAAGCTGACGCGCGTGGAAGTCGAGTTGATGGCGCTCGAGATCACCAACCTGAGGTTCCTCGACCAGATGCGCCGCACCGGGCAGCCGCCGGGCGCGGACGTCTCGATGCTGAAAATCAAGGGCACCGAGATCCAGCAGTCGCTGACCGAGCTCGCGATGCAGGCGGTCGGGCCGCTGGCGCAGCCGTTCAAGCCGACCGGCTCGGAGAATGCGGGCGGGACGGATTTCGATTCGTTTACTGCGGGGCTGGCGCCGCGCTACTGCAATTACCGCAAGACCACGATCTACGCCGGCTCGAACGAGATCCAGCGCAACATCATTGCGAAAACGACTCTTGGACTATAACCGCACCGCGCCTGCGCGCGTCAGACCGCGCTTCGGCGCAGCGCAAACTTCGGAACAAGCCTAACCATGAATTTCGACTACAACGAAGAGCAGCAACTGCTCGCCGACTCGGTGCGGCGCTATCTCGCCAAGGACTACGAGTTCGAGAAGCGCAAGAAAATCGTCGCCTCGGCGGCCGGCTACAGCGCCGAGGTCTGGGCGCAGCTCGCCGAGATGGGCCTGATGGGGTTGCCGTTCTCGCCGGACTACGGCGGCTTCGGCGGCGGCGCGGTGGATCTGATGGGCGTGATGGAGGCCGCGGGCGATGCGCTCGTGGTCGAGCCCTACCTCGCCACGGTGGGCCTGGGTGCGCGGCTGGTCGCGCGCGCGGGCTCGGAGGGGCAAAAGAAATCCGTGCTGCCGGCAGTGGTGGAAGGCAAGCTGAAGCTCGCCTTCGCGCACACGGAGAAGGGCGCGCGCTACAACCTCGCGCACGTCAATGCAATTGCCAAACCGGTGGGCGGCGGCTGGGAAATCACGGGCGAGAAGTGCGTCGTGCTCGGCGCGCCGAGCGCCGACAAGCTGGTGGTGTCGGCCAAGACTCCCAAAGGCCTGTCGCTTTTCCTGGTGGACCGGGCCGCAGCAGGCACAAGTGTAAAGTCATACTTTACACTCGACGAGCAGCGCGCCGGCGATGTTTCCCTCAAGGGCGTCAAGGTCGGGGCGGACGCGCTCATCGGCAAGGAGGGCGAAGCGCTGCCCGCGATCGAGGAAGCGATGGACTTCGCCACCGCGCTGATTTGCGCCGAAGCGGTAGGGGCGATGAAATTCGCCTGCGACACCACGCTCGAGTACCTGAAGACGCGCAAGCAGTTCGGCGTGCCGATCGGCACTTTCCAGGCGCTGCAGCATCGCATGGTGGACATGTTCGTCGCCTACGAGCAGGCGAAATCCATGGCCTGCCTCGCGTGCTCCAAGTCGGACTCCGCCACGGATGCCAGGGACCGCGCGCGCGCCATCTCTGCGGCCAAGATAAAGATCGCCGACAACGCGCGCCACATCAGCCAGGAGGCGATCCAGCTGCACGGCGGCATGGGCATGAGCGAGGAACTGAAGGTGTCGCACACCTTCCGCCGCCTCACCATCATCGCGCAGCAGTTCGGCGACGCCGAGCACCACCTCGAGCGCTTCGCGAGGAACAGCTGATGCCGCAGAATAAGGCCTGGACTCTTGCCAGCTACCCCGCGGGCTGGGTGACGGAGGAAAACTTCAAGCTCATAGAAGCGCCCGCACCGTTGCCCAAGGACGGCGAAGTGCTGGTTAAGAACCTGTGGATGTCGCTCGACCCGTACATGCGCGGCCGCATGAGCCAGCAGAAGAGCTACGTCAAGGGCGTGGAGATCGGCCAGGTGATGGAGGGCCAGACCGTTGGCGAGGTGCTCGAATCCAAGCACCCCGGCTTCAAGCCCGGCGACAAGGTGCTGGCGCGCCTGGGCTGGCAACTCTACGGCTGCGTCCGGGGCGACGGCGAGATCAACAAGGTGGACGGCAGCCGCGCGCCGCTTTCGTACTACCTCGGCGTGCTCGGCATGCCGGGGATGACGGCGTACTTCGGCATGAAGGAAATCGGGCAGCCGAAAGCGGGCGAGACGGTAGTGGTGTCGGCGGCCTCGGGCGCGGTCGGCATGGTGGTCGGGCAGTTGGCGAAGATCGCAGGCTGCCGCGCCGTCGGCATCGCCGGCGGCAAGGAAAAGTGCGCCTACGTCGTCAAGGAGCTCGGTTTCGATGCCTGCGTGGATTACAAGGCGGGCAACCTGTACCGCGACTTGAAGGAAACCTGCCCCAGAGGCATAGACGTCAACTTCGAGAACGTCGGCGGCGAAGTGCTCGACACCGTCCTTCGCCTCATGAACC
This sequence comes from uncultured Enterobacteriaceae bacterium, assembly GCA_964393745.1. Lineage (GTDB taxonomy): Bacteria > Pseudomonadota > Gammaproteobacteria > Burkholderiales > SG8-39 > 2-02-FULL-66-14. Next base: position 20,632 of record CAYMVA010000168.1, on the reverse strand, counting down.
CGTTCTCGCGCGTGGTGGTGTGCGGGCTGGTGTCGGAGTACAACGCCACCGAGCCCTACGGCCTGAAATCCTTCCGCTCGATCCTGGTGAACCGCATCAAGGTGCAGGGCATGATCGTGTTCGACTGGCAGAAGCGCTACGGCGAAGCGCTCAAGGAACTCGGCGGCTACGTCGCGCAGGGCAAGCTCAAATACCGCGAATCGGTGCTCGAAGGCATCGAGCGCGCGCCGCAGGGCCTGATCGGCCTGCTCAAGGGGCAGAACTTTGGCAAACAGCTCGTCAAGCTCGCATGAGTGAGGGCGGGACAGGCGCCGCACCGCCGCCGCGCGTGGAGTACGTCGGCTTCTGGAAGCGCCTGGTGGCGACGCTGATCGACACCTTCATCCTGCTCGTCATCATCGTGCCGCTGCTGCTGGCGATCTACGGCCGCGAATACCTGGAGCGGGAGCTAGACGCCGGCTTCGCCGGGTTCTGGGACGTCATGCTCCAGGTGGTGCTGCCGGCGATCGCGGTGATCGTGTTCTGGAAATACCGCGGCGCGACGCCGGGCAAGATGGCGATCTCGGCGAAGATCGTGGACGCAAAGACCGGCGCCGCGCCTGCCGCCGGCAAGCTGGTGCTGCGCTATTTCGCCTACCTGGTCGCGATACTGCCGCTCGGCTTCGGCTTCGTCTGGATCGCGATCGACCGCAGGAAGCAGGGCTTTCACGACAAGATCGCCGGGACGCTGGTGGTTTACAAACACGACTGAGGGGAGACGATGATCGACCTGTACACCTGGCCGACGCCGAATGGCCACAAGATCCACATCATGCTCGAGGAGACGGGCACGCCTTACCGCGTGATCCCGATCGACATCGGCGCCGGCGACCAGTTCAAGCCCGAGTTCCTCAAAATCTCGCCCAACAACAAGATGCCGGCGATGGTGGATCCCGACGGCCCGGGCGGCAAGCCGATCGCGCTCGCCGAATCCGGTGCGATGTTGTTCTACCTCGCTTCCAAGACCGGCAAGTTCCTGCCGCGGGACCTGCGCCTGCGCTGGCAGGTGATGCAGTGGGTGATGTTCCAGATGGGGCACATCGGCCCGATGCTCGGCCAGGCGCACCATTTCCTCGGTTACGCGCCGGAAAAGATTCCGTATGCCATGGAGCGCTACAAGAACGAAGCCAATCGCCTCTACGGCGTGGTCGATCGCCAACTCAAGCAATCGAGATATCTCGCCTGCGACGACTACACCATCGCCGACATGGCGACCATGCCGTGGCTGCGCTATCCCGAGCGCCAGGGCGTGCAGATCGACGAGTATCCGGCGCTAAAAAAATGGCGCGACACGCTGCTCGAGCGCCCGGCGGTGAAGCGTGCGCTCGAAGTGCTCGCCGACCGCCGCCGGCCGCCGACCGAGATGTCGAAGGAGCAGAAGGAGTTCCTGTTCGGCGCCGCGCAATATGCCCGGCGCTGAGCTGCGCGGCAAAGTCGCCTGGATCACGGGCGGCGGCTCCGGTATCGGGCAGGCGGGCGCGGTGGAGCTCGCCAAGGCGGGCGCAAGCGTCGTGGTCTCCGGGCGCCGCGCCGAAGTGCTGCAAGCGACTCTCAAGCTCATCGCGGCGGCGGGCGGCAAGGCCGAAGCGATCGCGCTCGACGTCGCCGACAAGAAGCAGGTGGCGCATGCGGCGAAGGACCTGCTCGCGCGCCACGGCCGCTGCGACATCCTGGTCAACAGCGCCGGACTCAACGTGCCCAAGCGCTACTTCAAGGAGCTCACGCCCGAGGACTGGGACAAGGTGATCGGCATCAACCTGAACGGCGCGCTTTACTGCATGCACGCTGTGCTGCCGGCGATGCGCGCGCGGGGCGACGGGCTGGTGATCAACGTCTCCTCGTGGCTCGGGCGCTGGATCGGGTATCTGGGCGGCGCGGCCTACGGCGCCAGCAAGCAGGCGATGGCGGCGATCACGCACCACCTGAACATCGAAGAGGGCATGCACGGCATCCGCGGCTGCGTCATCTATCCGGGCGAGGTGGCGACGCCGATTCTGAAGACGCGCCCCGTGCCGCCGTCGCAGGAGGACATCGAGCGCATGCTCAAGGCGGAGGACCTCGGCCGCACCATCCGCTTCGTCGCCGAGACCCCGGCGCACGTGTGCCTCAACGAGATCGTGATCACGCCGACCTGGAACCGCTTGCTGCTCGGCGGCAAGGAAATCCCGCTCGCGCCGAAAACGTCATAGCAGGAAATGTCACCCCCGCGAAAGCGGGGGCCCATTTGGATCCCCGCCTGCGCGGGGATGACGTCCGCCCGCCGGAACGATTGCCCTGACTCCGCCCGCCGTCCTCGCCCGAGTCGCGCTGCCGTTCCTCGCGGGCTATTTCGTCTCCTACGTCTATCGCTCGATCAACGCCATCATCGGGCCGGAGATCGCGCGCGAGTTCGGGTTGTCGGCGGGCGGGCTGGGGCTGCTCACCGGCATCTACTTCTTTGCTTTCGCGCTGTTCCAGCTGCCGCTGGGCGTGCTGCTCGACCGCTACGGCCCGCGGCGCGTCAACGCAACGCTGCTGCTGGTCGCGGCGACCGGCGGGCTTTGGTTTGCGTTCGGCGAATCGGCCGCGGAGCTGACCGCCGCGCGTGCGGTGATCGGCCTGGGGGTCTCAGGCTGCCTCATGTCCACGCTCACCGCGTTCGCGCTGTGGTATCCCGCCGAGCGCATCGCCACCATGACCGGGATCGCGTTCGCCTCGGGAATGCTGGGCGCGATTGCCGCCACCGTGCCGCTCGAAGTGCTGCTGCGCACGCTGCACTGGCGCGAGGTGTTCTACATCGTGGTGGCAGCGACGGTGGCGGTGAGCCTGCTGCTCTACTTGGTGGTGCCCGAGCGCGCGGCGGTGCGGCGCGGCGAGAGGTTCGCCGAGCAGCTGCGCGGCTTGGCGATGCTCGCGCGCGACCCGCTGTTCTGGCGCGCGGCGCTGTGCATCGGCGCGAGCCAGGCGGCCGCGGTGTCGCTCGGCACGCTCTGGGTCGCGACCTGGCTGCGCGACGTCGCCGGCTACAGCCAGGCCGAAATCGCGCGCGCGCTGCTCGCCTTCGCGATCGCCATGATCGCCGGCTACCTCGGCTTCGGCCGCGCCGCCGACGTGCTCGCGCGCCGCAACCGCAGCGCGCTGCCGCTGATCGCGGGCGGGGTCGCAGTGGCCTCGCTCTGCCTCGCGCTGCTCGCGCTCGGCGTCAAGAGCGGCGCGCTCGCGCTGTGGTGCGTGTTCTTCGGCTGCGGCACCGCGGTGGTGCTGTCTTACACGCTGCTCACGCGCCGCTACCCGAAGGAGATGGCCGGGCGCGTCAACAGCGCGCTCAACGTGTTCGTCTTCGTGGGCATGTTCAGCGGCCAGTGGGCGATGGGCCTGATCCTCAACCTCTGGCCGCAGACGCCGGTGGGCTATGCGCCCGAGGCTTATCCCTGGGCGCTCGGCATGCTTTGGCTGGTGCAGTTCGCCGGGCTCGCCTGGTTCTGGAGCGGCAGGAGGCTTTTCCGCTAGCGCGGCCCGGCGAAGGGAATCACCGCAATCTGGATCCCGATCGCCTTCGCCACCGCGAGCACCTTGTCCAGCCTCGCGCCCGGCTTACCGTGCTCCAGTTCCCAGAAAAAACGGTAGCTGACGCGGCACTTCGCCGCCGCCTTGGCGTAAGTCAATCCCTGGCGCTCGCGCGCGATGCGGATGAAGCCGCCGAGCTGGGCAGCGGAGGTGAGGGCAGGAAAGGAAGGGGCGGTCGCCATGAGTGGGCCTCCAGGCGGCAGTTTATTCCCGATCGGGAATAAAGCGAAATGCAGCCACTTGGCATCTGGATTCGCGGCCGGGGCACTTGTTGCGGCGTCGCTCGCGCCCGGCGGGTGTTGCTGCGCTGCACCTGAAACTCGCTGCCCGAGGCAACACGCGTTGCGAATCAGGCAATCCCGCGCGCACAATGCCTCCTGCGCGGCCCAAGGCCCCTCGCCACGAAGGAGGTTGCTATGAATCGAATTGGCGCAATTTCAGAATCGCGACGGCAGGAAGGCTTTACGCTCATTGAGTTGATGATTGTAGTTGCGCTAATCAGTGCCCTGACAACGCTACTGCTCCCCGCGGTCAACCAAGTGCTCTTGCCCGCGGTACAGAAGTTTCAGAAGCAGGGAGCAAGTGCAAGTGTCGGGGCGCTCCGTACCATGACGACCGCTCAGGCCCTATTTCGTGAGATAGAAGACGAAACCAGTGAGGTCGTAGACCAGTCTAAGCCCGAGAGCACGCAATCGCTGACCTGGCTCTTGGTGGTAGGCGCAGCGAACGCCGACCCGGCAGCCGGCGGACTGGACCAGGAAGCATTGCAGTCGTTGTACAAAAACCTCCTCGCGCGCGACGCAAGAATTGCAGATTTGATCGCCCAGACCGATGCCCTTCTGCAAGAGAAGGGTCTTTCGCCGGAGGGCCAGGGGTTGCTTCAGGAGACGCGCGCCGGGCTGGCGCAAGCGCTGGATGGCGTGCGAAAGATGAAGGCGGTGATCCAGTCACGCGCGACTGGCGGGCCAGCCGCGCGATGATTCAAGGTTCAGCGAAGCACGCGAACGCCCGGGCATTGACCAGGTGAACTGCGGCCCTGCAATCAGAGGATAGGAGGGTGTGCTAGGAGGAGCTTCGAACCCGCATGCATGCCTGGCCGCAAGCGGCCTCTCGGCAGCCGATCTCACTGCGCCAGGCCGGCCTTGCGCAGGCCGTCGACCAGGCGGTCGAGCGTCGCCGGGCTCTTGAAAGGCATCACCCGCCGCATGTGCTCCAGCGCTCAGGAAACAGTGTCTGCGGGCGACAGAAATCCCGTCGGGCAGAGGTCGATGCACTTGCCGCAGCCCATGCAGCGCTCGAGCGAGAGCGCGAAATAAGCGCCCGGCTGCGCCTGATCGACGCGCACGAAGCCGCCGCCGTTGCAGTACATGAAGCAATACTGGCAGCCGTTGCATAAGCCGCAGGAAAAGCAGCGCTCGGCCTCCTGCAGGAACGCGCCCTCGGAAATCGTGTCGTGCACCTCGAGGTCTGCGTGCGCGATGCGCTCCGCGACCGGCCGCTCTGCGGCATGCGCCGGAGGGCAGTCGGCGTAGAAATCCCCTGCGACATCGTGCGTCGGTGTCCCGATAGTCGACCCGCCACGCGCAGGCGCGGTGCCGGTCAGCGTTGCGTGCACGGCCTCGGCGGCGTGGCGCCCCTGTGCGATCGCCATGCCGGCGATTCCCGGCGCAAGCGTGTCACCCCCGGCCCACACCCGATCGCCGAGCGAGCCGGTGTCGCCAGCGAGCAGCCGATTCGCGCCGGGATCGAAACGCTCCAAACCGCTCCAGTCGGTCGTCTGCGACACCGCTGCGATGACCAGCTGAGCGGGCACCTCGAATGTCACTCCCGCCACGGCGACGGGTCGGCGCCGGCCCGAGGCGTCCGGCTCGCCAAGCGTCATGCGCTGTATCACCACCGCGCTCGGCCACGCCGCATCGCGACGGATCGCCGATGGCGTGGCGAGCAACTCCATGGTCACGCCCTCGGCAAGGGCCGCGTCCACCTCCTGGGCGATCGCCGGCATCTCCTCGCGCGTACGGCGGTAGAGCAGGGTCACGCGCGCACCGCGGCGCCGCGCGGCGCGTGCCGCATCGAACGCCGTGTTGCCGCCGCCGACCACGACCACGTCGTCGAACCTGCCCACGTCCTCGCCGCGATTGACCGCGTTGAGGAAATCGATCCCGCCGAGCACCCCGGGACCGTTCTCGCCCGGCACTCCGAGGCGCACCGCGCTGGCCGCGCCGATGCCGAGGAACAGCAGATCGTGGCGCTCGCGCAGCTCGTCCACGGTGACGTCGCGGCCCACCGCGACGTTAAGCCTCAGCTCGACGCCAAGCGCGACGATGCGATCGATTTCGGCCTGCAGGATTGATTTGGGAAGGCGGAATGCCGGGATGCCGTGACGCAGCATGCCGCCGGCGTGTTCTCTTTTTTCGTACACCGTCACGCGGTGGCCGCGCCGCGCCAGCTGATAGGCGAACGACAGGCCCGCCGGGCCGGAGCCGATAACGCCGACCGACGCAGCGACCGCGGCTTCTTCCAGCCGTGCAAGCGGCAGGCCGCGGCGCAGCGCCCAGTCTCCAAGGAAGCGCTCCATCGCGTTGATCGCTACGGCGCCGTCCTTGTCCGCACGGTTGCACGCCGCCTCGCAGGGATGGGGGCAGATGCGCCCCAGGGTCGCCGGAAACGGATTCGTCTCGGTGAGCAGACGCCAGGCGCGGGTGTAGGCCTGGGCGTTGCTCAAGCCGAGCTTGACACGCTGTGCGACCAGGCCGATCCACTGACGCACGTCGTTGCCGTTGGCGCAACCCACGACGCAAGGCGCAGGCTTGCCGACCTGCGCCGGCCGCACCAGCGCGTCCGCAAAGCTGTTGGCCCCGGGTCTGGTTGTCAACGTGCTCATGACGCGCGTGCCTTGCCGGCCGCAGCGCGCCGCTCGGTGCCCGCGCGACGGTCACGAGCATGGCGCCGCTCGTGACCCGTGCGGCGTTCGTGCTCGTTCTCCCTGGGCGGCGGCGGCGCGGTCTTCGCCTTCATGCTCGCGATCTCCTCGGACAGCAAGCGGACTCGCCGCGACATGATCTTCACCAGGTTGAAGGCGAGCACCGGATCCTCCTGAACGCGCCGCAGAAAGGTCTTCTTGTCGACCGTCAGCACGCGCGCCTCGCCCAGCGCGCGCACCGACGCCGAGCGCGCCTCGCGCTCGAAGATCGACATCTCGCCGAAGATGTCCCCCGTGTTCATCACGGCGACGCGCACCTGGCCGTCGTGCTCCTCGCGTATCACCTCGAGCTTGCCCGCCTGCACGACGTACATGCAGTTGCCCTGGTCGCCCTGGCGAACGACCGGCTCGCCACTCGCATACAGCTTGCCCAGCGCGCCTTCGGTCATGGCCTGTCCCCGTTGCGTTTGCCAGCGAGTGCCGCTACGTTGCCGGCGACCAGATTCCAGGTCAGTTTGGCCATGAAAGCCGGGTGAACACTGCGCACCAGCACGTCCTGGTACGACGCGCTGCCTGTGAACACGTCCCACAGCACGCTGCTCATGTGACGGAACACGTCCTTGTGCGCCTGCTCGGTAGCGGTCATGCGCAGCACGCCGCGGCGCAGCGGGCGCAGCTTCTGGATCGCGCTGGTCGCCATGAAGACGAGCCGCGCGAGCGTGTTGTCCCAATTCATGGCCCTGCAAGTGGGCCCGTAGTGCGCCTCGAAATCGCGCGCCGCGACGCCCTGGAACACTGCAGTGCGCGCGGCGGCCTTCGCCATGCGGTAGGCGGAGCCGATGCCGTCCTTGTACAGGCGCGCGACGCCGCAATCGCCGATCCACACCATTCGATCGGCGAACGGCTGCGCCGCCGGGTGCACGTTCAGCCGCGGGAAGCAATGGCACGCCAGCTCGGGGAGCTTGCCGCCAGGGAAGCAGCGCTTGACCTCGGGCGCGGCGAGGAACGCGTCCACCAGCGCCTCGTCCACATCGTGGCCCAGCACGCATAGCGTCACGTAGTCGCCCTTGGGAATCATCGCCGCGAACTCGAGCCGCGGCAGATCGAGCAGGAAGATGTGCATGGCGTCGCCGAGGCTCGCCTGGATCGCCGCTTGCCCGAGGTGAAACTCGCATATGAACGTCGTCAGCGTGCCCGGGAAGGTATAGCCCGGCGCCGCTTCGCAGCCGTTCTGCAGCAATTGGCTGTTGACCCCTGCGGCGAGCGCCACGAGGTCGTAGCGCGTGCGCTTGCCGGCACCGTGCTCGAGCTCCGGCCGGTTCTCGCGCCAGCCGACGCGCGTCACCAGGCTGCGCACGACGTGCACGCCGCTCGAGGCGGTGAGATCGAGCAGGTAGCGGTCGAACCCGACGCGCAGAGAGCGCTCCGAGCCGCGCGGCCCATTGCCGCGAAAGACGCCCGCGATGCGCTTCTCCTCGCTCGGCGTCATGATGCGCACGCTGCCCACGTCCATGTGCAGCATGTAGGCCTCGATGCCGCGCTCCACCACCTCGGTCGGCAGATTGATGCCTTCGCTTGCGAGCAACTGCACCAGCGACTCGGAAACGATGCCGCCGCAATGATTGCAGCCCGCAGGGCCGCGGTGCGTGAACAGCCGTGGTTCGTAGATGTCGATGTCGAGTTGGAGGTCCGCGGACTGCGCGAGGCGCTGCAGGAAATACGCGAAAAACGTCCCCGCCGGCCCGCCGCCCACGACCGCAACGCGCGAACCATCCGTCAGGCAAAGCTCGTGCTGCGCTTCCTTGGCGAGCGAGGAAGCGATGCCAGCTGTAGCTCGCGTTGCTACCCCATGACCCGAGTCCCTCCGCACTACGAGGCCCAAAGTTAATTAATACATACCTTTCGGCGGCAAGCCCTGTCGCAGGTCAACACTAGGTTCATCGATGCCCGGGCGCCAACGGGCTTACGCGTGATTGCCAGCTAGATACGATTACGTCTCATTTCTCGCGTGGTCGTGGCAGAATTTTGCGCATGCCGGGCGCTAAGTGGACGCCTCCAAATGGCGCTTGAGCGCCTGATTTACGGCCTCCATGCCATGCCGGTTGAAAGCCTCCATCGCTTCGCGGAATGCGGGTTCGAGCAGGCCCGCATAACGCTCGCCTTGCATGAAGCGCACCCCGCCGTCACGCCGCTCGGTGGCCAGAAAATAGTGCTCGCCCATGAACATGTTCGGCACCGTCAAGCCGCCAGCCCAGCGCAACTCCCGCTCGGGCAGGAGCTTTGTCACCCGCACGGCAATGCGCATGCCGTTCAACCCGCACCAGGTGCGAAACGCAAACATCTCGAGCGCGCCGACGGGCCCGACTGACAGCTGGCGGAACGCTTCCGGGCGCAGCTTCAGCCGCAGCTGCCCGCCTTCCGACGGGCTGCCCTCGATCGACTCGATGACCGGATTCCACTGTCGGTACGACGCAAAATCGGTGAGCGCCGCCCACACGCGCGCCGCGCTCGCGGGGAGGTCGATCTCGGTGACGATCTCGTGCATCAGTCGCGGGCGAGGAGTCCCTCGGTTCGGCAAACGCCCGAGGCTAGGCAGCGAGCAGGCGAACGCACAAAACTTTCCAGGCGCAGCCGGGAAGCTGCGTTCCGGATGTCAGCTTTCGACCCACAGTTGCCTACCGCACCGCATCCGCTGCGCCAGGGTCTTCCAGACCGGCAGCGATGCGCAGAAACGTCGTGTATCGCTGCACATCTTCGCGCTTGCGAAAAGAAATCTCGCCACGCAATCTGCTCTCCGCCCAACCCGGACTGAGGCGGCGCGCGGATTCGAATGCGCTCTTCGCCTTGTCGATCTCGCCCATTCCGACATAGTTGACGGCGAGGTGGGCGTAAATAAAACTGTAGGCAGGTGCCAAACTTAAGCCGTGCTCGCCATAGTCGACGCCGTTCGCGTAGTCGCCGGACAAGCAGCTCGCGGTCGCCAAGCCCTGGTACACGTAGACGATCAGCGGATCGCGAGGGCTTATGCGTAACGCAGAATTCAGCAGCTCGATTCCCCGGCGCGGATTGCCCGTCCAGGCTTCTATGTTACCCAGCGCAATCAGCGCCATCATGCTGTTCTGGTTGAGCGCGTAGGCGCGCCGCGCGCTCGCCAGCGCCTCGTCCCAGCGCGCTTGCCCAGGCGCGAACTGGAGCAGCCATGCCTTGTCGGCATAGGGTTCACTCGCCGAAGGATCCATTTCGATCGCTTTCTCGGCCGCCGCCCACCCCTCCTCGAATGCCGCCTTGAGGTCCGGCGTCGATCTGAAAGCGAGATGCCCCCACTGCGCGCTGGCGAGCGCGTACAGCGCGAGCGCGCTTCTCGGGTCAATCGCGAGCGCTTTTTTGGCCTCCAGGATCGCCTGATCGCGCAGCGCGCGGTCGGACTTGATGAATGACTCAAAAACAGCCGCGACTGCGCGCACCGCGATTTCATAGGCGCTCAGGCTCTCCGGACGGCGGCGGCGCGCCTTTTCCCGTTCCGCGGCATCGATTTGCGGCGCGATCGCCGCGACGATCGAGCGCGTGACTTCCTCCTGTACTTCGAAAATGTCCTCGAGCACGCGGTCGTATTTTTCGGCCCAGATGTGGCTGCCCGTCACAGAGTCGATCAGCTGGCCCGTGACCCGGATGCGGTTGGCCGCCTTGCGGATGCTGCCCTCCAGCACGTAGCGCACCCCGAGCTCCTTTGCCACCGTGCGAACGTCGACGGCCTTGCCCTTGTAGGTGAAGGTGCTGTTCCTTGCGATGACGAACAGCGAGTGAAAGCGCGACAGCTCGGTGATGATGTCCTCGGTGATGCCGTCGGTGAAATACTCCTGCTCGGGGTCGCCCGACATGTTGGCGAAGGGCAGCACCGCGATCGAGGGTTTGTCCGGGAGCGACAGGTCGATTTCCGCGACCGAAGTGGAGTGCTTCGCCCCAGTAGCGGCGCCGGCGTTCACCGCAAAGGCACGAACCGGGTGAGGTATGTTCTTCACCTGCTGCTCGCCCCGGTCTTCGAACCCGGCGCTGACCTTGCCCCGCACCGCGGTGTGGATCGATTCCGATACCATGATGCCGCCGGCCTCTGCGAGCCCCTCCAGCCGGGACGCGATGTTCACGCCGTCGCCGTAGATCGTGCCATCGGCTTTTTCGATCACGTCGCCAAGGTGAATGCCGATGCGAAATCGCATGCAGCGCTCCTCCGGGACATTGGCAAGCAGGGCCGTGAGTTGCTGCTGAACGGCAAGTGCTGCCGACACCGCCCCGGTCGCGGTTTCGAACACCGCCAGAACAGAATCCCCGGCCATGTCGATCACCCGGCCTTGACTGGACTCTATATGCGAGCGGAAAGCCTTGCGTGCGGCATCCAGGGCCGCCACTGTCGCGCGCTCGTCCACAGCCATCAGGCGCGAGTAGCCCGCCACGTCCGCCGCCAGGATTGCTGCCAGCCGCTGCTTGAGATCAGACCCGCTCACCGGTGTCGGCCCTCCCTGAGCCCTGTAGGCGGTGCAGTTTACCTCCGACGCTGCGGGGGATCGAATGATCGCTTCCGGCATGTAGCGGACATTCAAGGTGTAGGCTGTTTGCTTACGACCTCAGGGAGATCGTTTGAACAGACGTGACACGATTGTTGCCCTGCTTGCCCTAAGTGCTGCGCCGCCGGCGTTGGTGGCGCAACCACGGGGCAAAGTCTGGCGCATCGGTTTTCTGGGTGTGACGTCCGCTTCCGGATACGTGAGCGAGCTCGAGGCGATCCGGCAGCGGTTCCGCGAGCTGGGTTACGTGGAAGGAAGGAATATCGTCATCGAATACCGCTGGGCGGAAGGCAGCTCCGAGCGTCTCAAGGAAATGGCCGCGGAACTCGTCGATCTCAAGGTCGATGCGATCATCACGCATGCGAACCGCGCCGTGCTCATCGCCGGTCAAGCGACGAAAACGATCCCGATCGTCATGGCGGACGGCATCGATCCCGTCGTCTCGGGCCTGGTCGCGAGCCTGGCGCGGCCGGGCGGCAACATCACCGGGTCGACTTCCTTCCAGCCGGAAAATTCCTCCAAGCGGCTCGAGTTTCTGAAGGATGTGCTGCCGCGCCTGAAGCGCGTGGCGGCGCTGTTCAACGTGCAGAATGCCTACAACGAGGTTTACTTCCGGGAAATGGAGCCGGCAGCGAAGTTGATGCAGGTGGAACTGCAGCAGTTCGTGATCAAGGGAGTCGAGGAACTGCCGGGCGCATTTGCCGCGATGGCCGAAAAGCGGATGGAAGCTGCCGTGATCGGCGAAGACCCGGTGCTCAATACCCATGGCGGTGCCATTGCTGCCCTGGCGGTGGCGCACCGGCTTGCCGCGAGCGGGTACACGAATTTCGCGCGCGACGGCGGCCTGCTCGGCTATGGCGCGAACCGCCCGCTGGTGTACGCTCGCGCCGCCAACTTCGTGGACCGGATATTCAAGGGCGCGAAACCGGGAGACCTGCCGATCGAGCGCGCGACCAAGTTCGATCTCATCGTCAACCTGAAAACGGCGACAGTGCTGGGCATCAAGATTCCGCCGCAGTTGCTGCTGCGCGCGGACAGGGTAATCGAGTAACAACGCGAATCACCGCTCCCGGTTGCAAGCGGCCTCCCGGCAGCTGATCTCATTGCGCCAGGCCGGCCTTGCGCAGGCCGTCGACCAGGCGGTCGAGCGTCGCCGGGCTCTTGAAAGGCATCACCCGCCGCATGTGCTCCAGCGAGTACTTCGGGTTGATTTCCATCAGCTCGCGCCACAATTGCCGGGCTTCCTCGTGCCTGCCGGTATGGCCGTAGAGCGAAGCCAGGTAGGCGCGCGTCACGTCCGATCGCGGCATGCGGATCAGGCGGCGCTTGAACGACGCCTCGGCCTCGTCGTAACGCTCCAGGGCGAACTGGGCCCGGCCGCGAATCTGGATCCAGAGGTCGAACTGCGGGTCGAGTTGCAACGCCTGCTCGAGGGCACTGATCGCTTCTTCGTGCCGGCCCGCGAAATCCAGAACGTTGCCGAGGCTCCCATAGGCCTGGGCGAGATTGGGATCGAGTTCGATCGCCCGCCGCGCCGCGCGCTCTGCCTCGTCCAGCCGCTTCAGCCACACCAAGGTGATGCCGATCGCGAGATGCGCCGTCGGCTCGAACTCGTCGGCTGCGCAAGCTTTGCGCGCCAATTCGAGGGCCCGCTCGAGATGGTCCGGCCCGGGACTGTTCCAGTCGTTCACGTACTCGGTGCAGTACAGGATGGCGAGATTCGCATAGGCGCGGGCGAAGCGCGGGTCTATGGCAAGCGCCTGTTGCAGCATGGCGCGGCCCTCGGCCGCCGCCTCGGCGCTGAACTGCAGAATGCAGCTCCGTCCGCGAATCATGTAATCGTAGGCCTCGGCGTTCACCTTGCCGTGCGCCTCGCGGCGCGCCTGCTCGCCGCTGGTGAGGTTCACCTTGAGCGCGACTACGATCTTGCGCGTCACTTCGTCCTGCACCGCAAAGATGTCCTCGAGGTCCCGGTCGTAGCGCTCAGCCCAGACGTGGCCGCCGGTCTCGGCGTTGATGAGCTGCACGTTGATGCGCACCTTCATGCCCGCCTTGCGCACGCTGCCTTCGAGCACGTGCCGCACGCCGAGCTTCCTGCCGACCTCCTTGACGTCGACGCTCTGCTTCTTGAACGTGAAGGACGAGTTGCGCGCGATGACGAACAGGCCCGATATCTTGGAGATGTCGGTGATGATGTCTTCGGTGATGCCGTCGGCGAAGTACTCCTGCTCGGGATCGCCGCTCATGTTGGTGAACGGCAGCACCGCGATCGAGGGTTTGTCGGAGGGCGAGCGCTCCGTCTCTGCGGCGGCTGCGCGCACGCCTCCCGCCGGGGCGTTGCCGCCGGTGCGCACCGCGAACGCCCGCACCGGGTACGGGATATTCTTCACCTGCTGCTCACCCTGGTCGACAAAGCTCGCCATCACTTTGCCCCGGACTGCGCCCTGCACCGCGTCGGATACCGTGATGCCGCCAGGTTCGGCCAGCCCCTCCAGCCGCGCTGCGATATTGACCCCGTCCCCATAGACCGCGCCGCCGGCCTTTTCCATCACGTCGCCCATGTGAACGCCGATGCGGAAATGCATGCGCCGGTCTTCCGGCAGCGCGTTCGAGGAGACACCGAGCTCCTGCTGGATCGCAAGCGCGGCTGATACCGCCCCGGTCGCGGTCTCGAACACCGCCAGCACCGAGTCCCCCGCCATGTCGATGACGCGGCCCTGGCTGGACTCGATGTGCGACTTGAATACTTTGCGCGCAGCATCCAGCGCCGCGACCGTCGCACGCTCGTCGGCCGCCATCAGGCGCGAGTAGCCCGACACATCTGCGGCCAGGATCGCCGCAAGGCGCTGCTTGAGTTCAGTACCGCTCACTAGTGTTGGCCGCTCGCCGAGCCCGCAAACCAGCGAATGATACCGCTGCCGAAATCCCGAAGGTCGGTCAGGGTTTTTGCAGCGAACTGACGTAAGCCGCCAGGCGCCAAAGATCCTGGTCCGGGAGCCGATCCTTCCAGGGTGGCATGGCGGCCTCCGGCCGGCCCCACGTGATCATGATGTAAGCAACCACCGGTGTCAGGTACGAGCGCTCGCGCAACGACGGCGCATCCTCGCCGGCGTGGGCATCCAATCCATGGCACTTACCCGCGCAACTGCGGTTGAACAGAGTCTCTCCCGCCGCAATTACCTCGGCCCGAGCCAGGTTGAAAGGCGGGCTGGGCACCTGAGCAGCCGCGGGCCACATCGCGAGCGCGGAAAGACCCAGCGCCAACACGGTGGCGCAGGCTGCAGAACGTCGATTCATTTCGCGGCAGCAGCGGAACTCGGTTGCCGGCCGGCGCCGTTACGCGCCGGCCGGGACTGTCTCGCTTAGTTGGCGGGTACGATCTTGTAGATCCGATCGTTGGCCCGGGTGGGCGCGGTATTGGCGCTCGTCAAGACGTAGATTTCCCCGTCCGGATCCTGCGCGAAGGTCAGCACGTACAGGTTGAGGGGGTTCATGTTGATGGCCACCATGTCCTCCATCGCCCAGGGGCCGCTGCCCGACTGCGGCGGGCGCGCCACGAACAGCACGCCTTCCGGCTGGAAGAATGCCTTGCTCCAATCGCCGAACACGTAGGCGCCCTGCAGGCTCGGAATGGCCTTGCCCCGGTATACGTAGCCACCCGCTATGGAAATGCCCTTGGCGTCTTTCTGTGTCTTGAAGTTCGGGTACTCCACGATCGGCATGATCAGACCGCTCTTGTCGCAATTGGCCGGATGGGTGCCGGGGGCGTCGGGATTGAAGCAGCGGCTGCCTTCCATCCTGTTCCAGCCGTAATTGCCGCCCTTGACGACGATGTCGACCTCCTCGAATGCGTCCTGGCCCACGTCCGCGGCGAACAATTGCCGCGATCCGCCCATGTCGAACGAGATGCGCCAGGGGTTGCGGAAGCCAAGCGCCCAAATCTCGGGCCGAACGTCTTTCTGGCCCACGAACGGGTTGTCGCTGGGGATGCCGTAGGGGTCGCCCGAGTTCACGTCGATGCGCAGAATCTTGCCCAGCAACGTGCTGGTGTCCTGGCCATTGCCTTTCGTCGGATGGTGACCGATCGCCTTGTCGTTGGCGAAGCCGCCGTCGCCGACCGAAATGTAGAGATAGCCGTCCGGGCCGAACACCAGCTCGCCGCCGTTGTGGTTGAACTGCGGCTGGTCGATCTGGAGAATGATGCGCTCGGAAGAAAGGTTGGCCTCGTTCGGATTGCTCTTGGAGACGCGGAATTCCGAGATGTTCATGGTGTGGTTCCAATGCAGCCGCACGGGGCGGGGCGCATCGGCGCGCTTGGGCGCGCTATAGGCCACATAGAACTTGCCGTTGTCCTTGTACTTGGGATGGAACGCAAGGCCCAGCAGGCCGCGCTCGTCGAACTCGCGGTCCAGCGGCACGATCTTTCCCGCGAGATCCAGGAACGGACGGGCGGACATCTTGCCATCGGGGGTCTGGATCCAGATTCCGCCCGTTTGCTCGGTGATGAAACGGCGCTTGGTGCCGTCATCCGGCCAAGCCATCACCAGCGGATGCACCAGGCCCTCTGCGACCGGTTCCAGCTTTACCCGGACCTGAGCGGACGCCGGCAGGGCCAGCAGGGCCGCGGCGCACAACACCACCGTAGAACGTACGAGCGATTGCATATCTCCCCCTTTGCAATGATTGTGATGAAAGCTGCGCTGCAGCATGTCTTGGATCTGCCGCGCCGCCAAGAATTATATGCCGTCCGAGCGGGGATCCTTAGGCCTTTTCTGCCGGCCGCGCGCGCACCGTGGAACTTGCTTTCGCCACCAGCTCGCCGTCGGCGTTGCGCACCTCGCCCTCTACGAAGATGGTGGTGCGGCCGTCGCGCAGTACGCGCGCCTCGGCCTTGAGCGGGTCGGTGCCGCCGCCGACGAACGCGGAATTCATGGTGATGGTCATGATGCCGGCCGAGCCCGGATGTAGTGTCCTCGCCGCCATGCACATGCAGACATCGAGCAACGTCAGGATGACGCCGCCGTGCGAGGTGCCGAAGCTGTTCAGCAGGTGCGGCTGCAGGCGGCACGACATGCGAGCCACCCCCGGCTCGAGCGCATCCACCACGAGCCCGAGGTGCTTCGCGAACGGCACCTTGAGGTGGTAGTCCGCGGCGTAATCGACGCCGTGCGCGCCTTGCTTCGCGCCCTCAGACAAGGCTCGCGCCTCCGTCCACCGCGATCGCCTGCCCGGTGATGTGCCGGCCGGCGTCGGTGGCGAGCAGCACCGCGAGCCCTTTCAGATCCTCCGGCCCGCCCAAGCGCCGCGTCGGCGTCACCTTGCGCACCATCTCGCCGGTGGTGTCGAGCGTCGCTCTGGTCATCTTGGAGGGGAAGAACCCCGGGCAGATGGCGTTCACCGTGATGCCGTGCTCGCCCCATTCGGCGGCGAGCTGCTTGGTCATGCCGACCACGCCGTGCTTGGTGGCGTTGTAGGACACAGTTCGCACGACCGACGGGTCGCTCGCGAACAATCCCGCGACCGAGGCGACGTTGACGATGCGCCCCCACTTCGCCGGGATCATCGCTTTCTTCGCCGCCTGCTGCGCCATGACGAAGCCGCCCACCAGGTTGAGCGCCACGAGCTTGTCCCAGGCTTCCAGCGGGTGGTCCTCGGCAGGCGCGCCCCAGACTGCGCCCGCATTGTTCACCAGCACGTCGAGCCGGCCGAATTTTCCCAGCACGCTGTCGAACACGCCAGGGATAGTTTCGCGCTTGCCGATGTCGCACACCCAGGCGTGCGCCTCGATCCCCATCTTGCCGAGGTGCGCCACCGCCTCGTCGAGCTCGTTCTTCTTGCGCGCGGTGAGCGCGACCTTCGCGCCCATCTCGCCGAGCGCTTCCGCAATCTGCAAGCCCAGCCCGCGCGAGCCGCCAGTGACGAGCGCACTGCGCCCTGAAAGATCGAACAGCTTCTTGACACTCATGGTGGCACCTTGGATAAGGGAGCTCGAATGCTAGTATGCCGCGCCCCATGGTGGCAACGTCCCGCGCCAGCGGTGTCCAAACACGCAGTGCCCTACCGCGTCGTACTCCAGCATGATGACGGCCCATTGTTCGCAGCGAAAGTGAGTGCATGAAAGAACGCAACGCCTACACCCGCGCCCAGCTCGCGCGCCTGATCGCGCCGCAATCGGTGGCGATCGTCGGCATCTCGCCGCGCGCCCGCTCCTTCGGCATGCGCACGCTCGAGAACCTGACGCACTACCGCGGCGCGGTGCACCTGGTGAACGCGAAGTACGACAAAATCGGCGAGCGTCCCTGCTACCCGTCGCTCGCCGCGCTGCCCTCGAAGCCCGACTGCGTGGTGCTGGTGCTGCCGCGCGAGGCGGTGGAGCCGGTGCTCGTGGAGGCGGCCGCCGCCGGTGCGGGCTCGGTGATCGTGTACGCCTCCGGCTACGGCGAGATGGCGCGCGAGGAGGCGGCGCACGAGCAGGAACGGCTCGCTGCGATCGCGCGCGCGGCGCAAATGCCGATGCTCGGACCGAACTGCATGGGAATGGTGAACCACGTGCTGCGCTGCGGGCTCACCTTCATTCCTGAGTACGCGCACGCGAAGGGAGTAGAGGGAGCGAACGGCGCCTCGCTCGCCATCGTCAGCCAGTCGGGGGCGCTCGGCTATTCGCTGGCGCAGTCCTGGGAGCGGGGCTTGGGCATCGGCTGGTTCTTCTCCGCGGGCAATTCCGCGGATGTCGACGTCGCCGATCTGGTTGCGGCGCTTGCCGAGGAGAAAGATTGCCGCGCCATCGCCTGCGTGTTCGAGGGCGTAAAGAGCGCCGGGCGCATGCTCGAGGCGGGCGAGCGCGCGCGGCGCGCGGGCAAGCCGGTGATCATGCTCAAGCTCGGGACCAGCGCGGACGGCGCCGCCGCCGCGCGCTCGCACACCGGCTCGCTCGCCGGCTCCGCGGTGGCGTGGCGCGCGCTGTTCGAGCGCGCCGGTTTCGTTGCGGTGGATGATTACGAGGCGCTGCTCGAGCAGGCCAAGTTCTTTGCCGCTGCCGGCGCGCCGCGCGCCAGGGGCGTGGCGGTGGTCTCGGCCTCGGGTGGCGCCGGTGTGCTCGCCGCCGACCAGGCCGCCAGGCACGGCGTGGCGATGCCGCAGCCGCAGGAGGCGACGGCCGCCGCGTTGCGGCAGGTCGTTCCGGAGTTCGGCGCCGCGCGCAATCCCTGCGATCCCACCGGGCAGGTGCTCTCCATCCCCGAATCGCTCGGCAAATGCTGCCGCGCGCTGCTCGCCGACCCGCAATACGGCGCCCTGGTGCTGTCGATCACCTCGGCGACCCACGAGATCATCGAATCGCGCGTCAAGCTGATGAACGAGCTGGTCGCCGAGCAGCCCAAGCCGGTGGCGCTGGTGTGGCTCTCCGAGTGGCTACAGGGTCCTGGCGTCGACAATTACGAGGCGATGCCACGGGTGGCGCTGTTCCGCTCCACCGGGCGCTGCTTCGCTGCGATTGCCGCTTGGCACGCGCATCACGATGCGGCGGCGGTCGCAGAAATGCAGGCGCCGCGCCTCGCCGCAGCGGGCGCGAGCGACACCGCGCGGGGGCTACTCGCCGCTGCCGGCGACACGCTCACCGAGCGCGAGGCGAAGCGCGCGCTCGCCGCCTACGGCGTTCCGGTGGTCGAGGAAAAGCTCGTGCGCACCGTGGACGAAGCGCTCGCAGCAGCGCGCGCGCTCGGCTACCCGGTCGCGATCAAGGTCGAGTCGCCGGCGATCCCGCACAAGACCGAGGCGGGCGTGGTGCGGCTCGCCATCGCCGATGGCATCGCGCTGCGGCATGCGTACGAAGAAGTGATGGCGGCGGCGGAGCGCGCAGCGCGCGCGGAAGAGATCCGCGGCGTGCTGGTGCAGCCGATGGCATCGGGCGTGGAGATCATCATCGGCGCGCGCGTCGATCCGGTGGTCGGCGCGGTGATCGTGGTGGGCTCGGGCGGCGTGCTGGTCGAGCTGATGAAGGACAGCGTCGCCGCGCTCGCGCCCGTTTCCATCGCGGAGGCTCGGTCGATGCTTGCGCGCCTCAAGGGCTACAAGCTGCTCGAGGGCTTCCGCGGCGCGCCGCCCGCGAACATCGCGGCGCTCGCCGAGACGATCGCGCGGGTGTCCGAGTTCGCCGCCGACTTTGCGGGCGAGATCGAGGAGCTCGACGTCAACCCGGTGCTGTGCTCGCCGCAGCGCGTGCTGGCTGTGGACGCGCTGGTGACGAAGAAGAGGAGAGGCTAGCTATGCCGATGTATTTCGAGGACTTTTGATGCACGCAGGAATCCACCACTGGCCCGCTCAAGAGCGGGTGCACTACGGTAAGCCGGTGGTGGACGCCCTCGCCGAAGAGATCACGCGCGCGGCGGCGCAGCGCGTCGTCGTCACCACCACGCGCTCGATCTCGAACGGCGCGCTCGTGGCGCGCATCGTGGCGAGCCTCGGCGCGCGCTTCGCCGGCAAGTTCGACGCCATCGCGGCGCATAGCCCGCGCGAGGCGGTGATCGCGGGCGCCGAGGCGCTGCGCGCGGCAAACGCCGACCTCGTCGTTGCGGTAGGCGGCGGCTCGGTGATCGACGCCACCAAAGTGATGCTGCTCGCGTTGTGGCGCGGGGCGCGCAGCGTGGAGGAACTTTCCGCGCTCGCCGGCGTGCGCGGTGGTGGCGGCACCGATGCGAGCGCCTGGAGCACGGACCCGCAGCGGCTGCGCATGATCGCGATCCCGACCACGCTCTCGGCGGCGGAGTACTTCCAGAGCGCGGGGGTCACCGACGTGCAGCGGCACGTCAAGCAAATGTACGCGCACCCGCTCGCCGTGCCCAAGGCGGTGATCCTCGACCCGGCGGCGACGCTCGAGACGCCGATGGACCTGCTGCTCTCCACCGGCATGCGCGCCGTGGATCACGCCGTGGAGGGCTGGTGCTCGGTGAAAAGCGCGCCGCTCGCGGACGCCGCCAACCGCGAGGCGATGCGGCTGCTCGCCGAGTCGCTTCCGGCGATGAAGCGCAATCCGCAGGACATGGATGCTCGCGCGCTCGCTCAGCAGGGCATGTGGCTCTCCCGCATCGCGACCATGGCGGGAATCCCCTACGGCGCGAGCCACGGCATCGGCTACCTGCTCGGCGGCGGGCGCGGCGTGCCGCACGGCATCACCTCCTGCGTGACGCTGCCCGCGGTGATGGAATGGAACGAACCCGCCAACGCGCCGCGCCAGGCAGACGTGAGCGCGGTGTTCGGCAAGACGGGCGAACCGGCGGGCGCCGCGCTGCGCCGCTTCGTCACCGGCCTTGGCCAGCCCACACGGCTGCGCGAGGTCGGCATCGCACGCGAGGAATTGCCCGCGATCGCCGCGAGCTGGGACGGCAGCGGCCCGATCGCGACCAATCCGCGACCGGTGCGCGGCAAGGAAGACCTGCTCGCGATCCTCCAGTCGGCCTGGTAGCCCGGAAAACGAAGCGCTACTTGGCGCCCAGCCCCAGGCGCTTGGCGCCGTCGGTGTAGAGCTTGATCTTGTCCTTCATGAAGGCGTCCATCTGTTCGACGCCGA
>CAYMVA010000167.1:0-4079 GCA_964393745.1 uncultured Enterobacteriaceae bacterium | reverse complement strand
GGTCGGCGACATCGACTTCTGGGTGGTGCGCGAGAACAGCGAGGGCGAGTACTCGTCCGTCGGCGGCCGCATGTACGCGGGCACGGAGCGCGAGGTCGTCACCCAGCAGGCGGTGTTCTCGCGCCAGGGGGTGGACCGCATCCTCAAGTACGCATTCGAGCTCGCATCGAGGCGCCCGAAGAAGCACCTGACCTCCGCCACCAAGTCGAACGGCATCACGATCACCATGCCGTACTGGGACGAGCGCGTGAAGGCGATGGCGGCGCAGTACCCGGCGGTCCGCGTGGACCAGTACCACATCGACATCCTGTGCGCGAACTTCGTGCTGCATCCGGACTGGTTCGACGTGGTCGTCGGATCGAACCTCTTTGGCGACATCCTTTCGGACCTGGGACCGGCGGCGACCGGCACCATCGGCATCGCGCCTTCCGCCAACATGAATCCCGAAAGGAAATTCCCGTCGCTGTTCGAGCCGGTGCACGGCTCGGCGCCCGACATCTACGGAAAGAAGATCGCGAATCCGATCGGCCAGATCTGGGCCGGCGCGATGATGCTCGACCATTTGGGCTGCCCGGAAGCCGGCGCGGCTGTCGTCACGGCGATCGAAACGGTGCTGCAGGAAGGCCCCAGGACCCCCGACCTCGGCGGGAAAGCGGGCACCGGGGATCTCGGCAAGGCCGTCGCCGAAGCGCTCAAATAGTAAGTCGCCGCAGCTAGAACGCGGCGACGGCGCCGTCGCTGCGCGGATCGGCGCCACCCTCGAGGACTCCATTCGGGTGGCGGACGATGGCGCCGGCGTGGCCCATCGCGTCGTCGTGCTCGCCGAGAACTTCCATCACGTGGCCGCGCCGCGCGAGTTCGGAAACCACCCCGGTGGAAAAGCGCGACTCGAGCTTGAGCGAGTCGCTTGCCTGCCCCCAGGTCCGCCCCAGCAGCCAGCGCGGGGCGGCGACCGCCTGCTGCGGATCCATGCCGAAGACGGCGATGCGCGTGAACACCGCCGCCTGCGTCTGCGGCTGGCCGTCCCCGCCCATCGCGCCGCAGGCGAGCGTGCGGCCGTCGCGCAGGATCGCCAGCGCGGAATTGAGGGTGTGGAACGGTTTTCGCCCCGGCTTGAGGCCGTTCAGCGCCGCCGGATCGAGCGCGAAGCTGCAGCCGCGGTTCTGCCAGGTGATGCCGGTCTCTTCCAGCACCACGCCGGAGCCGAACTCGTGGTAGAGGCTCTGGATCATGCCGACCAAGCGGCCCGCGCCGTCGGCGACGCCCAGCCATACCGTGTCGGCCGGCCCCTTGCCGCCACCCCACCGCGCGGCCCGGCCGCGGTCGATGTCCGCCGCCAGCTCGCGGATTCTTCCCGGCGCGAGCAACCCTTGCGCGTCGAGCGTCATGTAGGCCGGGTCGGTGATGCAATGGTCGCGCACCGCGAACGCGCGCTTGGTCGCCTCCACCGCGAGGTGGACGTAATCGGCGCTCATCGGTCCGGCGCTCGCCGTCCCGAGCGCGTCGAGTATGCCGAGGATCAGGAGCGAGGCCGCCCCCTGCGTCGGCGGCGGCAGGTTGTAGACCGTGCCGAGCGAGTGCGCGAGCGCGAGCGGGGTCACGAGCTTCGCGCGATGGCGCGCAAAGTCCGCCGGCGCAAGCGGGCTCCCGGCGGCGGCGAGGTCGCGCGCGATCGCCTGCGCAAGCCCGCCGCGATAGAAACCGTCGAGACCGGCGCGCGCGAGGCGGCCGAGCGTTCGGGCAAGCCGCGGCTGCCGGAAAATGCTGCCCGCGGGCGGCGCGCCCCCTCCGGGCAGGAACGTCTCCCGGAAGCCGGGCTGCGCCTCGAGCTCGCCGCGCCGGGCGGCGGTCATGGATGACTGGCCGACCGTCGCCGCAATGCCGTGTTCCGCGTAGTGGATCGCGTCCGCGAGCAGGCGCGTCAACGACAACCGCCCGCCCCACCTGCGCGAGAGCCGGAACGCAGCCTCCCAGCCGGAGACGGCCCCCGCGACCGTGTTTGCGGCGACGCCGCCGCGGTAGGGAATGGAGCGCGAGATGCCGCGCGCTGCGTACCAATCAATGGAAGCCGCGCGCGCGGCGGCGCCGCAGGCATCGATGCCCCGCGGCGCGCGGCGCGGCGCGTGGATCAGCCAGAAGGAATCCCCGCCGATCGAGTTCATGTGCGGGTAGGCGACCGCGATCGTGGCCGAGCCCGCGATCATCGCCTCGAGCGCGTTGCCGCCCTCGCGCAGCACGTCGAGCGCCGACTGTGCAGCCAGCGCGTGCGGCGCAACCGCCATGCCGCGGGTGCCGCGGACCGGCTGGATCATGCCTCGATTCTACGCGAGGCGCCGGTGCAGCGGCGGCGGGCTCACCACCCGATCGCTTTGGGCAGCCAGAGAGCGAGCTGCGGGAACAGGAATACCAGCACGACCCCGAGCATCTGCATCACCACGAAAGGGATCACGCCCACATACATCTGGCGGGTGGTGATCTCCGGCGGCGCAACGCCGCGCAGGAAGAACAGCGCCCAGCCGAAGGGGGGAGTCAGAAAGGACGTCTGCAAATTCACGCAGATCAGCATCGCGAGCCACACCAGGTCCACATTCTGCTGCGCGAACACGGGCAGGAACAGCGGCACCGCGATGTAGCTGATCTCGATCCACTCGATGAAGAAGCCGAGCACGAAGATGATCAGCATCAGGAACCAGATGTCCGCATTCACTCCGCCCGGGAGGAACTTGAACATGTCCTGGATCAGGTCCTCGCCGTGGAGCCCGCGGAAGGCGAGCGCGAAGACCTGCGCGCAGATCAGGATGAACATCACCATCGCCGTAATCTTGGTGGTGGCCTGCAAGGTCTCCCTCAACACCTTGAGCGACATGCGCCCCGTGACCGCGGTCACCAGGATCGAGCCGAGCGCGCCCATCGAGGCGGCCTCCGTCGGCGCGGCGATGCCGGCGATGATCGAGCCGAGCACGGACAGCACCAGCGCGAGCGGCGGCAGCACCACCTTGAAGAACTTCAGCCACAGCTGCGCCCGCGGCATGGCATCGCGCTCGTCCTGCGGG
Source organism: uncultured Enterobacteriaceae bacterium (assembly GCA_964393745.1). Classification (GTDB taxonomy): domain Bacteria; phylum Pseudomonadota; class Gammaproteobacteria; order Burkholderiales; family SG8-39; genus 2-02-FULL-66-14. The sequence continues at coordinate 1,026 of CAYMVA010000167.1, read as the reverse complement.
ATCGCGGGCACCATCTCCGGGCGGGTCCAGCCCAGGATCACGATGTAGACGCAATACATCGCGGCAAGCATCAAGCCGGGTACCACGGCGGCCGCAAACAGCGTGCCCACCGAGAGCTGCAGGATGTCGGAGAGCAGGATGAGGATGAGGCTCGGGGGAATGATCTGGCCGAGCGTGCCCGAGGCGCAGATCGCGCCGCACGCCGTGCCCGGGTCATAGCCGCGCCGGATGAGCGTGGGCAGCGTCAGCAGCCCCAGCGTGATGACGGTGGCCCCGACGATGCCGGTGGTGGCCCCCATCAGCACGCCCACGCCGATGATGCCGAGCGCCATGCCGCCCTTCAACCCGCCGGCGAGGTGCCCCACCACGTCGAGGAGGTCCTCGGCGAGCCGCGACTTCTCCAGCATCACGCCCATGAACACGAAAAGCGGAATCGCCAGCCACTGGTAGTTGCTGACTACTCCGTAGATGCGCGCCGGCAGCAGGTTGAAGAGCCCGGTGCCGAAGCCGAGAAAGCCGAACACGAAGCCGGCGGTGGCGAGGGTAAGCGCGACCGGCACGCCAGCCATCAACAAGCCGAAGAACGCCACCAGCATCAGGATGGCGAGGATTTCGGTGCCGCTCACGAGAACAGGGGGCGCGGGCCCCTTCCAATTGCGGCGTGTGGGGCCTTCCCGCGCTCTCCGCACCCCCGCACAGGAGAAGGCGCAGGATCTCTCATGAGTCGCTCTTGCGCAGTTTTTCGATGCTGCCCAACGCCGAGGCGAAGCTCTGCAGCAGAAGCAGCGCGAACCCGGTCGGGATCAACGCCTTCAGGAGATAGCGGTACGGCAGCCCGCCGGGGTCCTGGGACTGCTCACCGATCACGTAGGACTGCTCGACGTAGTGGAGCGAGAGCCAGATCACGAGGACCGAGAGCGCGAGGCAGAGCAGCGCGGACAGCAGGTCGACGTAGACCTTGGCGCGCTCCGAGAATTTCGCGTAGAGAATGTCCACGCGCACGTGCTCGCCGTGGCGTAGCGCGTA
>CAYMVA010000166.1:0-43116 GCA_964393745.1 uncultured Enterobacteriaceae bacterium | reverse complement strand
GATGCCATTGTTGTGGCGTTGAAGTCGCGGACGATTGCGGCAGATGAAGCTGTGGCGCAATCGGTGGAGGCTTGCCGCTGGTTGAAAGCCAATGGCGCGTGGCAGATCTATTTCAAATATTGCTCGACGTTTGACTCAACTGACCGTGGGAACATCGGCCCGGTGGCCGACGCGCTGCTCGCCGCGCTCGGCGACGATTTCACGGTTGCGACGCCGGCGTATCCGCGCAACAAGCGCACCGTGTATCTCGGCAACCTGTTCGCAGGCGAGCTGCCGCTTGCGGAATCCGGCATGCGCAATCACCCGCTCACGCCGATGACAGATTCGAACCTGGTGCGCGTGCTCGCCGCGCAGGCAAATGGCAAGGTGGGATTGGTCGCCTACGACGCCGCGGAAGCCGGGCCCGCTGCGATCGGGCAACGCTGCGCGGAACTGCGCGCAAGCGGCCATCGCTACGCCATTCTCGATGCGACCCGCGACGAGCATTTGGTCGCCGCGGGAATCGCCTGCCTCGCGATGAAGCTCACCACCGGCGGCGCGGGGCTCGGCATGGGTCTGGCGCGGGCGCTGGCGCCGCGCGCGGCGGGTGTGAGAAGCGAGGCCAAAGCAGGCGCGCTGCCGCGGATCGAAGGTCCGGCGGTGATGCTCTCGGGCAGCTGCTCCGAGGCGACGCTCGGCCAGGTCGAGGCAGCGAGGCAGAAATTCCAGTCCTTCCGCATCGACCCGCTCGCCCTCGAGCGCGGCGGCGCCGAGGCGGCGATCGAATGGGGCAGGTCGCGCCTCGGCCCGGCGCCGATCCTGCTCTACTCAACGGCAAAGCCCGAGGAACTGGCGCGCGGGCATGCGGAGGCGATCGAAGGGGCGTTCCGCAAGATCGCGCGCGCGCTGGCGGAGGCCGGGGCGCGGCGCTTCGTGGTCGCGGGCGGCGAGACCTCTGGCGCAGTGGTCGAGGCGCTGGGCGTGCGCGCGCTCGCCATCGGCCCCGAGATCGATCCGGGCGTGCCCTGGACGGCGAGCGTCGCGGGACCGAAGTTGCTGCTAGCGCTCAAATCGGGCAACTTCGGCAGCCGGGAGTTCTTCAGCAAGGCCTTCGAGGTGCTGGCATGAGCGAATCGCAGTTGCGCGAGGCGATCGCGCTGCACGGCCAGTCGCTCTACCAGCGCGGCTACGCGCACGGCAGCTCGGGCAACCTCAGCGTGCGGCTGCCCGACGGGCTGCTGATCACACCCACCAACTCCTGCCTCGGTCGGCTCGACCCGGCGCGCATTTCCAAGGTGTCGGCCGAAGGCATGCACGTCTCGGGCGACCCGCCTTCCAAGGAGGCGTTCCTGCACCTGGCGATGTACCAGGAGCGCGCTTCAGCAAGCGGCATCGTGCACCTGCATTGCACTCACTGCGTCGCAGTGTCGTGCCTCAAGCACGCCGACACGTCGAACGTGCTGCCGCCGATCACGGCGTATTACGTCATGCGCATTCGCAAGCTGCCGCTGATTCCCTATTTCCGGCCCGGCGACCTGGCGCTTGCGCAAGCCGTGCGCGTCGAAGCGAAGCGCCACCATGCGCTGCTGCTCGCCAACCATGGCCCGGTAGTGGCAGGCAAATCGCTCGAGGACGCGGTGTACAACGCCGAGGAGCTGGAGGAAACCGCCAAGCTTCACCTGCTGCTCGGCGGGCGCGAGACGAACTATCTCAACGCGGCGCAGATTGCCGACCTGGAAGCCAATTTCCCAAGCTAGGAGCCCGCATGTACGTCGTTGCCGTGGATTTCGCGATCAAGCCCGAGCGCCTCAAGGAGTTCATGCCGCTGATGCTGGAGAACGCGCGCCAGTCGCAAGAAACCGAGCCCGGCTGCCGGCAGTTCGACGTCTGCGCAGATCCGGGCCGCCGCGAGGCGGTGTTCCTGTACGAGGTCTACGACGACCGCAAGGCCTTCGAAGCCCACCTCGCCACGGCGCACTTCAAGCGCTTCGACACCGCGGGGCGCGACATGATCGCCGCGCGCTCGGTGCGCTTCCTGGAGCGGCTCGGCTGAGGCGCCGCGAGCGCCTCACTCCACCTTGATGCCCTGCTCGTGGATCAGCTTGCCGAGCCTGTCGGACTCGGCGCGCACGAATTTCAGGAATTCCTCGGGCGAGCTGGCGCGCACCTCGAAGCCGCGCTCTGCGAGCCGGTCCTTGACTTCCGGCACCTGCAGCGTGCGCGCCATGTCGCGGTGCACGCGCGCCGCCACTTCGCGCGGCAACCCGACCGGCGCCATCAGCCCGAACCATGACACCTGCTCGAAACCGGGATAGGTTTCCGACAGCGTCGGCACGTCGGGAAGCTGCGTTATGCGCTGCCTGCCGCCTACGGCGAGCGCCTTCACCTTGCCGCCCTGGATTTGCGGCAGGATCAGCGGCGTCGAGATGAACGCCACGTCCACCTGGCTGCCGAGCAGCGCCTGCACCATCGGGCCGCCGCCGCGGTAGGGAATGTGCAGCATCTTGATGCCGGCTGCCTGTTCGAGCAGCAGCGCACCCAGGTGGTTGGAGCTGCCGGCGCCGGCCGTGGCATAGCTCACCTTGCCGGGCTCGGCCTTTGCCTTGGCCACCAAGTCCTTGAGATTTGCGGGAGGAAATCCGGACGCCGCCACCAGCGAGCTGGGTGAAGTCAGCATCAGCATCAGATGCTCCAGCGTCTTGAAAGGGTCCGGCGCCTGCTTGTAGAGGAAATGGTTGATGGCGTGGGTGTCGAACACAATTAGCAGCGTGTAGCCATCGGGCGCGGACGCCGCGGCCTCCGCCGCGCCGATCGAGCCTCCGGCGCCGCCCTTGTTCTCGATCAGCAGCGTCTGGCCAAGGAATTCCTGGTACTTCGGCTGCACGATGCGCGCGATCAGGTCTGTGGCGCCGCCTGGCGGAAACGGCACGATGATGCGCACCGGCTTGGCCGGATAGCCCTGCGCGAAGGCGATCAGCGGCGCGCACAGCAGCAATGCAAGCAGCCGTTTCATCATCTCCTCCTCGAGTGCGGCAGGCCGCTGAAGCCTACCACGCGCGTTGACCGGGTAATGCCCATCCCGGATACTGCCGCTTCATGGGGCGGATTCGCGACGCGAAGGTGACCGATGATCAGCCGACGGCTGCAGAGGGTCGGCTCCGGGTTGCGCTCGACAACATGCCGGGCGCGCTCGTCTACACGGATGACGACCTGAACATCGTCTTCTGCAACGACCGCTTCAAGGACATGTACGCAGTGCCGCCGGAGCTGCTCCAGCGCGGCCGTCCCTATGCCGGTTTTCTGCGCTACCTCGCCGAGCATGGCTACTACGGCGAGGGCGACGTCGAATCCCATGTCGCGCGACGGCTGGAAAGCCTGCGCAACCCTTCAGGCAGAAGCTTTGAGGACCATACGCCGGACGGCCGCTGGTTGCGGATCCTGCGCCGCCGCGTGGCGGCAGGCGGCACGGTAACGGTGATGACGGACTTCACCGAGCAGAAACGGGCGGAGCAGGATCTGGCGAACAAGGAAGCCCAACTGCATGTCGCGCTCGACAACATGCCGGGCGCGCTCGTCTACACCGATGACGGCCTGAAGATCGTGTTCTGCAACGACCGCTTCAAGGAGATGTACATCGTGCCGCCGGAGCTGCTGCAACCCGGCCGGCCGTATGCCGATTTTCTGCGCTTCCTGGCCGAGAACGGCTATTACGGCGAGGGTGACGCGGACACCCTCGTCGCCAAGCGGCTGGAGAGCCTGCGCAACCCGTCAGGCAAGAGCTTCGAGGACCATACGCCGGACGGCCGCTGGTTGCGCATCCTGCGCCGCAGGGTGGCGGCAGGCGGCACGGTCACGGTGATGACCGACGTCACCGAGCAGAAGCAGGCCGAGCGCGATCTGCTCGACGCCACCAGGCGCACGGAGGAAGCGAACAAGCTGATCACGGAAAAGAACCGCATGCTCGAAGCCCTGTACAGCGAGATCCAGGACAAGAACCGCCAAGTGGAGGAGCAGGCGGCGCAGATCGCGGAATGGAACGCGCGCCTGGAAACGCGCGTCACCGAGCAGGTGGCGCAGATCGGCCAGATGTCGAAGCTGACGCGGTTTCTGTCGCCGAAGGTCAGCGACCTGATCATGTCGGGCGATGCGGATGACCCGCTCAAGACGCGCCGCCGGGATATCACGGTGGTGTTCGTGGACCTGCGCGGCTTCACCGGTTTTACCGAGACCGCGGAGCCCGAGGAGGTGATGGGCGTGTTGCGTGAATATCACGCCGAACTCGGCCGCGCGATCATGGAATACGACGGCACCATCGAGCACTTCGCCGGCGACGGCGTCATGATTCTGTTCAACGCACCGCTGCCGGTCGAGCACCACGAATTACAGGCCATCCGCATGGCGCTGCGCATGCGCGAGGCGATTGCGGCACTCGCCCAAGGGTGGAAAAAGCACGGCTACGCGCTCGGCTTCGGCGTGGGCATCGCCGGTGGCTACGCCACCATTGGCACCATCGGCTTCGAGGGCCGCTTCGACTACGGCGCCATCGGCACGGTCACCAATCTCGCCGCGCGCCTGTGCGGGGAGGCCGCGGACGGCCAGATCCTCATCGCGCCGCGCATTTTCTCCAAGGCCGAGGCGCAGATCGAAGCCGAGGCGGTAGGGGAACTGACCCTGAAAGGTTTCAGCCGGCCGGTTCTCGCTTACAACGTTCTCGGGGTTCGGTCGGAAATCGCAGGGTAGTACGCCGTCCGCGCTTCAGGAAGCCGCGGTCAGCTCGGCGAAGCTGTCGCGGATCGGCGCGGGATCGAGCTCGCGCACGATGAACACCAGGCGCGAGCGGCGATCGTCGCTCGGCCAGCGCTCCAGGCGCACGGGCGGGTGAAACACGTGGTGCACGCCGTGCACCACCACCGGCACGTTCTCGTCGCGCAGGTTGAGGATGCCTTTCACGCGCAGCAGCCCCGCGCCGAAGCTCGCGCGCACCTGCGCGAGCCACGATTGCACCGCCAGCCAGTCGAGCGGCGACTCGGCCGTAAGGACGAATGACTCCACGTCTGCCGTGTGCGCGTGCTCGTGGTGATGGCCAATCTCCTGGGCGATGCGCGACGTCGCCGACGCAGCCGATAGCACCTCGTCGGCGGAGATCCTGCCGTGCTCGGCGGCGAGCATCGGCGCCACCTCGTTCAGATTGCGCACCGATCGCTCGAGCGCCGCGCGCGCCCCGGGCTCTAGGTCGAGCTTGGTGAGCACGATCCGGTCGGCGAGCGCGACCTGCTTCCTCGCTTCGCGCATTTCCTCCAGGTGGCGCGCGCCGTAGGGCGCATCCACGGTGGCCACCACCCCGCCCAGGGTGCAGAAATGGGCCACCAGGGGGTTCGCGAGGAGCATCTGCATGATCGGTGCCGGGTCAGCGAGGCCCGTGGTCTCGAGCATCACGCGGCGGAACGCGGGGATCGTCCCCTTGTCGCGCTCGGCGAGCAGCCGGCGCAGCGCCGCCTCCAGGTCAGAGCGCAGCGAGCAGCAGACGCAGCCGCTTTGCAGCACCACCATCTCGCCGTCCACGCGCTCGACCAGCAGGTGGTCCAGGCCGATCTCGCCGAACTCGTTGATGATGACAGCGGTGTCGGAAAGGGCCTGCTGGCGCAGCAAGCCATTGAGCAGGGTCGTTTTTCCGCTGCCCAGGAACCCGGTAAGCACGGTGACGGGGGTCCGCTCCGCGGAACGGTCGGCGTCGAAGAGGCTCATGCGCGGCGATTAGAGCATCGCGACGCGCTTGCGTCCATCGCGATTCGCCCTCTTGCCGGCCGGAAAGCGCGGGATTAGGCTGCGCCTGCAACACCAAGAACACCAAACCAGCACCCAGAGGAGGAACCCATGGAAGAGCAAAAGCCCGCCGCATTGCCATCTGCCGCTCCGAACCCGGTCGCCACTGAGCCCGAGGCGCAGCAACCCGAGCGCCGCGACTTCCTGAAGGCCGCCGGCGTGGTCGGCGCCGTCGCGGTCGCCGGCGCGCTGCACGGCAAATATGCCAGCGCTCCCCTCATCTCGAGCGCGCACGCCCAGGCCAGCGGCCAGAAATGGTGGCCCTCGCGCTGGGGCGACAAGGATGAAGCCGGCGCCACCAACTGGATCACGCCGAAGAAGGTCCTCGAGGCGGTCAAGAACATCAAGGACGGCAAGATCTACCGCATGGGCCGCGACTACTTCGCGGAGATGCCCAAGTTCGGTGCGCGCGCGTTCACGCTGCGCATCCCCGGCGCGCCCACCGGCGGGCCGTTCGGCGCCAACAAGCTCATCTACCACGACGAGTTCATCGCCACCGAGATCGGCCAGACCGGCACGCAGTTCGACGGCTTGGGCCACATCGGCATCCAGCTCGGCAAGGACGGCGACAAGAACGACATGCGCTACTACAACGGCTTCACCGAGCAGGAGATCGGCGACGCCAACGGGCTGAAGAAACTCGGCATCGAGAAGGTGAAGCCGATCTTCACGCGCGGCCACCTGCTCGACATGATGGGCCTCAAGGGCGCGATGTGGGACGCGGGCCAGGAGATCAAGGTCGCCGACCTGCGCGCCGCGCTCAAGCGCCAGAACATCAACGAAGCCGACATCAAGGAGGGCGACGCGGTGTTCTTCAACACCGGCTGGGGAAGCCTGTGGATGAAGAACAACGACCGCTACGGCGGCGGCGAGCCCGGCCCGGGCCTGGAAGTCGCGAAGTGGGTGATCGACAAGGGGCTGTGCGTGGTCGGCGCAGACAGCTGGGGCGTGGAGGTGGTGCCGAACCCGAACAAGGACCTCGCCTTCCCGTGCCACGCCGAGTGGATCCCGAAGAACGGCATTTTCATCCACGAGAACCTGACCTTCGACGCGCTGCTCGCCGACAAGAAGATGCAGTTCGTGTACGTGTTCGCGCCGGCGCCGATCCGCGGCGGCACGGGCTCTAACGGCAGCCCGATCGCGATTACGTAGAGAGGCCGAACTCGCGTAGCGCGTGCTCGCGCAGCTTCGCCTTCTGCACCTTGCCGCTCGCGGTCATGCCGATGGCCTCGAAGTCCGGCACGATACGCAGGTAGCGCGGCACGCGGAAATTCGCCGCACGGGATTTCGCCCACGCCACCAGCTCCTCCTCGGTGGCGCGGGCGCCATCCTTTAACGTGACGTAGGCGCAGGGCACCTCGCCCAGGCGCGCATCCGGCACGCCGATCACCTGCGCGGTCTGCACCGCGGGGTGCGCGAGCAGCATCTCCTCGACTTCCGCCGGCGCGACGTTCTCCCCGCCGACGCGGAACACGTCCTTCAAGCGCCCGGTCATGCGCAGGCGCCCGTCCTCGGTGAGCGCGCCGAGGTCCCCGGTGCGCAGCCAGCCGTCCGCGGTGAACGCTTTCGCGGTCGCCTCGGGGTCGTTGTAGTAACCGCGCATCACGCTCCAGCCGCGCACCTGGATCTCGCCCTCGGGTGAGATGCGCAGCTCGACGCCCTCGTGCGGCTTGGCGAGGCCTTCGACGCGCAATTCTTCGGCATCGCGCCAGTCGCTCATCACCACGTTGGGCGAGGCTTCCGACAGGCCGTAGGCGGCGCAGACGTGCTTCGCGCCTAGCACGTCGATGATCCTGCGCGTGGTCTGCGGGCCCGCCGCCGCCCAGCCGCCGCGCAACGCGAGCTTGCGTTTCGGAAAATCCTCATGCCCCATCAGCATCTGGAAGATGGTGTCGTTGCCCGAGGTGAGCGTGCAGCGCTCGCGCTCCATCATCTCGAGCGCCGCGCCGGCCGCGAAGGTCGGCAGCGTGACCAGCGTACAGCCGGACACCAGCGACACCAGCGCCGAAAGTGTCGAGCCGCCGACGTGGAAAAACGGCCGGCAGTTGAAGTAGCGGTCCTCGGGCTTGACGCCGATGCGTGTGCCCGCCGCCCAAGCGTTGCGCAGCATGTTGTCGTGCGTGAGCATCACGCCCTTGGGGTAGGCGGTGGTGCCCGAGGTGAACTGGATGAGCAGCAGGTCGCCTGGCTCGACCTCCGCAGCCGAGACCTCCGTGCCCGGGACCTCGCCTTGCGGCAGCCCGTCCTCGATCGCGTGCGCGCCCGCGACGCCTGCCTCGCGCAGCATGGCGCCGAAGTCCCGCCCCAGGAAGCTCGAAGTGTAAAGCGTGACTTTACAGTTTGCCTTCTGGATGCCCCATCCGAGCTCGGCCGCCTGGAAACGCGTGTTGAGCGGCACCGTCACCGCGCCGATGAGCGCCGCGCCGTAGAAGAGCGCGAGCCACTGCTCGCCGTTGCCCATCAGAATGCCGACGTGATCGCCTTTGCGCACGCCGAGCGCCGCGAGCGAGCCGGCGGCGCGGCGCGCGTCGGCATGGAGCTGCGCGTAGCTCAGCCGCGCGCTCGGCGTCACCAGCGCCTCGGCGCCGCCGCGGTGGCGCGCTTGCGCCTCGAGCACTTCGCCAAGCGTCTGCGCACGCCAGCTCACCGTTTGTCCAGCCCGCCTCCCTCGGCGAGCTGCTGCTCGATCGCCTCGATCTCAGCGGCGAGCGCCGCCTTGCGCTCGGCTTCCAGCGCGCGATTCAGCGTGCGCTTGGCGAGGCGCAACGCGCGCGCCGGCGCCTCGCCCACCGCGCGCGCGATCTCGGCAAGAGTTTCCTCCAGCGCATCGTGATCCACCACGCGCGCCACCAGGCCGTGGCGCTCGGCCTCCTCGGCCTCCAGGCGGCGCCCGGTGAACATCATGTCCTTGGCGAGGCGCATGCCGAGGATGCGCGGCAGGCGCTGCGTGGCGCCCACCGTGCCGCGCAGCGCCTCGGGCGTCATGAAATACGCATCGTGGGTCGCGACGATGAAGTCGCAGGCGCCGGCGATCTCGCAACCGGAGCCGACCACCGCGCCGCGCACCACCGCCACCGCGGGCATCGGCAGCGCTTCGAGCGCCGAATAAGCGGCGAACGCTTTTATGCGCCGCTCGCGCACCTGCGCCGCGTCCATCCCCTGGCGTTCCTTGACGTCGGCGCCGGCGCAGAACACCGGGCCGTTGGCGCGCACCAGCACTAGGCGCACGGCCTCGTCCGCTGCCGCTGCGCGCGCCGCTTCGAGCAGGCCCTCGCACATCGCCAGATTGAGCGCGTTGCGCGCCTCGGGCCGGTTGAGCGTTATCGTCGCCACTCCTTTCGCCACCGTATACAGCACTACGCTCATATCGCCTTCGCCTCCCTGAGCTTAGCGATGCGCTCCTTGGAGTAGCCGAGCATCTCGCCGAGCACGCTATCGGTGTGTTCGCCTAGCGCAGGCGGCGCGCCGATCTGCGGATCGTCCCAGCCCAGGAACTTGTACGGCAGCGCCAGCGCCTTGAATTCGCCCACGCCCGCGTAATCGAAGCTGCCCACGAGGCGCCGCGCGCGCACGTGCGGATCAGCCAGGATCTCGGCAACGTCGTTCACCGGGCCGACCGGCACCTCTGCGGCATCGAGCTTCTCGATCAGCGTGGCGCGATCGAGCCGCGCGATCGCTTCGGTGAGCTGCGCCATCACTTGCTCGCGCCGCGCGACGCGTTTGGCGTTGTCCGAAAAATCGGGCTCTGACCCCATTTTCTCCAGGCCTAGCGCGTTGCACAGCGGCTGCCAGTGCTGGTCGCTCGCGGTGACGTGCGCGTATTTGCCGTCGGCGCAGCGGAAGGTCGCCGTCGGCACGCGCCCCGGGTGCTCGGTGCCGAGGCGCGGCGGCACTTCGCCGAGCGCGAAATAGCGCGCCGCGGCGAGCGTCAACAGCGACACCTGGCCATCGAGCATGGAAAAATCGAGCAGCGCGCCGCGGCCGGTGCGCTCGCGGCCCGCCAGCATCGCGAGAATTCCGATCGCGACCCACAGCCCGGAGGTGAGATCGGCGACCGGAAGGCCGGGCTTCACCGGCCCGCCGCCCTTCTCGCCCGTGAGGCTCATGATGCCGCCCATCGCCTGGAACACCGTGTCGTAGCCTTTCTTGTGCGCATAGGGGCCGCTCTGGCCGAAGCCCGTGCACGAGACGTACACCAGCCGCGGCGCAATCGCCGAAAGCGCAGCGTAATCAAGTGCATAGCGCCCGAGTGTGCCCGCCGGAAAATTCTCCACGAACACGTCCGCCTTCTGCGCCAGCTCGCGCACCACCTGCTGGCCCTCGGCCGAGCGCAGGTTCACGGTGATCGACGCTTTCGACCGGTTGCAGGCGAAGTAATAGGCGCTGTCCTTCGCCAGCATGGGCTCGAAGCTGCGCGTCTCGTCGCCCGCGCCCGGCTGCTCGACCTTGATCACGGTGGCGCCCAACTCGGCGAGGATCATGCTCGCGAACGGGCACGCCAGCACGCGCGACAAATCCAGGATCGTGAGGTGCTCAAGCGGCTTCAAGCGCTCACCTCACCGCCAGGAGCGCGATGCCGCACAACACGATCAATGCTCCGGTCAACGTCCGGCCGCTCAGCTGCTCGCGATTTTTCAGCAGGAACACGCTTACCGGGAAGATGACGAGCGGCGTGGTGTGCACCACCAGCACGGCGAGCGCGATCTCCAGGTGCACCATCGAAAAGGTGATGAACAGCGCGCCGAGCGAAGTCGCCACCCCGCAGCCAACATAGAGCAGGAGCGCAGTGCGGTCGGCGGCGCGCAACTGCGCGCCGACCTTGTTCCAATCGCGCGTGACGGCGATCTGGCAAGCGAGCGCGGCGAGCGACGCGATCACGGTGCCGAGCACCGCCTCGCTCCAGACGCGCATGGCCAGCCCGCGGAACACGTTGCCGAAGCCGAAGCCGGCCACGGTGAGAATGCCCGCGATCATGCCCATGCGCAGCGTCTGCGGCGAAAGCTGCTCGTCGCCTGCGCGCGACCCGGCGGGCGGATGGGTGAGCCAGAGGCCTACCCAGACCACCGCTACCAGCACCAGCTCGTAGGCTCCGAGCAGCTCGCCCGCCAGCAGCCACGCTCCGAGCAGCGCGAACGCCGGCGCCGAGGAGTGAAACACGCTCGCGCGCGCCGGCCCGAGAATGCGCACGGTGTCGAACAGCAGCCGCCTGCCGAGGAAGGTACCGATCACGCCGCTCAGCACGAACAGGCCCACGCCTTTCATGTGCCAGTCGAAGGGCGCTGCGCGCGCCGCCAGCTCGACCGCAAAAATCGCCAATGGAAACAGGATGTTGGTCACCAGCACGACGAAGAAGCCGGATTCGACCGGCATGCGCGCGATGGCGTAGCGCGTGATCAGGATGTTGGCGGCAAAAAAGAACATCGAGATGAACGCAAGCGTGACCCCCATGGGCGCTCATTCCGGCTTGCGCGACGCCTGCTTGTTTTTTTGGAACGCGCGCATGCGCTGGTTGGTGTCGCGCCCGCGCGCGAGCGCCTCGGCGAGCGGCAGATCCGCTGCCTCGTGAAACAGCCGCTTGGTCGCCGCCATCGCCGGACGGCTCACGGCGGCGAGTTTTGCGGCGAACGCGAGCGCCTCGCCCATGAGCGCGCCATCTGGCACCGCGCGGTTCACCATGCCAAGCGCCAACGCCTTTTCGGCGCCGATCGCTTCGCCCAGCGCCACCAGCTCGAATGCGGCCTTCCTGCCGATCTGGCGGGTCAAATTTGCCATCACGATCGCGGCCACGATGCCGTGGCGCGTTTCCGGGTAGCCGATCGTCGCCTGCGCAGCCATCAGCGCGACGTCGCCGGCGAGCGCGAGCCCCGCACCGCCGCCCATCGCCGCGCCGTTGATCGCCGTGAGCACCGGCTTGTCCATCCTGGTGAAGGCGAGGTGCAATTGCATGGTCAACTCGGCGCGCGCATCCACCAAGTGCTGCTTCTCGGGCGTCAAATCCTTGAACTCGGAAAGATCGGCGCCGGCGCAAAATCCCTGCCCCGCGCCGGTGAGCAGCACGCAGCCCACCGTGTCGTCGGCATCCGCAGCGCGCAGCGCATCGAGCAGCGCTTGCGTGAGCTCGGTGTTGAGCGCGTTGCGCTTCTCCGGGCGGTTCATCGTCAGCACCCGCACCGCGCCGCGATCCTGCGTCAGAACGACACTCATAGCCCTGCGAGCCGCCTGCGCGCTTGCTCCATCTCCGCCACCAGGCGCTTCAGCAGCTCGCCCGCAGGAACGATGTCGGTCACGAGCCCCGCGGACTGCCCGGCCTCGAGCTTGCCCCACTCCATGTCGCCCTCGAGCGCGGCACGCTTCAGGCTCGTGCTCTCGAAGATCGCATCCAGCTCCTCGCGCGAGGCGCCGCGGCGCTCGGCGGCTTCGTACTTGGCGGAGAAGGCGTTCTTCAACTGCCGGATCGGGTGCTTGCCGCGGCCCACAAATGCGGTGTCGCCGACGTCCGCTGCCAGCACCGCGCGCTTGAAGGCTTCGTGCACGCTCGCCTCGGGCGTGGCGATGAAGCGCGTGCCGAGCTGCACCGCGTCGGCGCCGAGCGCGAGCATCGCCGCGATGCCGGCACCGTCCGCGATGCCACCGCTCGCCACCACCGGGAGCTTCACCGCCTTGAGAACGCGCCGCACCAGCACCAGCGTCGTGACCTCGTTGGGCGGTGGATGCCCGCCCGCCTCGGTGCCGTCCACCACCAACGCATCCACGCCCGCCGCCTCGGCCTTGAGCGCGTGCTCCACGGAGGCGACAACGTGCAGCCACTTGGTGCCGACAGCGCGGAAGCGCGCCAAGTGCTCGCGCGGGCCGCCCTGCGAGGCGACCATCACCGGAATGCGTGCTTGATGCGCGATCTCGAGCAGCTCCGGCGCGCGCGGATTGGTGAGCGGGATGTTGACGCCGTAGGGTTTCGAAGTACCCGCCTTGATTTCGGCGAGCGCGCGCGCGAAGTCGTCGTTGCGCATCGGGCCGCCTGCGAGCACACCCATGCCGCCTGCGTTCGACACCGCGATCACCAGCGCAGCGTTGGACGATGCCCAGCTCATCGCCGCCTGGAAAATGGGGTGCTCGATGCCGAGCAGATCGGTGATGCGCGTTCTCATGGGCGCGTCCTCCCGTTCGATCCTCCGGCGTGCGCCTGCTCGCGCTGGATCATGGCGCGCGCTTCATTGGCGAGCTTCGCCATCGCCGCATTCAGGGTAGCGAGCTCCCTTGCCGACAGGCAGCCCAGGAACGCGGCGTTGCGCTCGGCGGCGGAGCGGATCAGGCCCCCGTAGAGCTTCGCGCCGCTGCGGCTCAGCGTCAGGCGCACGCCGCGGCCGTCCTGCGCATCGGCGCCGCGCCGTACCAGGCGCCGGCGCGCGAGGCCCGACACCACACGGCTCATCTGGCTCTTGTCCACGCCCGCTGCGCGCGCCAACTCCTGCAGCGACAGCGGCTGCGCGGCACCGCCGAGCAGCGCCACCGTGCGCCACTCCCACAGGCTGACGCCGAAATCGCGCCGGTAACGCATCTCGGCGCCGCGCGACAGCAGGTTCGCTACCGTGTGGATGCGGTAGGAGAGCAGCTCCTTGATCGTCGGCGCCGCGCGCTGCAGCATCAATCGTCGAAGAAGGGCGTCTCGCCCTCGCCGCGCAGCCGGATGTCGAAGCGGTACTTGCCGGGACTTTCCTGTTTCGCGACCAGCCGCTCGCGCAGCGCTGCCGGTTGCACCGCATCGAGCACCGGATCGTCCGCTGGCGCGAAGAACACGACCGTCTGCAGCTGGCGCATCAGCCCGGAAAATAGCAGCAGCATGTTGATGTGCGGCTGGCGGTCGCCAAATGCGCCCGGCCGGATGGTGCGAAACGCGTACACGCCTTCCTTGTCGGTGGCCGCGCGCCCCCAGCCGGAGAATTCCGGGTTGTCGTAGCGTCCGCTCGCATCCGCCTGCCAGATCTCGAGCACCAGGTTGTCGAGCGGCGCGCCGTCGGACTGCGTCACGCGGCCGGAGATCTCGATCACCTCGCCCGCGGCGCGCTTGCCCTCGAGCGTGGTCAGATCGCTCGCCGCCGGCGGCGAGAACTCCGCCGGGAAGAACGGCCCGAGTGTCATCTCCGCGGATGGGATGCGGCGGCTCATGGCAACTGAGGGATTGCGCTGCCTCATGGCAGCGCGGGCGACGCGCTGCGGCCGCGCACAACGATTTCGTGCTCGAACATGAGCGCGTTGTCCGGGCCCTGCGCGGGCGGGCGCAACCGGGCGATGCTGCGCTCGCGCGCCGCCGCGTCGGGCACCGCGTTCAGGATGCGGTCAAGCTCGTTCAACGGCTCGCCGGGGAAGAACACCTGCGTCACCAGCCGCGAAAGCCACACCCTGCCCCACACCGACAGATGCACGTGCGGCGGCCGCCACCAATGCCCCGAGTCCGGCACCGGGTAGGCGGCGGGCTTGATCGAGCGCAGCACGATGGCGCCGTCGGCATCGGTGACCACGCGCGCTGCGCCGTAGAAATTGGGATCGGCCGGGGCGTCGTGCGTGTCGTTGGCGTGGATGTACTTGCCGGCCGCGTTGCAGTGCCAGATCTCGACCACCGCCCCGGGCACCGGCGCACCGTCCTCGTCCACGATGCGCACCTGCAAGTGCATGAGCTGGCCGAGCGCGCGCTTGGCGCCGTAGCCCGCCAGGTCGCCGCGCACCGGCGGCAGGCGCTTGAGCACGGCTTGCGGCCCGGAGAGCTCGGACGCGCTAAGCGGCCGGCGCTGCAACTTCGACGGCCAGCGCTGCGCGGTCGCCGGGTAACCCTCAACCACGCCCGCCGACTGCGTACCTGCCTCCCTCGGTCCGATGACGATCGCCATGGCGCGTTGACATCATCCGGCAACTGGTTGACACTGTCAACGATGTCGGAGGCGCTGCTCTGCGAATGCTTCGCGCGCGACGGCCTGCAGCACGAGCCGCAGTTCGTGCCCACCGCGACCAAGCGCGCGCTCATCGAGCGCTTCGCCGCGCTCGGCTTTGCGCGCATCGAGGCGACCTCCTACTCCAACCCCAAGGTGGTGCCGCAGTTCGCCGACGCGAGCGAACTGATGCAGTCGCTGCCGCGCCGCACCAGGGTCGCCTACAAGGCGACCTGCGCCAACCCGCGCGCGGTCGAGCGCGCGCTCGCCGACCTGGCGGCGGGTTACGGCGCGAGCGACATCAGCCTGCTGGTGTCCGCCACCGAGTCGCACACCAAAAAGAATCTCAACCGCAGTCGCGCCGAGCAATGGGCCAACGTCGAGGAGATGATCCGGCTCGCCGCCGGGCGCTTCGAACTCGGCGGCGTGGTGTCGGTCGCATTCGGTTGCCCGTTCGAGGGCGCGGTGGATGCGGGCGTGGTGCTCGCCGACGTAGCGCGTTTCAAGCAGCTCGGCGTGACGCGCATCGCCATCGGCGACACCACCGGCATGGCGAATCCACGCGCGGTGAAGGCGCTCTACGCACGCATCGCTCGCGAGGTGCCCGGCATCGCGCCGGTGGCGCATTTCCACGACACGCGCGGCACCGGCCTGGTTAATTACGTCGCCGCGCTCGAGGCCGGGGTGCGGCATTTCGATTCCTCGTTCGGCGGCGTGGGCGGTCACCCGGCGAAGGTGAAGTACGGCGGCGGCTATACCGGCAACGTCTGCACCGAGGACCTGGTGAGCCTGCTCGAATCCATGGGCGTCGCCACCGGGATAGACTTGGACGGCCTGCTCGCCACGGCGCAGTTCTGCGAGCAAGTGCTTGGCCGTGAGCTGCACGGCCGCGTGACGAGAAGCGGGTTGAACCCGGTGCGATGAAACCACCCTTCAGGGCTGACCAGGTTGGGAGTTTGCTGCGGCCAAAGGAGTTGGCCGAAGCGCGCGCGAAAGTGAAGCGCGGCGCGCTGGCGCTGGAAGCGCTAAAACAGATCGAGGACCGTGCCATCCGCGAGGCGGTGGCGCGCCAGGAGGCGATCGGCCTGCAATCGATCACCGACGGCGAGTTCCGCCGCGACTGGTGGCATCTCGATTTCATGATACAGCTCGACGGCGTAATCGCGGTGCAGAATCCCGGGCCGAAATTCGGTGGCACCGAGGAGCAGCCTCCGATCCCGTCGGTCACCGCCAAGGTCGGATGCTCCCGGCCGATCATGGCCGATCACTTCGCGTTCCTGAAGTCGGTCACCAAGCAGACCGCCAAATTCACCCTCCCCTCGCCGGCGATGCTGCACCTGCGCGGCGGGCGCAGCTCGATCTCGCGCCACGCGTATCCGGACCTCGCACAGTTCTGGACGGACGTGGCGGCGGCCTACCGCAAGGCGATTCGCCACCTGGCGGACGCTGGCTGCACCTACTTGCAGCTCGACGACGTGAGCTTTTCGTACCTGTGCGACGAGAAGGTCCGCGACACCTGCCGCAAGAATGGCGACGACCCGGCGCTGCTGCCGCGCACCTACGCCGATGCGATCAACGCCGCGCTCGCCGACCGTCCGCCCAGCATGACGATCACCCTGCACACCTGCCGCGGCAACTTCAAGAGCTCCTGGGTCGCCTCCGGCGGCTACGAACCGGTGGCCGAGGCGATGTTCTCCTCGGGCGTGGACGGCTTTTTCATGGAGTTCGACTCCGAGCGCGCCGGCACATTCGAGCCGCTGCGCTTTTTACCAAAGGGCAAGAAAGTGGTGCTCGGGCTGGTGACCACCAAGGTCGGCAGCCTCGAGGACAAGGACACGATCAAGCGCCGCATCGAGGCGGCGGCGAAATTCGTGCCGCTCGAAGACCTGTGCCTGTCGCCGCAGTGCGGCTTCTCCAGCACGCACCACGGCAACGCGCTCTCGATGGACGAGCAATGGCGCAAGCTCGAGCGCATCGTGGAGGTGGCGCGGGAAGTCTGGCGCTAGGGCGGCACATGAGTGCGCCCCTCGCAATCGCGCACACGCACGTGCATTCGATGCGCGCCGCCTCGGGCGCCGAGGTGCTGGTGGCGCGCGTGCTCGCTGCGGACGGCAGCACCGGCTTCGGCTTCACCTTCAACCTGGAGCCGGCGGCGGCGCGCGACATGGCGTCATGGGACGCCCTGGCACACAAGTGTAAAGTCCCACTTTACACTTTGCTCGGTGGCAGCCGGCGCGCCAGCGTGCCAGCGATGGCCGACGCGGGCGCCGCTCTGCCCGCGGACTTCGATGCGCTTCGCCGCGACATGCTCGAGAATCGCCACGAGCTGCTGCGCGTGGACCCGTTCGCCTGGGGCTCGCTCGAGCGCGTGCAGACGGTCGCCGCCGCCGCAGCCGCATTCGATCTCGCGCTCGCGTTGATCGCGCCGAACGCACACCCGTGGGAAATCGCCTGGTGCGCGGCGCTCGCAGCGGGCCTGCCGGGCGAGGACGTGCGCATCGCCCCGGCGACCCGCGCCGTCGCCGTGTCCAATGCGCCGGGGCTCGGCATCGATTGGTCGCTCGAGCCCGGCTTTGCGGGGCTGCGCTGGTGAAAGCGCCGATCACCTCGGTGCGCGTGACACGGGTGCAGATCCCGCTCACCATGGTGTACGCGAGCTCCGTGTACATCATGCAGACGACCGAGCGCTGCGTGGTCGAGCTGGCGACCGAATCGGGCATCACTGGCCTGGGCGAAACCTGGGGCACGCCGGAAGTATTCGCGCTCACGGCCAATCTCGCCAAGAGCTGGATCGGCAAAGACGTCCTGGAACGCCATGCGCTGCGGCGCGCATTCTGGAAGAACTCGTTCGACCCGCGCACCGGGCGCAACGGCCGCGCCGCCTTCGCCGGGCTGGACCTCGCCGCTTGGGACGCAGCGGGCAAAGTTCTCGGCCTGTCGCTCGCCGAGTTGATCGGCGCGCGCAGCAGAGAATCCATCGAGGTGGTGACGCCGCTGCCCGCGGCGGTGGTCGCAGAACCCATGCCGCGCGCGCAATTGCAGGCGCACATGGACGACTTGAAGAACACGAAGCGCGTGGTGGACTTCGCGCTCGAGCAGCACCGCCGTTTCGGTTTCACCTGCCTCAAGTACAAAAGCGCTGCGTATTCAGCCACATGGGACCTGGCGGTGCTGACGCAGTTGCGCGAGGCGCTGCCGCAGGCGCGCATCAGGTTCGACCCGAACGCGGGCTATGCGCCCGCCGCCGCGATCGAACTGTGCGCCACGCTCGAGCCGCTCGCGCTCGAGTTCTACGAGGACCCGACCGGCGAGCTGGAAGGCATCGCGCGGCTGCGCGCCGCGATGAACACGCCGGTCGCCACCAACATGTGGGTGGTCGAGGACGCGCACCTCGCGCCCGCCGCCCGCCGTGGAGCCGTTGACGTGATCCTCGCGGACCTGTTCAACTGGGGCGGCGTGGACGCGTGGTGCCGCATGGCGCGCGCGGCACCGGTGTTCGGCATGAAACCGGCGCTGCACAGCATCTTCGAGACCGGCATCGCCACCGTCGCCAACCTGCACCTCGCCGCCGCGATGCCGCACATCCAGCACGCCAACGACTCAGGGCTGCATTTCCTCGCCCAGGACGTGCTCGCGGATTCGCCCGCCATCTCGGATGGCCGCATGCGCCTGCCCGCGGGGCCGGGGCTGGGCGTGGCGCTCGATCGCGCGAAACTCGATGCGCTGGCGATTGAATCGAAGGAAGTCCGCGGCTAAGCTTGCACCGGGAGGAATTGTCATGCTTCGCACATTAATCGGCGCGCTCGCGCTTTCGGTTTCTGGGCTTCAAGCCGACGCAGTAGGCAACGCCTGAACATCCTGTTCGCTTCGGAGAAGGAAAAGCCCGAGCGCTGGCTGCCGCTGCTCCAGCGCGCGCTGCCGCAGGATCGCTTTTTCGCCTGGCCCGAAGTGAACGGCGGCGCCATCGACATCACGCTCGTAGCCACGCACCCGCGCGGCACTTTCGCCCGGCTGCCGAACCTCAAGCTGGTGCAATCCATGTGGATGGGCGTGGAGACGCTGGTGGCTGATCCCGAGCTGCCGCGCCACGTGCCGCTCGCGCGCCTGATCGATCCGGGCATGGTGCACGCGATGGCCGAAACGGTGCTCGCGCACGTGCTCGACTGGCACCGCCACCATTACTACTACCGCCGCATGCAGCGTGAAGGCAGATGGTCGCGCCTCGAGCAACTGCTGCCCTCGGACCGCACCGTGGGACTGCTCGGGCTCGGCGAGCTCGGCAGCTACGTCGCGGAGAAGCTGCTCGCGCTCGGCTTCAACGCGCGCGGCTGGAGCCGCCGGCCAAAAGCGCTGCCGCGCGTGAAGTGCACCACAGACGTCGACGAGCTCCTGGCGCACAGCCAGGCGTTAGTGTGCCTGCTACCGCTCACGCCGCAGACGCGCGGCATCCTCAACGCGAGCGCCTTCGCGCGCATGCCCAAGGGCGGCTGCATCATCAATGTCGCGCGCGGCGCGCACCTCATTGTCGAAGACCTAATCGCCGCGCTCGATGCGGGGCAGCTGGCGCACGCCTACCTGGACGTGTTCGACCCTGAGCCGCTGCCGGCCAGCTCGCCGCTTTGGAAACACCCCGGGGTGACGGTGACGCCGCACGTCGCGGCGCTCACCGAGCCGCGCACCGCGCTGGCGAAGATCGTGGAAAACGTCGAGCGCGTGCGCCGCGGCGAGGCGCCGCGCCACCTGGTGGACTTCGCCGCAGGGTACTGAAGCGTGCTACCATCTAGTTAGCTAGATACCGCAGGAGCGGGGCCCATGGACATCGGCATCTACGAAGCAAAATCCAGACTCTCGCAGCTCATCGAGAAGGCCGAAGCTGGCGAGGAAGTGATCCTCACCCGCCGGGGAAAGGCTGTGGCGAAGATCGTCAACGTGGCGCCTGCGGCCAAGCGCAATCGTGCCTTGCTGCTGCGCGAGATCAGGGCGCTGTCCCGGCGCGTAAGGATTCCCAGGAAGCTTTCTATTGCCGACCTGGTAGGCCAGGGCCGCGACTGAGTGCCGTTCGTCGCCGATAACTCGGTGATCATCGGCTGGTTTTCGCGTAACCAGGCGACGCCGTACACGGATCGGTTCTACCGCCGGCTGGAAAAGGACGAAGTCCTGGTGCCCTCGGTATGGCCCTACGAGTTCGCCAACGCACTGGCCGTGCTCGAGCGCCGCAGGATCGTCCCCCGCGCTCTGGTTGACGAAATCATCGTCAAAGCAGCGAGGCTCGTGAATCGCATCGATTCTCCCCCGGCTGTCCCTGGAGTGCTTCTCGCCCTCGCCCGGCAACATCACCTGTCGGCGTACGACGCTGCCTACCTTGAACTTGCGCGGCGTCTCGGCATTCCGCTCGCCGCGAAGGATTCGGCACTGGCAAAGGCCGCGGCGACGCTTGATCTGCTAGGCACCTGAGACCTGGCTAGTCGCGATACTCCGGCTCGCGCCGGTCCAGCAGGCGCTTGAGCGCCGCGTAGTGGTGCTCCCAGTGGGGCTTGCCGCCGTACTTCGGGCCGCCGATGGTGCGCATGGTCTGCTCGATGATCGGCTGCGGCAGGGACTTGAGCTTCTGGCCGGTCCACATGGCGTAGAGCTGCACCTGCGCCACGCGCTCGAGGTAATACAGCAGGTCGTAGGCCTCGGCGACCGATTTGCCGACGGTGAGCGCACCGTGGTTCGCCATGAACATCACCTTCTTGTCGCCGAGGAGGCGCGCCAGCCGCTCGCCCTCGGCGGGGTCGAACGCGGGACCGGCGTAGTGCTCGTCGTAGACCACGTGCCGCATGAGGCCGCACTCGGTCTGGCCGATCGGCTTGATCGACGGGTCCTCGAGGCGCGACAGCGCCGAGGCGAACGGCATGTGCGTGTGCATGACGCAGACCGCATCGGGATTCAGGCGGTGGATCGGCGCGTGGATGCAGTAGCCCGAAAGCTCGCGCTCGCCTTCGCCCTTGAGCACCTTGCCGGCGTAGCTCACCTCCAGGAAGCAGCTCGCCGTGATCTCCGACCAGTGCAGGCCAAACGGGATCTGCAGGTAGCGGTCGCTCTTGCCCGGCACTGAGCTGGTGAGGTGATTGAAGATCCCCTCGCTGAAGCCGTGCATGAACGCGAGCCGGTGCGCCGCGGCGAGGTCGACGCGCATGCGCCATTCGGCGCTGTCGGCGCGGATTTCCCGGGATCGGGTCGATGTCGTTTTGGAAGTGACGATTCTCATGCCGGTCTCCGCTCGTTAGGCCTCATCCATCGAGGACAGGCTCGATTGTCTCCCGAAAAGGGGGTGCCGGCCCAGCGTCGCGGCGAAACGCGCGCCGCGTCACGTCCAGTCATGCCTGCCCGAGGATCAGGCGCACCCTGTGGGCTGCACCATCATCCACGAGCGGAAGCCGCGTCGTACCTTTTGGCAGGATCTTGCCATTTGGCAAGGTCTTGCCATCGAGCTCGACGCGGGCGACGCCACGGCTGACGCCATCGGGGTTCTCGACCGAGATGTCGTAACGCGCAGAATGATATTTGAAGACGATCTCGAACCGCGGCCACGCCTTCGGGATGCAGGGAGCGAGCAGCAGGAAGGCTCCCTGCAGGCGAAAGCCGAGGATCGCTTCGATGCCGGCCCGATACAGCCATCCGGCCGAGCCCGTATACCAGGTCCAGCCGCCGCGCCCGACATGCGGGGCCACCGAATAGACATCGGCGGCGACGACGTAGGGCTCGACCTTGTAGCGCTGCACGTCTGCCCGCGTGCTGGTGCGATTGACCGGGTTCAGAAGCGAGAACAGTTCGGCGGACCTGTCTCCCTGGCCGAGGGCGGCAAAGGCAATCACCGACCACGTGGCGGCATGGTTGTATTGGCCGCCGTTTTCCCGTATGCCGGGCGGATAGCCCTTGATGTATCCGGGATCGAGCGGCGTCCGATCGAAGGGCGGCGTGAACAACAACGCCAGACCCTCGTCGCCGCCGATGAGCCGCTGATCCACGGCGGCCATGGCGCGCAGGGCACGAGCCGGATCCGCCGCCCCGGAGATCACGCCCCAGGATTGCGCAATCGAGTCGATCCGGCATTCGCCGCTCGTCGACGAGCCGAGCGGCGTGCCGTCGTCATAATAACCGCGCCGGTACCAATCGCCGTCCCAGCCGGCCCGTTCAAGCGAGCCCCGGAGCCGAGCGGCGTGCGACAGCCACTTCGCGGCGCGCGCCGCTTCGCCGCGAGCTTTCGCCAACGGCCTGAACGCCACCAGCGTTGCATACTGGAACCAGCCAAGCCACACGCTCTCGCCTTTGCCAAGCTCGCCGACCCGGTTCATGCCGTCGTTCCAGTCGCCCGTGCCGATCAACGGCAAGCCGTGTTCGCCGAGCGCGAGGCTCTGATCGAGCCCCCGCGCGCAGTGCTCGAAAAGCGTCGCGCTCTCGTCCGCGGTCATCGGCTGGAAGTAGGCATCGTGCTCGCCGGAGCGCAGCGCCTGGCCTTCGAGAAATGAAACGCGCTCGTCCAGCACCGCAACGTCGCCGGTGGTTTCGACATAGTGCGCAGTAGCGTAGGCGAGCCATATACGGTCGTCTGCAATGCGGCTGCGCACGCCCGGGCCGGACGGCAGCCACCAATGCTGGACGTCGCCTTCGACGAATTGCCGGGCAGCGGCGCGCAGCAGATGCTCGCGCGTCAGCGCCGGTCGCGACAGGACAAGCGCCATTGCGTCCTGAAGCTGGTCGCGGAAGCCGTAAGCGCCGCTCGCCTGATAGAACGCCGATCGTGCCCACATGCGGCAGGCGAGCGTCTGATAGAGCAGCCAGCGATTCAGCATGATGTCCATGGAGCGGTCCGGCGTTTTCACCTGCACCGTGCCGAGCACATCGTCCCAATGGCCGACCACCTGGCGCAGGACCGCGTCGAGATCGGCCGCGCGGTAGCCGTCGATCAAGGTTCGCGCATCGGCCGCTGTCGCCGCCTGGCCGAGGAAGAAGACGAGTTCCACCGTGCCCCCCGGCTTGAGTTCGACCGAGGCTTGAAGAGCGCCGCAGGGATCGAGGCCGGCGCCAACCCGCCCTGAGAGGAGAACTTCCCCCGCAAGCGCGGCCGGGTTATCGAGCGTGCCATTGCGCCCCAGGAATTCCCGCCGGTCGCCGGTCCACGCGGTCTGTCGTCCGCCCAGATCCGCAAACGCGACACGCGAACCGAAGGTCATGTTCCAGGGGTTGCGCGCGAACATCGCGCCGGTCTCCGGATCGATATCCGTCACCACCGAAAGTGCCGACGCGCTACGGGACGGGCCGAGCACCCACTCGACATAGGCCGTGATCGAAAGCCGCCGCGATCGGTCCGAGGTGTTCCGGATCGTCAGCCGGGAGATCTTGATCGGATCATCGAGCGGCACGTATTGCAGGAGCTCGAGCGCGATACCGTGCGCACTGTGCTCGAACCGGCTGTAGCCCTGGCCGTGCCTGGCGATATAGGTCGCGGCCTCGTCACGGATCGGCAGCGCCGTAGGTCCCCACAGCTCCCCGGACTCCTCGTCGCGCACATAGAGGACCTCCCCCGGCCGATCGCTGACCGGGTCGTTCGACCAAGGCGTGAGCTGATTCTCGCGACTGCCCAGAGACCAGGTGTAGCCGCTGCCCTCGACCGCGACTTGAAAACCAAACGAGGGATTGGCGATGACATTGATCCATGGGGCCGGTATCGAGCGTCCGGCACCGAGGATCGTCACATACTCCCGTCCGTCGGCGGCGAATCCGCCGAGCCCATTGAAGAATTCAAAGTTCTGCGGCAACGCAACGGCCTGCGACGCCTCGGCAGAAGGCACGCGCCTCGGCGGCGGCGGCGCGGCGGCAGTGTCCGCTTCCTGGAGACGGTTGAGCTGTTCGGATAACGTTCCGCGTCGTCCGACCAGCACGGCCCGGGCCATGGCGAGCAGCAGGGCGCGTGTCGCCGCCGAGATCAGATCCGCGCGCAGCACGAACACGGCGCCCACCGCGACCTCCGCTCCGGTCTGCGCGCGGGACTGGCTCGTCCGAACCAGCGTCTCCAGGGCGATCTGAAGGTCCTGGATATAAGACGATGCCCGTTCGTTCAGGATCACCAGATCGACGGCGAGCTGCTTCATGCGCCAGTATTCATGGGCGCGCAGCAACTGGCGCACGAACTCGACGTCCTCGATTGTGTCGATGCGCACCAGAATGATCGGCAGGTCGCCGGAGATGCCCTGCGCCCAGAGTGCCGCCGGTCCGCCGCCGCCGCGGCGTATGGCGTCTGGCGGCGCCCGCAGCGACGGATCGGCGTAGAGCACGTGGCCCGCGAGGCGCTGGAACAGGCCAGCCTGCTCCGCGTCGATGCCGAGATGGCTCAACTGCACTTGCGCTTGAGTCCAGGCCAATGTGGCCGCACGGTCGAACGCAGTCGTGTCCTCGTGCTTGTCGATGAGGTCCAGCACCTCGCCGCGGGACGACGCGACCACTGTCCAGAACGCAATGCGCACGGTCCGGCCCGGCGGCACCCGGACGCGGTGACGCAGCGCGAACACGGGATCGAGGACGGTGCCGACGGTATTGGAAAGCGGCCGCCCGTCCATTACCGCGATCGGGGCCCGAACCTCGCGTCCGCGGCCGAGGAAGCGGGCGCGGTCGGTCTCTATCTCCGGCTCGCCCACGGTCTCGCCTTCCACGACCGCAAGATGGGCCGCCCAGATTTCGGGCTCGCCGGGCGAGCGGCGCCGCCGCGTCGCCAGGATGGCGCGCTCCTTGGCGAGATATTCTGTTTGCACGAAAAGCTTGTTGAAGGCCGGGTGCGCCATGTCGGCGGCGGGTGGCGCCAGCACCAGCTCGGCATACGAGGTGAGCTCGATGTCCCGCGTCTGGCTGCCCGCATTGGCGACCGAAACACGGCGCACCTCGGCGTTGTCCTCCGGCGAGACGACGACATCGAGCGTCGTGGCGATCGGTCCGTCGTGCCGCACGAACTCGGCGCGATCCTCGGTGAACGTGACTTCGTAGCGCTCCGGCTCGACGCCGCTGGGCTGGTAGCCCGCAGACCACACTTCGCCGCTCTCCACGTCGCGCAGGAAAACGTAGGCGCCGCAGTCGTCGCGGGTGACGTCTTCGCGCCAGCGCGTGATCCCGAGATCGCCCCAACGGCTGTACCCGGAGCCGGCGGCCGTCAGCATCACCGTATACCGGCCGTTCGACAGCAGTTGCACCTCAGGTGTGGCGGCGTGCCCGGAGCCGAGCCGTCGCACCGCCGGCAGGTCGAGGTCGCGAACCGTCGCCGCAGTCGTGACTTCCTCCGCCCGGGGATGAGCCAATGCGACGTCGCGCGGCGTGCGTTCCTGCAGCAGCAGCTCGGTGGCCTGCACGATCGGCTCGGCGTGGAACCGCGCCCGCATCGCCCCGTCCAGGAGAGCGTTGGCAATGGCGACCACGGTCATGCCCTGATGGTGTGCCATGTAGGCGCGCACCACGGCGACGTCTTGCCCCTCGGGCAGGCGGGTGCGCGTGTAGTCGAGCGCCTCGTAGAAACCGTAGCGCCCGCGCGCGCCGATAGCGGCGAGGCGTGCGAAGTTGTGCGCCGCCACTTCCGGATCGACCATGGCCGCAAGCGCCGTCGCGTAGGGCGCGACCACGGCGTTCTCCCCGAGACCGCGCTTCAGGCCAAGGCCCGGAACGCCGAAGTTCGAATACTGATAGGTGTGCTCCAGGTCGCGGACGTTGTAGGCGGACTCCGAGATCCCCCAGGGCACGTCGAGCGTGGCGCCATAGCTCACCTGCCGGCGTACCACCAGGCGGCTGGTTTCTTCGAGCAAGCTGCCGGCCGGTGCGCGCATCACGAGCGACGGCATCAGATACTCGAACATCGATCCCGACCAGGAGATCAGCGCCGCGCCGCGTTCGATCGGAGTGACGGCACGCCCGAGCCGGAACCAGTGCCGCGGCGGGACGTCGCCCTTGGCGATCGCCACGAAGCTCGCAAGGCGTGCCTCGGTGGCGAGCAAGTCATAACAGCTCGGGTCGAGAATGCCTTCCGCGACCCGATAACCGATCGAGAGCAGCTTGCGGTCCGGATCGAGGAGAAAGCCGAACTCCATTGCGTGGACCATGGTCCGCGCCGTCGCTTCGAGCGTCGCAAGGCGCTGTTGCAGAGAGCGGACGGCGTCCGCGGGCGGTGCCAGGTCGCGCTGGTGACTTTCGATCGACGCCAGGGTCGCCTCCGCCCAGAACAGCATTTCGGCGCCGGCCTCGTCGCCACGTTCGCTCGCCAGCGTTCGGGCAATGTCGACCATGGTGGCGCCATGGGACGCGACTTCCGCCAGTCGCATAGCGATCGCCTGCGGTGGCACTAGGTGTTGGCGCAGCGGGTCCTGGCGCAGTGGGGCGGCGAGCGCATCGAGCGCGCTGTCCAGCTGACGTCGAGTGATGGTCTGCATGCGCCGGTCGTCGGGAAGCGCGTGCAGGGCTTCACGCGTGAGGTTCAGAGCGTCTTCGACGCCGGTGAATAATTCAGCACCGGCCGTCGGCTGGTCGATCCACTCTCGAAAGGCGTTCGCAAGAGCGATTAGGTGTCCGGCCAGATTGCCGCTATCCACCGATGAGACGTACTGCGGGTCCAACGGACGAAGATCCCGCGTGTCGTACCAGTTATAGAAGTGGCCGCGAAACCGCTGCAGGCCGCTCATGGTCGCGAGGGTCGCGTCCAGCCGGTCGACGGTGTCGTGGGTCCCCGCCCAGCCGAAGTCGCGGGCGCTGACCGCGGCGAGCAGGTAGAGGCCGAGATTGGTGGGCGAGGTCCGATGCGCGGCAGTCGGCTTGGGGTCTTCCTGAAAATTGTCCGGCGGCAGCATGTGATCCGTTGCCGTCACGAAGGTTTCGAAGTAGCGCCAGGTGCGGCGCGCGACCAGCCGCAAAGCGCGCGCGTCGGCATCCGAAACCGGCAAGCGACCCGCCACGAGCGGCGACAGGCTGGTCCATCGAGCGATGGCAGGCGATGCGATCCAGGCGCTCACGAACGGCACTGCCACCGCCCAGGCGTCGTTCCCGAACCACCAGACGACGGCCGCAGCAACGACGCCGATGGCGACACCACCATTCATGTGCCGATAGAACCCGCGCAGGTCGAGCCGGGGGCTCACCATCGCCTGACCTGCGGTGACCCAGTCGAGCAGATGGCGGTGGCTCACGAGCAGACGAAACAGCGTTCTGCCGATCGCGTCGGCCATCAACCATGCCTGATGCGCCAGGAACACGACCAGCAATGCGGTCAGGGACAAGGCGAGCCGGACATCCGCGGCAAGAGCGCGCAGGTGACTGCGTAGCGTGGTCCGGGCGCGCCGCGGCACAATGGCGGCAAGAACGGGGAGCAGCGTCGCCAGCGCAATCGTCGACAGGACGAAACCGGTCCAGACGACGGCGGCCTGCAGGGGCAGCGCCCATCCCGCCAGCAAGGCGAGCACGCTCGCCGGCGACGACAGCGAGCGGCGCAGGTTATCCAGCATTTTCCAGCGGCCGATCAGCGGCAGCCCGGCCGCGCTCCGATCATCGGCGGCGGCGTCGTCGCGGCCGAGAATCCACGGCAGCAATTGCCAATCGCCGCGCGCCCAGCGGTGCTGGCGCGCGGCGTGCACGTCGTAGCGTGACGGAAACTCCTCGACCACCTCGATGTCGGAGGCGAGGCCGGCGCGGGCGAATGTCCCCTCGAACAGATCGTGGCTTAGCAGCGTGCTGTCGCGCACGCGGCCTTCGAGCGCCGCTTCGAAGGCATCCACGTCGTAGATGCCCTTGCCGGTGTAGGAGCCTTCGCCGACGAGATCCTGATACACGTCCGACACGGCGGCGGAGTAAGGGTCGATGCCGCCGCTGCTGGAGAGGATGCGCTGGAACAGCGACCCCTCGCTGCCGATCGGCAGCGAAGGCGTCACGCGCGGCTGCAACACGCCATATCCTTCGACGACGCGTCGGGTCGCGGGATCGAACCGCGGACGGTTGAGCGGGTGCGCCATCTTGCCGACCAGCCGGCGCGCCGCCTCGCGCGGCATCCGCGTATCGGCGTCGAGCACGATGACGTAGCGCACGCCGGCAGGCGCCGCCGAGAGTGGCCCGCCAATGCCCACGAAAGTGGTATCGGCCGCGCCGCGGAGCAGCCGGTTCAACTCGTGGAGCTTGCCGCGCTTGCGCTCCCACCCGATCCACCGCTGCTGCCCTTGGTTCCACACCCGCCGGCGATGGAACAGGAGAAAGCGGTCTCCCCCTGCGGCCGGTGCGTAGCGCCGATTCAGGCGGGCAATGCCCGCCGCGGCCGCGGCGAGCAGCGCGTCATCTCCGGCAACCGTCTCGGTGGCGGCGTCCGCCCAGTCCGAGAGCAGTGCGAAATGAAGCTCGCCATCCGGACTCGCCAGGTGGTGGATCTCCAGGCGCTCGATCTGCTCTTCGAGCGCTGCCTGCGTCGTGAGAAGGATCGGGACCGCGACCATCGTGCGCAGGTGTGCCGGTACGCCCTTGCGCAGTGCCAGGCCGGGCAGGATCGTCACACCGACTCCGCGCGCGACGCTGCGGTTCACCAGAGCCATCGCCGCATCGATCGACGGGATCAGCCCGAGAAGCAGCAGCAGACCGAGCCAGCCGCCGCCGATTCCCTGCCCCGCCAGCGCAAACAACGGCAAGCACAGAAGGATCGCAGAGACCATGACGACGCTGCCGATATAGCCGCCGATGCCGATCCTGGCGTTGAATCGGCCGAGCCAGCTCCGTAAGGGGGCACGAAATCCGATCGTCGCTTCGAACGCGCGACGCCCCCCGGCGATCAGGTGATAACCTGGATCCCGCAAGCGGGATGCGGGATCGCGCTCGCGGCCATCGACACCGTCGCCCCATGCCTGGCGCCCTGGACCGGTCGCGGCCAGCAGGGCGGCTCGCGCAATCTCAAGTTCCGTCAGTTTCGAACCCCGCGCGAGCTCCTCGATCGCGCTGCGGTAGAGATTGCGGGTCGGAAAATCCATGTCCGCGAAGTCGCTGCCGGGCCGCAGCGCGTCATCCACCAGGCTGACGTTCTCGAACAGCTCCGCCCAGTCGACGTCGGAGATCAGTCGCATGCTGGTGATGACGTTGCGCACGGTCACATTGGTCGCACCCTGTTTTTGGTGCTCGTGTTGCACGATCGCGTCGGCGGTGGTTCCCTGTGCCGCCAGGCGCTCCTCGAGCCACAGCAGTGCCGGCGTGACCGCCGGATCCTGGTCCCGCAGCCTTTGCACGAGCTGCACGGCGAAGGCGTCCGGCAACGATGCCTGTTCGTAACGCTGCAGGACCTGGCCGGCCGGCTCGGCCGGGTGCGCGTTCACGCCCAGGAGCCGGTCGGCCAGGGCGTCGGCTTCCTGGCGCGCGGTGCGGCTGGTGACGATGCCCCTCGCCTCGCGCCGAAGGTTCTCCACCAGCACGATGCGCAGCGTGATCGCGACCGCCCATAACTCTCCGATCGTCAGCGGCTGAACGAGCTGGTAGGCGCGCACGAAGCGGCGCAGCATCTCGGGGTCGAAGCGGCTGTCGGTATGAGCGACAAAGGCCCACGCTATGCCAAAGACCCGCGGGTAGCCGGCGAAAGGTCCGGCAGCCAGCTTCGGCAACTGCCGGTAGTAGCCCGGCGGCAGATCGTCACGGATTTCGCGGATCTGCTGTTCGACCAGATGGTAGTTGTCCAGCAGCCACTCAGCGGCCGGTGTAATGGCGCGCCCCGCGCCGACCGCGTGGGCGATGGCGCGATACGCTTCGAGCAGAACCGACTCGTTGTCCCTCAGTCGAGCGGCGAGAGATCGCCCGGTCACCGGCCTCGCGGTGATGGCCTGGACCGCCGCGAGGCTCCTGGCATGCTGCTCGAGGCGCTCGATGCTGAAGAGCTCCTCGCGGATCGACTTTTCGTTATCCCATGGCGCGGCCTGCGACGCGCGCCCGAAGCGGCGAAGAATTGCTGCTATCAAATTGCCCTTTCTGCCCCGCGCGTGCGCGGGTTGAGGCGTTCGGCTGCGCGTCGCAGATCTGCGATGCGACGACGGGCGGCAGACTCAATCAGCGATGATACAGGTCGGCGCCGCGCCCCGTAGTGAACTACGCCGCCGGCTCTTGATACTCGAGCTTCGGGTACCAGTCCTTGCCGCGCCCCTCGGGCGTGAGGTCGAGCACGCTCCACAGCGGCCAGATCAGGTCGACGTGGCGGTTGTTCTGTCCCGGCTCGGCCTTGGCTGCGAGCAGCTCGGTGCCGTAGAAATGCCGGATCTTGCCCTTCCTGCGCACGAACACGTTCAGCATCGGCCATTGCGAGCCGTCCGGCCCTTCGCCGTGGTAGTCGCGGTTGTAGCTGTTGCCGGCTGAAGAAAGCAGGCGAAGGTTGCGCCAGCCGCGGCTGCGCGCGAATTCCTGGATGCGCGCAAGCGGCGAGCTGGCGATCACCACCAGGTTGGTGCGCTGCGCGATGTGCGGCGAGTTGCCATCCAGCCCGTCGAGCATCGAAGTGCACATCGGGCAGGCCTTGGCCATCTTCGGGCTATACATGAAACTGTAAGCGACCAGCGTATCGCGTTCGCCGAAAAGTTCCGAAAGCCGCACCTTGCGCGGCGGCGCGCCCTCTTCGAACGCGTAGTCCTCGGGCACCGCGCCGCCCGCGGGGAGCTTGCGGCGCAGCGCCGCCACCTTTTCGATATCGCGGCGCAACTTCATCTCGGCGCGCAGCAACTTATCGCGCGCGGTCCGGTAAGGCTTGCTTTCGTTCGGGAATCGCATCATCGCTTTCCTTTCGCCATCGCGGCTCAGCCGCCGAACGGCGGCATCGTTTCCTTGAAGCTCGCGCGCTCGCGCACCGCCGCCTGCCCGCGCGCCACATTCGGGTATTTCGGCAGCAGCGCCTTGCCTTCAGGGAACATCTCCAAATAGAACAGGGTCGGCGCGAGGAACAGATCCGCCATGCACAGCGCCTTGCCCACGAGGTAGTCTCGCCCGCCGTAGGCCTTGTCGAGGATGGCGAGCAGACCCGGCATCTCCTTGACCGAGGCGTCGATCACCGCGCGGTCGGGCTTGCCGTCCGCGCCCCTGGGGAAGACGTAGTGAAGCACGTAGCGGCGGATCAGCGGCCCGTCGATGTAGGCGTTGATCGCGCTCACCCACTGCTCGCAGCGCGCGCGGTCGCGGATGTTGCCGGGCAGCAGGCTCGGGCCCGGAAACGCCTCCTCGATGTAGCGCAGGATGGCGCTGGTCTCGAAGAACTCGATCGGGCCGTCGCGGAATGCCGGGACGCGGCCGAACGGATGCACTGCCAGTACCTCGGGCGCGTGCGGCGCGGCGGGTTGCAGCGTGTACTTGACGCCCTTCTCGGCGAGCGCCATGCGCGCGGTGCGCGTGAAGGTGCTGCGCGGATCGCCGATCAGAGTGATGGTGGCGGCCTGGCCGCGCGCATCGAGCCGGTCGCACAGGTTGTTGAGGCTCGAGCCCCAGCCTTCCTCATGCGAGTCGCGCATGCCCGCGTCCGGGAATCCGGAGTGCGTCATGGTTAACTCGGTGCCGCCGTCGCGCTCGGCGAAAGTCACCGTGATCAAGGTCTCCACGTTCGGCATGCCCTCGCCCTGCCACGCCCAGGTGTAGGTGAGGCGCTCGGGGCGGATGATCTCGCGGTAGCTGCCGCCGGCCGTAAACTGCTCGCCGTCGCGCGCGCGCATGATGATGCGGTAGCTGCCGCCGACGCGGGCGTCGAACTCGGCCACCGGGATGGTCATGCCGCGCGGGCACATCCAGTGCTTCGCGTGCTCGGCTTTGATGAAGGCGTCGAACACTTTCTCGCGCGGCGCGCGGATGGTGCGGGTTAGCGTCAGGTCGAACGTGGCGGTGCGGTTCATTTCCTCTCCTCCTTTTCCAGATACTCGACCAGGCGGTCGAGGCTTTCGTCCCAGAACTTGCGGTAGCGCTCGAGCCAGCCGTGCGCCTCGCGCAACGGCCGCCCCTTGAGGCGGCACAGGCGCCACTGCGCGTCCACCTCGCGCTCGATGAGGCCCGCCTGCTCCAGCACCTTGAGGTGGCGCGACACGGCAGGCAGCGAGATGTCGAACGGCCTCGCCAGATCGCCGACGGTCGCTTCGCTGCGTGCCAGCCGCGCCAGAATCGCCCGCCGCGTCGGGTCGGCGAGCGCAGCAAAAGTGTTCGATAGCCGGTCCATGCCTGTATTTAACCTATACGTTAAACACAAGTCAAGCGACACCCTGTGGCGGAGGAACAGGACTAAGATAGGGAAGGAAATCAAGGACGTTGCTGATGCTACGCAAAGCCGCCGCCGTCATCGCGATCCTGGTGCTGGCCGGAATCGCCTACCTCGCGCTCGCCCCCGTGCCGATCGAGCCGGTCGCGTGGCAGGCACCGCAGGCACCGGGTTACGCGGGTCCGCATGCGCAAAATACGCGGCTCGCGAACCTGCGGCATCTGGCCATCGGCCGCGAAGAAGGGCCGGAGGGCGTGGCATCCGGTCCCGACGGCAAGCTCTACGCGGCGGTCGCCTCCGGCGCCATCGTGCGCCTGAACGCCGACGGCAGCGGATTCGAGAAATGGGCCGATACCGGTGGCCGCGTTCTCGGCATCGACTTCGACGCAAGCGGGCGCTTGATCGCTGCCGATGCGATGCACGGCCTGCTCGCGATTGGCACCGACGGCAAGCCTGAGCTGCTCGCCGACAACGTCGCCGGCGATCCGATCCGCTACGCCAACTCGGTGGCGGTGGCGAAAAGCGGCCGTATCTACTTCACGGACTCATCGCGCCGTTTTGGCGCCAAAGCGTGGGGCGGCACCTTCAACGCCAGCGTGCACGACGTCATGGAGCACGCCTCGACCGGGCGGTTGCTGGAGTATGACCCCGCAACGCGTCGCACCCGCACGGTGATGCGCGACCTGTGTTTCGCCAATGGCGTTGCGCTCTCCGTGGATGAATCTCGGCTGTTCGTCGTAGAAACGTGCGAGTACCGGGTCTGGAGCGTCGACCCCGCGGCGAACGACCTGAGCGCGAAAGCAACGATCGGCGGCACGCCGCAGGCGAGAATTCTCCTCTCGAACCTGCCCGGATACCCGGACAACCTGACGCGCGGCAGGAACGGGCGCATCTGGCTCGGCCTCGTCAAGCCGCGCGGCGCCGCGGTTGACAAGCTGTCGGCGCAGCCGTTCCTGCGCAAGGTCGTGATGCGTCTGCCCAAGTCCCTTTGGCCTATCCCGCCCGCTTATGGGCACGTGATCGCGTTCGACGAAGCGGGCAAGATCGTTGCAGATCTCCAGGACCCGGGGGGCAAGTATCCAGAGACGACGGGAGTACTCGAAACCGCCGACCGGCTGTACATTCAGAGCTTGCATGCCAAGAGTCTCGCCTGGCTGCCGAAAGCGGAGGCGGGACTGAGGTAAGCGGCGCTGCGGGCCCGCAGTGTAAAGTCACGCTTTACACTTTCGCCTGCTTCAGGCAGGCGTGCTGCTCAGGCGGTACGCCGGGCCGAAGCGCGAGCCGTTCTGCCAGTGGGCACGCTATGATCCGAGTGGGGAGGACACAGCACCGATGTTCATCAAGCCGAATCACCTTCGGCGCGCCTTGGCCTTGGCTATTGTTCTGGTTTTGGCCACCACGCTCGCGGCCGAGGCGCAGCAGCCAGCCGCGCAGGTGCCGCGCATTGGCGTGCTGATGTTCACGCCGACGATGAAGGCGTTCCAGGAGGCGTTTCGCCAAGGCCTTCGGGAACACGGCTACGTCGAGGGGCGGAACATCGCCATCGAATGGCGATCGGCGGAGGGGAGCATCGACCGGGCGAATGCGCTCGCGGCGGAGCTCGTCCGCCTCAAGGTCGCTGTGATCGTTGCCGAGTTCACGCCGGCGGTCCAAGCTGCGAAGAACGCGACGCAAACGATACCAATCGTCATGGCGCCTGCCGGAGATCCGGTGGCGACAGGCCTCGTGGCGAGCCTTGCGCGCCCCGGAGGAAACGTCACGGGTTTCTCGAACATTGCCGCAGAGCTGGCGGGGAAGCGGCTGGAACTCCTTCGAGAAGTCGTTCCAGGTCTTGCGCGCGTCGGGTTGTTGATCCACGGCGCGGATCCTTTGGACAAGCTCTTCGTGGAGGAGACTCAGGCTGCCGCCGCGAGAACCGGGATCCAGCTCCACATCGCGGGCGTGGCGCGCCCTGAGGATCTAGACGCGGCGTTTGCCACGATGGCGAAGGAGCGAGTGGGTGCGGTGATCGTTCCGGGCAATCTTCCCGTGCCCGGCCGGCAAATCGCCCAGCTCGCTGTGCGATACCGCCTGCCTTCGATCTCTCCCTTTAGTGCATTCGCGGACTCGGGTGGGCTGATGTCCTACGGGGCAAGCCTCACTGATATACAGCAGCGCGCCGCGGGCCACGTTGACAGGATTCTCAAGGGCGCGAAGCCTGCCGACCTGCCGGTGGAGCAGCCCACGAAGTTCGAGCTCGTGATCAATCGGAAAACGGGCACGAGCCTTGGAATAGCGTTTCCCCCGTCGATCCTGTTGCGCGCGGATCAGGTGATTGAGTGACTGGCGCGCTAACGCAGAATAAAGGAGAAGCAAGATGACGCTATGCCCGATCGCAATAGTTGCCGGCTGCAGCAAATGCCCCGCGTTCAATGTGTGCCCGCTGAAAGGCGTCATCGGCGACTACAAGAAGCCGGATGCGGCGCAGAGCAAGCAGCAGGCGGACAAAGCACAGACTGGCGCAAAACGGGACCAGTAACGCCTTAGCCTGCGCCACCACCCGGGCTGCACGGCCCGAAGTGTAAAGTCACGCTTTACACTTTGGCCGCCTGCGCCCCCTCGACCCCCACCCTGACCCTCCCTCTTCAAGGGGGAGGGAACGGGACCGGCTCAGCGCGCGAGGTAGCCCGAGTCCACCGGCAGGATGACGCCGGTTATGCAGCGCGCGGCGGAGCTCGCCAGGTAGAGGATCGCGGCGGCGACATCGCCCACTTCGGGCAGCTCGCCGAGCGGGCTGTGCGCCATCACCACCTTGAGCAGCTCGGGGTTGCCGAACAGCGGCGCCGTCAGGTCGGTGCGCACGAAGGTCGGCGCCACCGCGTTGACGCGGATCTTGTGCGGCGCGAACTCGAGCGCGAGGGCGCGCGTCAGGTTCACCACCCCGCCCTTCGAGGCCTGGTAGGCGGGATTCGGGAACAGGCCGCCCGAAAATCCCATGATCGAGGCGAGGTTGATGATGGCGCCGCCGCCGCGCTGCTTCATCGTGCGCGCCGCGACGCGCGAGCACAGGAACAGGCCCTTGAGGTTGAGATCGAGCACGCGGTCCCACTCCTCCCCGGTGATGTCGAACGAAGTCTTCCTCACCGCGGTGCCGGCGTTGTTGACCAGGATGTCGAGGCCGCCGAGCTGCTGCAGCGCCTCGCCGAACGCGCGCTCGATCTGCGCCTCATCGGAGACGTCCGCCGCGATCACCCCGGGCGCGGCTTCGAGGTCTACGCGCGCCACCTTCGCGCCGGCACGCTCGAACAGCTCGGCGGTCGCCTTGCCGATGCCGCGCGCCGCGCCGGTGACGAGCGCTGTTTTGCCTTTCAGTTCGAATAGGTCCATGGCGGCGCTAGTATAGGGACATGCACGACCTCGTCATTCGAAACGCCCTGCTGCTCGACGGCCTGGGCGGCACGCCGTACCAAGGCGACCTGGCGGTCGCGGGCGGGCGCATCGCGGCGCTCGGCCAGGATCTCGGCGCGGCGCGCGCGACGCTCGATGCAAACGGCCTCGCGCTCATGCCCGGCATCATCGACAACCATACCCATTACGACGCCCAGCTCACCTGGGACGCCTACGCCTCGCCCTCGCCCGCGCTCGGCGTCACCACCGCGATCATCGGCAACTGCGGCTTCACCATCGCGCCCTGCCGCCCCGCCGACCGGGAACTGGTGATGCGCAACCTGACCCACGTGGAAGGCATGGCGCTCGAGGTCCTGCGGGCCGGCATCCGCTGGGACTTCCAGACCGTGCCGGAGTATTTCGCGATGCTCGAGCGCCAGGGCGTGGCGCTGAACGTCGCCGGCTTCGTGGGCCACTCCTCGGTGCGCACCTGGGTGATGGGCGCTGACGCACCGAAACGCGCCGCCACCGCGGCCGAAATCGCGGCCATGCGCGCGCTGGTGCTCGAGGGCATGCGCGCAGGAGCGATTGGTTTTTCCACCTCCACCTCGCCGGCGCACAACGGCGAGGGCGGCATTCCTATGCCCTCCAGGCTCGCCTGCGAAAATGAAATGCGCGCGCTGGTCGGCTGCCTCAAGGAAGCCGGGCGCGGCGTCTTCATGCTCACCAAGGGCGGGCAGACCAAAATGCCATTTCTCGAGGAGCTGGCGGCGGGCTCCACGCGCCCGGTGGTGGTGGCGGCGCTGCTTCACAGCAACATGAGCCCGCGCACGGTGTTCGAGGACCTGGACGCGATCCGCAACGCCAATGTGCGCGGCCGCCGCATGGTAGGTGCGGTGTCGTGCTGCCCGCTCACCATGGACTTCACGCTGCACTCGCCCTACACCTTCGAGGGCCTTGCGGCCTGGAAACCCGCGATGAGCCTCAAGGGCGACGCCTACCGCGCCAAGCTCGCCGAGCGCGCCTTTCGCGACGCGGTGCGCGCCGAGATCGCCGCGCCGGCGACCTTCAGGCTGTTCAACGGCGAATGGGACAAGGTCCAGGTGGTCGAGACCGCCAAGCCCGAGCACCGGCGCTTCGAGCAACGCACGATCGCTGAGCTGGCACTCGAAGCGGGCAGCGATGCGCTCGGCTTCATGCTCGATCTCGCGCTCGCGGAAAATCTCGACACTGTGTTCACCGCGCTGCTGCTCAACTCGGATGAGCGTGCGGTCGGCCAAATGCTGCGCCATCCGGCGGCGATGGTGTCGCTCTCCGACGCGGGCGCGCACCTCACCTTCTTCAACGACGCCGGCTTCGGGCTGCACCTGCTCGGCCACTGGGTGCGCGAGCTGAAAGTCCTGTCCCTCGCCGAAGCCGCGCGCCAGCTCTCGGGGCTGCCGGCGAGCGTGTTCGGCATCCGCGAGCGTGGCGTGCTCAAGGCCGGCTACGCGGCGGACCTGCTGCTGTTCGATCCGGCGAGCGTGAATCGCGGCGCCAAGCAGCGCGTGCGCGACCTCCCGGCAAACGGCGCGCGCCTCACCACACCGGCGATCGGCGTGCACGGCGTGTGGGTGAACGGCACGCGCGTCGCGGACAAGTCCGGGATGCTGCCGCTCGAGCGGCTGCCCGGGCGCGTATTGCGCGATTTCGCGGCTTAGCGGGATTTCTGTCGGCCTGGGGCGACGCCAAGCGCTCCTACGCTAACTGCAAGCCTTTGATTCTTTGCGGTCGCGGGGCAGGCACGCAACGTGCTTGCGTTCATACCCTGGACCCAAACCGAAAGGAACTGACCATGAATCCGAAGGACAGCATTTTCACGCGCAGCAACGACGCCTTCTTCCGCGCCGGCCGGCCGGCCCCGCAGACGCCGCAGCCCGAGGCGGCATCAGCGCCACAGCCGGCCGCGCCGGCGCCGGCGGAGAAAGTGGAGGAGCGCAAGGAAGCGAAGCTGATCGTCGGTCCCGACATCAAGATGAAGGGCGTCGAGGTGACCGATTGCGACACGCTCATGGTCGAGGGTCGCATCGAGGCGACGCTCGACGCGCGCGTCATGCAGGTGGCGCAGAACGGCGTATTCAGCGGCACTGTCGCGGTGGACATCGCCGAGATCCACGGCCGCGTCGAGGGCGACCTGACGGTGCGCAAGCAGCTCGTGGTGCACGCTACAGGGAAAATTTCCGGAAAGATCCGCTACGCGCGCATCAAGGTCGAGGAAGGCGCCGAGCTGGCCGGAGAGATCAGCATGCTCGAGCGTGCGCCCGCGTCGGTCGCGCTTCCGCGCCACGTAGCGCCGCCTGCGCGTATCACCGGACCATCCGAACACGTCGTCCCCGCGAAGTCTTTCGCCGCATAGGCGGGGAGCGGGGATCAGAGACGGTAGAAGCGCGCCGCGTTGTCGTGAAATAGTTTTCG
This sequence comes from uncultured Enterobacteriaceae bacterium, assembly GCA_964393745.1. Classification (GTDB taxonomy): domain Bacteria; phylum Pseudomonadota; class Gammaproteobacteria; order Burkholderiales; family SG8-39; genus 2-02-FULL-66-14. The sequence goes on along the minus strand of CAYMVA010000166.1, from coordinate 5,325 downwards.
GCGCTCGCCCGCGGAGAACTCGGCGGTCATGCGCTTGAAATCCTTGAATAGGGCGCCGTAGGAAACGCGCAGCCCGTCCACCGGAAAGTTCGACGCGAACATGCAGCGCTCTGCGCCGAAGAGGTCGATGGTCTCGCGCACGATGGCGCGGTTCGCGTCGTAGCCCCACGGCCCGTCCGGCAGCAGCAGGCACGAAAGCTTGCAGCACACCTGCTCGCACCTAGCGAGCGTGCGCATGCCGCGGCGCCATAGTTCCATCCCCGCCGCGCTCCGGTCCCAGGGAAAACCCGTGTGGTTGAGCACCACCGGGATGTCGGGGTGCGCGCGCACCACCTCAGCCGCCTCTTCGAGGTGCCAGGCCGGCACCCGCAGGTCCCAGGAAAAACCGAACTTGCGCAGCAACGCAAAGCCGGCGAGCCATTTCGGATCCTGCATGCCGCCAGGCGCGCCGGGGCGCAGGTCTCGCGGCGTCCTGCCGGTGACCGGCTTGGAGCGGATGCCGCGCACCAGCTTGAACTCCGCCTGCTGCGCGAGGATCTCCTCGGCGTTCGGGGTGTGGAACCAGGCGTGCGCGACGATGGCGTTCGGCATGCTGTGGCGCGCGTTAATTTCGGTGAGCCAGCGCGTCTCGGCGACCTGCTGCTCACGGCTGCACTCGGCCTCTACGTGCACCGTGGCGACGACGTTGTGGCCGGCGGCGTCGCGCCGGTAATCGGGCGGCAGGTAGTCGCGCCTTAGGCTGGAATACTCGCCGAGGAAGAAGTCGTGCGGCTCGGGATCCTCGAGCCACGGGTAGTGGAGCGGCCCGTGCGCCAGGTCCCAGAGATGGTGGTGCGCGTCTACGATCGGCAGCGCGGCGTCGGACGCCGCGGCGCCCGGTGTCAGCGCCTCGCCAGCCACGCGATCGCGGCCGCGACTGCGGCGGCGAGCAGCGCGTACTCCCACCAATGCAGGTGCACCGCCGGCGCGCCGTGTCCTTGGTGGGCGAGCGCCTGCGAGGAAAGCATCAGTGTGAAGAGGGCTGCGCGCTGCATAGCATTCCTTCCATTTCGATGAACTTGACCACCACGTCCAGCCCCTGCCCGGTCTTGAGGTTGGTGAACACGAACGGCCGGTTGCCGCGCATTTTCCTGGCGTCGTGCGCCATCACTTCGAGCGAGGCGCCGACCAGCGGCGCGAGGTCGATCTTGTTGATCACCAGCAGATCGGACTTGGTGATGCCGGGGCCGCCCTTGCGCGGGATCTTGTCGCCGGCGGCGACGTCGATCACGTACAGCGTCAGGTCGGAGAGCTCCGGGCTGAAGGTGGCGGCGAGGTTGTCGCCGCCCGACTCGATCATGATCAGGTCCAGGCCCGGGAAGCGGCGGTTGAGCCGCGCCACCGCCTCGAGGTTGATCGAGGCGTCCTCGCGGATCGCGGTGTGCGGGCAGCCGCCGGTCTCGACGCCGAGGATGCGCTCGGGGGCGAGCGCGTGGTTGCGCACCAGGAACTGCGCGTCCTCCTCGGTGTAGATGTCGTTGGTCACCACCGCGAGTTCGAAGCGCTCGCGAAACGCGCGGCACAGAGCGAGTGTCAGCGCAGTCTTGCCCGACCCCACCGGCCCGCCCACGCCGACCCTCAAGGGTCCGGCGTCCTTGTGTTCGATTCTCAGCGTCATGACCTGAAGAGCCGCGAATACTGCGTTTCGTGCTTCGCCGAGAGCAGCGCGAGGCCAGGGGTGAAGTTGCCCAGATCGTCGTCCTCGAGCGCCGCCGCCTCGGTGGCGATGCCTTCGAGCCGCGCGCCGAGCGCGAGCAGGATTTTCTGGCCCTCGGTCTGGCCGAGTGGCACTGCCTTGAGCGCCGCCATTACCTGGTTCTCCAGCCACGCCCAGAGGTAGGCGATCAGCGCCGTCTGCGGCTCGATACCCCAGGCGCGCGCCGCGTGCGCGAACACCGCCGGGAACGCCGGCTCATCGAGCGCCAGCGCCTCGATGCCGAGCTCTGGCAGCAGGCGGTTGAGCGAATAGCCCATCTGCACGCTCTCGGCGCGCAGCTCGGCCGCCTCGCGGCTGGCGAGGAACAACTCGTTCCAGCGCGCCTTGTGGGCTGCGGGCGCGCACAGGCGCAGGAACACCGGCGCTTCCATGCGCGCCACCGAATGCGCGAGCACGTCGCCGATCCAGCGCTCGGCGCTCGCCGCATCCGTCACGATGCCAGCCTCCGCAGCCGCCTCGAGTCCGCCCGAGTAGCTGTAGGCGCCCACGGGAAGCGCAGGGCTGGCGAGCTGCAGCAGCTTCGCCAGCCGCTCAGTGCTTGTGGTCGTGATCGTGTTCGTGCGCGTGGTCATGATCGTGCTCGCCGAACTCGTGGATCTTGCCGCCGTGGCTCATCTCCTCGTGGCGATGGCCTGCACCGTAGGCACCCGCCTCGGGCTCGAAAGGCGCCTCCATGTGCTTCACCTTCGCGCCCAGGCCCTTCAGCATCTCTTCCAGCACGTGGTCGGCGCCGATGCGCAGGAACCCCTCTCCCACCTGCACCGGCACGTGGCGGTTGCCGAGGTGATAGGCAGCGCGCGTCAATTCCGCGGCGCCCGCACATTCGATGTGCAGCACCTTCTCCGCCTCGGCGATGACTTCGATGACGCGGCCGTCGGAGGCGGTAACCAGGTCGCCGCCGCGCAGCACCTCGCCCCGCGGCAGCATCAGCGCCACTTCTTCACCCGAAGCAAGGTGCGCATGCAGGCGCGACTTCTGCCGCTGCTCGAACGGCAGCCGCAGCTGCCCGCGTACCTCGATTTTGTAGGCGCCGCGCGCGGTCTTGAGCTTGGACTTGATCTCGAGCACGGGTGCGCGTCTCAGAACAGAAAGTAGCGCTGCGCCATCGGCAGCACCTTGGCCGGCTCGCACACCAGCAACTCGCCGTCGGCGCGCACTTCGTAGGTTTCGGCGTCCACTTCGATTTTCGGTTGGTAATCGTTGTGCACCATGTCTTTCTTGCCGAGCTTGCGCGTGCCTTTGACCGCGACCAGCGGCCGCTCGAGTCCGAGCTTTGCGAGCGCCGGGTTCTTGAGCGCCGCCTTCGACACGAACGTGATCGAGGAGCGCAGCGCCTTGCCGAAGGCACCGAACATCGGCCGGTAATGCACCGGCTGCGGCGTCGGGATCGAGGCGTTCGGATCGCCCATCGCGGCGGCCGCGATCATGCCGCCCTTGAGGATCAGCGAGGGCTTGACGCCGAAGAAGGCCGGCTTCCACAGCACCAGATCCGCGAGCTTGCCCTCCTCGACCGAGCCCACTTCGTGCGAGATGCCCTGCGCGATCGCCGGGTTGATGGTGTACTTGGCGACGTAGCGCTTGACGCGCGCGTTGTCGTGCGTCTTGGGGTCGCCCTTGGCGCTGCCGCGCTGCACGCGCATCTTGTGCGCCGTCTGCCAGGTGCGGATGATCATTTCGCCCACGCGCCCCATCGCCTGCGAGTCCGACGACATCATCGAGATCGCCCCCAGGTCGTGCAGGATGTCCTCGGCGGCGATGGTTTCCTTGCGGATGCGCGATTCGGCGAACGCCACGTCCTCGGCGATCGCCGAATCGAGGTGGTGGCACACCATCAGCATGTCGAGGTGCTCGGCGATGGTGTTCACCGTGTAGGGCCGCGTCGGGTTGGTCGAAGACGGCAGCACGTTGGGTTCGCCCGCCACCTTGATGATGTCGGGCGCGTGCCCGCCGCCTGCGCCTTCGGTATGGAGGGTGTGGATGGTGCGGCCCTTGAATGCCTTGATCGTGGTCTCTACGAAGCCGGATTCGTTGAGCGTGTCCGTATGGATCGAAACCTGCACGTCCATTTCGTCGCCGACCGCGAGGCAGTTGTCGATCGCCGCCGGCGTGGTGCCCCAGTCTTCATGGAGCTTCAAGCCGATCGCGCCCGCGCGAACCTGCTCACGCAGCGGCGCCGGCAGCGACACGTTGCCCTTGCCCAGGAACCCCAAGTTCATCGGGAACGCTTCGGCAGCCGCAAGCATCGAGTGGATATGCCACGGCCCCGGCGTGCAGGTGGTGGCGTAGGTGCCGGTCGCCGGGCCGGTGCCGCCGCCGATCATGCTGGTGACGCCCGACATGAGCGCTTCCTCGATCTGCTGCGGGCAGATGAAGTGGATGTGCGTGTCGATGCCGCCGGCGGTGACGATCATGCCTTCGCCCGCGACCACTTCGGTGCCGGCGCCGATCGGGATCGTGACCGCGGGCTGGATGTCCGGATTGCCCGCCTTGCCGATTTTCCAGATGCGCCCGGCGCGCAGGCCGATGTCGGCCTTGACGATGCCCCAGTGGTCCACGATGAGCGCATTGGTGATCACGGTGTCGGCGACCTGAGCCGCGCCGCGCTGGCTCTGGCCCATGCCGTCGCGGATCACCTTGCCGCCGCCGAACTTCACTTCCTCGCCGTAGGTGGTGAAGTCCTTCTCGACCTGGATCCAGAGCTCGGTGTCCGCGAGCCGCACGCGGTCGCCGGTGGTGGGCCCGAACATCTCCGCATAAGCCTGCCGCTGGATCTTCATTTGGCCGCCTTTTTCAACGCGCCCATCACCTTGCCGGCGAAGCCATACACCTTGCGCTCCCCGGCGAGCGCCACCAGCTCCACGGTGCGCGCCTGCCCCGGCTCGAAGCGCACCGCGGTGCCGGCAGCGATGTTCAAGCGCATGCCGTAGGCGGCCGGGCGGTCGAACTTGAGCGCGTCGTTGGTCTCGTAGAAGTGGTAGTGCGAGCCGACCTGGATCGGGCGATCGCCGCTGTTGGTCACCTGCACGGTGGCGGTGCGGCGGCCTTTGTTAAGCTCGATCTCGCCCGCCGCGACCTTGATCTCGCCGGGAATCATACGATCGGGTTGTGCACGGTGACCAGCTTGGTGCCGTCGGGAAAGGTCGCTTCCACCTGGATCTCGGGAATCAGCTCGGGCACGCCCTCCATCACCTCGTCGCGCTTGAGCAGCGTCGCGCCCCAGCCCATCAGCTCGGACACGCTGCGGCCCTCGCGCGCACCTTCCATGATCGCGGCGCTGATGAACGCCACCGCTTCCGGATAATTGAGCTTGAGGCCGCGCCCCTTGCGCCGCTCGGCGAGCAGCGCCGCGGTGAACACCAGCAGCTTGTCCTTTTCCCGGGGAGTGAGTTCCATTTCCGCTCTCTGCAGCGCGCGACCGTGCCGGAATTCTAGGGAAGCTCTGAACAAGTTGCGCGGGTGCGCGTTGCGGCCGGAACGCGGCGCCTGCTAGGCGCGAGGCCGCAGCGATATGTCGATATCGCAAGGCCGAGCAACAACGCAGGCGCCCGTGTCATCGCGCTATCGTACCC
>CAYMVA010000165.1:0-12430 GCA_964393745.1 uncultured Enterobacteriaceae bacterium | reverse complement strand
TCGCTTGCCGCGCTTGGCCGCGGCGCTCGTCAACTCGGCAAGGAACGCGGATTCGCGCTGCGCCTCGACCTGCTTGCGCGCCGAGTACCGGCGCACTGCGACTACGATCCAGATCACGCCGGCGGCGAACAGCAGCAGGACGAGGCCCCCGAGCGCTATCTTCATGCGGCGAGTATAGCGAGGCACACGGTGCAGACCCGGCTGGCCGAATTCATCCGCGACACGCCCGAGGGGCGGGAGGCGGACGCGATCCTCAGGAAATGCGTGCACTGCGGCTTTTGCAACGCCACCTGCCCGACCTACCAACTGCTCGGCGACGAGCTCGACGGCCCGCGTGGCCGCATCTACCTCGTCAAGCAAGTGCTCGAGGGCGCGGCGCCAACCGTAAAAACGCGTTTGCACCTCGACCGCTGCCTCACTTGCCGGGCCTGCGAGACCACCTGTCCGTCAGGGGTGCAGTACGGTCGCCTCGCCGACATCGGCCGCGCGCTGGTGGAAGCGCGCACCTCGCGCAGCGCCTGGGAAAAAATGCAGCGCGCCGCGCTGTCGGTGCTGCTGCCGCGGCGCGCGCTTTTTTCCCCGCTGCTCGCGCTCGGCAGGCTGGTGCGCCCGTTCCTGCCAGCGGTGCTGCGGCAGAAGATTCCGGCGCGCGGCGAGCCCGCCGGGGCGTGGCCCGCGCCGCGCCATCCGCGCCGCATGCTCGCGCTCGCCGGCTGCGTGCAACCGGCGTTGGCACCGGCAATCAATGCAGCGGCGGCCCGCGTGCTCGACCGCATCGGCATCTCTGTCGTGGAAGTACCGAGTGCCGGCTGCTGTGGCGCGCTGCGTTTCCACCTGGGCGAACAGGAGGCGGGCAAGAACGACATGCGCGCCCTGATAGACGAATGGTGGCCGCAGCTCGAGCGAGGCGCGGCCGAGGGCATCGTGGTCACCGCCAGCGGCTGCGGCACCACCATCGAGGAGTACGCGCACCTGTTCGAGCGCGAGCCGGCCTGGCGCCACAAGGCGGCGCGCGTGTCGCTGCTGGCGCGCGATATCGCCGAGGTGATCACTGCGGAGGCGCCCGCGATCGAGCGCGCGCTGGTCGCGGGCAAGCGGCGCGGGCGCGTGGCGTTCCAGTCGCCGTGCTCGCTGCAGCACGGCCAGAGAATCCGCGGCACCGTCGAGGCGCTGCTGGAGAAGGCGGGCTACGAGTTGACGCCGGTGCCGGACTCGCACCTGTGCTGCGGCTCCGCGGGAACCTATTCGGTGCTGCAGCCCGTAATCTCGCAGCAGCTTCGCAGCCGCAAGCTGGCGGCGCTCGCGAGCGGCGCGCCGCAGACCATTGCGACCGCCAACATCGGTTGCCTGGTGCACCTGCAGGCCGGCACGCAGACCCCGGTGCGCCACTGGATCCAGCTGCTCGACGACGCCATGCAGGGGTAGAATCGCCGCCGTGAACGCTCCCATCACCGCCGGCCGCGTGGTGCGCGCCGATCCCGAAGTCAAAGTGGTACGCACCGCCTGTCCGCACGACTGTCCCGACACCTGCGGCATGCTGGTGTCGGTGAAGGACGGCGTCGCGATCCGCATCGAAGGCGATCCCTCGATGCCGTTCACCGAAGGCACGCTGTGCACCAAGGTGGCGCATTATCTCGAGCGCACCTACTCGCCCGACCGGTTGCTGCATCCGATGCGCCGCGTCGGGCCGAAGGGCAGGGGCGAATTCCGCCGCATCGGCTGGGACGAGGCGCTCGACGAGATCGCTGAGCGGCTCAAGGCACTCGTCGCCTCGCCCGAAGGCCCGCAGACAATTCTGCCGCTCAGCTACGCCGGCACCATGGGCATGGTGCAGTACAGCTCCATGGACCGGCGTTTCTTCCACCGCTTGGGCGCCACGCTGCTCGATCGCACCCTGTGCTCGAGCGCGGGCAAGGCCGGCATCAAGGCAACGCTCGGCGGCTCGGTCGGCATGGATCCGGAGCGCTTCGTAGACTCGAAGCTAATCATCCTCTGGGGCGCCAACCCGATCGTCTCCAACCTGCATCTCTGGTCGCGAATACAGGAAGCCAAGCGGCGCGGCGCCAAAGTGATCGCCATCGACCCCTACAAGAGCCTGTCGGCGGAGAAATGCAGCCAGCACCTGGCGCTGCTACCTGGCACCGACGGCGCGCTGGCGCTCGGCATGATGAACGTGCTGATTGCCGATGGGTTGATCGATCGCGACTACCTTGCGCGGTACACGCTCGGCTTCGAGCAGCTTGCCGAGCGCGTCAAGCAATACACCCCGGAATGGGCAGCGCGCACTTGCGGCCTTTCGGTCGCGGAGGTGGTCGGCCTCGCGCGCGAGTACGGCACGGTGAAGCCGGCCGCGATCCGGCTCAACTACGGCATGCAGCGCCATACCGGTGGCGGCATCGCGGCGCGCAACATCGCCTGCCTGCCTGCGCTCATCGGCGCGTGGCGCGATCCGGCAGGCGGCATCGTCCTGACCACTGCGGATTTCTACAACTTCGACCATGCGGCGCTCGAGCGCCCGGATCTGCTCGCCGGTCGCAGGCCGCGCGTCATCAACCATTCGAAGCTCGGCGATGCACTCACTGCGGCGGCGCCGCCGGTGCGGGCGACCATCGTCTACAACAACAATCCGGTCGCGGTGTGCCCTGATTCGGACAAGGTGATCGCGGGCTTTGCGCGCGAGGACCTGTTCTGCGTGGTGATGGATTCGTTCCTGACCGACACAGCGGACTACGCTGACATCGTGTTGCCCGCGACCACGCAGCTTGAGCATTACGACATCCACAAGTCCTACGGCCATCTCTACGTGCTCGCCAACAACCCGGCGATCGCTCCGGTGGGCGAATCGCTGCCCAACTCGGAAGTGTTCCGGCGCCTGGCGGCGCGCATGGGGTTCGACGAGCCCTGCTTCCGCGATTCCGACGAGGACATCTGCCGCCAGGCGCTCAAGTCTGCGAGCCCGCGCATGCGCGGCATCGAATGGGAAACGGTGAAGGAGCGCGGCTGGCAGCGACTCGAGGTGCCGGTGAGCTTCGCGCCGTTTGCCGAGGGCGGGTTCCCGACGCCGTCGGGCAAGTGCGAGCTGCATAGCGAATCGCTCGACAAGCAGGGCGTGGATCCGCTGCCGTTCTACAACCCGCCGGTCGAATCGGCTGCCAGCAACCCGCAGCTGGCGCAGCGCTTTCCGCTCGCCTTCCTGTCACCGCCGGCGCGCAACTTCCTCAATTCCACCTTTGCCAACCTGAAGCGCTTTCGCGACACCGAGGGCGCGCCGCGGCTCGAGATGCATCCCGAGGACGCCGCCGCACGCGGCATTCGCGACGGCGACCGGGTGCGGGTGTTCAACGAACGCGGCAGCTTCGTGCTTCAGGCGCGCGTCAACGGCAAGCCGCGCCGCGGTGTGGTGGTGGCGCCCTCGGTGTGGTGGAAGAAGCATTCCCCCGGCGGCGGCAACGCAAACAACGTGACCTCGCAGGGCGTCACCGACCTGGGCGGTGGCGCCACCTTCTACGACTGCCTGGTCGAAGTAGCACGCGCCGGCTGAGTTCCAGCCACGTTTTCCTGAGCGAGCCGCTCGGGCGCTACGGCTTTCCGGACGGGCACCCGCTGTCGGCGGACCGCCAGGGCGCGTTCTGGCGCGCCGCCAGTCCCGGCGCGCGTGCCGTTCGTCTCGGGGACTGCAAGCAACCGCAAACCATGTGCCCGAGTTCCCGCCCACCCGCGCAGGCGCGTGCGTTACTGGGATGATGGCCTCGATGGTCGAAGGCAACGACGGGCGGCTGCAGACGGTGCGCGTGGCGACGCTGTTCGAGGTCGCGCGGCCGGCCTATGTCGCGACGCTGGCGAACGCGGGCATCCTGCTGGTGGCGCTGTGGGAGCCGATCCCGGAACTGGTGCTGATCTCGTGGTTCGCCGTGCTCGCCGCGATGACGCTGGCGCGCATCGCGATCCAGCGCCAGTACCAGCGCGCCGCGGGCGCGGGCAAGCCCGAGCTGTGGGAGCGCCGCTTCGCGATCGGCGCCCTGGCGGCGGGCGCGGTGTGGGCGTTGCCGCCGGCCGTGTTCTTCTCCGAAATCGACGCCCTGCGGCAGATGGCGGTGGTGTTCGTGGTCGGCGGCAGCATCATCGGCGCCGCCGGCGTGTATGCGCCGAGCGTCACCGCGTTCTACGGCTTCTGCACGCTGCCGTTCCTTGCCGTGATGCTGCAGCTGGCGACGCAGACCGGGCGCACCTACCAGCTGCTGGCGCTCATGGTGCTGGTGTTCGGCGGCGTGATCGTGCGCGTCTTCCGGGACATCAACGGCAACGTCATCCGCACGCTGCGCACGCAGATCGAGAACCAGACGCTGCTCGAGCGGCTGTCGGGGAGCGAGGCGCTGCTGCGCGACTCGATCGAGAGCTACCCCGACGGCATTGCCATCTACGACGGCGACGACCGGCTCGCGGTGTGCAACGCCGCCTACGCCAAGGTCTATGGAGCCGGCCTGAGCGCGGCCGAGCTCGCCGGTACGCCCTACGCGCGCATCGCGGAGAACGCGTTCGACGCCGAGTCGGTGGCGCCGGAATACCTCGAGCGGCGCGAGGCCTGGATCGAGGAACGCATGCAACGCCGCCGCGCCGGCAGCGGCGACGGGCGCCAGTACCGCACCCACGACGGGCGCTCGCTGCTCGGGCGCTTCGTGCGCAGCCGCAGCGGCATCGTGAGCGTGTTCACCGACGTCAGCGAGCTGCGCGCAGTGCAGGACGCCTACGAGAAGGTGCTGGCCGAGCGCAACCTGATGCTCGACACCCTGCCCGCGGGGGTCGCTTTCGTCGGCCACGGCGTCATCCTGCGCTGCAACCGGCGCCTGGAGCAGATGCTCGGCTACGCCCACGGCGAGCTCGACGGCAAGTCGAGCCGCGCGCTGTACGCCTCGGAGGCGCAGTGGAAGGCGATCGGCGAGGAGCTGGAGGAGCGCCTGCGCGGCGGCGGCATTGCCGAGTGGGATGCACCGCTGGCGCGCAAGGACGGCATGCCTATGTGGTCGCGCAGCTTGGGGCGCGCGCTCGACCCTGGGCGTCCGGAAGAGGGCGCGATCTACACCTTCACCGACGCCTCCGAGCGCCTGGCGGCAGAGCACGACCTGCGCAAGAGCGAGGCCATGTACCGCAGCCTGGTCGAGACCTCCAACGACCTCATCTGGTCGATCGACGCCGCGGGCCGCTGGACCTACCTCAACCCGGCGGCCGCCGAGCGCATCTACGGCTGCCCGGCAGCGGAGCTGATCGGGCGCGAGTACCGCGAGCAGATCGCGCAGGAAGTGCGCGAGCGCGACCTGGCCGTATTCCGCCGCATCCTGGCCGGCGAGTCGGTGTTCAACTACGAGACCCGCCACCTGCGGCGCGACGGCGCGCACGTGGACCTCGCCTTCAACGCCATCCCGCTGCGCGATCCGGCGGGCGCGATCACGGGCGCCACCGGCACTGCGCACGATATCTCCGAGCAGAAACGCGCCGCCGCGGCGCTGCACGAGGGCGTGGAGCGCCTGCGCCTGGGCGCCGAGGCCGCCGACCTGCACTACTGGGAATGGGATTCCGCGAGCGACACCATGTTTCTCGGCCACACGCCGGCGCAGGCGCCGGGTGCGCCGGGCGGCATGCGCATCAAGTGGTCCGACTATTTGAACCGCGTGCATCCCGAAGACCGCGAGCGCTTTGTCGCTGCGGCCCGCGCCGCGCTCGAGTGGGGCGAGCCGCTGGCGGCGGAGTTCCGCATCGAGGGCGAGGACGGGCAGCAGCGCTGGTTCGCGGCGCGCGGCAAGGCGCTCGCCGACGCCTCCGGGCAGATGCGGCGCGTGATCGGCGTGTCGCAGGACATCACCGAGCGCAAGAGCAAGGAGGAGGAAGCGCGCTTCCTCGCCTATCACGACACGCTCACCGGTTTGCCCAACCGGCGGCTGCTGGATGACCGGCTGCGCCAGGCGCTTTTCGCGGCGCAGCGGCGCGACGCCCGCGTCGCGGTGATGATGGTGGATCTGGACCGCTTCAAGCAGGTGAACGACGCCCTCGGCCACCGCGCCGGCGATTCGGTGCTGCGCGAGGTGGCGCACCGCCTGACCGGTTGCGTGCGCAAGGCCGACACGCTGGCGCGCCACGGTGGCGACGAGTTCGTGGTGGTGTTCTCAGACCTGCAGCTGGAATCCGACTGCCAGGTAGTGGCGGAGAAGATCCTGCGCGCGCTCGAGGCGCCGTTCCGCGTCGACGGCCAGGAATTCACGATCGGCGCCAGCATCGGCATTTCGCTCTTTCCCGCCGACGCCTCGGACGGGGAGGCGCTGCTCAGGAACGCCGACGTCGCGATGTACCGTGCCAAGCAGCTAGGCGCAAACAACTACCGCTTCTACAGCCGCTAGCGCGGCTGCGAAATCGTCGTCCCCGCGCAAGCGGGGACCCACGCGCAAAGGCAAGCCGCTGGATCCCCGCGTTCGCGGGGATGACGTTCCTGTGGGGTGCCGCCAGGCGGCTTTGCGGTAGAGTGGAACCGGATGTTCCACGATCATCTTCCCGACCGCCCCGGCAGCCGCGACTGGTCGCAGTTCGTGCGCCTGGCGCGCTTTCTCGCGCCTTACCGGCTGCGGGTGGTGGCGGCGATCGCAGCGCTGCTCGCCGCGGCCGCCTGCGTGCTCGCGCTCGGCCAGGGGCTGCGCTACGTTGTAGACGCCGGCTTCGCCTCGGCCGACGCGCGCGTGCTCGACCAAGCGCTCGGCGCGGTGCTTGCGCTGGCGCTGCTGCTCGCGGCGGCCACCTACGCGCGCTTCTACCTCATGATGAGCACCGGCGAGCGCGTCATCGCCGACATCCGGCGCGCGGTGTTCGACCACATCCTGCGCTTTGCGCCGAGTTACTTCGAGAGCGCGCGCACCGGCGAGGTGATCTCGCGCCTGACTAACGACACCACGCTGTTGCAGGCGGTGATCGGCTACGGCTTCTCGATGGCGGTGCGCAACAGCATCCTGCTGGTGGGCGCGCTCGGGCTGCTGCTTTGGACCAATCTCAAGCTGACGCTCATCGTGCTGGCGTTCGCGCCGCTGCTGTGGCTGGCGATGTGGCTGGTCGGCCGCAAGGTGCGCCGCTACTCGCGCGACAGCCAGGACCGGGTCGCGGATCTGAGCGTGTACGTGGACGAGGCGCTGCACGAGATCCGCACCGTGCAGGCCTACGTGCACGAGGAGCAATCGCGCCGCGAATTCGGCGCGCTCGCCGAGGCCACCTACGCCTCGGGCGTGCAGCGCATCGGCATCAAGGCGCTGCTGCTCGGCTTCGTGATGCTGGTGATGTATGGCGGCGTCGCGCTGGTGCTGTGGATCGGCGGCCGCGACATCCTTGCCGGCCAGCTCTCCGGCGGTGACCTGTCGGCGTTCGTCTTTTACTGCGCGGTCGCGTCGGCGGGCGTGGCCGCGATCTCGGAAGTGTGGGGCGACCTGCAGCGCGCCGCCGGCGCCACCGAACGGCTGTTCGAGCTGCTGGAAACGGTGCCGGCTATCGTCGCCCCCGCGCAACCGGTAGCGGCGCCGCGCACGGTACGCACGGTGGAATTCGACGCCGTGACCTTCGCTTATCCGGCGCGGCCCGGCGTGCATGCGCTGGAGCGCTTCTCGCTGCGCCTCGCGCAGGGCGAGCGCGTGGCGCTGGTCGGGCCTTCGGGCGCGGGCAAGTCCACGGTGCTCGGACTGCTGCTGCGCTTCTACGACCCGCAGTCGGGCGCGCTGCGCTTCGACGGCGTGGATCTGCGCGCGCTCGATCCGCTCGAGCTGCGCCGCCTGGTCGCGGTGGTGCCGCAGGATCCGGTGATCTTCGCCGCCAGCGTGGCCGAGAACGTGCGCTACGGCCGCCCCGGGGCGCCCGACGCCGAGGTCGAGCGCGCCTGCGAACGCGCCTTCGCGCTCGAATTCATCGAGCGGCTGCCGCAGCGCTTCGACACCCAGCTGGGCGAGCGCGGCGTCACGCTCTCCGGCGGCCAGCGCCAGCGCCTGTCGATCGCGCGCGCCCTGCTCGCCGACCGCCCGGTGTTGCTGCTGGACGAGGCCACCAGCTCGCTCGATGCGGCGAGCGAGCGCATGGTGCAGCAGGCGCTGGAGGCGCTCGAGCGCGGCCGCACCACGCTGGTGATCGCGCACCGCCTCGCCACGGTGCAGCACGCCGACCGCATCGTGGTGCTGGACCGCGGCGCGATCGTGGCGCAGGGCACGCACGCCGAGCTCATGAAGCAGGGCGGGCTGTACGCCAATCTCGCCGCGCTGCAGTTCCTCGGCGGGCAGAACGAGGCGCGCTGGGAGCGCGCAGCATGAAGGGATGGGATCGGGCGAGCCCGAATGCTTCGTGAGCTAATTATTCGGCGCGCACGCTGGCTTGGAGTGTTGGTAATCGGGCGTACCCGAATGCCTGTTTTGTTACTTCTCGCGGCTCTCGCGGGCAGCGCCGCGGCGCAGGACACGCTGCGCGTCGGCTCCAAGCGCTTCACCGAGTCTTACATTCTCGGCGAGATCCTGGTGCAAACGGCGCAGCGCGCCGGCGTGCGCGCCGAGCACAAGCCCGGCCTGGGCAATACCGCGATCCTCTATGAGGCCTTGAAGGGCGGCTCGATCGACGTTTATCCGGAGTACAGCGGCACGATTGCGCGCGAGATCCTCAAGACCGAGGAGCGGCTCGAGTTCGCCGCGCTCAATCAGCGCCTCGCGGCGCTCGGCCTGGCGGCGAGCGTGCCGCTCGGTTTCAACAACACCTACGCCATGGGGATGCGCCGCGCCGAAGCCGAACGCCGCGGCGTCAAGGCGGTTTCCGACCTGGCGCGGCACCGCGATCTCAGGCTCGGCTTCTCGCACGAGTTCCTCGGCCGGCGCGACGGCTGGCTCGGGCTGAAGGATAAGTACGGCCTGCCGCAGCCGACGCCGCGCGGCCTGGACCACGGCCTCGCCTACGAGGCGCTGGCGGCGAAGGAAATCGACGTCATGGACGTCTACTCGACCGACGCCAAGATCGCGCGCTTCGACATCGCGGTGCTGGCCGACGACCGCGGCTTCTTCCCGGCGTACGACGCGGTGCTGCTGCACCGCGCCGATTTCGCGCGGCGCCAGCCCGCCGCCGCGGCAGCGTTCGCCAAACTCGAGCGCTCGCTAGACGCGGCGCGCATGGTCAGGCTCAACGCGCGCGCCGAGATCGACAAGCAGCCATTCGACCAGGTGGCGCGCGAGCACCTGGGCGCGTCGGCCAAGGCGCCGCGCACGCTTATGAGCGCTTTGTTCGCGGCGGATTTCTGGCGCCTGCTGTGGGAGCACCTGTGGCTGGTGTTCGGCTCGCTGGTCGTGGCGGTCGCGGTGGGCGTGCCGCTTGGCCTGATCGCGGCAAAGGTTGCGCTGCTGGCGCAGCCGGTGCTCGCGGCGGCGGGTCTGCTGCAGACCATCCCGTCGCTCGCGCTGCTCGCCTTCCTCATCCCGATCACCGGCACCATCGGCCTGTGGCCGGCGATGATCGCGCTGTTCCTGTATGCGCTGTTGCCGATCGTGCGCAACACCCACGCCGGCGTCACGCAGGTGCCGCGGGGGCTGAAGCAGGCCGGGCTGGCGCTGGGGCTGAGGCGCGCTCAGATCCTCGGCCGCATTGAGCTGCCGCTCGCCGCGCCCACCATCCTCGCGGGCGTCAAGACCTCGGCGGTGATCAACGTCGGCACCGCGACCATCGCCGCGTTCATCGGCGCCGGCGGCTTCGGCGAGCGCATCGCGCAGGGGCTGGCGTTGAACGACCACACCATGCTGCTTGCGGGCGCGCTGCCGGCGGCGGCGCTGGCGCTCGTGGTGCACGCCGGGTTTGAGATAGCGGAACGCGTGATGGCGGCACACTGAGCGGGCCGCAGGGCGGCAAAGTGTAAAGTGTGACTTTACACTCGGCGCCGCAACCTCCCTGCGCTGCGCCGGTGCGGTAGAATCGCCGCCGCAATCACCAGGGAGCAATGAGAATGAGAATCGGCGTGCCGGCCGAGACCCGGGCCGGCGAAACGCGCGTCGCCGCCACCCCCGAGACGGTCAAGAAACTCGCGGCGAAGAACGAAGTCCGCATCCAGCAGGGCGCCGGCTCGGGCGCCCACCTTCCCGACCGCGATTTCGAGGCGGCGGGCGCAAAGCTGGTTGCATCCGCGGCCGAGGCGTTCGACGCCGACATCGTCCTCAAGGTGCGCGCGCCGCAGGACAGCGAGCTCGCCTTGCTTAAGTCGGGCGGCACGCTGATCGGGTTGCTCGAACCGTTCAACGCCGCCGCCATCGAGGCGTTAGCCAAGCGCGGCGTCACCGCCTTTGCCATGGAAGCGCTGCCGCGCATCTCGCGCGCGCAGCCGATGGACGTGCTTTCCTCGCAGGCCAACATCGCCGGCTACAAGGCGGTGATGCTGGCGGCCGCCGAGTACGGCAGGTTCATGCCCATGCTGATGACCGCCGCGGGCACAGTGAAGGCGGCGCGCGTGCTGATTCTGGGTGCGGGCGTCGCGGGGCTGCAGGCGATCGCCACCGCCAAGCGCCTGGGCGCGGTGATCGAGGCTTCCGACGTGCGCCCGGCGGTGAAGGAGCAGATCGAGTCGCTCGGCGGCAAGTTCCTCGAGGTGCCGTTCCTCACCGACGAGGAGCGCGAGATCGCCAAGGGCGTGGGCGGCTACGCGCGCCCCATGCCCGCTGACTGGATGCGTCGCCAGGCGGAGGCGGTGCACCAGCGCGCACTGCAGTCCGACATCGTGATCACCACCGCGCTGATCCCCGGTCGCCCCGCGCCCAAGCTGATCAAGGACGACACCGTGCGCCAGATGAAGCCCGGCTCGGTGATCGTGGACCTGGCGGTGGAGCAGGGCGGCAACGTAGAGGGCTCGGAGCCCGGCAAGATCGTGAACCGCAACGGCGTCAAGATCATCGGCCTCGCCAATCTGCCGGCGACGGTGCCGACCGATGCCTCGGCGCTGTACGCGAGGAACCTGTACAACTTTCTCGCCCTGATGCTGGATGCGAAAACGGGCGAGTTCAAGATCGACCGCGAGGACGAGATCGTCGCCGGCACGCTGGTGTGCGCGGGCGGCGAAGTGGCGAAGAAGGGGTAGCCATGGGTGGAACCGTAGATCCGACCGTCATCAACCTGGTGGTGTTCGTGCTGGCGGTGTTCGTCGGCTACCACGTGATCTGGAACGTGACCCCGGCGCTGCACACGCCGCTGATGAGCGTCACCAACGCCATCTCCTCGGTGATCATCGTTGGCGCGATCCTCGCCGCCGCGCCGCAGGAAACCGACTTCGGCTCGGTGCTGGGGGTGATCGCGGTGGCGCTCGCGGCGGTGAACGTCGCCGGCGGCTTCCTCGTCACCCAGAGGATGCTCGAGATGTTCAAGAAGAAAGAACCCAAAGCCGCAAAGGAGCGCACGTCATGAGCTTGCGGCAGCGATACGCGCCCGGGGGGTACGGGGGGCGCGGGAAGGCTCCGAGCGAACTTACCGGAAGGGGCCCGCGCCCCCTGTTCCGATGAGCGCGAATCAGCTCACCCTCTGGTACTTGGTCGCGAGCGTGCTGTTCATCCTCGCGCTCAAAGGGCTGTCCTCGCCCACCACCGCGCGGCGGGGGAATCTGTTCGGCATGATCGGCATGGCGATCGCGGTGCTGGTCACCCTCGCGGTGGTGGCGCGCGGCAGGATCGACCTGATCCTGATTGCGATGCTGATTGGCGGCGCGCTCGGCGCGCTGGTGGCGCGGCGCGTGCAGATGACGCAAATGCCCGAGCTGGTCGCCGCGATGCACTCGCTGGTAGGCATGGCGGCGGTGCTGATCGCAATCGCAGCGGTCAACAATCCGGTTTCGTTCGGCGTCGCCGACCCGATGCCGATGGGCAACAAGCTCGAGCTTTTCATCGGCACCTTCGTCGGCGCG
This sequence comes from uncultured Enterobacteriaceae bacterium, assembly GCA_964393745.1. Taxonomy (GTDB): domain Bacteria; phylum Pseudomonadota; class Gammaproteobacteria; order Burkholderiales; family SG8-39; genus 2-02-FULL-66-14. Next base: position 504 of record CAYMVA010000165.1, on the reverse strand, counting down.
CTTACTTTCTCGGGCTCGGTGATCGCCTTCGGAAAGCTCGCCGGGCTGGGCAAGAAGTTTCGCCTCTTCTCCAGCGCCCCGGTGGTGTACCCCGGGCAGCACATGCTCAACCTGGTGCTCGCCATCGCGATGCTCGGCTGCGGCGCGGTGTTCTTCCTCGCCCCCGACAAGGCCTGGATGTGGTTCGGTGTCATGACCGGGCTCGCGTTCCTGCTCGGGGTGCTGATCATCATCCCGATCGGCGGCGCCGACATGCCGGTGGTGATCTCGATGCTCAACAGCTACTCTGGCTGGGCGGCGGCGGGCATCGGCTTCTCGCTCAACAACTCGATGCTGATCGTCGCCGGGTCGCTCGTGGGTTCCTCGGGCGCGATCCTGTCGTACATCATGTGCAAGGCGATGAACCGCTCGTTCTTCAGCGTCATCCTGGGCGGCTTCGGCGCCGAGGAGGGCGCGGCCGCGGCCGACGCCGGGCAGAAGACGGTGCGCTCGGGCTCTGCCGAG
>CAYMVA010000164.1:0-59586 GCA_964393745.1 uncultured Enterobacteriaceae bacterium | reverse complement strand
AACCAGTAGCCGATCCAGGCGCGCGACATCCCCATCTGCTCGGCAATCGCGAGCGCGAAGAGGAAGACGAGGAAGCCGCCGGTATAGAAGGTGTAGTACTTCTTGAGGTTGCGGTTGAACGTCGCCTGCGAGAAGGCCGGGGTGCTCATTCGAGATCTCCTTCATCCACGCCATACTCTTTGTCGAGTTTCTTCATCAGCACCGCGTAAATGCCGATCAGCGCCACGTAGATGGCGAGAGAGCCCTGCGCCGAAAAGTAGAACGCGACCGGAAAACCGAGGAAGGTCATGCTGCTGTTCAGTTCGCGTGCGAACCAGATCTCGACGAACGTAAAGACGAACCAGACGAAGAACAGGATCGCCGTGATGACGAGATTCTTGCGCCAGTACTCGTGGTGCTTTGCAGTGAGCTCCATCGGTCTCCCCCTTCTTTATGCTTTATGGCATCTGTTCAAGAACTACCCCGCGCGGATAATACCTTGTCCGAGCACCGGCTTGCTCGCTTACGTCATATTGCGGTGCAATATCAGCCGCTGTGCGGGAATCCCGCGGCGTCGTTGATGCCCATCACCGACTGTGCTACGTGGTCGTGCAATTGCTTGGTCGAGCGGATCTGCTCCTTACCGCAGGCGGTGCACTTGTAGATCGGCATTTCGATCTGGACCTTGAACGGCGCCAGCTCCTCGTATTTCAGATCGTATGGAAACACCTGGCGGCGTTCGGGCTTGGACGCGAGATCCTTGCCGCAACTGCTGCATAGATGCTTCTTGAAGATCATGCCCTCTTCCCTGCCCGCCGCGATCTGCGCTTCACGCGTGCGAATCTCGCCGATCAGCCAGAGCATGAAATCACGGTGCACCGGCGCCTTGTGCTTCTTGGCGCACGCGAACACCGGCAACTCCAGCACGGTCAGCTGGAGCGGCCCGTCCAGGCCGGTAACCGACGGCAGCGTTTTCAACTCGTTAGGGTCGGAACACTTTGCACAACGCGGAATCTTGATTGCCATGACCTCCTCCCGTCAGGTGCTTTGCTTGAGCTGCTCCAGGATCGCGGGATTCTCGAGCGTCGAGATGTCCTGCTTGATCTCCTCGCCCCTGGCGATCGAGCGCAACAGGCGCCGCATGATCTTGCCCGAGCGCGTCTTGGGCAGGTTGTCGCCAAATCGGATGTCCTTGGGCTTGGCGATCGGGCCGATCTCCTTCGCCACCCAGTCGCGCAGCTCCTGCGCTATTTTCTTCGCTTCCTCGCCGCTCGGGCGCGGGCCCTTGAGCACGACGAAGGCGCACACCGCCTCGCCGGTGAGCTCGTCGGGGCGTCCGACCACGGCCGCTTCGGCAACCAGCTTGGTGTTGGCCACCAGCGCCGATTCGACTTCCATGGTGCCGAGACGGTGGCCGGAGACGTTGAGCACGTCGTCGATCCTGCCGACGATGCGGAAGTAGCCCTCCGCGTCCATGCTGGCGCCGTCGCCAGCGAGGTAGTACTTGCCCTTGAAGTCTGCCGGGTAGTAGGTCTTCTTGAAGCGCTCCGGATCCCCCCAGATGGTGCGGATCATCGCCGGCCATGGGCGCTTGATCACCAGGATCCCGCCTTTTCCCCTGCCGACCGATCTGCCGGTCTCGTCCACGATGTCGGCGATGATTCCGGGCAGCGGCAGAGTCGCCGAGCCGGGCTTGGTGGGCGTCGCGCCGGGTAGCGGCGAGATGAGGTGCCCGCCGGTCTCGGTCTGCCACCAGGTGTCCACGATCGGGCAGCGCTCATTGCCGACCGTGCGGTGGTACCACATCCACGCTTCGGGATTGATCGGCTCGCCCACGGTGCCGAGGATGCGCAGGCTGGAAAGGTCGTACTTTTTCGGCAAATCGCCGCCTGCCTTGATGAGCGAGCGGATCGCGGTCGGCGCGGTGTAAAACACGTTCACCTTGTGGTCCTGGATGATCTTCCAGAACCGGCCCGCGTCCGGGTAGGTCGGGATGCCTTCGAACATAACTTCGGTCGCGCCCACGGCGAGCGGCCCGTAGGTGATGTAGGTGTGCCCGGTCACCCAGCCCACGTCCGCCGTGCACCAGAAGATGTCGCTCGCCTTGTAGTCGAACACCCACTTCATGGTGAGCATCGCCCACAGCAGGTAGCCGCCGGTGGAGTGCTGCACGCCCTTGGGCTTGCCGGTCGAGCCCGAGGTGTAGAGGATGAACAACGGATGCTCGGCATTCACCCAGGTTGGCTCGCAGGTGTCCGGCTGCCCCTGCAGCACGTCGTGCCACCACTTGTCGCGCGGCGCCTGCATCGGCACGCTCGAGCCGGTACGCCGATACACGATCACGTTGCGCACTTTCTCGCAACCGCCCATGGCGAAAGCTTCGTCCACCACCGGCTTGAGCGGAATCTCCCGGCCGCCGCGCATCTGGCCGTCCGCAGTAAGCACCTCGGTGGCGCCGGCGTCGATGATCCGCTCCTGCAGGCTCTTGGCCGAAAAGCCGCCGAACACCACCGAGTGCGTGGCGCCGATGCGCGCGCAGGCCTGCATCGCGACCACGACCTGGATCGACATCGGCATGTAGATCAACACGCGGTCGCCGGTCTTCACGCCGTGCGCCTTGAGCGCGTTCGCCAGCTTGCACACCTCGTGATACAGCGCCTTGTAGGTGATGCGCGTCACCTTGCCGTCGTCGGCTTCGAAGATGATCGCGGTCTTGTCCGGCTGCGTCTTCAGGTGCCGGTCGAGGCAGTTGTAAGAGGCGTTCAGCTCGCCGTCGTAGAACCACTTGAAGAACGGCGCATTCGACTCATCAAGCACCTTGCTGAACGGCTTGCGCCAGAGCAGTTGCTCCTTCGCCAGCCGCGCCCAGAAGCCCTCGAAGTCGCGCTCGGCTTCTGCGACCAGCTTGCGGTAGGCGTCCATGCCGGAAACGTTCGCCTGCTTGACGAACTCGGCCGAGGGAGGAAAGACCCTGGTCTCATGCAGGATGGACTCGATCATGGAAGACATCGCTGGGCTCCCTCGTTCGTCTCAGGCTGCAACCGAAAGAATTGTCGGCACCGCGGCTTACACGGCGCTTACCGCCGTGCCGGCGAGATAGAATCATCAATTCAAAGCCTTGTAAAGCACCGCCTGCCATGGCCGCCATCCGCAAGCAGGACCTGATACAGAGCGTCGCCGACGCGCTGCAGTTCATCTCCTACTACCACCCGGCAGACTACATCCGCGCGCTCGGCCGCGCCTACGAGCGCGAGCAATCGCCGGCGGCGAAAGACGCGATCGCGCAGATCCTCACCAACTCCCGCCTGTGCGCCGAGGGCCACCGCCCGATCTGCCAGGACACCGGCATCGTCAACGTGTTCCTGCGCATCGGCATGGGCGTGCGCTTCGAGGGATTCGACGCTGCCGCGGGTCAGACCCTAGAGGACGCGGTGAATGAGGGCGTGCGCCGCGCCTACACCCATCCCGACAACAAACTGCGCGGCTCGGTGCTGGACGATCCGCTGTTTGTCCGCAAGAACACCCGCGACAACACCCCTGCCGTGATCCACACCGAGATCGTTGCTGGAAATCAGATCGAGGTGGACGTGGCGGCCAAAGGCGGCGGCTCGGAAGCGAAGTCCAAGTTCATCATGCTCAATCCCTCCGATTCTGTAGCGGACTGGGTGCTGAAAACCGTGCCGACGATGGGAGCCGGCTGGTGCCCGCCCGGGATGCTCGGCATTGGCATCGGCGGCACCGCCGAAAAAGCGATGCTGCTCGCCAAGCAGTCGCTGATGGAGCCGATCGACATGGCCGAGCTCAAGGCGCGCGGGCCGAACAGCAAGCTCGAGGAGCTGCGCATCGAGCTTTATGACAAGGTCAACGCGCTCGGCATCGGCGCACAGGGACTGGGCGGGCTGTCCACAGTGCTCGACGTCAAGATCCTCACCTACCCGACCCACGCCGCCAACCTTCCGGTGGCGATAATCCCCAACTGCGCAGCGACGCGCCACATCCACTTCGTGCTCGACGGCTCCGGGCCGGCGGAGTTCGTTGCGCCAAAACTCTCCGACTGGCCGGCGGTGAACTGGACACCGGACGCCAAGTCGAGGCGCGTCAATCTGGACGCGCTCACCCGCCAGGAGGTTGCATCCTGGAAGCCCGGCGAGCGCCTGCTGCTCTCCGGCAAGCTGCTCACCGGGCGCGACGCCGCCCACAAGCGGATCCAGGACTACCTTGCGCGCGGCGCGCGGCTGCCGGTGGATTTCACCAACCGGGTGATCTATTACGTCGGCCCCGTGGACCCGGTGCGCGGCGAAGTGGTCGGCCCGGCCGGCCCGACCACCGCCACGCGCATGGACAAGTTCACCGAAACCATGCTCGGCAAGACCGGTCTGATCGCGATGATCGGCAAGGGCGAGCGCGGCCCGCTCGCGATCGAGGCGATCCGCAAGCACAAGGCGGCGTCGCTGATCGCCGTCGGCGGAGCCGCCTACCTGGTCGCCAAGGCGATCCGCAAATCGCGCGTGCTCGCCTTCGAGGACCTCGGCATGGAGGCGATCTACGAGTTCGAGGTCGAGGACATGCCGGTCACCGTGGCGGTGGACGCGAGCGGCAGCTCGGTGCACCAGAGCGGGCCGGAGCAGTGGCAGAAGAAAATCGTCGAATTCAAGCTCCCGGTCACCGCGGCTTAGGGCGCCGTCTGCGCCACGGCGCCCGCATGAGACATCCTGTGTTACCCGCGCACGGGGGGTGCGGGGGGGCCGGGAAGGCGCCGAATGCATCTACCGGATGGGGCCTGGCCCCCCTGCTCCCGTGAACCCCGGCTGGGTGGCCGTGTGGGCCGTGTTCGTCGGCGGCCTGGCGTGCGGCGCGTATATCGGCAAGGTGCCGCCGGCGTTGCCGGTGATGCGCGACGAGCTCGGCCTGTCGCTCGTGCAGACCGGTTTCATCGCCACCATGCTCAACGTCATGGGCGGGGTCGCCGGGATGCTGGTCGGGATCCTTTGCGATCGCTACGGCCACAAGCGCCTCGCCCTCGCCGGGCTCGCGCTGATGGCCGCAGGCGGACTGTTGGGAGCGGCTGCCGCCACTTTCCCTGCGCTGCTGGTGTCGCGCTTTCTCGAAGGCGCCGGGTTCATCCTGTTCGCGGTATCCGGACCGGCGCTGGTAAATGCGGCGCTCAGCGAACCGCGCGAGCGGGCGAAGGCGTTTTCGCTTTGGAGCGCCTACATGCCCTCAGGCGGCAGCCTCGCGCTGCTTGCCTCGCCGGTGGCGTTTGCGCTGATCGGCTGGCGCGGGCTGTGGCTCGCATTGGCGCTCGCCGCCCTCGCCTGCATGGCATTCGTGGCGCGGGCGGTTCCTGCGCCGCGCTTCGGCGGGGTGAGCTCGCTGCGCCTAGCCGTCGAGTCGCTGCAGCAGAAGGGCAGCCTGGTGCTGGCGCTGCTGTTCGCGTTCTACGTCGCGCAATGGACCCCGGTGATGATCTGGCTGCCGACCTTCGCCATCGACGAGCGCGGCGCCAGCACAGCGACCGCTGGCCTGCTCACCGCGCTGATGGTGCTCGCCAACATCCCCGGCAATCTCGGCGGCGGCTGGCTGCTGGCGCGCGGCGTGAAGCGTGGCCGGCTGATCGTAGCGGCTTGCGCCATTGCCGGGCTGTGCTCGTGCGGCATGCTCAGCGAGCTGCTGCCGGACGGCGCGCGCTTCGCCCTGGTGCTCGCCTTCTCCGCGAGCGCGGGCACAATTCCTGCGGCGATCTTTTCCGGGGTCGCGGCGCACGCCAAGAGTGCGCAACACATTGGCACCACCAACGGCATGGTGATGCAGGCGTCGCAGATCGGCCAGTTCTTCGGCCCGATCGCGCTCGCCTGGCTTGCCACGCATTTCGGCGGCTGGGGCGCCACGCTGTGGGCGATGCTCGCCTTCGCTGCAGGCGGCGCCGCATGCGGCGTGGCGCTCGCGCGCATCGAGCGCGGCCGCGAGCGCGCCGCCTAGCGCTAGAATTCGCACCACACCGGAGCGACCATGCGACAAATCCAGATCTGTGAAGTCGGCCCGCGCGACGGGCTGCAGAACGCCAGGCACCTGATGCCGACCGAGGCGAAGAAGCGCTGGATCAGCGCCCTCGCCGCCGCCGGCCTGGACGAGATCGAGGTCGGCTCGTTCGTGCCGCCCAAGCTGATCCCGGCGATGGCCGACACCGCCGAGGTGGTGAAGCACGCGCTCTCGATTCCCGGCCTCAAGGTGGTGGCGCTGGCGCCCAACGTGAAGGGCTTCCAGCGCGCGCTCGAGGCGGGCGCGCACAAGGTGACTTTCCCGGTGTCGGCGTCGCGCATGCACAGCGAATCCAACGTGCGCATGACCCCGGAGCAGATGGTCGAGCAGGTGCGCCAATGTGTCGCCCTGCGCGGCGCGAAGGGCCCTGAAATCGAGGGCGCGATTTCCACCGCCTTTGGTTGCACGCTTCAAGGCGCAGTGCCGGAGGACGAAGTGGTACGCCTCGCGGTCATGCTGGCCGAAGCGGGCGTGGACGGCGTGCCGCTCGCCGACACCGTCGGCTACGCCAACCCGGCGCAGGTGCGGCGCCTGTTCCGCAAGGTGCGCAACGCCATCGGCGACAAGCTCGAAGGCGCGCATTTCCACAATACGCGCGGGTTGGGGCTGGCGAACGCGCTCGCCGCCTACGAGGAAGGCGTGCGCGCCTTCGATTCCTCGATGGGCGGGCTCGGCGGCTGCCCGTTCGCGCCCGGTGCCAGCGGCAACGTGATCACCGAGGACCTGATCTTTATGTTCGAGAGCATGGGCATCGCCACCGGCATCGACTTCGAAAAATTGCTGGTGGCGCGCGCGGCGCTGGTCGAAGGCCTGCCCGAGGAGCCCGTTTACGGCCACACGCCGCTTGCGGGACTACCCAAGAACTTCCGGCAAGCGGCATGAACACGAACGCGCGCGGCGCGTTGGCGGGATTCCCCAAGAACTTCCGCCAAGCGGCATGACCCGGCTGCCGCTCGACGGCCTGCGCGTCGTCGAGTTCGCGCACATGGTGATGGGCCCGTCCTGCGGGCTGGTGCTGGCCGATCTTGGCGCCGAGGTCATCAAGGTCGAGCCGCTGGAGGGCGACAACACGCGCCGGCTGCAAGCCGCGGGCGTGGGATTCTTCCCTATCTTCAACCGCAACAAGAAGAGCCTCGCGGTCGATCTCAAGCAAGGTGCGGGACGCGAAATCGTGCTGCGGCTGCTCGACACCGCGGATGCGCTCACCGAAAATTTCCGCCCCGGTGCGCTCGACAAGATGGGCTTCGGCTTCGAAGCGCTCGCCAGGCGCAATCCCCGGCTGGTGTACTGCTCGCTGAAAGGATTCCTCGCCGGCCCTTACGAGCATCGTCCGGCGCTCGACGAGGTGGTGCAGATGATGGGCGGGCTCGCCTACATGACGGGGCTGCCCGACCGCCCGCTGCGCGTGGGCTCGTCGGTGAACGACATCATGGGCGGCATGTTCGGCGCCATCGGCATCCTCGCCGCGCTGCGCGAGCGCGACGCCACCGGCCGCGGCCAGCACGTCAAGAGCGCGCTGTTCGAGAACACCGTGTATCTGGTCGCGCAGCACATGGCGCAGTACGCCATCACCGGCGAGGCGCCGCCGCCGATGTCGGTGAAGCGCCCGGCGTGGGGCGTGTACGACATCTTCCCCACCAAAGACGGCGACCGGCTGTTCGTCGGCGTGGTCACCGACACGCAGTGGGAGATCTTCTGCCGCGAGTTCGGCGAGCCGCAGCTCGCAGCGGACGAGCGCCTCAAGACCAACGGCGCGCGCGTCAAGGAGCGCGACTGGCTGATCCCGCGGCTGGGCGAGACCTTCAGGCGCTACGCCAAGGCGGAGCTGGCGGCGAAACTGGAAGCGATCGGGCTGCCGTTCGCGCCCATCACCACGCCCGCCGAGCTGTTCGACGACCCGCACCTCAAGGCATCCGGGGGGCTGCTGCCTACAAGTGTAAAGCCTGACTTTACAGTTGGGCTGCCTGCGCTTCCCCTGGAGATGGGTGGCGCGCGCCTGCCCTTGCGCAGCGACCCGCCGGCGATCGGCGAGCACACCCGCGCGATCCTCGAATCGCTCGGCTACCCGGACAGCGAAATCAAAACTCTGGTGGCGGCGCGTGTCGTCGCCGTCGCCGCGTGATGACGGCGATCAAGCCGGCGGCTTGAGTTCGATCTCGATGAAGGCGAACTCGTAGCTGTTGGCGTTGATCACGTCGTGCTCGACGCCGACGTTGCGGAAGTACGGCACGCCCTTTTTCAGCTCGGCGAAGCGCTCGCCGCCGCCCTCGACCAGCTTGAGCGTCCCGTCGAGCAACGGCACCACCACGTAGTCCATGGCGTGGCGGTGCCAGCCGGTGGCGGCGCCGGGCGCGAAACGCCACTCGGTCACCCGCACGCGCTCGTTGTCGATGAAGACCGTCGGCTGCGCCGCGGCGGCCATGCGCTACTTCAACGCCGAGTAGGCGGTCGGGGCAAGGAACTGGTTGCGGATGCGCGCCAGGATCGGCCCGTCGCGCTCGCTCTCGGCGCGCGCCTTGAGCCACTCGGGGTCGGTGCCGAACGCGGCCCACTTGCGCTCGCGCTCGGCCATGCTCTCCCAGGCGAGCAGATAGGTGAGGTCGTTCGCGTCCTCACCCACCAGCGTGGTCCAGAAGCCGACCTGGCGGATGGCGTGCTTTTCCCAGAGCTTGAGCGTCACCGTCTCGAAGCGCCGGTTGAGCGCGGGCAGCCGCCCGGGCAGGCAGGTGTAGATGCGCTGCTCGTAGAGCACGGCGCTACTTCATGACGTCGGCGCAGGCCTTGGCGATCTGGCCGTCCTGTTCGGAGGTGACCCCAGAGACACCGACTGCGCCAATGATCTTGCCATCGGTGACGATCGGCAGCCCGCCCTCCACGGCGATTGCGCGATGCAGGTGCAGCAAGCGCCAGCCTTCGCCGCCTTTCGCGAGCCCGTCCTGGAACGCCTTGGTGGGCCGCCGATAGCCGAACGCACTCCACGCCTTCTCGCGCGCGATTTCGGGGCTCGCGAGCTGGGTGTTGTCCATGGTCTGCAGCAGCTTGAGATGGCCGCCGGAATCGAGCACCGCGATCGTCACCGGCCATTTGTTGCGTGCCGCCTCGGTTTCCGCCGCGGCGTAGCACTTGCGGGCTTGCTCGAGCGTGATCGGCGGGCCGTACGGCGTCTGCGCGACAGCAGCGCCGGCGCTGAGCATTGCTGCTACGGACACGATTGCGATTTTCTTCATGACGGTCACTCCTCCTGTTGTCGCGCCCCGGCGGGGCGGAAAGCGCGCAGTATTGCGAACTCCGCCCGCAGGCGGAATTGACCGCGGTCAAGAGAGCCTAGGTGCGGGCCTCGCGCAGTGCGTCCTTGATTTGCTGCAGCGCACTCGGATCCTCGATGGTGGTGAGGTCGCCGGGGTCGCGCCCCTCGGCGAACGCCTGGATCGAGCGCCGGAGCGTCTTGCCCGAGCGCGTCTTCGGCAGCAGGGTCACGAAGTGCACCGCTTTCGGGCGCGCGATGGCGCCGAGATGCTTGTCCACCGTGTCCATCACTTCCTTCTCCAGCTGCCTCCTGCCCTCGGGGGTGCCGAGCTTCGATGTGTCCTTGGCGACCGCGAACGCAAGCGGCATCTGGCCTTTCAATTGATCTGCGACGCCGACCACCGCGCACTCCGCGATGTTGGCGTGCATGTTCACCGCCTCCTCGATCTCGCGCGTGCCGAGACGGTGGCCGGCGACGTTGATCACGTCATCGGTGCGGCCGAGGATGTAGAAGTAGCCTTCCTGGTCGCGAATGCCCCAATCGAAGGTGGCATACACCTGCTTCGACTTGAAGGTGGTGAAATAGGTGCTTACGTAGCGCTCGTCATCACCCCAGACCGTGGTCATGAACCCCGGCGGCATCGGCGGCGCTATCGCCACCACCGCCTTCTCGTCGGGCCCGGCTTCCGAGGCATCCGCCTCGCGCAGCAGCTTCAGGTCGTAGCCATAAACCGGGAACGAGGGGCTGCCGAACTTGATCGGCGTCTTCTCGACCCCGTGCACCGCCGACAGCAGCGGCCAGCCGGATTCGGTCTGCCAGTAGTGGTCGATCACCGGCCGACCCAGCCCCTCGGCGATCCAGACGTGCGTCGGTTCATCCAGCGGCTCGCCGGCTAGGAACAGGTGGCGCAATGCGGACAGGTCGTACTTTTTAAGGTACGCCGGGTCATGCTTTTTGAGGACACGGATCGCAGTGGGCGCCGAGAACATCACCGTCACCTTGTGCTCCTGGACGATCTTCCACCAGATGCCGGCGTCGGGACGCACCGGCACGCCTTCGTACATGATGCTGGTCATGCCGGCTATGAGCGGCGCGTAGATGATGTACGAGTGCCCCACCACCCAGCCGATGTCCGAGGTGGTGAACATGGTCTCGCCCGCGTTGCCGCAGAAGATGTATTTCATGGATGCGGCGAGCGCCACCGCGTAGCCACCGACGTCGCGCTGCACGCCCTTGGGCTGGCCAGTGGTGCCCGAGGTATAGAGGATGTACGAGGGCGCGTTCGATTCGAGCCATTCGCACGGCACCTGCGCGCCGGCATGCTTCGCCGCGAGCTCCTTCCAGTCGACGTCGCGCCCCGCGACCACCGGCATGTTCGGATCGAGGCCGCGGCGGTAGATGAGCACCTTCTGCGGCGGCGACTTGGCAAGCTTGAGCGACTCGTCCACCAGCGATTTGTAGAGCACCGCCTTGCCCATGCGGCTGCCGCCGTCCGCGGTCAGCATCAGCTTGGGGCGCGCGTCGTCGATGCGCGCCGCGAGGCTCGCCGCGGCGAAGCCGCCGAAGACTACCGAGTGGATGGCGCCGATGCGCGCGCAGGCTAGCATCGCGAAGCACGCCTCAGGGATCATCGGCATGTAGAGGATGACGCGGTCGCCTTTACCGACACCCAGCGAGCGCATCATCGCCGCCACGCGCTGCACCTCGGCGTGCAACTCCTGGTAGGTGAACGATTTTTCCTCGTTCACCTCGGTGGAGATCCACACCAGCGCCTTCTGCCCACCGCGTTCCGCAAGATGCCGGTCGAGCGCGTTGTAGCAGAGGTTGGTCTCGCCGCCTACGTACCACCTCGAAAACGGCGGCCGCGAGTAGTCGAGCACCTGCGCAAACGGCTTGTGCCAGTGGATCAGCTTCGCCTGCTCGCTCCAGAACCCTTCCCGGTCCTCTATCGAGCGGCGGTGGAAATCGCGGTACGTTCCCATGGCCATCCTCCCAGCTCTATGCCGGCGATTGTTCGGCCGGCGGCTTACGTCGCCCTTACGCGTTCAGGTCCACCACCACCCGGCCCCTCGCCTGCCCGGCGACGAAAGCGCCGAACGCCGCCGGCAGCTCGCCAAAGGCGATGGTGCGCGCCATTTCCTTGAGCATCCTTGGCCGCAGGTCGGTGGCGAGGCGGCGCCAAACTTCCTGCCGCAGCGGCATCGGGCAGTTCACCGAGTCCACGCCGAGCAACGACACGCCGCGCAGGATGAAAGGCATCACTGTGGTGTTCAGAGAATGGCTCGCGGCCAGGCCGATCGAAGCGATCGCACCGCCGACTTTCATCGTGCTCGCCATCCAGGCGAGCACCTCGCCGCCGAGATTGTCCACCGCCCCGGCCCAGATGGCGCGATCCAGCGGCTTGATCTTGGATAAATCGAGCTCGCTGCGCAGCTTCACTTCCGCGGCGCCGATACGCTTGAGGTATTCGGCCTCGTTCGCCTTGCCGGTGAGCGCGGTCACCTGGTAGCCCAGGCCTGCCAGCGCGTTGATCGCGATCGAGCCGACGCCGCCGGTGGCGCCGCTGACGACCACCGGCCCGTTGGCGGGCTTCAGGCCGTTGGCTTCCATGCGCACGATGGCGAGCCCGGCGGTGAATCCGGCAGTGCCGAAGGCCATCGCCTCCCACAGCGTCATGCCCTGCGGGATCTTCACCAGCCAGTCGGCCGGCACGCGCGCGTACTCGGCGTAGCCGCCATGGTGCTTGACGCCGATGTCGAAGCCGGTGGCAAGCACCGCGTCGCCCTTGGCAAAGCGGCCGTCGCTCGAGGAAATCACCGTACCTGAGAAGTCGATGCCGCCGATGCACGCCGGCCGCAGCAAGATGCGCCCCTTGCCGGTGGCAGCGAGCGCGTCCTTGTAATTGATGTCCGAGTACGCCACCCGCACCAGCACCTCGCCCGGGTCGAGATCATCGAGCGTGCAATCCACGAATTCGGCACGTACACCCTTGTCCACCTGCGTGATCCGGTAGGCTCTAAATTTATCCACTGCTCCTCCTTCGTTCGGCCTGAAGATACTCCGCCGACTGCATCTCGTGCAGCCGGCTCACGGTGCGCTGGAACTCGGCCGCCGCCGTCCTGGCGTCGCCCCCTTCAATGAAGATTCCCTCAGGCGGCGCCTCGGCGGAAAGCACCAGTTTCACCCGGTCATCGTAGAACACGTCCACCAGCCAGGTGAAGCGCCGCGCGGCGTCCGCTTGCCGGGCCGACATGCGCGGCACCCCCGAGAGGATCACGGTGTGGAAACGCTTGCACAGGTCTACGTAGTCGGCGTAGGAGCGCGGCCCGCCGCACAGCACCGCGAAATCGAACCACACCACGCCCCCGGCGCGCTTGCGGTAGGCGATGCGCCGGCCTTCTACGTCGAGCGAGTGGCGCTCCTCCGCGACGTCGGCGATCTCGCCGAAGATCCGCGCCAGCTCGGCTTCGCTTTGCGGCCCGGTGTGGTAGACCTTGAGGCGCTCCATCTTCAGGCGCCTGTAATCGGTGCCGTTGTCCACCTCGATGACGTCGAGGCGGTGCTTGATCAGCTCGATCGCCGGCAGGAAGCGCTCGCGCTGCAGGCCGTCCGAGTACAGCCTGTCGGGATGGCAGTTGCTGGTCATGACGAACTCGACGCCGCGCTCCAGCGCCTGCATCAGGTAGCGGCCGAGGATCATGGCGTCGGCGATGTCGGCGACGTGGAACTCGTCGAAGCACACCAGGCGGTAGCGCCGCGCGGTGCGCGCCGCGAGCTCGGCGATCGGGTCCTCGGCGCCCTTGAGCTCGTCGAGATCGCGATGGATCTCGCGCATGAAATGGTGGAAATGCACGCGGCGCTTGCGCACCAGCGGCACGCACAGATAGAAGGCATCCATGAGGAAGCTTTTGCCGCGCCCGACCCCGCCCCAGAGATACACGCCCTTGGGCAGCGGCGGCCTGACCAGCAAGCGCCGCAGCGCGCTGTTGCGGCGCGCCTTGTAGGCGCTCCACTCCTCGAACAGGCGCTGCAACCGCTCGACCGCGCGCCATTGCGCCGGGTCGGAGACGAAGCCGCGGCTTTCCAGGCTGCGGCGATAGGCGGCAATGACGTCGCTCGCGCCGCTCGCAGCTTCGTCGCTCACGACGCGCGCGCCTCGCGCCGTGCCAACCAAAGTGTGCTCAACAGAATCACCATGCCGCCGACCACCGTCCATACTCCGGGAACGGTCGAGAACATGAAAAAACCGAGCAGCGCCGCCCAGACCAGCTCGAGGAACCTGACCGACTGCACTGCCGAGATGTCCGCCACGCGGAACGAGCGCGTCATGCAGTAATGGCCGCCCGCGCCGAGCACGCCGCAGATGGCGAGCAGCAGCCATTGCCCCGGCGAGGGCTGCGCCCACCAGGCGAGCGCGAACGGCAGCAGCAGCAGCGATACCCAGAGGTGCTGCCAGAGCACGATGACGTCGGGGCGGTCGTGCCGCGTGAGCACCTTGGCGACCAGGAACGAGCCCGCGAACACCGGCGCCGAAGCGAGCATCAGCAGCATCCCGGGGGAGATGCCGGCAACGCCGGCGCCCTCCCAGGGCTTGACCACCAGCACCACGCCGAGGAAGCCGACCAGCACCGCCGTCCAGCGCTCTCCGGTCATGTGCTCGCGCAGGAACAGCACTGCGCCCAGGCATATGAAGATCGGGCCGCTGAATCCGATCGCCGTCAGCTCGGCCAGCGTCACCAGCGGCAGCGCCGCAAACCACAGCATGATTCCAACAGCATGGAACACGCTGCGCAGCAGCTGCAGCCTGGGCGCTTTCGACCAAAGGGCCCCGAGTCCAAGGCGAAGCGCGGGCGGCAACATCACCAGCGCGCCTATCAGGTAGCGCAAAAACCCCACCAGCCACGGGTCGAGCTCGTGCGCGAGCATCTTCATGATCGCGTTGAGCACCGTGAACAGCGCGCCGGAGGCGGCCATCCACAGCATGCCGCGCAGCGCCGGGCGGAGCGGGGAAGCGCTCAGAGGTTGAGCGCGCGCTGGTCCACCGCGAGCGCCGCTTCGCGCATCGCCTCGGACATGGACGGGTGCGCGTGGCAGATGCGCGCGATGTCCTCCGAGGAAGCGCCGAATTCCATCGCCATCACCGCCTCGGCGATCAGCTCGCTCGCCTGGCCGCCGATGGCGTGCACGCCGAGGATGCGGTCGGTGGCGGCATCGGCGAGCATCTTGATGAAGCCTTCGGGCTCGTCGCGCCCGAGCGCGCGCCCGTTGAAGGCAAACGGAAAGCGCCCGGCGCGGTAGGCGACGCCGGCCTCCTTCAGCTCGCGCTCTGTCTTGCCGACCCAGGCGATCTCGGGCGCGGTATAGATCACCCACGGAATGGCGTCGTAGTTCACGTGGCCGCGCTGGCCGGCGATGATCTCGGCCACCATCACGCCTTCGTCCTCGCCCTTGTGCGCGAGCATCGGCCCGCGCACCACGTCGCCGATGGCGTACAGGCGCGGCAGCGTCGAGGCGCAGTTCTTGTCCACCTCTATGAAGCCGCGCGCGTCGATCTTCAGGCCTACGTTTTCCGCCCCCAGGTCGTCGGTATTCGGTACCCGGCCGACCGACACGATGAGCCGGTCTACATCTAAGCTTCTACTGGAGCTGTCAAGTACAGTGTATTGAATAGAAACACTTTTTCTTGTCTGCTTTATTGCCCCTATTGTCACGCCGAGCTCGATGTCCAGGCCTTGGTCCTCGGTGAAGATCTTCCAGGCCTCCTGCGCCACTGCCTCGTCGGCCGCGCCCAGGAACACCGGCAGCGCCTCCAGCACCTTCACCTTCGAGCCCAGGCGCCGCCAGACGCTGCCCAACTCCAGGCCGATCACGCCCGCCCCGATCACGCCGAGGCGCTTCGGAACCTCGTCGAAGGCGAGCGCGCCGACGTTGTCGCAGATCAGCTTGTTGTCCACCGCCACCCCCGGCAAATGCCGCGCGCGCGAGCCGGTGGCGATGATGACGTTCTTCGCCTCGACGGCTTCGCTTCCCTTCGCGCCCTGCACCTCGAGCTTCCAGCTGGTGCCGCCCGAGAGCAGCCGGCCGTGGCCCTGCAGCCAGGTCACCTTGTTCTTCTTGAAAAGGCCGGCGATGCCGGCGGTCATCTTGGCGACGATCGCGTCCTTGCGCTTGAGCATGGTGGCGAGGTCGAACTTGACGCCGCTCGCCGTGATGCCGTGCACCTTGAAGCGGTGCAGCACGCGCTCGTAATTCTCCGAGGACTCGAGCAGCGCCTTGGATGGGATGCAGCCTACGTTGAGGCAGGTGCCGCCGAGCGCGTACTTGCCGTCGGGGTCCTGCCACTGCTCGATGCAGGCGGTGGCGAGTCCGAGTTGCGCGGCGCGGATCGCGGCCACGTAGCCTGCAGGCCCGGCCCCGATCACCACTACGTCGAATGACTGCGCCATTCAGATCTCCAGCGCGAGGCGCGCGGGGTCTTCGAGCGCGTCCTTGATCGCCACCAGCGCCAGCACCGCCTCGCGGCCGTCGATGATGCGGTGGTCGTAGGACAGCGCCAGGTAATTCATCGGCCGAATGACGATCTGGCCGTTCTCCACCACCGGGCGCTCCTTGGTGGCGTGGATGCCGAGGATCGCCGCTTGCGGCGGGTTGATGATCGGCGTCGACAGCATCGAGCCGAAGACGCCGCCGTTGGAGATCGAGAACGTGCCGCCGGTGAGTTCCTCCAGCGTCAGCTTTCCTTCCAGCGCCTTCTGTCCGAACTCGGCGATCTTCATCTCGATCGCGGCGAAGCTCATCTGCCCGGCGTCGCGCAGCACCGGCACCACCAGCCCGCGCGGGCTGCCGACTGCGATGCCGACGTCGAAATAGCCGTGGTAGACGATGTCGGCGCCGTCCACTGAGGCGTTCACCACCGGGTATTTCTTGAGCGCGTACACCGCCGCCTTGACGAAGAAGGACATGAAGCCGAGGCGCACGCCGTGCTCCTTCTCGAAGCGCTCGGTGTACTTCTTGCGCAGCTCGATGACCGGCTGCATGTTGACTTCGTTGAAGGTGGTGAGGATCGCGGCCGTGTGCTGCGATTGCACCAAGCGCTCGGCGATACGCGCGCGCAGGCGCGACATCGGCACGCGCTGCTCCGGACGGCCGGCGAGCAGTTGGTCGAGGCTCACCGGAGTTGGAGGCTGCGCGAGCGCTTGGGTCCCCGCTTGCACGGGGACGGGCCCCTTCGCGGCAGGAAGTGCCGCGGCGGAGCCCGGTTTTCCAACCTGCTCCAGCACGTCACCCTTGGTGACGCGCCCGTCGCGGCCGCTGCCGCGGATCTTGGCCGGATCGATTCCCTGCTCCTCGGCAAGCTTGCGCGCTGCCGGCATAACCGGGGGCGCAGGGCGCGCTGGTTGTGCCGTAGGCTCCTGTGTCGGCGCCGGTCTCACCGCCGCTGCCGCCTTGGCATCGGTGTCGATCTGCGCGATCACTTCTCCCGAGGTGACGCTGCCCTTGGCGCCTTTCATGATCTTCACCAGCACGCCGGCGGCGGGCGCCGGCAGCTCCATCACCACCTTATCGGTCTCGATGTCGATCAGGTTCTCGTCGCGCGCCACCGCCTCGCCCTCGCGCTTGTGCCATTCGAGCAGCGTCGCCTCGGACACCGATTCCGAGAGTTGCGGCACTTTGACTTCGATCAGCACGCTCAAGCCTTCCGCGGCGGATGCAGCACTTCGTCGACGGGCAGCCGCTCGCGGAATGCCGCCGCAACCAACGCCTTTTGCTGCTCCACATGCAGCGCGTGGTAGCCCGCTGCGGGCGACGAGGACGACGGCCGCAGGGCGTAGCTCAGCACTTGCTCGGGCCGCAAGTGTCGCAGCAGGTAGTGCTGGATGCGGTGCCATGCACCTTGATTGCCCGGCTCCTCCTGGCACCACACGATCTCCTGCGCGTTGCGGTAGCGGTCGATTTCCTCCTGCCAGCGCTGGTGCGGGAAGGGATAAAGCTGCTCCAGGCGCAGGATGGCGGTGTCGCGGCGCCCGCGCTCGGCGCGCCCCGCCACCAGGTCGTAGTAGACCTTGCCGCTGCACACCAGCACGCGGCGCACGTCCTGCGGCTCGAGCGCCTCGGTCTCGCCGATCAGCGTGCGGAACGCGCCCTCGGCAAAGTCCATGAGCGGCGAGGCCGCCGCCTTGTGGCGCAGCAGCGACTTGGGCGTGAATACGATCAGCGGCTTGCGGAACGGGCGCAGCATCTGGCGCCGCAGCAGGTGGAAGACCTGCGCTGCGTTCGACGGCACGCACACCTGCATGTTGTATTCGGCGCACATCTGCAGGTAGCGCTCCAGGCGCGCCGACGAATGCTCCGGCCCCTGCCCCTCGTAGCCGTGCGGCAGCAGCATCGCCAGGCCGCAGACCCGGCCCCACTTGGTCTCGCCCGAGGAGATGAACTGGTCGATGACCACCTGCGCACCGTTGGCGAAGTCGCCGAACTGAGCTTCCCAGATCACCAGCGCGTTCGGCTCCGCGGTGGCGAAGCCGTATTCGAAGCCGAGCACGGCCTCCTCCGACAGCACCGAGTCGATCACCAGGAAACTGCCCTGGTCGTTGGCCACGTTTTGCAGCGGCACGTAGGTGCCCTGGTCCCAGCGCTCGCGGTCCTGGTCGTGGAACACGGCATGGCGGTGCGCGAAGGTGCCGCGGCCGCAGTCCTGCCCGGAGAGCCGCACATCGTAGCCGTTGGCGACCAACGAGGCGTAGGCGAGCGTCTCCGCCATGCCCCAGTCCACCGCCAGCTTGCCTTCGCCCATCCGCCGGCGAGCCTCCAGCACGCGCGCCACCGTCGCATGCAGTTTGAAGCCCTGCGGCACCGTGGTGACGCGCTCGGCAAGGCGCCTGAGCTCCTCGATCGGCAGGTGCGTATCGGCGACGTCGGTCCATTTCGCACCCAGGAACGGCGCCCAGTCGACCGCGAACTTCGATTTGAAGTTGGAGATCACAGGGTTCGCGGTGTGCTGCCCGGCGTCGAGTGCGTCGCGGAACGCCTTGATCATCGCTTCCGGCTCGCCCTCGGGCAGCACGCCTTGCGCCACCAGCTTGTCGGCGTAGAGCTTGCGGGTGCCGGGATGCTGCGCGATCTTCTTGTACATCAGCGGCTGGGTGACGAACGGCTCGTCCTGCTCGTTGTGGCCGAGCTTGCGGAAGCACACGATGTCCACCACCACGTCCTTGTGGAACTGCTGCCGGTAGTCGAGCGCCAGCTGCGTCACGAACAGCACCGCCTCGGGATCGTCGCCGTTGACGTGAAAGATCGGCGCCTCGACCATCTTCGCCACGTCGCTGCAATAGGTGGTGGAGCGCGTATCGCGCGGATCCGAGGTGGTGAAGCCGATCTGGTTGTTGACGATCAGGTGCACCGTGCCGCCGGTGCCGTAGCCGCGCGTGTTCGAGAGGTTCAACGTCTCCATCACCACGCCCTGCGCGGCGAAGGCGGCGTCGCCGTGCACCAGGATCGGCAGCACCTGGCCGCCGGTCTTGTCGCCGCGGCGGCGCTGGCGCGCGCGCACCGAGCCCTCGACCACTGGGTTGACGATCTCCAGGTGCGAGGGGTTGAAGGCGAGCGACAGGTGCACCGGCCCGCCCGGGGTCGAGATGTCCGAGGAAAAGCCGTTGTGGTACTTGACGTCGCCCGAGGGCAGCTCGTGCGCGTGCTTGCCCTCGAACTCGAGAAACAGGTCGCGCGGCATCTTGCCCAGCACGTTGACGAGCACGTTGAGGCGCCCGCGGTGCGCCATGCCGATCACGATCTCCTGCACTCCGGCACCGCCCGCGCGCTGGATCAGCTCGTCGATCGAGGGGATGAGCGACTCCCCGCCCTCGAGCGAGAAGCGCTTCTGGCCGACGTACCGGGTGTGCAGGTAGCGCTCCAGGTGCTCAGCCTCGGTGAGCTTCTGCAGCAGGCGCTTCTGCACCTCGGGCACGTACCGCGGCAGGGCCCGCAGCGGCTCGATTCGTTCCTGGATCCAGACGCGCTGGGCCCGATCGTTGACGAACATGTACTCGAAGCCGATGTTGCGGCAGTAGGTGTCGCGCAGCGCCTGCAGCAGCGCGCGCAGCGTGACGCGGTCCAGGCCGACGAACGAACCGGCATTCACCGTCTGCTCGAGGTCGGCCTCGGTCAGGTCGTAGTAGGCCGGCTCGAGCTCGGGCACCGTCGGCCGCGGCTGGCGCTTGAGCGGATCGAGCGTCGCCCAGCGCGCGCCCGCGATGCGGTAGGAGGTCACCAGCATCAGCGCCGCCACCTGCAGCCGCTCGGGGCTGACCGCCCCGGCGGGTGCGGCGCGTGCCGCAGCTCCGAGCTGGCCGCTTCTCGCTTGTTGCACCAACGACTCGACCACCGGCGCGTGTGCAACGTCCTTCGCGCCCGTGCCGGGCAGTAGCTGCAGCTGGTCGAAGTACTCGCGCCACTGGGCGGGCACGGCGCCGGGATTCTCCAGGTACTGCTCGTACAGCTCCTCGACGAACGGCGCGCTGCCGCCGAACAGGTAAGAGCTGGCGAGGAACTGCTGCATCATGGCCTGCGCCCCGGCTCTGGCTAGCGGTCGTCGATCGGCGTCACCTCGCGCCGCGAAGCGCCGCGGTAGAGCTGGCGCGGGCGGCCGATCTTGTACTCGGGGTCGGAGATCATCTCCTGCCATTGCGCGATCCAGCCGACGGTGCGCGCCAGCGAGAAGATGCAGGTGAACATCGAAGTCGGGATGCCGAGCGCGCGCTGCACGATGCCCGAATAGAAGTCCACGTTGGGGTACAGCTTGCGGCTGAGGAAGTAATCGTCCTCGAGCGCGATCCTCTCCAGCGCCACCGCGAGCTTGAACAGGCGGTCGTTGCCCAGGCCGAGCTCGTTGAGCACCTCGTGGCAGGTGTCGCGCATCAGCCGGGCGCGCGGGTCGTGGTTCTGGTAGACGCGGTGGCCGAATCCCATCAGGCGCACGCCGCTCGCCTTGTCCTTCACTTTCCTGATGAACTCGCCCACCTTGGACACGTCGCCGATCTCCTCCAGCATCACCAGGCAGGCCTCGTTGGCGCCGCCATGCGCCGGCCCCCACAGGCAGGCGATGCCGGCAGCGATGCAGGCGAACGGGTTGGCGCCCGAGGAACCCGACAGCCGCACCGTCGAGGTGGAGGCGTTCTGCTCGTGGTCCGCGTGCAGGATGAAGATGCGGTCCAGCGCGCGCACCAGCACAGGGTTGACCTTGTACTCCTCGGCCGGCACCGCGAACATCATGCGCATGAAGTTGGCGGTGTAGGACAGGTCGTTGCGCGGAAACACGAACGGCTGGCCGATGGCGTACTTGTAGGACATCGCCACGATGGTCGGCATCTTGGCGATGAGGCGGAAAGCCGCGATCTTGCGGTGCTCCGCGTCGTTGATGTTGAGCGAGTCGTGATAGAAGGCCGAGAGCGCGCCCGCGACGCCGACCATGGTCGCCATCGGGTGCGCGTCGCGCCGGAAGCCGGTGTAGAAGCGCGCGATCTGCTCGTGCACCATGGTGTGGCGCGTCACCGTGTTGACGAACTCCTCGCGCTGCTTGGCGTCGGGCAGCTCGCCGTTCAGCAGCAGGTAGCACACCTCGAGGAAATCGCACTGCACCGCGAGCTGCTCGATCGGGTAGCCGCGGTACAGCAGCACCCCGGCGTCGCCGTCGATGTAGGTGATGTCGGAGCTGCAGCTCGCAGTCGAAAGAAAGCCGGGGTCGTATGTGAACATGCCGGTCTTGCCGTAGAGCGTGCGGATGTCCACCACGTCCGGCCCGATCGTGCCCGGCATCACCGGGAACTCGATTTTCCTGCCGTCGTGCAGTGTCAGGGTGGCCTTCTTGTCCATGCCGGTTCCTTTCCTATGCAGCGCGCAAACGCGCCACGATTGCCTGATGCCGGGAATGGTAACTCTCGCTGCGGCCGCTGACGACCTCCCAGAGGTCGTTGTCAGGATAATCGAGCAGCTCGGCCAGCAGCGCCGCCTCCTCCCCGCTCATGCCTGCCGCGTGTCGCGCCAGGTAACGCTCCAGCACCAGGTCGAGCTCGAGCAACCCTCGCCGGCAGTGCCAGCGTAGCCGCTCGAGATCCTCGCGCTTCATACCGACCGCCGTACCATCAGCTCCTTGATCTTGCCGATCGCCCTGGTCGGGTTGAGCCCCTTCGGGCAGGCATCGACGCAGTTCATGATGCTGTGGCAGCGGAACAGGCGGTACGGATCCTCGAGATTGTCCAGCCGCTCGCTGGTCGCCTGGTCGCGGCTGTCGGCGATGAAGCGGTAGGCCTGCAGCAGCCCTGCGGGCCCGACGAATTTGTCCGGGTTCCACCAGAACGACGGGCAGGCGGTGGAGCAGCAGGCGCACAGGATGCATTCGTACAAGCCGTTCAGTTCCTCGCGCTCGGCGGGCGACTGCAGGCGCTCGCGCTCCGGCGGTGCGTCGTGGTTCACCAGGTAGGGCTGGATCGAGTGGTACTGCTTGAAGAATTGCGTCATGTCCACGATCAGGTCGCGGATCACCGGCAGCCCGGGCAGGGGCCGCAGCGTGACGTGCTGCGGCAGGTCGGCGACCTTGGTGATGCACGCCAGCCCGTTCTTGCCGTTGATGTTGATCGCGTCCGAGCCGCACACGCCCTCGCGGCAGGAGCGGCGAAAAGCGAGCGAATCGTCCTGCACCTTGATCCGCACCATGGCGTCGAGCAGCATCCGGTCGGTAGGCTCGAGCTTGACCTCGTAGTCCTGCATGCGCGGTGCGGCGTCCTGGTCGGGGTCGTAACGGTAGATGGTGAATTTCATCAGTAGGTTCGCAGCTTCGGCTCGAAGGCTTCCACGGTGAGGGGCTTGAGGTGCACCGGCTTATAGGACAAGCGGTTGCCGTCCTTGTACCAGAGCGTGTGCTTGAGCCAGTTGGCGTCGTCGCGCGCGGGGTAGTCGCTGCGCGCCTGCGCGCCGCGCGACTCCTTGCGCGCTTCCGCCGAGACAATCACCGAGAGCGCTGATTCGACCAGGTTGTCGAGCTCGAGCGCTTCGATGCGCGCGGTGTTGAAGATGCGCGAGTGGTCGGCGATGAAGGTGCGCTGCGCGCGCTCGGCGATCTGCTTCATCTTGTCCACGCCTTCGACCAGCAGCTCGGGAAAGCGGAATACGCCGCAGTGCGCTTGCATGGTCTTGCGCAGGTCGTTCATGACGTCGGTCACACGCTCGCCGGAGCGCGCCGCCTCGAGCCGCGCCAGGCGCGCGCGCGTGGCGTCGGTAGCATCCCTGGGAAGATTGCGTTGCGGCCTCGGCAAGATGGCAAGGTCCTTGATCATCTGCTCGCCCGAGGACTTTCCGAATACCAGCAGGTCGAGCAGCGAATTGGTGCCGAGGCGGTTGGCGCCATGCACCGACACGCACGAGCATTCGCCGATCGCATACATGCCGGGCACGATCGACTCGCGGCTCGCGCCCTCGGGCGCGACCACCTGGCCCATGTAGTTCGCCGGAATGCCGCCCATCTGGTAGTGCACCGTAGGCACCACCGGAATCGGCTCGCGCACCGGATCGGCGTTGGCGAACTTGATCGCGAGCTCGCGGATCCCCGGCAGGCGCTGGTTAATCACCTCCGGGCCGAGATGGTCGAGCTTGAGCAGCAGATGGTCGGCATCGGGCCCGCAGCCGCGGCCCTCCTTGATCTCGGTGGTCATGGCGCGCGACACCACGTCGCGGCTGGCGAGGTCCTTTGCGTTGGGCGCATAGCGCTCCATGAAGCGCTCGCCGTTCTTGTTGAGCAGGTAGCCGCCTTCGCCTCGCACGCCTTCGGTGATCAGCACCCCGGCGCCATGCACGCCGGTGGGATGGAATTGGTAGAACTCCATGTCCTGCAGCGGAATCCCGGCGCGCGCCGCCATCCCCAGGCCGTCGCCGGTGTTGACGAAGGCGTTGGTGCTCTCGGCATAGATGCGACCGGCGCCGCCGGTGGCGAACAACGTCGCTTTGGCCTGGAAAATCGAGACCTCGCCGGTTTCCATCTCCAGCGCGGTGACGCCGAGCACCGCGCCGTCCTGCGGGTCGCGAATCAGGTCGAGCGCCATCCACTCGACAAAGAACTGGGTGTTGGCGCGCACGTTCTGTTGGTACAGGGTATGCAGCATGGCGTGGCCGGTGCGATCGGCCGCGGCGCAGGCACGCATCGCCATCTTGGTGCCGCCGTAGTTCTGCGTGTGGCCGCCGAACGGGCGCTGGTAGATCTTGCCGTTCTCCAGCCGGTCGAACGGCATACCCATGTGCTCGAGCTCGACCACCACCTCGGTGGCGCGCCGGCACATGTACTCGATCGCGTCCTGGTCGCCCAGATAGTCCGACCCCTTGACGGTGTCGTACATGTGCCAGTGCCAGTGATCCTCGCCGGAATTCGCCAGCGGCGCCGCCACCCCGCCCTGGGCGGCCACGGTGTGCGAGCGGGTCGGGAACACCTTGCTGAGAACCGCGACCTTCAGGCTGGCGCGCGCCAGCTCGAGCGAGGCGCGCATGCCGGAACCACCCGCCCCCACCACGATGGCGTCGAAACGCCGCACCGGCAGCGTCACGCTCACCTCCAGAGGATCTGCACGGTCCAGCCCAGGTAGCCGGCGATCGTGACCAGCACCAGCACCTGCAGCGCGAGACGCAGCCCGTCGGGCTTGATGTAATCCATCAGGATGTCGCGCACGCCCACCCAGGCGTGCCAGGCGAAGCTCGCTGCGACCAGCAGCGTCGCGACGCGCATCCAACCCTGCGCGAACAGGTCCCGCCACACGCTGTAGCTGATCGGCTGCCCGACAAGCAGCACCACCGTGATAACCACCGAGTACAGGGCCATGATCACCGCGGTGATGCGCTGCGCGAGCCAGTCGCGCAGGCCGTAGTGCGCGCCAACCACCACCCGGGTCACCACAGCTTTGCTCCCAGGAACGCCGTCAGCGCAAGCCCGGCGACGATCACGATGATGCTCGTCACGCGCGCGGTGCCCTTGTCCACGCCCTTGTCGAGGTCAAGAAACAGGAAGCGGATGCCGGCGCAGAAATGGTGGCAGTAGGCCCAGATGAGAACCAGAAGGGATATCTGCACCAGCGGCAGTCCGCTGTAGCGTTTCACGGCCTCGAAGCCGGGCTCGGAGGCGAGGCTGCGGTCGAGCAGCCACAGCAGCCACAGTGCGGCGAAAAACAGCAGCGCGCCGCTGATGCGATGCAGGATCGACACCCATCCGGGCAGCGGCAACCGGATTTCGAACAGCAGCGCTCGCAGGCTGAGGTACTTCGGCCTCGTCTTTGTTGTTGTTGTCGCGTTCGCCATGATATTGGAAGAGGCAACCGGCCAGCAAAGGCGATTATAGCGCCGCTGCACTGCGGTAGAATTCACCGTCTCCTGAAATCCGGAGTTTTCGTGATGTCGAAAGCCCCCATTCGCGTCGCCGTCACCGGCGCGGCCGGCCAGATCGGCTACAGCCTCCTGTTTCGCATCGCCAGCGGCGAAATGCTCGGCGCGGACCAGCCGGTGATTCTGCAGCTGCTCGAAATCGCGGACGAGAAAGCGCAAAAAGCGCTTCGGGGCGTGATGATGGAACTCGACGACTGCGCGTTTCCGCTGCTGCACGGCATGCTCCCGGCTTCCGATCCGATGGTGGCTTTCAAGGATGCCGAGGTGGCGCTGCTGGTGGGTGCACGCCCGCGGGGCCCGGGCATGGAGCGCAAGGACCTGCTGGAAGCCAACGGCAAGATTTTCGCGCCGCAGGGCCAGGCGCTCGACCGCGTCGCCCGGCGCGACGTCAGGGTGCTGGTGGTCGGCAACCCGGCCAACACCAACTGCCTGATCGCGATGAAAAACGCGCGCAGCCTGAAACCCAGCCAGTTCACAGCCATGATGCGGCTCGACCACAATCGCGCCGTGTCGCAGGTGGCGCAGAAAATCGGCAAACCGGTTTCGTCGGTGCGCAAGATGACCGTCTGGGGCAATCACTCCGCGACCCAATATCCGGACCTGTTCCAGGCGGAGTGGGATGGCAAGAAGGTGTGGCCGCTGATCAACGACCAGGGTTGGCTGGAATCGAGCTTCATCCCGACGGTGCAGAAGCGCGGCGCCGCGATCATCGAGGCGCGCGGCTTGTCCTCGGCGGCAAGCGCCGCCAACGCCGCCATCGGCCACGTGCGCGACTGGGTGCTGGGCACACGCGAGGGCGATTGGGTGACCATGGGCATTCCCTCGGATGGCAGCTACGGCATCCAAGAGGGCGTGCTGTACGGCTATCCGGTGACCTGCAAAGGCGGCAAGTACGAGCTGGTGAAGGGCATCGAGGTGAGCGAGTTCTCCCGCAAGCGCATGGACGCGACCCTCAAGGAGCTGCACGAGGAGCGAGACGGCGTGAAACATTTGCTGGGCTAGATGAGTCAACTGTCCGCTGGGGCAAAATTCCGCAAGGCGCTGGAGGAAGAGCGGCCGCTGCAGGTGATCGGCGCGATCTGCGCCTACCACGCGCTGCTCGCCAAGCGCTCCGGCTACCGCGCCATCTATCTGTCCGGCGGGGGCGTCGCCGCAGGCTCGCTCGGCATGCCGGACCTGGGCATCTCCAACCTCGACGACGTGCTCACCGACGTGCGCCGCATCACCGAAGTCTGCGACCTGCCGCTGCTGGTGGACGTGGACACCGGCTTCGGCGCCAGCGCGTTCAACGTCGGCCGCACCACCCGCTCGCTGGTCAAGTTCGGCGCCGCGGCGATGCACATCGAGGACCAGGTCGGCGCCAAGCGCTGCGGCCATCGCCCCGGCAAGGAAATCGTGACCACCGCCGAGATGTGCGACCGCATCAAGGCAGCCGTGGATGCGCGCAACGATCCGGCGTTCGCCATCATGGCGCGCACCGATGCGCTCGCCAGCGAGGGCCTGGAACGCGCCATCGAGCGCGCGCGAGCCTACGCAGAGGCCGGCGCCGACATGATCTTTCCCGAGGCGATGACCGAGCTGCCGATGTATCGCCGCTTCGCCGATGCGGTGAAAGTGCCGGTGCTCGCCAACATCACGGAATTCGGCCAGACGCCTCTGTTCACGCTCGAGGAGCTGCGCGCGGCGGGCGTGTCGCTGGCGCTTTACCCGCTGTCGGCGTTTCGCGCCATGAACCAGGCGGCGCTTGCCGTGTACCAGGCGGTGCGCCGCGACGGCACGCAGAAAAACGTCCTCGCCGCCATGCAGACGCGCGAGCAGCTGTACGATTTCCTCAACTACCACTCGTACGAGAACAAGCTCGACGAGCTGTTCTCCAAGGAGAAAAGCGCATGAGTGATGCGGCGGCCGGCGCACCCAAGACGAAGAAATCCGTCGCCCTCTCGGGCACTCCCGCCGGCAATACAGCGCTGTGCACCGTGGGGCGGACCGGGAACGACCTGCATTACCGCGGCTACGACATCCTCGATTTCGCCGATCACGCGGAGTTCGAGGAGGTCGCCTACCTGCTGGTGCACGAGGCGCTGCCCACCGCCAACGAGCTCGCCGCCTACAAGAGGAAGCTGCGCGGCCTGCGCGGCCTGCCGGAGAACCTCAAGGAGGCGCTGGAGCGCGTGCCGGCTTCGGCGCACCCGATGGACGTGATGCGCACCGGCTGCTCGGTGCTCGGCACCATCCTGCCGGAAAAGGACGAGCACGCGGTCGCCGGGGCGCGCGACATCGCCGACCGCCTGATGGCGAGCTTCGGCTCGATGCTGCTGTACTGGTACCACTACAGCCACAACGGCCGCAGGATCGAGACCGAAAGCGACGACGATTCCATCGGCGGCCATTTCCTGCACTTGCTGCACGGCCGCGCGCCGCCCGCCTCGCACGTGCGCGCCATGCACACTTCGCTCGTGCTGTACGCCGAGCACGAGTTCAACGCCAGCACCTTTACCTGCCGCGTCGTGGCAGGCACCGGCTCCGACATGTACAGCGCGATCTGCGGCGGCATCGGCGCGCTGCGCGGCCCCAAGCACGGCGGCGCCAACGAAGTGTCCTACGAAATCCAGAACCGCTACGCCGGTCCCGACCAGGCCGAAGCCGACATCCGGCGGCGCATGGCCGCCAAGGAGATCGTGATCGGCTTCGGCCACCCCGTCTACACCATCGGCGATCCGCGCAACAAGATCATCAAGGAAGTGGCGCGCCGCCTGTGTCAGGAGCGCGGCGACATGAAGCTCTACGACATCGCCGAGCGCATCGAGTCGGTAATGTGGAACGAGAAGAAGATGTTCGCCAACCTGGACTGGTTCAGCGCGGTGTCGTACCACGAGATAGGCGTGCCGACCGCGATGTTCACGCCGCTGTTCGTGATCTCGCGCACCAGCGGCTGGGCGGCGCACGTCATCGAGCAGCGCATCGACGGCAAGATCATTCGACCGAGCGCCAACTACACCGGCCCCGAAAACCGCAAGTGGCTGCCGCTCGCGCAGCGCAAGTGATCATGTACGAATCCGACCTGACCAAATTCATGCGCCAGTTCCTCGCCAAGCACCCCGAGGAGCTCGAATCGCAGCGCCGTGGCCGCGCCATCTGGTGGGACAAGGCCTCCGGCGAGCGCACCTCGCCACCGCCTGCAAATCACTCGCCCAAGGCGGGCGGCGCCGAGCACACCTTCAAACCCTTGAGCGAACCCGAAGACGGCTCTTGACCCCTGAATCCTCGATCCTGAATCCTGAATCCTGATGCCCAGCCACATTTCCAACGTCCGCCCAAAGCCTGACGACGTCCTCGTCAAGATCGCCGACTACGCCACCAAATACCAGGTCAAGAGCAGCGCAGCGTTCGAGACAGCGCGTTACTGCCTGATGGACACGATCGGCTGCGGGCTCGAAGCGCTCGAATATCCCGCCTGCACCAAGATGCTCGGCCCGGTGGTCAAGGGAACAGTGGTGCCGAACGGCGCCAGGGTGCCGGGCACCCAGTTCCAGCTCGACCCGGTGCAGGCCGCGTTCAACATCGGCGCCATGATCCGCTGGCTCGATTTCAACGACACTTGGCTGGCTGCCGAGTGGGGCCACCCCTCGGACAATCTCGGCGGAATCCTCGCCACCGCCGACTGGCTGTCGCGTTGCGCGGTCGCTGAAGGCGGCAAGCCGCTGCTGATGCGGGATGTGCTGGCTGCGATGATCAAGGCGCATGAGATCCAGGGCGTGCTCGCGCTCGAGAACTCGTTCAACCGCGTCGGCCTCGACCACGTGGTGCTGGTCAAGGTCGCTTCGACAGCGGTGGTCGCGCACATGATCGGTTGCAGCTACGACGAGGTAGTGAACGCGGTGTCGCAAGCCTGGGTGGACGGGCAGTCGCTGCGCACCTACCGCCACGCGCCCAATACCGGCTCGCGCAAGAGCTGGGCCGCGGGCGACGCCACCAGCCGTGCGGTGCGGCTGGCGCTGATTTCGAAGAGCGGCGAGATGGGCTACCCGTCGGTGCTCAGCGCCAAGCGCTGGGGCTTCTACGACGTGCTGTTCAAGGGCAAGCCGTTCAAGTTCCAGCGCCCGTTCGGCAGCTACGTGATGGAGAACGTGCTGTTCAAGATCTCCTACCCCGCCGAATTCCACGCCCAGACCGCGGTCGAGTGCGCGATGGACATCCACGCCGAGCTGCGGCGCGCCCGGCGCAAACCAGAGGACATCAAGCGCATCACCATCCGCACGCACCAGGCGGCGATCCGCATCATCGACAAGCAGGGCCCGCTTGCCAATCCGGCCGACCGCGACCATTGCATCCAGTACATGGTGGCGCTGCCGGTTTTGTTCGGTCGCCTGACCGCGGCCGACTACGAGGACGTCGTGGCCAAGGACCCGCGCATCGACGCCTTGCGCGCGAAGATCGTATGCGTCGAGGACAAGGGTTTCAGCAAGGACTACCACGACCCGGCCAAGCGCTCGATCGCCAACGCGCTCAAGGTCGAGTTCAAGGACCGCAGCAAGCTGGGCGAGTTCGTGTGCGAGTACCCGATCGGGCACAAGCGCCGGCGCAGCGAGGGCATGCCGTTGCTGGTCGAGAAGTTCAAGACCAACCTGGCACGCCGCTTCCCCGACAAGCAGTGTAAAGTCATACTTTACACTTGCACCGACCAGCGCCGCCTCGAGGCGACGCCGGTGCACGAGTTCGTAGACCGGATGGTGATCTGAATGCGCCGCGACCTGCAACGCCGGCTCGAGGAGCTGAGCGCGCAGATCCGCAGCTACCCTACCCCGATCGCCCGCTGCGACGAGCAGCTGGCGGATCTCATCGAGCGGCGCGCGCGCGTGCTCGAGCAACTCAAGCAGATGGACGAGGTCGCATCGCAGCGCCCGTCCTGCGTCTGGACCAATGACGGAGGCTTCGATGCCGCATGACCTGCACCGCACCCTGCAGCCGCTGAAAGGCGGCAAGTTCTATTCCCTGCTGGCGCTCGGCAAGGCGCTCGGCGTCGACGTCGCGCGCCTGCCGGTGTCGATCCGCATCGTGCTCGAATCCGTGCTCAGGAACTGCGACGGCAAGAAGGTCACCGAGGAGCACGTGCGGCAGCTCGCAAACTGGAAGCCGAATGCCGAGCGCGTGAACGAGATTCCTTTCATCGTCGCGCGCATCGTGCTGCAGGATTTTACCGGCGTGCCGCTGCTGTGCGACCTGGCGGCGATGCGCGGCGTGGCGCAGAAAATGGGCCGCGACCCGAAGCTGATCGAGCCGCTGGTGCCGGTGGACCTGGTGGTGGACCACTCGGTGCAGATCGACCACTACGGCTCGAAGAACGCGCTCGACCTCAACATGAAGCTCGAGTTCAAGCGCAACCAGGAGCGCTACCAGTTCATGAAGTGGGGCATGCAGGCGTTCGACACCTTCAAGGTGGTGCCGCCTGGCATCGGCATCGTGCACCAGGTGAACCTCGAGTACCTGGCGCGAGGCGTGCACCGCTCGAAGGAAGGCGTCTACTACCCGGACACTCTGGTCGGCACCGACAGCCACACCACCATGATCAACGGCATCGGCGTGGTCGGCTGGGGCGTGGGCGGCATCGAGGCCGAGGCCGGCATGCTCGGCCAGCCGGTTTACATCCTGACGCCCGACGTGGTCGGCGTCCACCTGACGGGCAAGCTGCATCCGGCCTGCACCGCGACCGACCTCGTGCTCACGGTCACCGAGATGCTGCGCAAGGCCAAGGTGGTTGGCAAGTTCGTGGAATTCTTCGGCGCCGGCACCGAGTCGCTGGCACTGCCCGACCGCGCCACGGTGGCCAACATGGCGCCCGAGTACGGCGCCACCATGGGTTTCTTCCCGGTGGACGACAAGACCATCGCTTACATGCGCGGCACTGGGCGCACGGACGCGGAAATCGATGCCTTTGCCGCCTACTTCAAGGCGCAGGGGCTGTACGGCATCCCGAAGCAGGGCGCGATCGACTACTCGCAGGCGCTGGCGCTCGACCTGTCGAGCGTGATGCCTTCGCTCGCCGGACCGAAGCGGCCGCAGGACCGCATCAATCTCGACAAGGTCAAGAGCAGCTTCACGAGCCTGTTCTCCAAGCCGGTGGCCGAGAGCGGCTTCGCCAAAAAGGCCGAGGACTTGGCCAAGAGTCACAGGACCTACGACGGCATAGAGTTGAAGAACGGCGATGTGCTGATCGCGGCGATCACTTCCTGCACCAATACTTCTAATCCGAGCGTGCTGATCGCGGCCGGACTGCTGGCAAAAAAAGCCGTCGAGCTCGGCCTCAAGGTCAAGCCGCACGTCAAGACTTCGCTCGCCCCGGGCTCGCGCGTGGTCACCGAGTACCTGACCAAGTCGGGGCTGCTGCCCTATCTCGAGAAGGTCGGTTTCTACCTCGCCGGCTATGGCTGCACCACATGCATCGGCAACTCCGGGCCGCTGGCGCCGCCGATCGAGGAGGCGGTGGTGAAGAACGACCTCGTGTGCGCCGCGGTGCTCTCGGGCAACCGCAACTTCGAGGCCCGCATCCACCCCAACATCCGCGCCAATTTCCTCGCCTCGCCGCCGCTGGTGGTCGCCTATGCGATCGCGGGCACGATGCTCAAGGACCTGCGCACGGAGCCGCTCGGGAAATCCAAGGACGGGCAGGACGTGTACATCGGCCACATCTGGCCGGCGCGCGAGGAGATCGAAGCGCTCCTGAAGCTGGCGATGGACGCGCCCACCTTCAAGAGGCTGTACAGCAATCTTGCCGACGCCAATCCGTTGTGGAAGAAGATCCCGGCGCCTTCCGGGCAGGTGTACAGCTGGCCGAAATCCAGCTACATCGCCGAGCCGCCGTTTTTCCAGGGCTTCGGCATGCAGCCCGGCAGTAGCGGCAACATCTCGGGCGCCAGGATCCTCGGCATGTTCGGCGACTCCGTGACCACCGACCACATCAGCCCGGCGGGCTCGATCAAGCCGACCTCGCCCGCGGGCATCTACCTGCAGGAGCACGACGTCGCGGTGGCAGACTTCAATTCCTACGGCGCGCGCCGCGGCAACCACGAGGTGATGATGCGCGGCACCTTCGCCAACGTGCGCATCAAGAATCTGATGCTCGGCGGCAAGGAAGGCGGCCTGACCCGATACATGGGAAAGACCCGGCCGGGCGAGGAACTGCCGATCTACGAAGCCGCGATGCGCTACATCGCAGAGCGCACGCCGACGGTGGTGTTCGGCGGCGAGGAATACGGCACCGGCTCTTCGCGCGACTGGGCGGCGAAGGGCACGCAGCTGCTCGGGGTGAAAGCGGTGATCGCGCGCAGCTTCGAGCGCATCCATCGCTCCAACCTGGTCGGCATGGGGGTGCTGCCGCTGCAGTTCATCGGCTCCGACAGCGCGCAGTCGCTCGGCCTCAAAGGTGACGAGACGATCGACATCCAGGGCCTGGACGACATCCGGCCGCAGCAGGAGCTGACGCTGATCATCCGGCGCGCCGACGGCACGGCGCAATCAGTCAAAGTGAAATCGCGCATCGATACCGGGATCGAGGTGGACTACTACAAGCACGGCGGCATTTTGCCGTACGTCTTGCGACAGTTGATTTCCGCGCCAGCCGCCTCGAAAGCGGCTTGAGAATGGTAAAGATGGGGTCAGGTCTTTAGCTTGCAGGCAGCAGATGCCAGAACTTGCCTGCAAGCTAAAGACCTGACCCCCTAGCGCCCTAGCGCGGCTAGCGCCCGCGGAAACGCTGTAGCGATCTGCGTTCGCGCTTGTCGGGGCGACCGCGGCGCTCGGGCTTGTGCTGCAGCTTGCGCGCTTGCATCGCCTGCGCGCGCCGCGCCAGGCTGTCTTCGTCCTCTTCGTACAGCAGGCGCGCGTCGGGCGCCGGCCCGCGCTGCACCTCAAGCGCGAGCACCGTGACACCCCAAGAATACTCGCCAATGCGGATGGAAAGTTTGTCGCCCGGTCGAATTTCCCTCGACGGCTTGGCGCTTTCCTGGTTGATCTTGACGTGCCCGCCTTCGATCGCGCTATGCGCCAGGCCGCGCGATTTGTAGAAGCGCGCCACCCACAGCCACTTGTCCAGGCGCATGCCTGGCGCGTGCTCCACCGCTATGCGGCGCGCGCCGCCACGCTCACCGGGCAGGACACGCCGGTGCCGCCGAGCCCGCAGTAGCCATCCGGATTCTTGCCGAGGTACTGCTGGTGGTAGTCCTCGGCGTAATAGAACTCCGGCGCCTCGCGGATTTCCGTGGTGATGGCGCCGAAGCCTCCTTTCGAAAGCATCTGCTGGTACTGCTCGCGCGAGGCGAGCGCAACGCGCAATTGCTCCGCGCCGTAGGCGTAGATCGCGGAGCGGTACTGGGTGCCGGCGTCGTTGCCCTGGCGCATGCCCTGCGTCGGGTTGTGGCCCTCCCAGAACACCTTGAGCAGCGCTGCGTAGCTCACCTGCCTGGGATCGAACACCACCAGCACCGCCTCGGTGTGATTGGTGAAGCCGCTGCACACTTCCTCGTAGCTCGGATTGGGAGTGTTGCCGCCGGCATAACCGACCGCAGTGGTGTGCACGCCGGGGATCTGCCAGAACAGCCGCTCGGCGCCCCAGAAACAGCCCATGCCGAACACGGCGCGCTCCAGAGGCGCGGCAAACGGCGGCGAAAGTGGCGCGCCATTGACGAAATGCCGCTCCGGCACCGGCATCTTCGCGGTGCGCCCGGGAAGCGTGCTCGCCGCGGGCAGCAGCGCCTTGAGCTTTTTCATGAAGGCAAACACGGGACGCTAGAATAACAGAATGAAAATATGCATTTATGGCGCGGGGGCGGTCGGCGGCGTGATGGCCGACTGGCTGGCGCGCGCCGGGCACGAGGTGTCGCTGGTCGCGCGCGGCGCGCAGCTGGAGGCGATTCGCGCCTCGGGCCTGCGCATCAAGTCCGGCGCCAGCGGCGAAGTGAGCGTGACGCGGCCGCGCGCCGACAGCGATCCTGCGAAGCTCGGCGCGCAGGATTACGTCATCGTGACGGTGAAGGGCCAGAGCCTGCCCGAGGTCGCGGCGCGCATCGGCCCGCTGCTCGGCGCACAGACCTCTATCGTGACGGCGATGAACGGCGTGCCGTGGTGGTTCTTCGACCGCCTGCCCTTCGGCGGCGGCAAGCTGCGCCTGGAAACCCTGGATGCCGGCGGCGCGCTGGCGCGCGCCATGCCTACCGAGCGCATCGTCGGCTGCGTGATCCATCTCGCCGCCTCGACGCCCGAGCCGGGCCTGATCAGCCACAACATGGGGGCGCGCCTGATTCTCGGCGAGCCGGGCGGCAAAAACACTGAACGCACGCAACGGATCGCCGAGGCGCTGCAGGGCGCGGGCTTCGAGGTGATGGTGAGCCCGTTCATCGAGAAGGACTTCTGGGTCAAGCTGCTCGGTAACGTGAGCTTCAACCCGGTCTCTGCACTGACGCTCGCCACCGCCGAGCGGATGATCGCCGACCAGCAGGTCAAGGACTACATGGTCGCGATCATGCGCGAATGCCTCGCCATTGGCCGCGCCGTCGGCGTGGACGCGGACATCGATCCCGAGGCGCGTATGGACATGGCGCGCAAGCTGGGCGCATTCAAGACCTCGATGCTGCAGGACCTCGAAGCCGGTAAAGCGCTCGAGATCGACGGCCTGCTCAGCGGCACGCTCGAGATCGCGCGCCATGCCGGCATGCGGGCGCCGTTCACCGAGTGCCTGCTCGGCTTGGTCCGGCTGCGTGCCGAGAGCACCGGCCAGCACGCAGGCGCTGCTCGATGAGCGACGACGCAAACGCACGCGCCGGGGGGCGCGGGGGGAACGGGAAGGCTCCGAACGAACCTGCCGGAAGGGGCCCGTTCCCCCCGCACCGTCTTTGCGTCGCGCCGATGATGGATTGGACAGATCGGCATTGCCGGTTTTTCCTGCGCCAGGTGTCGCCGCAGGCTTT
Source organism: uncultured Enterobacteriaceae bacterium (assembly GCA_964393745.1). Classification (GTDB taxonomy): domain Bacteria; phylum Pseudomonadota; class Gammaproteobacteria; order Burkholderiales; family SG8-39; genus 2-02-FULL-66-14. The sequence continues at coordinate 24,948 of CAYMVA010000164.1, read as the reverse complement.
CCTCTACACCGAGATGATCACCACGGGCGCGCTGCTGCACGGCAATGTCCAGCGCCACCTCGCCTTCGATGGCGCCGAGCACCCGGTCGGCGCGCAGCTCGGCGGCAGCGAGCCCGAGGCGCTCGCGGCCTGCGCACGGCTGGTCGCCCAGTACGGCTACGACGAGGTCAACCTGAACATCGGCTGCCCAAGCGAGCGCGTGCAGAAAGGCGCGTTCGGCGCCTGCCTGATGGCCGAGCCGGAGTTGGTCGCCGATTGCGTGCGCGCAATGCGCGAGGCGGTGGCGCTCCCGGTCACGGTGAAGCATAGATTGGGCATCGACCGCATCGAGGATTACGGCTTCGTGCACGATTTCGTGGCGCGCGTCGCCGCTGCGGGTTGCCGCACTTTTATCGTGCACGCGCGCAATGCGGTGCTGAAGGGCCTGTCGCCCAAGGAAAACCGCGAGGTGCCGCCGTTGCGCTACGCCGATGCCTATCGCCTGAAACGCGATTTCCCGCATCTCGAGATCGTGCTGAACGGCGGCATCGCCTCCCACGATGCGAACGCCGCACATCTCGAGCACGTGGACGGCGTCATGCTCGGGCGTGCGGCATACCACGATCCCTGGGTGATCGCCGCGCCGGGCAACACGCGCGCGGACGTGGTGCGCGCCATGCACGCCTACGCGGTGCGCCAGGCAGCCGCCGGCACGAAGCTGCGCCATATCGCCCGCCACATGCTGGGCCTGTATCACGGCCATTCGCGCGCGCGCCTGTGGCGCCGCATGCTTTCCGACTCCGCGCGCCTTTCGCAGAACGATCCGAGGCTGCTGCTCGAGGCGCAGGAGGCAGTAGAATCCGGTTCCACGAAGGAGGCCGCCCATGAGCGCCGTATTGCAGCCTAAGCCGTCCAAGCCGGTCCGCGAGCGCGTCAGCCAGGAAGAATGGAACCTCCGCGTCGACCTCGCCGCCGCCTATCAGCTCGCGGCGCATTTCAAGTGGACCGACCTCATCTACACGCATTTCTCGGCGCGCGTGCCCGGCGAGCACGACCACTACCTGATCAATGCCTACGGCCTCATGTTCGACGAGATCACGGCGTCGAACTTGGTCAAGATCGACCATGACGGCAAGGTGCTCGAAGACACCACCGGCCTCGGCTACAACCATGCCGGATTCGTCATTCACGGCGCGGTGCACCAGGCGCGGCCCGAAATCCAGTGCGTGATCCACACGCACACCCGGCCCGGAGTCGCGGTATCGGCGATGAAATGCGGCCTGCTGCCGATCAGCCAGCACGCCATGCGGGTACAGCGGGAAGTGACCTATCACGACTACGAAGGCATCGCGCTCGACATGGATGAGCGCACGCGCCTAGCGCGCGATCTGGGCACGACCTCCAAGGCAATGATCCTGCGCAACCACGGTTTGCTCGCGCTCGGCGAGTCGGTGCGCGAGGCGTTCGAAGTGATGTACTACCTCGACTGCGCCTGCCAGATCCAGGTGGATGCGCTCGCCGGCGGCATGGACAACGTCCTGCTGATGGCGCAGCACGCTGCCGATACCGCATCGGAGCAGTTCCACCGCATGGACCGCACGGCGGCGCGCAAGGACTGGCCGGCGCTGCTGCGCATGCTCGAGCGCAAGGGTTCGAATTACAGGGACTGAGGCACTGGCCGCGCGGCCTGGCGCGGCAGGTTGAGCACCGTGGCGATGGTCAGCGCCACCGCCACCACGACTGAGTAGAACACCGCCGCCGGCCGGCCGGTGTCGAGCATCCAGCCTAGCACCACTGGCGTCAGCATCGAGCCGACGTCGAGCCCCGAATAAACGAAACCGTACACCTTGCCGGTCGCCCCCGGCGGCGTCGCTGCACGCACGATCAGATCGCGCGACGGGTTGGTGAGCCCTCCGGCGAAGCCGATCGCGGCAAGCAGCAGCGGCAGCGCGGTAGCGGGCAGCCATGCGGCAGCGAGCACAAAGGTCAATGCGCCGCTCACCAGCATTCCGCCCACCGCGACCAGGTCATGGCGCGAGTAGCGCACTGCGATGAAGCCGCCGGCGAAAATCCCCGCCGCGGCGCCGAGGAGATAGCTGGTGAGCGCCAGCGAGGCGAGCGCGGCGCTCGCGCCGTAGAGCGCGATCATGGTAGCTACGCCGAAGGTCTGGATGGCGATGAAGCCGACCGCGATGAACACGAAGTAGGCGAAGCACATCAGCACCGGCGCCGACAGCAGCACGCGCACATCGGCCTCGAGCCCGCCTGAGGCGGCGTGCCGCGAGTCCGCCGGCGCGACATGGATCGCGGCGCGCTGCAAGGCCAGGAAAACAGTTATCACGGCACCGAAGCCCGCTGCCCCGAGCAACGCGCCGCGCCAGCCGAAAGCACCCGCCATGGCGATGCCGTAGGCCGGCGCAAGCGCATAGCCGAGGAAGCCGGCGATGCCGTGCCAGCTGAAGGCGTATCCCAGGCGCGACTTCTGCACGCGCGCATTCAGAATCGAGAAATCGCAAGGGTGGAACACGCTGTTGCCGAGCCCACCCACCACCGCCGCAAGCACCAGCATGTCGTAGCTTCGCGCCAGCCCCGCTAGCAGCGCGCCCGCCACCGCCAGCACCAGGCCCGAGAACAGCACGCGGCGCGCGCCGTAGCGGTCCACCGCGAAACCGGCGAGCGTCTGGCAGATGCCGGAAACCACGTAGTACAGCGCAACCGTCGCGCCCAGTGCCGCGTACGACACCCCGAGGTCGTCCTTGATCAGCGGGAACACCACCGCGGTCGCGATCTGGAAAAAGTGCGACAGGCCGTGCGCCAGCGCGATCAGCCCGATCACCTGCACGTCCTGGCGCAGGCTGTCAGCCGTCGAGCTCATGCACGAACTTTGCTATCGCCGCGAGCGCGTGCTCGGGCTGGTCGCGATGCGGCGAATGGCCGCAGGCCGCGAGTTTCAATAGCTCGCAACGCCCTTTCACCTGGCGCGCGATGGCGTCGACCTGCGCCATGGTGCCGTACTCGTCGTCCTCGCCCTGGATCGCAAGCACCGGGCAGCCGATCGCGGGCAGGTATTGCTCGATGTTCCATTGCCTGAATTCAGGATCCAGCCAGACATCGCTCCAAAGATAAAACGTTTTGGCCGCATCGCGATGATAGCGTCCGAGGCGCTCGCGCAGGTCGGTGGTTGCAAAAGTGCGCCTCGCCGCCTCGATCGAGCGGATGCAGATGTCCTCCACGAACACGTGCGGCGCCATCAGCGCCAGCCCGCGCACCGCATGGCCCGCGCCGGCGTAAATGAGCGCGATGGAGGCGCCGTCCGAATGGCCCACCAGCACCGGCTCGCGCATATCGAGCGCGCGCAGCAGATCGGGCAGTGCGCCGAGGGCTTCGTCGTGCATGAAGCGCACGCCGACGCGCGGCTCGGCGAGCACGTCCGAATCGCCATAGCCATAGCGGTTGTAGAGCAGCGTGCGCCGCCCGGTGCGCTCGGCAAGCTGCGCCGGAAAGTCGCGCCATTGCCGGATCGAGCCCAGGCCTTCGTGCAGCAACACCAGCGCCGGCTCCTTGCCGTCGATCCATTGGTACTCGAGGTTGTGCCCGGCGGCGCTCGCATGCGGCATCGGGCCAGATTAGCACGCAGGCGATAATGGGCACGCATGCGTTTCGCCGCCATTCTCGTGCTGCTCGCCTCGCTTTCGCTGTGGTCCGGCAACTGGATCGTGGCGCGCGCGGTGCGCGACGAAATCGCGCCCGGCCTCGCCACCGCGGCGCGCCTGCTGATCGTGATCGCGCTGCTAGCGCCATTTTGCTGGCGCGGCGTCGCCGCCAAGATCGCCGCCTTCGGCCGCCGCGACTGGCAGGTAATGGCGGCGCTTGGCCTCGCCGGCGGCGGCCTGCACCTCGCCTTCCAATGGCTCGGGCTGCACTACACCACCGCCACCAGCGCGGTGCTGTATCTCTCCACCGCGCCGATCTTCATCCTGCTGCTGGCGCGGCCGCTGCTCGGGGAGCCGATCGCCGCGCGCCAGTGGGCCGGCGTGCTGATTTCGTTCTGCGGCGTGGTGCTCATCGCCTCGCAAGGCAGCGTCGCGGCGCTCGCCAAGCTGTCCTTCAATCGGGGCGACCTGATGGCGTTGATCTCCATGGCGATGTGGGGCTCGTATACGGTTTTCCTGCGCCTGCGGCGCGATGCGCTCGAGACGCCCGAATTCCTGGTGGTGCTTTGCGCGCTCGGCCTGGGCTTCATGGCGCCCTGGGTGGCATGGGAGGTCGCACACGGCGCGCGCGTCGCGCTGTCCGCCGCGAGCGCGGCAGCGGTGCTCTACTCTGCCATCGGCTCGCTGCTGCTTGCGTACTGGGGCTGGAGCTACGTCGTGCAACGCCTGGGCGCGAGCCGCGCCGGCGCCACCATGCACCTGATGCCGGCGATCGGGGTCGCGCTGGCGGCGCTGTTCCTCGGCGAATACCCGCACTGGTTCCACTTCGCCGGCATCGCGCTCATCCTCGCCGGCGTGGCGCTGTCTGGGACCCTCTGACCAATTCCCGCGTGCGCGACGGTGGCGATTTTCGTGCAGGGCGAGCCAGCGGACGCCGCCGTGTACTTGACGTCCACAAGGCGGCCGATGGCGCTGCCATGCGCGAAAACTCGCCCCGTCCCTCTGGGCGGCGAGGCCAGCCGCAAAGGTTCAAGGCAGAGGCCCTCGCCGCCCTCGGGTTGCGGCCGGAAGACGCGATCTCCGAGGTACGATAGCGCGATGACACGGGCGCCTGCGTTGTTGCTCGGCCTTGCGATATCGACATATCGCTGCGGCCTCGCGCCTAGCAGGCGCCGCGTTCCGGCCGCAACGCGCATGCGCGTGAATTGATCAGAGGGTCCCTGGCTTCAGAGCCGCATCGGCCGCCAATAGCCGGTGAGCTCGAGGTAGCCGCGCCCCGCTTCTTTGCCATCCTGCATGGCACGCACCGCCCCTTCCCAGTAGATGGTGCCGGTGCTGGCGCGGGCATCGAGCTCCTGGTCATCCATCAGCGGCTCAAGGGTCCAGGCCTCGCCACCCGCCGCAACCCGCATCGCAACCGGGTACGCGACGCCGGTGCGCGGCGAGCGCCAGGTCCGCAGCGGAGTGAAGGTCACCCCGGGCGGCGCGTAAAGCGTCGCGCCGTCCTTGCCGCGCATGCGGAACGCCGTCAGCGCGCGGCCATCCACGAGGTTGATTCCGGCCCAGTCCCAGCCATCGGCGCCGGCCGCCATGTACTGGCTCGACCACTCGTGATCGAGCCAGGCCGTACCGCTCACGGTTTCGCGCGCCCCGCCCCGCTCCAATGTGCCGCTCACGGCCAGGTGCGGGCGGCTGTAGTAATAGCTCGCCTCTTGCGGGCGCGCGCCCTTGCGCGAGAAGCCGGCATCGCCCTGCGCGAGCGGCGGCTGCGCGGCGGCGAATTCCAGATCGAGCGCAAACTCGCGCGCTGCGATGCGCGCCCGGTAGCGCCCGTCGCCAAGCTCGAGACGCCAGTCGTCCAGCCAGACGCGCGTCGTCGCCTGCTCCGCGCCCGCGAGGCCGAGCGCGCCGCGCGCCGCGCGCTCCTCGTGGCGCAGGCGGCCGTGTCGCGGGTCCGACAGCGCGGCGTGCGCGAGGATGATCTGGCGCGGCGTGAACGCGCTCGGGTTGTCGGTCACGATGTCCGGGCGCGCGCGGAAGAAAGTCACCTGGAAGCCGAGCGGCTCGCCACGCGGCGTCGCCAGCCAACCGGTGACATACCACCACTCCTGTCGGTATTCGGGATGCGCCCCGTGGTCGCGCGGAAAGCTCAAGGGGTATCCCGGCGTCACCACCGGATAGCTCACCCCCGCCGCGCGCACTCCAGGCGTGACCGCCAGTGCTGCCGCGGCGGCGAAAAACTCCCTCCGCCTCATCCCTGCATCCTGGATCCTGAATCCTGCTTTTTCACCAATCCTCCTTCACCGCCCGCACCGGCCCCATGCCCGTCGCCTCCCGCCCCGACCACAGCGCAGTCAAGGCAGCGGTGGCGATCAGCAGCGCCGAAAGCAGCGCCAGCATCGCCCAGGGCGGATGCAGATCCATGCCCCAGTTGAACGATTGACGGTTCACGACGTGGATCAGCACCAGGCTGATGAGGAATCCGAGCGCCAGACCCGCCGCCGCGCCGAGCAGCGCGAGCAACCCGCCCTCCGTGGCAAGCATGGCGCCGATCTGGCGCCGGGTCATGCCGAGGTGGCGCAGCACGCCGAACTCGCGCCGCCGCGCCAGCACGATCGCGCCGACGCTGGAGGAAAGCCCGAATAACCCGACCAGTACCGCCACCGCCTCGAGCGCGTAGGTGACGGCGAAGGTGCGATCGAACATGCGCAGCGACATTCGGCGAATCTCCCCCGGTCCCGCCACTTCGAGCAGCTCGCCGCCGGGCAGGCGCCGCAAGGCGTCCATCGCCGCTGCTGGTGTCGCCCCCGGCCTGAGCCACAGGGCCGCATCGTTGCTGCGGCGGTCGCCGCTGAGCGCCACGTAGGTCGCTCGCTCGATCACGATCGCGCCGTGCTGGCGCGCGTAATCGCGCCATACGCCGGCGACCACGAACGCATGTTTCTTCCCCGCGACCGGCAACTCGATCCTCGCTCCGACGCGATAGCCATACAGGTCCGCGACCGCCTCGGAGATCCAGGCCGGCGACGGGTCCCCCGGCTTGCGCTCCTCGCCGGCGCGCAGCAGCGGAAACACGAGCGGGCTCCCGGCGCGCGTCATGTCGCGGGCGATCAGCGACACCGCGGGGCGAATTGGATCGAGCGTGATGCGGCCGGTACGCAGAAATTCGGCGCGCTCGATCTGCGGCAGGGCGCGCACAGCCTCCTCGAACGCGGGTTCGAGGTGCGCGGTTTCGCCGGCGTGCGTGGTGCGGAAGTAAAGATCCGCCGGCAGCACCGCGCCGAGCCAGTCGTCTACCGACTGCCGGAAGGAGGCCACCATGATGGCCATCGCCGCCATGAGCGAGAAGCTGGCGACTATCGCGGCGAGGCTTACCATCGCCTGCCCCGGGGCGCCGCGTAGCTGTGCCAGCGCCAGCGCCTGCGGCACACGGCGAGACAGCGGCAGCGCATCGAACGCCGCCTGCGCCAGGCGCGGCATGAGCAGCAAGCCCCCCACCAGCATGCAGGCGATCGAGGCATAACCGAACAGCGGCACGCCATCCACGGGGGCGAGCTGCGCCAGCAGCGCCGCGAGCGCGAACATTGCGATTCCCGGCCACAGCCAGGCGACGCGCTCGAACATGCGCTGCTCGTCGCCAGCCTTGAGCGCCTGCGCCACGGGCGTGCGCGCCGCGTCCAGCGCCGGCAGCAGTGCCCCCGCCAGCGCGACCGCGATGCCCGCCGCCAGGTAGAGCGCATTATTCCCGATCGGGAATAAAAGCTCGGGCTGCACGCCGCGGAACATTCCCGCTCCCAAGTCGGCCCCCGCGTAACGAATCGCCGCGAACGCGAGCGCATAGCCCAGCGCCAACCCGATGACACTGCCGATCGCGCCGATTGCCGCCGCCTCAAGCAGCACCAGCTGAGCGATGCCGCGGCGCTGCACCCCCAGCACGCGCAGCAGCGCATGCTCGCCACGGCGGCGCGCCGCCTCGAGCGCCTGTGCCGAGAACACCAGGAAGCCGCCGGTGAACAGCGCCACCAGCGCCAGCACGTTCAGATTGACACGATAGGCGCGCGACAGGTTGGCGCTGCTCTCCTCCACCGCGTCGAGCGCAACCACGCTCACGCCCGCCGGCAGCAGCGCCGCGATGCGCGCTTGCAACTGCCCGCGGTCGGCACCTGGCGCGAGACGCAGATCGATGCGGTTGAGCTGCCCCAGCCGCTCGAGACGCCACTGCGCAGTCGCAATGTCGGTGAATGCGGCCACGCCGCGCACGCTCGAAGCCGGCAACACGCCAGCGACGTGCAATGCAACCGGCGCGAGACCGGAGACGATGCGCAAGCTGTCGCCCTGCCGCAGCCCAAGCGCCTCGGCCGCTGCGGCGGAAAGAAACACTGCGTCGGGCTTGAGCAGCTCGAGGCGCCGCTCCGGCGCGTCGGCGAACTGCGCCGGCTGGATCTGCGCTGCGCGCAGCGGATCGACGCCTATCAGCCGCAAGCTGCGGTCGCTGTCCGCAAGGCGCGCCTCGACTTCGAGCACCGGGCTTGCCGCGGCAACGCCGGGCAGCCTTGCGATCTCGGCATAGAGCGCCTCCGCAAAGCCGGCGCGCCCGCCGCGCACTTCGAGATCGGCATCGCCGGCAAGCGATCGCACTCCGGCGGCGAGCTCCTCCACCGCGACGCGGTTGATCAGGCTCACCGCGAAGCCGAGCGCGACCCCCAGGGCAATAGCGGCGACGGAAAGCGCAGTGCGCCCGCGCTGATGCGCGAAACGCGCGTTGAGCACGGCGAACAGGCGCAGCACGTCGGCGCGCGCCTCAGTGCGGCCGGTCGCCCGCGAGCGTGATCCGGTGCAGCAGGCGCCGGTAGCCGTGATAGTCGTTCACCGGGTTGTGCTGCGCGCAGCGGTTGTCCCAGAGCGCGATCGATCCGGGCTGCCAGACGAAACGGCAGGTGAATTCGGGCCGGATCTGGTGCTGATACAGGTACGACAGGATCGGCGCGCTCTCCTCCTCGCTCAGGCCGGCGATGCGCAGCGTGTGGCCCGGATTGACGTACAGCGCCTTGCGCCCGGTCTCCGGGTGCGTGCGCACGATTGGATGCTCGGCGACGAATTCGCCCGCGCTTTCGCGGCCGTCGGTCTTGATTCGGTCTTCGCGCGTCTTCGAGGCGTTCGCTTTGCCCGAGGTGTTCACCGCCTTCAGCCCGGCAAGCATGCGCTTCATCCCGTCGGACAGCGCCTCGTAGGCGAGGTACATGTTGGCGAACAGGGTATCGCCGCCGAATGGCGGCAGCTCGCGCGCCAGCAGCATCGAGCCCATCGGCGGCCGTTCGAGATAGCTGGTGTCGGAATGCCAGATGCCGCCGAAATTGATGCGTTCGTGCTCGAGCTTTTTCACCTCGATGATCTTGGGGAAGCCTTCGATCCCTTTCACCAGCGGATACTCGACCGGCTCGCCGAAGCGCCCGGCGAACGCCATGTACTGCGCCGGCGCCAAAGGCTGGTCGCGAAAGAACACCACCAGGTGCTCGAGCCAGGCGCGCCGGATATCGGCCACCTGCGCTTCGCTCAAAGGCCCTGCCAGGTCCACGCCCCGGATCTCGGCGCCCAGCGCACCCGAAATTCGCCTCACGTCCATGGTCTGGTCCTCGGCGGCCACGCCCGATCAGCGAACCGAGCGCGCCTCGATCAGCTCGCGCAGCGCCTCGGGCAGCAGCGCGCGCAGCTGCTGCGACCATTCGCCCTCGCGCCGCTGCCAGATGACGCCCAGCCAGATGATTCCCAGGCCGATCATCGAGAGCACGAACGGAAACAACAGGCTGTCCTTGAACACGCGCCACGAGAGGTGGCCGAGGTAAACGGCGACACCCAGGCCGCCGAACACAGCAAACACGCGCCGGCCGATGACCGCGCCGACGAGAATCATGCCGAGGTTGATCATGCAGTAGAGGACCTTGTTCAGCTCGCTGTCGGACTTGAGCAGCGACAGCCCGCCCCAGAAGGTCATGACACCGAAAATATAGAGCCAGAACGCATAGTCGCGCGAGAAGCGCGAGCGCAGGTCCACCCAGAACGCCACCAGCACCATGCACAGCCCGAACCAGAGCGAAATGAAGTAGCGGATCTCCCAGTTGCGCCAGTCGCCGAACAGGAACGGCACCAGGTCCATGCTCATGTACCACAGGGTCACCGCGATCGGCATCAGCATGAACGGGAAGCGGTAGCGCCACAGCAGGATGGCGCCGGCGGCGAGCGTGCCGAACTCCATCATCAGCCAGCGGCCGTCGATCAGCACGTGGTAAGCGCGGTAAGGCTTGTCGGCGCCCCAGTAGCCGAGCGCCATCTGCGCGAAGAAGATCGCCAGCGGCACCATTGCCACCACCAGTGTCGCCAGGATGCCGGCCGGGATCTGCAGGCCCTTGTCGATCAGTTTGTGGACCAGCGCGAGAAAGATGAGCCCGTAGCACAGCGCGATCACGAACCCGCCCCAGCCATTGCCGAGGTTCCAGCCGAGCGTCATGAACAGCGACATGGCGCCGATCGCGATCATGCCGCCGAGGTAGTAGAGCACGTGCACGAACGAGAAGCGCGGCTGCTCGCTCGCGCTGGCGGCGTAGAACCCGGCCAACCGGTCGGCCTGCGCCGCGTCGAGAATTCCGGCCTTGACCGCGGGCTCGAGATCGCGTCTGCTCAGCATGCCGCCAGATGGTAAGCGAAGCCGAGGCGGTAAGCGAATCCGCGGCCGATGCGTTATGTTTGGAGTTGCTTGGTGAAACGGAGGACAACCGTGAGAAGTATCACCCCTGCAGTCGTCGCCCTGCTCGCCCTGTCGCTGCTGCCCATTCCGGCGCCTGCTGACCCGCCCCCCTGGGCGCCGGCGCACGGCTGGCGCAAGAAGAACGACCCCAACTACGTCGGCTACACCGGCAAGAAGTGGAGCAAGGATTACGGCGTCATGGAAGGCCGCTGCAACACCGCGGCGGTGGGCGCAGTGGTCGGCGGCGTGGTGGGCGGAGCGGTCGGCTCGCAGATCGGCAGCGGCACCGAGCGCACCATCGCGATCCTCGCCGGCACCGCCATCGGCGCGGTGATCGGAGCAAAGATCGGGCAGGAGATCGACGCCACGGACCGCGGTTGCATGGGCCATGCGCTCGAACTCACCGGGGAGCGCAAGACGGTGGTGTGGACTAACCACGGCGTCACCTACCAAATGACGCCCACGCGCAACTACACCGACCGCAACATGCCGTGCCGCGAGTTCACCACCGTGACCACAGTGGGCAAGAAGAAGAAAGCGAAGCAGGAAACCGTCACCGGTGTCGCCTGCCGCCAGGGCAACGGCGACTGGGTGCTGCGCACGTGACGCCGCGTCTGGGCGGCTCCGCCGCCGCGGGCGCCTCAAAAGCCCGCCTTAAAACCCTTCCAAGACGAGCTTGCCGATGACGTGCCCCTCTTCGAGCAGCTGGTGGGCTCGTTTGAGGTTCGCGGCGCAGATTTTGCCGAGGTTCTGCTTCAGCGTCGTGCGCAGCACGCCGGTTTCGATCAGTCCAGCGGTCTCGTTCAGCAACACGTGCTGCGCGCTCATGTCCGATGTCTGGAAGGTGGAGCGCGTGAACATTCCCTCGAGGCAGAGGGCGATGCTCTTGTCGTGCAGGATCGCAAGGTCCACCGGTTTGGTGGTGCGCACGATGAGCCCGATCCTGCCCTGCGGCTTCATCAGCTTGGGGAACTGCGCGTAGACCGGGTCGGTGCTGGTCAGGCAAAGCAGGTAATCCACCTCGGGCTCGCCCAGCCCGGCCAGCTGCCCGGACAGCGGCCGGCTGTGATCCACCACTGCATCGGCGCCAAGTCCCTTCACCCAGGCCACAGTTTCCGGCCGCGAGGCGCTCGCGATCACCTTCAGGCGCGCCAGCTTCTTCGCCAGTTGAATCGCAATCGAACCCACGCCGCCGGCGCCGCCCAGCACCAGCATGCTCCTGCCCTCGTGCGCGCCTGACTTGGAGATCCCCATGCGCTCGAACATCATCTCCCACGCGGTGATCGTGGTGAGCGGCAGCGCCGCGGCTTCGGCGAACGAGAGGTTGGCGGGCTTGTTGCCGGCGATGCGCTCGTCCACGAGGTGGAGCTCGCAGTTCGCGCCCGGCCGCACCGCGCTGCCCGCGTAGTACACCGCGTCACCCGGCTTGAAGAACTGCACCGCCTGGCCGATCGCCTTGACCACACCCGCAGCATCCCAACCGAGGATCTTCGGCGCCTTCTCTACCTGATCTCTCGGTGCCCGGCGCTTGTAGTCCACCGGGTTGACCGAGATCGCCTTCACCTCGACCAGCAGGTCGTGGCCGTGCGCCACGGGTGCTTCCAACTCGAGATCGAGCAGCGACTCCGGGTGTTCGATGGGCAGGTAGCGATACAGGCCTACTGCTTTCATGCCTCAGTGTAGCGTCTCCAGCGCCAGCAGACCGGAAGCGGTGTTCGAAGCCACCCCTGCCGGGATTTGATCTGCCTCAATCAGCCCATACGCTGTTCGAGCTGATGCAGCACGTGGTAGCAGGGCAGCACCTGGGCGACACTCGCGTTGGGCTCGCGCTTGCCGCGGATCGCGGCGACGAACTCGCGGTCCTGCAGCTCGATGCCGTTCATCGATACGTCCACCTTCGAGACGTCGATCTTGCTGTCCTTGCCGTCGAGCAGATCGTCGTAGCGCGCTATGTAGGTGCCGTTGTCGCAGATGTAACGGAAGAACGTCCCCAGCGGGCCGTCGTTGTTGAACGAAAGCGACAGGGTGCAGATCTGGCCGGCGGCGGTCTTCAACTGGATCGACATGTCCATGGCGATGCCGAGCTGGGGATGCTTCGGCCCCTGAACGGCATTCGCCACCACCACCTTTTCGCCGGTCTGGTACTGGAACAGGTCCACGGTGTGCGCGGCGTGGTGCCACAGCAGGTGATCGGTCCAGCTGCGCGGCTGGCCGAGCGCGTTCATGTTGGTGCGGCGAAAGAAGTAGGTCTGCACGTCCATCTGCTGGATCCTGAGCTCGCCCTTGACGATGCGCTGGCGCACCCACTGGTGGCTCGGGTTGAAGCGGCGCGTGTGGCCGCACATGGCCACCAGCCCGGTCTGCTGCTGCATCTTCACCACCGCCTCGGCATCGGCCAGACTGTCGGCGAGCGGGATCTCGACCTGCACGTGCTTGCCCGCCTTCATGCAAGCGATCGCCTGCGTCGCATGCATTTGCGTAGGCGTGCACAGGATCACGGCATCCACTTCCTTCAGCGCCAAGCTGGCGGCGAGATCGGTGGTGACGTGGCCGATGCCGAACTTGGCGGCCACCTCCTTGGTCTTGTCGAGCACCCGGCCGGCGAGCGACACCACCTGCACGCCGTCGATCTTGGCCAGGCCTTCCAGGTGCCGGACGCCGAACGCGCCGGCGCCCGCGAGAGCGATCTTCATTGACTTCCCCCTGTAGTTACGAGTTTTCGAGGATCAGATGGCCGACCGCGGTGTTCGACGCCGGCACGTGATAGAAGCGGTGCACCTGGCGCGGCCTGGCTTTGAGCGCACCCAGCGCCACCAGCCACATCACCAGTTCGATGCCTTCGGAACCGGCCTCGCGCATGTACTCGACGTGCGGCATTTTCGCCAGGCCTGCGGGGTCGGCGAGCATGCGGTCGAGGAACGCATTGTCGAACTCCTTGTTGATGAGGCCCGCGCGCGGGCCCTGCAGCTGGTGGCTCATGCCGCCGGTGCCCCAGACCTGCACATTGAGGTCCTGGTCGAACGACTCGATCGCCCTGCTGATCGCGCGGCCGAGCTGGTAGCAGCGGTTGCCCGTCGGCGGCGGGTACTGCACCACGTTGACGGCGAACGGGATCACCTTGCAAGGCCAGGCCTCGGGCTGGCCGAACAGGAGCGACAGCGGCACCGTGAGGCCATGGTCCACGTCCATCTTGTTGGTGATCGTGAGGTCGAACTCGTCCAGGATCACCGACTGCGCGATGTGCGCGGCCAGCTCCGGGTGTCCGTTCACCGGTGGCACTTTGCGTGGACCCCAGCCTTCGTCGGCCGGCACGAAACGCTCGGCGCAGCCAATGGCGAAAGTGGGAATCATCTCCAGGCTGAACGCCGAGGCGTGGTCGTTGTAGACGAGGAAGATCACGTCAGGCTTGGCGCGCGCGATCCACTGCTTGGAAAAATCGTAGCCCTTGAAAAGCGGTTGCCAGTACGGCTCCCCGGTTTTGCCGAGGTCGATCGCCGCGCCGATCGCCGGCACGTGCGAGGTGAACACCCCGGCGCTGATCCTGGCCATCAGCGTTTCTCCCCGAGGTAGCGGTTGCCCTCGGGCGAGCGGCCGCCGCCGAGCATCATCTGGCGGTATTCCTGCGGCGTCATGCCGGTCATGCTGGAGGCGGCGAACTCGAAGCTCTGGCCGTCGCTGGAGAAAATCTTCGCCAGGAAGTAGATGTTGCCGCCGGCCGCGATCATGCGGTTGTAATCGCGCGCCAGCACCGCCTGCTTCTGCTCCTCGCTCATCGGCCACTGGTCAAGGTAGGCGCGCTGGTCGGCCTTGAACTTGTCGCGGTTCTCCGCCTTCATGAGCGACATGCAGAACTGGTTCAGGTGGAAGCCCTTGCGCGACATCTCGGCGTCGAACACCGTCGTGCCAGGGATGTCCTTATAGGGTTTGTCGAGCGCCATCGGGGTGGTCCTTTCAGTCCCAGTAAAGCCGCATCGGATTGTCCAGCAGGAGCTTGCGCTGCAGAGCGGGCGTGGTGGCGATGCGCGGCACGTAGTCCACCAGCTTGCCGTCGTCGGGCATGTGGGTCTTCATGTTCGGGTGCGGCCAGTCCGTTCCCCAGAGCACGCGATCGGGAAAGGTCTCCACCAGCCGCCGCGCGAAAGGCACCACGTCGTCGTAGCCTGGCGGGCCGGACTTCGACAGCCGCTCCGGGCAGCTAACCTTGGACCAGATGTTGCCGTGCTCGCGCATCAGCTGGATGAAATCGCCGAACTCCGGACCGTCCACGGGCTTGCTCACATCAGGTCTTCCCATGTGGTCCACCACCACGATGGTCGGCAGCGAAGTGAAGAAATCCCGCAGTTCGGGCAGATCCTGCGCCTCGAAATAGACCACCACGTGCCAGCCCCGCGGCGCGATGCGGCGCGCGATTTCTGCGAGCACCTCGCGCGGCGTGAAGTCCGCCAGGCGGCGGACGAAATTGAAGCGCGTGCCGCGCACCCCTGCGGCGTGCATCGCCTTGAGCTCGGCGTCGGTGACGTTGCGGCCCACAGACGCTACGCCGCGCGCCTTGCCGCCAGAGTGCTCGAGCGCGTCCACCATCGCCCGGTTGTCGTTGCCGTGGCAGGTCGCCTGCACGACGACGTTGCGCTCGAAGCCGAGGAAATCGCGCAGCGCGAACAACTGCTCCCTGGAGGCGTCGCAGGGCGTGTACTTGCGCTCCGGCGCGTACGGGAACTTCGCTTCCGGCCCGAACACGTGGCAATGCGCATCGACCGCGCCCGCGGGCATGCGAAAGACCGGCCTCGAGGGATTGGGATGGAACGGGATCCAGTCGGCGTCCATACGCGGATTATTCGAAAGGCATGCCCGCATACTGCTCGGCGACGCTCGCCTGCGCGTGGATCGAGCCCGCCAGGTAATCGAGCTCGCATTCCTGTGCGCGCTGGTCGAATTCGCTCATGCCCGGGAAGCGGTGCAGCAGCCCGGTGAGCCACCAGGAGAAGCGCACCGCGCCCCACACCCGGCGCAGCGCCATGTCGCTGTAGCTGTCGAGATAGGCGCTCGAGTCGTCGCGATAGTAAGCCGTCAGCGCGCGCGACAGGTAATAGACATCCGAGATCGCGAGATTGAGGCCCTTGGCCCCGGTCGGCGGCACGATGTGCGCGGCGTCGCCGGCGAGGAACAGGCGCCCGTGGCGCATCGGCTCGGCGACGAAACTGCGCAGCGGCGCGATCGACTTTTCGATCGAGGGGCCGGTGGCGATGCGCCCGGCGATCGCTTTCGGAAAGCGCAGCTTCAACTCCTCCCAGAAGCGCGCGTCGGGCCACTCCTCGACCTTGTCCTCGAGCGGCACCTGCACGTAGTAGCGGCTGCGCGTCGGGCTGCGCATCGACGCCAGGGCGAAACCGCGGGGATGGTGCGCATAGGTGAGGTGCGGCACCGGTGGCGTATCGGACAGCACGCCGAGCCAGCCGAACGGGTAGACCTTCTCGAAGATGCGCAGCACGCCCGCCGGCATGACCGTGCGGCTGACGCCATGAAAGCCGTCGCAACCGGCGATGAAATCGCAATCGATGCGCTCGGCACGGCCGTCCTTCGTGAAGGTGACGCAGGGACTGTCGCTGGTGATATCCATCGGCTGCACGTCGAGCGCCTCGCAGATGAGCTGCGCCTTGCGCTTGTCGGCGGCCGCGAACAGGTCCTCCTGGATGCTGGTCTGGCCGTAGGTAGTGAACTGGCGGCCGACGAACCTGCGGCAGTCTATGAAGAAATCGCTTCTTCCCGCCCACACGATCGCCGAGCCGTCGTGGCGGGTGCCCTCGCGGTCGAGGCGCCTGCCAAGCCCGGCGCGGCGCAAGACCTCCACCGAGCCCTGCTCGAGGACGCCGGCGCGGATGCGGCTGAGCACGTAATCGCGGCTGCGCTGCTCGAGCACCACGCTCTCGATTCCCGCCTGGTGCAGAATTTCCGAAAGCAACAGGCCAGCCGGCCCGCCGCCGATGATTGCGACCTGGGTACGCATGTCCTTTCCGGCCCGCGCGCCTCCCGTCCCGAGGCGCGCAGGTAAAATTAACCCGATGATACCGCCGCACGCTGCATCGTTGTGCCCGTGAGCAAGACTGTTCGCACGCCGCAGGCTGCTGCGCCCGGCAACTTCATCCGGCAGATCGTCGAGGCCGACCTCGCAGCGAATCGGCATGCCGCGATCCGCACGCGCTTTCCGCCCGAGCCCAACGGCTACCTGCATTTCGGCCACGCCAAGTCGATCTGCCTCAACTTTGGCATCGCTCGTGACTACGGCGGCCAATGCAACCTGAGGTTCGACGACACCAACCCGGAGAAGGAAGAGCAGGAGTACGTCGACTCGATCATCGACTCGGTGAAGTGGCTCGGCTTCGATTTCGGCGAGCGGGCGCTCTACGCGAGCGGCTACTTCGACTTCATGTACCGGGCGGCCGAGTACCTGGTCACCTCCGGCCATGCCTACGTGGACAGCCAGTCGGCGGACGATATGCGCCACCGCCGCGGCAGTTTTTCCGAGCCGGGCAAGAACAGCCCCTACCGCGACCGCTCTGCGGAGGAAAACCTGCGGCTGCTGCGCGAAATGCGCGACGGCAAGCACGCCGACGGCGCCCACGTCTTGCGCGCGAGAATCGACATGGCCTCGCCCAACATCAACCTGCGCGACCCTACGCTGTACCGCATCAAGCGCGCGACCCACCACCGCACGGGCGACAACTGGTGCCTGTATCCGATGTACACCTACGCGCACCCGATCGAGGACGCGGTCGAGCGCATCACGCACTCGATCTGCACCCTGGAATTCGAGGATCAGCGCCCGTTCTACGACTGGCTGCTCGAGCGGCTGGCGGAGGGCAGCCTATTGGAACGGCCCCTGCCCCGGCAAATCGAGTTCGCGCGCCTCAACCTCAGCTACGTGGTGCTGTCCAAGCGCAAGCTCATCCAATTGGTGCAGGAAGGGCGCGTCGAGGGCTGGGACGACCCGCGCATGCCCACCCTCATGGGCGCGCGCCGGCGGGGCTACACCGCCGAGGGCTTCCGCCGCTTCGCCGAGCGCATCGGCGTCGCCAAGGAGAACTCGCGCATCGAGTTCTCGATCCTCGAGGACTGCATGCGCGAGCACCTGAACGAGGTCGCCCCGCGCCGCATGGCGGTGCTCGACCCGGTGAAGCTGGTGATCGAGAACTACCCCGAGGGCAAGGAGGAGCTGTGCGAGGTGCCGAACCATCCGCAGAAGCCCGATTGGGGCAAGCGCCAGGTGCCGTTCGCGCGCGAGCTCTGGATCGAGCGCGATGACTTCCAGGAAAACCCGGAAAAGGGCTACTTCCGCCTTTTTCCCGGCAGCGACGTGCGCCTGCGCTACGGCTACGTCGTCAGGTGCAACGGCTACGACAAGGCGACCGACACCGTGCGCTGCACCTACTACGAGGACTCGAGGTCAGGCACGCCGGGAGCGGACAAGTACAAGGTCAAGGGCAACATCCACTGGGTAAGCGTGAGGTGGGGCTTCACCGCCGAGGTGCGACTCTACGACCGGTTGTTCAAAGTCGCGACGCCCGGTGCCGGCGAGCGCGATTTCCTGCTCGACCTGAATCCGGAATCGATCACCAAGGTAAGCGCGCAACTCGAGCCTGCCTTGCGGCAAGTTGCCGAAACGGTCCAGTTCGAGCGCCACGGCTATTTCGCCCCCGACCGCGGCGCGTTCAACCGCACCGTGACTCTGCGGGATTCGTGGACCCGGTAGCGCCGCCCTGGAATCGCC
This sequence comes from uncultured Enterobacteriaceae bacterium, assembly GCA_964393745.1. Lineage (GTDB taxonomy): Bacteria > Pseudomonadota > Gammaproteobacteria > Burkholderiales > SG8-39 > 2-02-FULL-66-14. Next base: position 6,809 of record CAYMVA010000164.1, on the reverse strand, counting down.
AAGCATTTGATTTAATTGACCTGACGCCCGTTTCCATGTATAAAGACGGCGCAGGATTCTCAGGTAGTGAAAAGGCTGGTCAGGCGGTAACGTTCGCGCTGTACTTGGCAGGAATTTTTCTCTTCCTTGATTTTCCGCAGGGCGCACAGCCCTTCACTTTTTTGACTTCAAGGATACAGACATGAGTTCCGGTACCGTCAAGTGGTTCAACGACGCCAAAGGGTTCGGCTTTATCACGCCGGACGACGGCGGCAAAGACTTGTTCGTTCACTTTTCCTCCATCCAGGGGAGCGGCTTCAAGACCCTGAAAGAGAACGACAAGGTGCAATTCGATATCGGCCAGGGCCCCAAGGGACCACACGCCACCAACATCAGGGCGGCGTGACCAGGCCGCAAGGTCGAGCAAAGCCCGGAGTTCCGGGCTTTTTAGTTTCAGCGGAGGGTCGATGATGCGGGTGCTGGCGCGCGGTCGGATCTCGAAGTGGAGCAAGGAAAAGATCAGCGCATTCACCACCATCGAACTGCGACAGTTGCTCGCCAATGCGGAGCGACTGAACGAGGGCGATGTCGCGACGATGTGCAAGGAATTGCTCGACGCGCGTCCGCGCGGGCACGTCGCGGTGCGGCGGCCCAGGCCAAAGGACGGCGCGCGCCGTCTGGTGGCGCGCAGCAAGGCGTTCGAGATGCACGGCGTCAGCCTGAACAACCGCTACTGGAGCCGCAGCGGCATACGGCCGGCCGACGGCGCAGTGGTGCTGACGGTCTGGGCCGCCGACGTGCAAAAGGCGAAGGGCGGCAACAGCTGCCTGCTGTGGGCGCCCAACGTAGAGGGCTCGCGCCCCTGGTCGGACAAGCCGGGCGGCAAGGAACGGCTGGCGCATTGCCAGCTCGCGCTCGAGCGCGGCGAAGCGCAAGGGCTGCTGGTCTACGGCGAGGGCCTGGAAGGCTCGCTGCCCGAGGACAAGGCGCTCAGCGTGGACGGAGTGGATGCCGAAAACGTGCTCGACCTGCGTATCGAGATGCGCGGCGAGGAGTACTGGGCAACCTGGAACGAAGTCAGGCGCATACAAGTGAAGAGCGTGCGATGACTATCCCGGTCGTAGAACGCAAGCGCTACATGGTCGGCAAGTACGAGATCATCGCGCAGCCGCTACCGCATTCCACGCACATGTTGCGCTACACGGTGTTCGTCAACGGCAGGCGCATCGGCGCCATGGCGAGCGTGCCGACGGAATCGGATTGCCGCTTCATGGAACGGCCGCCAGTGGTGCCCCCGCTGGTGCCCTACCAGGTCAGCTACCGGCCCGGGCGCCCCAAGAAAGGCACCCCGCCGCGCGCCCCGAGCGAGGTTCAGCCGCCGGTGCGCGAAGAAACCCCGGCCGGCGTGTGGCTGCCGCAATCGACCGAAGAGCGCTAGCCAAGCGCTGATCGAGTCGTCCCCGCGCAAGCGGGGATCCATTCACTCCGCCTCGTCCGGTGCGCCACCGGCGCTGGCGAGGTCTTCCTGCTTCACCTTGTCGGCATTGAATTTCGCCGCTCGGTCGCGCATCGTCTTCAGCACCTCTTCCAGCGGCGGCGGCTCGCCCTGGATCCAGCGCAGCGGATTGATGCGCGCCACTACGAAACTGCGCAGGTAGGGGCTGGCGAAGCCGCGCGCCTTGAGCTTCGCCACTGCCTCGCCGACGCGCGCATCGAGCTCCATGAGCAGCGCGGCGTGCTTCTCGTGCGAGCGGATCGACTTCGACAGCGGTTCGTCCGAGAATTTCTCCAGCCGCCGCACCACCGGGTTGTAGGCGCCGCCAGCGAAGCGCGCATTGCTCTGGTAGCACAGCCCGGTCGTCACCAGTGACGCCTCCTCGAGGTAAAACGCGAACCCCGACTCGGCCCGGCTTGCGTCTTCTTCGATCAGGCCGCGGTAGATGCGGATCACTTCGAGCGAGCGCTCGCGCAGGTTGTGCGCCTTCTCGGTGTTTAGCGCCAGGATCTGCCACGCTATCTCTCGCTTGGGCACCAGCAGCGCGGTGATTGACCTGGCGCCGAGGCGCTTCATCGCCGCCAGCCGGTGGCCGCCGTTCGGCGTCCAGAAGCCTTCCCCGGGCGCGGTGATGGCGATGATCGGGTCGAGGAACAGCCCGGTCTTGTGGATCACGTCGGCGAGCCGCTTCGGGTGCATGTCGGAGACGTCGCGCTGGAAAGGCGTCGGCGCCACCTTGTCGAGCGGCAGGACGACCAGCAGCAGCGGGTTGCCGCCGAGCGGCTCGCGGTAGGCACCCAGCAGCGCGCCGCCTTCCCGCTCCACCCGCTCGCGCGCCTCGGCCGCCTCGCCCCTCAGCTCATCCAATCTGCATTCTGCCGGCGCGAAACCACGCGATCCGGCCGCTGCCTTGCGCGGGCGTTTCTTCGCCGGGGCGCGTTTCAGGCCGGGTCTCGCTTTGGCGGTCGGCATGGGGCCGCAGTCTACCTGCAACGCCCTGGCGGCCGGAGGAAAACGCATGGCACGGCGAGTCAAGTGGCGCCCCGCTCCTTGCGCAACAGTGCGGCCATCGCAACTCCACCCCTTGAGGAGAACCACGATGGGCTCGCCCGTGAAATTCAGAATCACCGGTTGCCGCTTCGGCGTCGCCGGAATATCGGATGTCGAAGGGCGCGTCGGCGTGTGGCCGTTTCGCCGCCCGGTCAGCTTCCACGTCGGCGTCAACTGCGACGCCATCACTGCGGCTGACGATGGCGTGCGCGTGTTCCGGCGCGGCACGCTGATCGCCTTCTCGCCCTACACCGCACTCGCATTCCGCAAGCTGCGCGCGCCGACGCTCGACTGGGAGCAACTGCTCACGCCGCGCCACACGCGCCGCACGTCGCCGGCGGTGAGGGGTCTACAGAAATGAAAGTGTAAAGTGTGACTTTACACTTTGGGCTACAGCGCCCGGAAGAACTCCTTGACCTCCCGCGCCAGCGCCTCGGGCTGCTCGAGCGCGGCGAAGTGGCCGCCTTTCGGCATCACGCTCCAGCGCCGGATGTCGGTGTAGGCGCGCTCGGCAAGCGCGCGCGGCGGCCGCAGGATCTCCTTCGGGAACTCGGCGTAGCCCATCGGCACGTCCACCGTCGTGCCCTCCGGGATCGGCCACGGGCCGTGCATGCGAGCGTAATACGGCCAGAACGACGAACCGATCGCCCCTGTGAACCAGTAAAGCGAGATGTTCGCCAGCATCTCGTCGCGGCTGACCGCGTTCTCGGGGTTGCCTCCGCAATCGGTCCAGGCGCGGAATTTCTCTACGATCCACGCCGCGAGCCCCGCCGGCGAGTCGCTCAGGCCGAAGGCGAGCGTCTGCGGCTTGGTGCCCTGGATCCACTGGTAGCCGGTCTCCTCCCTCAGCCAGTGATTCAGCTGCCCGAGGTAGGCCTTATGCTCATCGCCCATGTTCGGGTCGCGCCGCACCGCGAGCAGATTGAGATGGATGCCGATCACGCGCGCGGCATGCCGGTGGCCGAGCACCGAGGCGATGAACGCACCCCAGTCGCCTCCCTGCACGGCGAACTTGCGATAGCCGAGCACATCGTCCATCAGCGCCGCAAAGGTATCGGCGATCTCGTTGAAGCCGAAGCGCTGCTGCCCGGGCTTGAACGACAGCGTGTAGCCCGGAAGCGAAGGCGCCACAATGCTGAAATCCTCCGCCAGCAACGGGATCAGCTTGTGGAACTCGTACACCGACCCCGGCCAGCCGTGCGAGAGCAGCAGCGGCATCGCATCGGGTCGCTTGGCCGGCAGATGAATGAAGTGGACTTCGATGCCGCCGAGCGGCACGGTGAACTGGGGGAAGGCGTTCAGTTTCGCCTCCCATGCGCGCCAGTCGAAACCGTTGCGCCAGTACTCGACCAACTCCTTCATGTAGGCGAGGCTGGTGCCGGTGGACCAGGGTGCGAGCGGCGGCTCGTCTGGCCAGCGCGTGCGCCCCAGGCGCTCTCGCAAGTCCGTGATCGCCGCATCCGGAACCTGCAGCTTGAACGGTATCGGGGTCAGGGCGGGCATGGGTATCGATTATCCTTGCGCCGGGCCTGAAGGAGGAATCGCCATGCAAATCTCGCTGCAAGGAAAAAACGCCGTCGTCACGGGCGGCAGCCGCGGCATCGGCCGCTCGATCGCGCTCGCTTTCGCCGAGGCCGGGGCCAACGTCTCGATCTGCGCGCGCGGCGAGGCGGCGCTACGCCAGACCGAAGCCGAGCTGGCGGGATTCGGCCGCAAGGTTCACGCCGCGGTCTGCGACCTCGCCGACGGGCCGGCGGTCGCGCGCTACGTCGAGGACGCTGCCGCGGCGCTCGGCGGGATAGAGATACTGGTGAACAACGCCTCGGGCTTCGCCGTGACCGACGACGAGGCGGGCTGGGCAATGAGCATTGACGTGGACCTCATGGCGTCGGTGCGCTCCTCGCGTGCGGCGCTGCCATTCCTCGAGCGCGCCGGCGGCGCGATCCTGCACATCTCCTCGATCGCCGGCCTGATCCCGAGCACTCGCACCGTCCCCTACGGGGCGGTCAAGGCAGCGCTCATCCAGTACACCATGACGCAGGCCGCGGCGCTGGCGAGAAAGGGCATCCGCGCCAACTGCATCGCGCCGGGCTCGATCGAATTTCCGGGCGGCGTGTGGGACCAGCGCAAGAGCGCCGACCCAAAGCTCTACAACGCGGTGCTCGGCGCCATCCCCTTCGGCCGCCTCGGCAAGCCCGAGGAGATCGCGGCAGTGGCGTTGTTCCTCGCAGGCCCGATGGCGAGCTGGGTGACCGGGCAGACCATCGTGGTGGACGGCGGACAGATGCTGACCTGAGCTGCATTTAAGCAGCGCACCGGGGTAAACTTTCCGTAGGAGGACCCATGATCGCTCGCATCGCCGCATTCCTGGCCGCCTGCGCGCTCGCGCTGCAGGCCGCCGCGCAGCCGTTCCCCAATAAGCCGCTCAGGATCGTGGTCGGTTTCCCGCCCGGCGGCTCGGGCGACTTCCTGACGCGCCTCATGGCCGACGAGATGGGCAAGGACCTCGGCGTCACCGTGGTCGCGGACAACCGCCCCGGCGCCGGCGGCAACATCGCCAACGAGATCGTCGCCAAGGCGCCCGCTGACGGCTACACGGTGCTCAACGCAACGCATTTCGCGATCAACAAGGGGCTCTACCGGAGCATCGCCTACGACGCCGACCGTGATTTCGTCGCCGTATCGCGCGTCGCAACCGGCACCACGGTGGTGTGCGTGACCAACAACCTGCCGGTAAAGGACCTGAAAGAACTGATCGCCTACGCCAAGGCCAATCCGGGCAAGCTGTTCAACGCCTCGGCCGGCTACGGCTCGGCGCCGCACCTCGCCTCGGTGCTGTTCGAATCGGTGGCCGGGATCACGTTCACTTCGGTGCAGTTCAAGGGCGGCGGCCCGGCGGCGCAATCGCTGATAGCAGGCGACACGCAGGTGATGTTCGCCACCTCGCCCACCGTGATGGGCTTCATCAAGGGCAATCGCATGCGCGCCCTCGCCGTCTCCAAGCGCCTGCCCTCGCCCGCGATTCCGGGCATCCCGGGCGCCGAGGAAGCCGGCCTGCCCGGCTACGAATACACGTTCTGGTTCGGCCTGTTCGTTCCCGCCGGGACGCCGCCCGCGGCAATCAAGCGGCTGCACGAAGCCGCGGCCAAAGCGCTTGCCAAGCAGGAAGTTCGCGACAAGATCGCGCTGCAAGGCATGGACGCCACGCCCTCGGCCTCGCCCGAGGCTTTCGATGCCGAGGTCAAGGCCGAGGCGCCGATGTGGGAGAAGCTGGTGCGCGACTCGGGGGCGAAGGTCGAGTAGTCAGTCGTCCGTCACCTTGCGGCGCAGGGCCTTGATGTGCCCGCGCCGCAGCTTGCCCTCGAGGCGCTTTCTTTTCGCGGCGCGCGTCGGCTTGGTGGGGCGGCGCGGCTTGGGCGGCGCGGCGATGCTCTGCACCAGTTGGTTCAGGCGCCTGAGTGCCGCCTCGCGGTTCATCTCCTGGCTGCGGTGCTGCTGCGCCTTGATGACGATCACGCCTTCGCGCGTGATGCGCTGGTCCCTGAGCGCGAGCAGGCGCGCCTTGACCGCTTCGGGCAGCGACGAGGCGGCGATGTCGAAGCGCAGGTGCACCGCGCTTGAGACCTTGTTGACGTTCTGGCCGCCCGCTCCCGAGGCGCGCACGGCAATGATTTCGACTTCGTTCTCGCGGATGATCATCGAACCGACAGCTTACGGTAACATGCGCGCTCCGCGTTAAATCGGGAATTCCCGCTATGAGCAAGACAGCAATCATCACCGGCGCCGGCAGCGGCGTCGGCAAAGCCACCGCCCTCGCCTTCCTCAAGGACGGCTACCGCGTCGCGCTCGCCGGGCGGCGCATGGAGATGCTGGAAAAAACTGCCCGCGAGTCCGGCGCCGCCGAGCGCGCGTTGTGCGTGGCGACCGACGTCGCCAATCCGGAATCGGTGAAGGCGCTGTTCGCGAAGGTCAAGCAGGCGTGGGGTCGGCTGGACGTGCTGTTCAACAACGCCGGCGTCAACGCGCCCGGCATCCCGCTCGAGGACCTCACCTTCGAGCAGTGGAAGAACGTGGTCGACATCAATCTCACCGGCATGTTCCTGTGCACGCAGGAAGCCTTCCGCCTCATGAAGGCGCAAGAGCCGCGCGGCGGCCGCATCATCAACAACGGCTCGATCTCGGCCCACGCGCCGCGCCCGCACTCCGCCCCCTACACCGCCACCAAGCACGCGGTCACGGGCCTCACGAAGTGCCTAGCACTCGACGGCCGCGCGTACGACATCAG
>CAYMVA010000163.1:0-30386 GCA_964393745.1 uncultured Enterobacteriaceae bacterium | reverse complement strand
GCGCGGCGCTCAGAGCCGGTCCTGCTCCTAAAGCTGGCTCCTGATCATCTCACGCTGCGCGCGCCAAGTCTCGCGCGTGCGCGATCTCGCCGCCGCTTACCGCACGAACCTGCGACGCCGCGAGCGAGACTACGGCGACCGTCTCGCCATTCAAAGTGGCGAATTCGACCTCGTAGCCCTTTCCGCCTTCGTGCACGAGAACGACGGTGCCCACGTCGCCCCGCGCCAATCCTTTCTCGGGGAGATCGCACTCGAGAATCACGTCATCCAGTTCGTTGATCACTTGGCCTTCCTCTTCAAAGGGTGGGCAGTCGCGAATCGAGGTGTTGTCGTTCCACGGTTTATAAACCATACGCTCCGGACGTTCAAGGAAGTTCCGTCCGGAGCCGTCAACCGCCCGTCCACGACATACCTGGTTCCAAATGTGGTTTCATCCGTTCGTGTCACTTCATGATTCGTCGCATGCTCGCGCAAGGCGCGCTCGAGCATCTGCCAGTTGCTCGCTGTAAAGCCGTGCTTCCCGAAAAATGCCGCCTTGGTCTTGCCTATCCGATGCGTGACCGACAGCAGATAGCTGGCTACTTTCTCCTTCGGGATCGTCGCCGCATCGGCGTTGGGCAGCTTCAAGTCGCGCTCTCTTTCGACTACGCCTCCCGGAAGCAACGCAACCGGCCGCAATGGCGTTGACAGCCGACGTGGTCCTCTCCAGTGAAGGTCTCCGGCGCGAAGCCACAATAGGACGCCGCCTAAGTTTCCCTCAAAGCCCGAGCTGGCGCGCCACGATCAGGCGAAGGATAGGACAACTCATCGGCCCGCTGCACGCTCATGGTTCTCGCGCGACGGGAGTCTGCGTTGCGCCGGGTCGGTTCGCGGCGGATCTGGCGTGTCATGGGCTGTTGGCCAAGCATTCGGGGCGTGCGCAAGCGGCGTTATGGCGAATGCTGCCCGCGTTCGTGGTAACCGTGGTGCCATGCACAATGATGGCCACTTCGGCGAGAAAGCGCTCCAGGCTCAGGGCTTCGCCCTGCGCCAGCAAGGCCAGCCCGCGCAGCACCGCCTCAGAGGGGTCGGCCGGGGTGGAAAGCTCCTTGTGGGCCGCGGTGCGCCCCCGCCCGCCCATCAAGAGGAAGTCGGTGAACGTCCCGCCGACGTCGATGCCGACACGGTAGCTCATACTATTGATGCGGCAGGTTGACAGTCACCGGCTGAACGGATTATAGAAACAGCGACCATTCGACAAGGAGGAGATCATGAACTACAAGCTTACCGTCGCACTGCTCGCCGTGGCCGCGCTCGGCGCGGGCGCCGCACAGGCCGAAGTCACGGTCGGGGTCACGCTCGGCGCCACCGGCCCGGGCGCTTCGCTCGGCATCCATTACAAGAACGCCTTCCAGCTGATGCCGAAGACGCTCGGCGGCGAGCCGGTCAAGTACATCATCCTGGAGGACGGCTCCGACGCCACCAACGCCGGCAAGAACGCGAGGAAGCTGATCACCGAGGACAAGGTGGACGTGGTGATGGGCTCCAACGGCGTGCCCTCGTCGCTGCAAATTTCGCAGGTGGCGGCGGAGACGCAGACTCCGTACCTGTGCCTGACCCCGATCGCGGTCAAGCCCGACGTCTACAAGTGGACCTTCTCGGTGCCGCAGCCGACCGAGCTGATGATGAGCGCGGTCGCCGAGCACATGAAGGCGAACGGCGTCAAAACCGTAGGCTTCATCGGCTTCTCCGACGGTTGGGGCGACCTGATGTACAACGCGACCAACTCGCTGGGCGCGGCGCACGGCTACAAGGTGGTCACCAACGAGCGCTACGCGCGGGCCGACACCAGCGTCACCGGCCAGGTGCTGAAGATCATGTCCGCCAATCCCGACGCGGTGGTGGTCGGCGGCTCGGGCACCGGCGGCGCGCTGCCGCACCTCGCTCTCATCGAGCGCGGCTACAAAGGCAAGATCTATCACAACCACGGCACGGTCAACGCCGAGTTCATCAAGGTGGGCGGCAAGAACGTCGAAGGCGCGATCGCGCCCACCGGCCCGCTGATCGTCCCGGAGGAACTGCCCGCGAACGCTCCGACCAAGGCGGTGTCGCTCGATTTCACCAAGCGCTACGAAGCGGCGTTCGGCGCCGGCAGCCGCAACGCCTTTGCCGGCTACACCAACGATGCGGTGATGCTGCTCGGCGCGGCGATCCCCGAAGCGCTGAAGAAGGCCAAGCCCGGCACGCCGGAGTTCCGCGCCGCGCTGCGCGACGCGCTCGAGAACGTGAAGAACCTGGTCGGCACGCACGGCGTGTACTCCCCCACCGCGGCCAACCACAACGGGCTGGACGATCGCGCGCGCGTGCTGGTGCGCGTCGAAGGCGGCACCTGGCGCCTGATGAAGTGACGCGCCGGCTCGGCTGAACACGGACTACTGCAAGGGGACGGGCAACCGTCCCTTTTTTTTTCCAGATGACGGGCGACATCTTCCTCTGGCTCACCCAGGACGGGGTGACCAACGGCGCCATCTACGCGCTGCTCTCGCTCGCGCTGCTGTTGGTGTTCGCGGTGACGCGCGTCATATTCGTGCCGCAGGGCGAGTTCATCACCTTCGCCGCGCTGTCGCTGGCGCTCATCGAGTCGGGCAGGACGCCGGGGACGATCTACATCCTCGTCTTCGGCGGCCTCGCGGCGGCGGCGATCGAGGCGTTCGGCGCATTGCGCGAGCGCGCTTGGCGCCGCCTGCCGCGCATCGCGCTGCTCTACGTCGTGCTGCCGGTTGCGGTCGCTGCTCTGGTGGCGTGGGCCGCGCCGCGCAAGCTCGATCAGTGGCTGCAGGTGCTGTTGGTGCTCGCGATGGTGGTGCCGCTCGGCCCGATCGTCTACCGCATCGCCTACCAGCCGCTCGCCAACGCTTCGGTGCTGGTGCTGTTCATCGTCTCGATGGCGGTGCACTATGTGCTCACCGGCCTGTCGCTCGTGTTCTTCGGCGGCGAGGGGCTGCGCACGCGGCCGTTCTCGGAGGCGAAGTTCAAGCTCGGCGTGGTCGAGATCAGCGCGCAGAGCGTCTGGGTGGTGGTGGCGAGCGTGCTCCTCATCCTGCTGCTGTGGCTGCTGTTCGAGCGCACCCTCTACGGCAAGGCGCTGCGCGCTACGGCGATGAACCGCGTAGGCGCGCGCCTGGTCGGTATTCCTACGGTGCTCACCGGCCACCTGAGCTTCTTGCTCGCGGCCTTCATCGGCGCAGTCTCGGGCATCCTGATAGCGCCGATCACCACGCTGTATTACGACACCGGCTTTCTCATCGGCCTGAAGGGTTTCGTCGGCGCGATCCTTGGCGGCATGGGGAGCTATCCCCTGGCCGCGCTCGGCGCGGTCGCGGTCGGGCTGCTGGAATCCTTTTCCTCGTTCTGGGCGAGCGCCTTCAAGGAGGTGATCGTGTTCACGCTCATCATCCCGATGCTGGTGTGGCTGTCGCTGCGTTCGCGCCACATCGAGGAGGACGAGGACCAGTGACGACGCCGCACACCGCGAGGACGACATCGCACGCAGGGTGGATGCCGCCGCGTGCAGCATTCGCCCTGTTCGTCGCGTTCCTCGCCGCGGCGCCGTTCTTCCTCAACGAGTTTTACGTCACGCTCATGAACTACATCGGGCTGGCAACGCTGGTCACGCTGGGGCTGGTGCTGCTCACCGGCGTTGCCGGGCTGATGTCGTTCGGCCAGCAGGCCTTCGTAGGCATCGGCGCTTACACCACCGGCGTCCTCACTACGGTGTACGCCGGCTCGCCGTGGATTGGCCTCGCCGCCGGGCTTGCGTTCACCGGGCTCATCGCGCTGGGCCTGGGACTGATCACGGTGCGCCTTTCGGGGCATTACCTTCCATTGAGCACGATCGCCTGGGGAATCAGCGTCTATTACATCTTCGGCAATCTCGAAATCCTCGGTAAATACAATGGCTTGCAGGCGATTCCGGCGCTGTCGATCCTCGGCTGGACGATCGACAGCGGGCGCAAGTCCTACGTCCTTATCTGGATTGCGGCACTCGCGATGCTGCTCGCGGCGCGCAACCTGCTCGATTCGCGCGCCGGGCGCGCGGTGCGCGCGCTGCGCTTCCGCGCCACCATGGCGGAGAGCTTCGGCATCGACACCGCGCAACTGAAGCTGATCATCTTCCTCTACGCCGCGCTGCTGGCGGCGCTCTCGGGCTGGCTCTATGCGCACTTTCTGCGCTTCGTCTCACCCGGCGCGTTCAACGTCAACATCGGCATCGAGTACCTGTTCATGGCGGTGGTGGGAGGCGCGAGCCAGGTTTGGGGCGCGGTGATCGGGGCGTCGCTGCTGACGCTGCTCAAGGAGTGGCTCAAGGACATCCTGCCGAAATTCTTCGAGCAGAGCGGCAACTACGAGGTGATCGTGTTCGGGCTGCTGATGCTGCCGCTGCTGCACCGCGCGCGCGACGGGCTGATGCCGGTGTTCGCGCGCCTCGGCCGGCGCGATAGCACCCCAGCCCCGCCGGCTGCTGCGCCTGCACTTTCGCTTCGTGCCCGGCCCGCCGCCGGCGAGGCACTGCTGCAGGTAAGCGCTGTGCAAAAGAATTTCGGCGGCCTCGCCGCGGTGCGCGGCCTGTCCTTCGAGATGCAGAGCGGCGAGATTCTCGGGCTGATCGGACCCAACGGCGCCGGCAAGAGCACCGTGTTCAATCTGATCACCGGCGTGCTGCCCGGAGACGGCGGCGAGATCCGATTCCGCGGCGAGCGCATCGACGCCCTGCCCGCGCGCCAGATCGCGCGCCGAGGCGTCGCGCGCACCTTCCAGCACGTGAATCTGGTCGGCACCATGACTGTGCTGGAGAACGTCGCCATCGGCGCGCATCTGCGCGGTGCCAAGGGAACCATAGCTGCAATGCTGCGCCTCGATCGCGAGGAGGAACGCCGCCTGCTCCACGAGGCGGCGCGCCAAGTCGAGCGCGTGGGGTTGGGCCCGCACTTTGCCGAACCGTCGGCCAGCCTGCCGCTCGGCCAACAGCGCGTGGTCGAGATCGCGCGCGCGCTCGCGGCGGACCCCGTGCTGCTGCTGCTCGACGAGCCGGCGGCGGGACTGCGTTTCCAGGAAAAGCAGGCTCTCGCCGAGATGCTGCGCCGGCTGCGTGCCGAGGGCATGAGCATCCTGCTGGTGGAGCACGACATGGATTTCGTCATGGGGTTGGTGGACCGGCTGGTGGTGATGGACTTCGGCGAGAAGATCGCCGAGGGGCTGCCTGCGGACATCCAGAAGAACCCGGTGGTGATCGAGGCTTACCTCGGAGGCATCGAGTGAGTGCCGCCCTGGAAGTCGGCGAGCTTTCAGTCGCCTACGGCAAGGTCGAAGCGCTGCACCGCGCCAGCCTGCGCGTCGCCGAGGGTGCGATCGTTACCGTGATCGGCCCGAACGGCGCCGGCAAGACCACCCTGCTCGGCGCCATCATCGGGCTGCTCCCGTCGCGAGGGACGCTGCGATACGCCGGCGAGTTGCTCGACGGCGTGGCCACCGAGGAGCGCGTTGCGCGCGGCATTTGCTTGGTGCCGGAGCGGCGCGAGCTGTTCGCCGAGCTGAGCGTGGAGGACAACCTGCGCCTTGGCGCGTTCCATCGCCGGCGCGATGGTGCGCGCGCCATCGGCGCCGACATGGACCAGGTCTATGCGCGCTTTCCGCGCTTGCAGGAACGCGCGCGCCAGCTCGCCGGGACACTCTCGGGCGGCGAGCGCCAGATGCTCGCCCTCGGTCGCGCGTTGATGGCGAAACCCCGGCTGTTGCTGCTCGACGAGCCGAGCCTGGGCCTGGCGCCGCGCATCGTGCGCGAGATCTACCACATCATCGCGGACTTGAAGCGCACCGGCGTCTCCATGCTGCTGGTGGAACAGAACGCGCGCGCCGCGCTGCAGGTCGCGGATTACGGCTACGTGCTGGAGACCGGCGACATCGTGCTCGAAGGCCCGGCGCGCGAGCTCGCCGGCAATCCGCGCGTCATCGAGACCTACCTCGGGCTGAGCGCAGCGGCCAGAGTGTAAAGTCTGACTTTACACTTGGCCCGGTTTCCGCCCCCTCGGTCGCTCTACTCCGGCTTCAGCACCACCGTGTAGATGGTGACCGCGGACTTGCCCACGTTCTTGCTCGACGACGGGCCGGCCGGCGAAACGTAGACGCCGCCCTCCTTCCATTCGATCGTTTCGGTCTTGCCGTCGGGGGTTGTGCGCACGACCGTGGTGTTGCCCTTCAATACCCGAGTGACGCGGTAGCCGCGATTCACCATCGGATTGGCCTCGCCGGGCTTGAACACGCTTTCCGAGACGCGCACGCGATCGTTGTTGACCAGGATTTTCTGCGCCCGTACCGGGGCTTTGTCGGCTTTCTTTTCCTGCGCCACCGCCGGCTGTGCGATGGCCCCTGCGAAGACGAATGCAGGGACAAGCAGTGCTGCCAGTACATTTCTTGACCTTCTCATGGACCCCTCCCGAATTCCGCTCGCAAGTGAGCGGGTCCGACGATTTTAGCCCTCCGCAGTCCGTTTGCTCTAGATCAAGTGCCGGACCGGGCCTGGAATCTATGGTGTGGCTTGGGAAGAACCGGAGCGTGAATCTCAACGAATTGTCCCGGTTCGAGATCGTTGCACGGCAGGATTTCTCGGACCTCACCTACCTGCTGGAGGTCCGCCATCCGCTGATGGCACGGGCCGCCAGGCCGGGCCAGTTCGTGATCGTCATGTCGCACGAGCACGGCGAGCGCATCCCGCTCACCATCGCGGATTTCGACCGTGGCAAGGGCACCATCACGCTGGTCATTCAGGCGGTCGGCAAGACCACGCGCGAGATGCAGCAGACGTGCAAGGCGGGCACCACCCTGCATGCGATGGTCGGCCCGATGGGGATTCCGAGCCCGATCAGCCATGCCAAGAAGGTGGTGTGCGTCGGCGGCGGGCTCGGCGTCGCGCCGATATTCCCGCAGGCTCGCGGCTTCAAGGAGAACGGCGCCTACGTCATCGGCATCCTCGGCTTCCGCTCGAAGAGCCTGGTGTTCTGGGAAGACAAGTTCCGCTCCTGCTGCGACGAACTCATCCTCTGCACCGACGACGGCTCGGCCGGCATCAAGGGGCTGGTCACCGAGGGTATCCGGCGCGCGATCGCAAAGCACCCCGACATCGACGAAGTGGTCGCGATCGGTCCGCCGGTGATGATGAAGGGCTGCGCCGAAGCGACGCGCGCGCACAAGATCAAAACCGTGGTCAGCCTCAACCCGATCATGGTGGACGGCACCGGAATGTGCGGCGGCTGCCGCGTCAAGATCGGCGACCAGGTGAAGTTTGCCTGCGTAGACGGGCCGGACTTCGACGGCCACAAGGTGGATTTCGACGACTTGATGTCGCGCCTGCGGCGCTACGCGCAGGAAGAGCGCGCCGCGGCGGCGCGCTGGTCGGAGAACTGCCGCATGAAGGACCTCGCGGACGCGGTGCCGCCCGCGCTCGAGCTGCTCGAGCTGCCCGATCCATTCGACGATGTGAAAGGCGGCTAGCGCACACATGGCGAAGAAAAAGACCATACGGACCATCCCGCAGGAGCGCACGCCGATGCGCGTGCAGGATGCGCACGCGCGAGCGAAAAACTTTACCGAGGTGGCCTGCGGTTACAACGTCGAGGAGGCTTTGCGCGAGGCGGATCGCTGCCTGCTCTGCCCCGACGAGCCCTGCGTCAAGGGCTGCCCGGTCGGGATCGACATCCCGGGCTTCATCCGCAAGATCGGCGGCAAGGACTATCGCGGCGCCTACGACGTCATCGCCGAGACCAACCTGCTCGCCGCGGTGTGCGGGCGCGTCTGCCCGCAGGAGACACAGTGCGAGGAAGTCTGCACCGTCGGCGAATCGCTCGAGCCGGTGGCGATCGGCCGCCTAGAGCGTTTCGTGGGCGACGAGGCGATCCGCAACGGCTGGGGCAAGGCGCCCTACGTCGAGCCGAACGGCCTGCACATCGGCATCGTCGGCTCGGGACCCGCCGGCATGGCGTGCGCGGCGGACATGGCCAAGGCCGGCTGCAAGGTCACGGTGTTCGAGGCCTTCCACCAGCCCGGCGGGGTGCTGAAGTACGGCATTCCGGATTTCCGGCTGCCGAACGAGGTGGTCGACGCCGAAATCGACAACCTGCGCAAGATCGGCGTGCGCTTCGAGTGCAACACGCTGGTCGGGCGCCTGTTCACCATCGGGCAGATGATCGACGAGATGGGGTTCCACGCCGTGTTCATCGGCACCGGCGCCGGCTACCCGTCGATGCTCGGCGTGCCGGGCGATTTCCTGAACGGCGTGCTTTCGGCGAACGAGCTGCTCACGCGCTGCAACCTGATGCGCGCGCGCGACTTCCCCAACTTCGACACGCCGGTGCCGCTCGGCAAACGGGTGGCGGTGATCGGCGCCGGCAACACCGCCATGGACGCGATGCGGGTGTGCCTGCGCCTGGGCGCGGAAAAAGTCTACTGCGTCTACCGGCGCTCGCGCGCCGAATGCCCCGCGCGCGCCGAGGAAGTCCATCACGCCGAGGAGGAAGGCGTCGAGTTCCACTGGCTCACCGCGCCGCTCGCGATCCTCGATGACGGCAAGGGCGGCGTGCGCGGCATGCGCTGCATCCGCATGCAGCTCGGCGAGCCGGACGATTCCGGGCGCCGCCGCCCGGTGCCGGTGCCAGGCAGCGAGTTCGATTTCGAGGCTGACCAGGTCGTATACGCGATCGGCACCAACGCCAACCCGATCATCGGCCAGACCTCGCGGCTCAAGCTCAACAAGCGCGGCTACATCGAGACCGATGAGGATTTCGCCACCTCGATGGCGGGCGTCTACGCCGGCGGCGATATCGTCACCGGCGCGGCGACGGTGATCGAGGCGATGGGCGCGGGCCGCAAGGCGGCGCGCAGCATGAAAGCGTATCTCGGCATCCGCGATGCGCAACAGCCGCGCACCGGCGCAGGCCTCTTCGGCATCGACCCGCAGGAACGCAACTTCGCGCGCCTGCGCGTCGCGGAAAGCGCAACGCCATGAGCAGCACGCAAGCCTTGCAGTCCCGCCGCAGCGTCACCACGCTCAAGGAGCACATCGTAGAGATCGTCAGCGACTCGGGCGAAGGCGCGCAGCGCTGCGGGCAGTCGCTCGGCGCGGTCGCCGCGCGCATGGGAAACGGCATCTGGACGGTGGAGATCATCCCGGCCGAGATCCGGCCACCGGCGCGCAGCGTCGCCGGCGCGAGCGGCAACCGCATCCGCATCGGCTCAGGGCGCGTCACCAACGGCGGCGACGAGACCGACCTGGTGATCGCCTTCAACGAGCAGGTGCTGCTCGGACGCGTGCGCGCGGGCGAATTGAAGCCCGGCTGCACCATCCTGCTCGAGAATATGTGGCGCGCCGATTCCGACCCGGTGATCGCGTCCTCCTACGCCGAGACGCACGACCGCCTGGTGGACGCCGGCTACCGCGTCATTGAGATCCCGATGGAGCAGGAATGCCGCACCATCGTCTCCGACCCGCGCCGCGGCAAGAACATGTTCGCGCTCGGCATGCTGTGCAACCTCTACAGCCTCGAGCTGCAGCTGGCGCGCGAGCAGATCGCCCTCGCCTTCGGCAAGAAGGACCAAGGCGTGGTGGCGCAGAACGTCAAGCTGCTCGAGGCGGGCCACGACTGGGCCGAGGCGCATCTCGATTTCAGGTTCCGCATCCCGGCAGAGCGCGCCAAGGAGCCGCAGGTCGTGATCAACGGCAACACCGCAATCGCGCTCGGGGTACTCGCCTCGGGAATGGAAATCTGCGCCATGTATCCGATCACGCCCGCCACTTCGGCGTCGCACTACCTCTCCGACGTTTTCGAGAAGGTCGGCGGCATCGTGCACCAGGCCGAGGACGAGATCG
Source organism: uncultured Enterobacteriaceae bacterium (assembly GCA_964393745.1). Classification (GTDB taxonomy): domain Bacteria; phylum Pseudomonadota; class Gammaproteobacteria; order Burkholderiales; family SG8-39; genus 2-02-FULL-66-14. The sequence continues at coordinate 20,488 of CAYMVA010000163.1, read as the reverse complement.
CGGCCTGCGCCTTCGCCATCGGCGCCTCCTACGCCGGCAAGTGCACCGTGACCATCACTTCCGGGCCCGGCTACTCGCTCAAGCAGGAGGCGATCGGGCTCGCCGTCATGGGCGAGATCCCGCTGGTGGTGGTGAACGTGCAGCGCGGCGGGCCGAGCACCGGGCAGCCGACCAAGGTCGAGCAAGGCGACCTGCTCGCCGCCATCTTCGGCAGCCACGGCGACGCGCCCAAGGTGGTGATGGCGCCGAGCACCATCGAGGACTGCTTCTACTCGATCATTACCGCGCGCCGTATCGCCGAAACTTTCAACATGGTGGTGGTGGTGCTTTCGGACGCGAGCCTGGCGACTTCGCAGCAGCCGTTTGCGCGCCCCGTCTTCAGCGAGTCCTGGATCGCACCGCCGGTGGACCAGAGCGCGGTCCCCGAGGGCATGAAGCCCTACGACTGGGACGCTGCCACCGGACTGGCGCGGCGCTTCATCCCTGGCCAGCCCAACGGCATGCACACACTGACCGGGCTGGCGCACGACCGCGCGAGCCACGTTGCCTACGACCCCGAGATCAACGAGGAAAGCATCCACTTCCGCAGCCTGAAGCTCGCGGCGCTGCAGCGCACGCTGAAGACACCGCCTGTGTTCGGCGGCCCGGAGGGCGATCTGCTGGTCATCGGCTGGGGCAGCACTCAAGGCGCGATCGAGGAAGCGGTCGCGTCGCTGCGCGAGCAAGGCCGCAAGGTGTCCTCGATGCACCTGCGCTTCCTGCAACCGCTGCCTGGCGGCATCAAGGAAATCATGCAGCGCTTCCGCAAGGTGATGACCATCGAAGGCAATTGGTCCGACCGCCCGGAAGACGCGATCATTGACGAATCCAACCGGCGCTACTCGGCACTTGCGCTGCTGTTGCGGGCGCGCACCCTGGTCGACGTCGACTGCTGGAGCGAAGTGAAAGGCCAGCCGATCAAGCCGAGCACCATCCGGCGCGTGCTGCTCGAGAAGCTGAAGCCGCAATGAAGGAGCCCGTGCGATGACGATGATGGCCACCGAATGCCTGCTCGAGCTGTGCGAGCAGCGCTACGAGCTCGAGGACTACCAGAGCGGGGTGCCGCGCTGGTGCACCGGCTGCGGCGACAACGCGATCCTAGCCGCGGTGCAGCGGCTGTGCCGCGACGAGGGGTTGCGGCCGGAGAAGACCGTGTTCGTGTCGGGAATCGGCTGCTCGAGCCGCTTCCCGCATTACATGAGGACTTACGGCTTCCACGGCATCCACGGGCGCGCGCTGCCCGTCGCCGAGGGCGTGCGCCTGGCGCGGCCCGACCTGACCGTGTTCGTCAACACCGGCGACGGCGATTGCTGCAGCATCGGCGCGGCGCACTGGATCCACGCTATCCGCTACAACATGAACATGACGGTGTTCCTGCACGACAACCAGATCTACGGCCTCACCAAGATGCAGGCCTCGCCGACTTCGCCGCGCGGCCTGAAGAGCAACACCACGCCGCGTGGCACCACGCTCGAGGCACTGCAGCCGCTCAGCGTCACGCTCGGGGTGCAAAACGTCTCGTTCGTGGCGCAGGCGGTGGACTGGATCCCGGAGACGCTCTACGACATCGTCAAGGCCGCCTACCACCACAAGGGTTTTTCGTTCGTGCGCATCGTGCAGCGCTGCCCGGAATGGCTGCCCAAGATGTGGGACCCGTGGCTGCACGATCCGCAGCGCATCCTGATGCTGAACCATGAGCACGGCATGCAGCTGAGCGCGGGCCTCGCCAAGGTGTACAAGAACCAGGCGCAGCACGACCCTTCGAATCTCAACCGCGCGCGCGAGATCGCGTCCAACACCGACCTGATCCCGGTGGGCATCCTGTACCGCAACCCGGAAGTGCCCTGCTACGAGGAGCTGCGCGCGAGCCCCGGGCTGCGCACCACCGAGTACCTGAGAAAGGGCCTCGAGGCGGAATTCGACAAGTTCACCGTCTGGCCCCAGTGAGCCACCGACCATGCACGCGGAACTTCAAGCCAACCTCGCCTTTCACCTGACCGGCAGCCGGTCCGGCGAGGAGCTGGGCGCGCTCGAGGGGCTGGGCCTGCGCCCGGCGCTGCTGGCCGCGTACCGCGATCTCACCAAGCTGCGCTACGACTTTCCGCTGGTGCTGCGCGCCAGCGCCTCGGACGGCAACGTGTTCGAGCCGCTATCGGGCCTCATCGACCGCGCGCTCGAGAGCCTTGCGCCGGCGGACAACGATTCCGGCCAGTTGCGGGCGTACGCGCTGCGGCTGGAACAAAAACTGCGCGCCATGGCCGCAGCGGGCGCCAGCGGATCGCTTGCGGCGCTGGCAAGCGAGGCCGAAAACCGCCTTGGGCTTGCGGCGAGCAGCACATCGACTGCGAGTTTTAGCCGCCTGCGCGCCGCCCTCGAGAAAGCCGACGGCGAAGTGCTCGATTGCAACGCGGCGATGCCGGCGCGCCTGCTCGCGCATGCCTGGCGCGCGGTGCAGCGGGCAAAGGCCGAAGCGTTCCACGGCAATGTCGAGCGGCTGATCGTGAAGCTTGCGGACATTTTGCGCGCCGATCTCGCGCACTCGGAGGCGGGAAGCAGCCCGGCCCGCCTCAAGGCCTCGGTCGGTACGCTCCACGGCGAAGCCTTCGACTTCGACGCCATGTCGCGATTCCTGGCGACGGTCTCGGTGAAGAGCACGTTGAGCGAAAGCCGCCGCAGCCGCATCGAAGCCACGCTCGCCACCCTCAAGGCGCAGCGCTTTTACGTGGCGCCGGGCGCTGGGGCGCTCGCCTTCCAGTTCGACAGCTGCGCCAGCGCGCTCAAGGGGTTCCGCGAGCGACTGCCGGATATGGTCCGGCTTGCCAAGGCGATCACCATCGCCGAGCTCGAGATCGAGGGCGAGTTCAGCGCCCTGCGGCATGACGCGTTGTTCGAGAAACTCGCCGCCAGCGGCTTGGAGCTGCGGGACATGGCGCTGTTTCCCGACTACCTGGTGTGCACGGACGCCGAGCGGGTGCGCGGGCCAGAGCTGGATGCGCTGCAGGAGATCCTCGCAGATGGCCTGCCGGTGAAGATCCTGCTGCAGAGCGACGACATCCTCGAGGAATTATTGCTGGGAACGGGACAGGTCGCCGCCGGCGCGCGCAGCCGGCAGCTCGCCAGCATGGCGATCGGGCTGAATGACGTCTACGTGCTGCAAGCGGGCAGTTCGCACTTGGTCAAGATGCGCGAGCGCATCCTGAAGGCGCTGCGCTACCCGGGCCCGGCTCTGATGAGCGTTTTCTCGGGCGCAAATGGCCACGCGCACGGCCTGCCGCCCTACCTGGTCTCAGCTGCAGCGATGGAATCGCGGGCCTTCCCGGCGTTCTGCTACGACCCGGCGGCGGGGTCGGATTGGGCGTCGCGCTTCTCGCTCGAGGACAATCCGCAGGCCGAGCGCGACTGGCCGCTGCACCGGCTCGCGTACGAGGATGCGGAGCATCAGCGGATCTCGCAGGAAGTCGCGTTCACCTTGATGGATTTCGTCGCCTGCGACGCGCGCTACGCCGCGCATTACGCGCAAGTGCCGCGGGCGAACTGGAGCGGGACGCTGGTTGCCGCAGCCGAATGCCTAGACCGCGAGGCGAAAGGCGTGCCCGACAAGCTGCCCAGCCTGCTGATGGTCGATGGCGACAACCGCCTGCACAAGGTGATCGTGGACGACCGGTTGGTGCGGGAAGCGCGCCGCTGCCGCGAGCTGTGGCACCACCTGCAGGAGCTCGGCGGCATCCACAATTCGCACGCCGAGCGGCTGCTCGCGCGCGAGCGAGCGCAATGGGAGCAAGCGCGCCAAGGCGACAGCCACGCCACCGCCGCGGTCGGAGCCCCGGTTGCTGCCGCAGCGCCGGCTGCCGCCGCTGCGGCGCAAGCAGCGGCCCCCGTCCTTGCCGCCGAACCGGAAGCGGAGCGCCCCTCGGACGAGCCCTACGTCGAGACGCCGCGCTGCTCGAGCTGCGACGAATGCATCCAGATCAACAACAAGATGTTCGCCTACGATGCCAATAAGCAGGCGCGCATCGTGGACGCGAACGCCGGCACCTATCGGCAGCTAGTCGAAGCCGCCGAAAGCTGCCAGGTCGCCGTCATCCATCCCGGCAAGCCGAAGAACCCGAACGAACCGGGATTGGACGACCTGCTCAAGCGCGCCGAAGTTTTTATCTAGGCGCCGCGGCCGTCCAAATATCCCGGCGCCCCCACAGGACGCCGTCCTTTACGAGGCGGGGCGCTTTCGGGCCCGCTGCGAACGCGCGCTTGCAGTGAGCGAGTCCGCTGGTACAACATGCGGCAATGAATCGCCGCAGGAGCTTGCTTCTGGCGACCGCCGCCGCGCTGGCGCCGATGCGCCTGGCATTTGCGCAGCAGGTGCGAAAAGTCACGATGCTCTTCGCCGGCGACCCGGACGAGGATGAGCCTGCGGCGCGCGCGTTGTTCGACGAGCTGCAGCGGCTGGGATGGAAAGAAGGCGCGAACATCGCCTACGAGCGGCTCACCGGTCGCGGCACGCGCGAGTACGTCGAGAAGCTGGCGGAGATCGCGGCGAGCGACCAGCCCCACCTGATCCTGTCGACCACCGGGACCGCGGCGCTCGCCGCAGCGAAGCAGACGCGCTCGATCCCGATCGTGTTCGTCACCGCGTCCGATCCGGTGGCAACCGGGCTGGTCGCGTCGCTGGCGCGGCCGGGCGGGAACGCAACCGGCGTTTACCAGCACCGCAGCGAGGCCGTCGCGAAGCGCTTCGAGTTGGTGCGCGAAACCTTTCCGCGGCTGAAGCGGATAGGCATCGTGCTGGACCGCCGCGCCGCCGAGTATGAGCGCCAGCGCGCGTTCTATATGGAGGCGGCGCGCCACGCGGGACTGGAGCCCGTGCCGGGCGAGTTCGCGAACTACGAGGCGGTTGCCCGTGTGCTGTCGGAATTCCGCAAGGGCGGGATCACTGTCGCGGCCGTCACCCCGTCGTTCACTTTGTTCGCGCGCCGCCGCGAAGTGTGCAACACGGCGCTGTTCCAGCGCATCGCGCTGGTCGCGCACCGCAGCGACTGGGTCGAAGCCGGCGCGGCAGTGAGCTTCGGCGTCGACGTTGCAGAGTCGCTGCGGCAGGTCGCGGCGATCGCAGACCGGGTCCTGCGCGGCGCCCGGCCGGCGGAAATCCCGGTCGTCGAACCCACCAAGTTCGAGCTGGCGATCAATCTCCAGAGCGCGAAGCGCCTCGGCGTCACGATCCCGCAGAGTGTGCGCGAGCGCGCCCACCGCGTCATCGCCTGAGAATCGCCTGTCAAGGGTGTTTGATTATGTTGCCGTTGCAGAACAACTTCGGGCTCGATTCGTGCGGAATGGTCGCGTCAAACCGGCTGCAGTTGAAGTGGATGACCGCATCGCCTCCCAGAGCGACCGCCTGGTTGCGAAAATCGGCCGCTGCTTCTGCGGCCGATTGGTAGCTCGGCACCCATACGGCGCTCGCCCATGACTCCACCCATAGGCGCTTCACGAGGGCATAACTGCGGAGACCCGGAGGCGCGGATTCATGAACGGCAATTTTTCCGGTATCCGCTGCAGCCTCGGTGGGCGTGCCAAAGCTAGTGCATCCGGCAGCAGACACACTGATCGCGGATATGGCCAAGATCATTCTGAATGGACGGCTCATCTTGTCGGATCCTTTCTTCGCTTTAAGTTTCCTGTCAAAGGTAGTGTCCCTCTAACTCTAGCAAAGCCCGCAATCGGCGGCGCCTCAGTCGGCCTTGATGTTGGCTTCCTTGACCACGCGCCCCCACTTGGCGAGGTCGGCCTTGATCCGCTCGACGGTTTGCGCCGGGGTCAGGAAATCCGCGTCGCAGCCGGTGGCGTTGAGCTGTTCGCGCAGGGTCTTGTCCTCGCCCGCCTTCTGCAGCGCCTGGGTCAGGCGCGAGACCACCTCGGGCGGCAGGCCCGCGGGCCCGACCACTCCATACCACGCAGTGGAATCGAATCCCTTGATGCCCAGTTCGTCCATCGTCGGCACGTCCGGAAATGCGCCCGAACGCCGCAGCGAGGTCACGCCCAGCGCGCGTATCTTGCCGCTCTTGACCGCGCCCACCGCCGGGCCGAGCGACGAGAACAGCATCGGTACCTGGCCGCCCATCAGGTCGGTCATCGCCGGCCCGCCGCCCTTGTAAGGAATGTGCAGCAGCTTCGCACCGGTGACGTTTTTGAAATATTCACCGGACAGGTGATGCGGCCCGCCGACCCCGGAGGTGCCGTAGCTCCACTTGTTCGGCTCGCGCTTGGACGCCTCCACCACTTCGGCGACGCTGTTGAACGGCGTCGAAGGATGCACCACTAGCATGCTGCCGCTGCCGCAGACGTGCCCGAGATGGGTGAACGAGGCAAGGCTGTCGTAGGGGACCGGCGTCAGGTGCGGCCCGACCGTCAGCGGCCCGCTGTCGGCGTAGTAAATGGTGTAGCCGTCGGGCGCCGCCTTGGCGATGAATTCGGTCGCCACGCGGGCGGCCGCGCCGGGCCGGTAATCGAAAACGAGGGGCTGGCCCAGCAAGGGCTCGAGCGCTCTGGCCAGCGGGCGCATGCCGGCTTCGGCCGCGCCGCCGGGGGCGTAGCCAATGACGATGCGGATCGGCTTGCTGGGATATCCCTGCGCGTGCAGCAGGGGCGCCCATACAGCGGCGACCGCCAGGATGCCTGCGACCGATCGCTTCCATGCGAGATGCCTGCGACTTGATTGGCGCATTCCCTCTCCCGTTAGTCGAGCGTCACTCCCAGCTCTCTCGCCAGGGCGATCCAGTGCGGGCCGACTTCGCGATTGAGGTCCTCGAACTCCTTGGCGCTCCAGGGCCTGGCGCGCAGGCCGAAGTTCTGGCTGAGCATCTTGATGCGCGGCGTCTCGGCGGCTTCCTGGTTGAGCGCGGAAACGCGCTCGACGATGTCGCGCGAAAGTTTGGCGGGGCCGAACATGCCGATCCAGCCCTGGATGACGAACACCGATTCCTTGAATCCCTGCTCGGCGTAGGTCGGCACCTCCGGCAGGCGCGGCGAGCGCGCCATCGTCGGCACGGCGATCGGCCGCACCCTGCCCGATGCCATGTGCGGCAGCATCGCCGCGATGCTGCCGAGCGCGGAGTCGATCTGGCCCGAGGCGAGGTCGGTCCACATCGGCGCCTCGCCCTTGTAGTGCACCGGCTCGACCTGGGTGCCGTAGAGCTTGTTGAGCTGCTGCGCCACCATGTGCGGATAGCTGCCGGGCGAATAGTTGCCCATGGTCACACGCCGCGTCTTCGCCAGCTCTACGAACTCGCGCATGTTCGCCGCCTTCACTCCCGCGGCCACCGCGAGCGGCAGGTGCCCGGCATCGAAGCCCGTAACGTAGGTGAAGTCCGCGTCCGGGTCGTAGAGCATCTTCTTGTAGAGCACGCGGTTCTGGTTCATCGCCGTCGAGATGGTGAACAGGAACGTGTAGCCGTCGGGCGGCGCCTTCGCCACTTCGGCGCAGGCGATCATCGAGCCTGCGCCGGGCTTGTTCTCGACCACGAAGTTCTGCCCGAGCTTCTGGGCGAGATGCTCGCTGTAGGCGCGCGCCAGCACGTCCGTGAGCCCGCCCGCCGGAAACCCGACCACCACGCGCACCGGCTTCGCCGGCCACGCCTGGGCACGCGCCGCGAGCGGCGCGGCGAGCAGCGCGCCGGTGGCGAACAGGAACTGCCTGCGTTGGATCTGCCTCATGCTCCTCCTCCCTGGGTCAGCGTGCGGAAACGCTAACGGACCTGACGAATGCGCTTTTCATTGTAGAGGGATCCTGAGACGGCGCGCGCCCTAGCCCGGACCCGGCTGGGCGGCGCGGTAGCTGCCCTCGATGCGCGTCCACTCCTCGAAGCCGACCACCTGCAGGTATTCCTGCAGCGTGGCGCCGGTACCCATCAGCTCGAACTTGCCCGAGCGCATGTCCTCGAGCGCGAGCTGCATGGTGCGCGTGACGCGCAGGATCAGGTCGATGCCGTAGGGCAGGATCTTGAAGCCCAGGCGGTAGTACTCCTCGGGGCGCAGGATCGGCGACACGCCCCCGGCGAGCGGATTGGCGACCTGCAGGTCGAACGCCTTGCCTACGCGCTCCAGCTCCTCCACCGTGCGCAGCGCCTCTACGAAGATGCAGTCGGCGCCCGCCTTCAGGTAGCGCTCGGCGCGCCGCATCGCATCGTCGAGTCCGGTGACCGCTCGCGCGTCGGTGCGCGCGATGAGGAAGGTGTCGGGATTCATGCGTTCCTGCGCCGCCGCGCGGATCTTGGCTTCGTGCTGCTCGACCGGCACCACGCTCTTGCCCTCGAGGTGGCCGCAGCGCTTGGGCCAGCGCTGGTCTTCGAGGAACAGCGCGCCCACGCCCATGCGCTCGTAGGTGTGCACGGTCTGCACCACGTTCTTGACGTCGCCGTAGCCGTCGTCGGCATCCACCAGCACCGGCAGGTCGCTCGCGGCCATGATGTCGCCGACCGCCTGCGAGATGTCGCCGAGGCTCTTCAGGCCGATGTCGGGTACGCCGAAGCGCGCCCCCACCGCGCCGAAGCCGCCGATGAAGAAGCCGGGGAAGCCCGCGCGCTGGATGAGGCGCGCGGCGAGCGCGTCGTGTGCGCCGGGCAGGATCAGAGGTCCATCGGCGGCGAGCAGGCTGCGGAAAGATTTTCGCGTCATGGTCTGTTCCTCAAGATAGCTTCGAAGCGGCAGCGCGCGGCGCCGCGCGCGCGGCACTCGATCTCGCGCGCCTGGCACGCCGCGCCCAGCGCGAGGCTTGCCACCGCCTGCAGCATTCCGGTGATCGGCGCGCACACTTCGGTGTCGGCGGCGCCGTAGCCGGCGGCGAACGGGCTGTCGGTGACTTCGAGCGCAAGGCGCGCCGCACTGCGCTCGCCAAAGCTCCAGCTTCCCCAGCCGAGCTCGGCTGCGGTCTTCTCGATCGTGGCGAGCAGCGCCGCGGTGTCGCCCGCACCGCTTTCGAGGTAGCGCCGCGCGGAATCGCCGCCGTGCTCTGCGGCGGAGAGCACGAGCGCCGCGAGCGCCTGCGCGCGCGCCGGCTCCGGCAGATGGCGGAACATGCCCATCAGCGTGTCGGCGCGCAGGCGCAGGTAGCGGATGTCGTCGCTCATGCCGCCGCCCACTCGCGCAGTGTTTTCTTGTCTGTTTTCGCGACCGAAGTCTTGGGCAGCGCCACGACGATGCGGATGCGCGCCGGCACCTTGTAGCGCGCCAGGTTGGCGCGGCAATGCGCCAGCAACTCCTCGACGCAGGCGCGAGCGCCCGGGCGCAGCGCGACGAACGCCACGGGCAGCTCGCCGCGGTACTCGTCGCGCACCCCGACCACCGCCGCGTCCAGCACCGCGGCATGCATCACCAGCACCTCCTCCAGCTCGCGCGGATAGACGTTGTAGCCGCCCACGATCAGCATGTCCTTCTTGCGGTCGCGGATGTAGAGGTAGCCCTCGGCGTCGAACTCGCCGATGTCGCCGGTGTAGAGCCAGCCGCCGCGCAAAGTCTGCGCCGTCTCCTCGGGCAGGTTGCGGTAGCCCTGCATGATTTGCGGACCGCGGGCGCGGATCTCGCCGCGCTCGCCCGCCGGAAGCACGCGCGTGCCGGTCTCGACGTCCACGATCTGGATCTCGGTCAGCGGCAGCGCGATCCCGACCGAGCCGGGTTTCACCGCGCCGCGCACCGGGTTATACGACAGCACCGGCCCGGCCTCGGTCTGGCCGTAGCCTTCGTAAACCGGCGCGCTTACCGCGTCGCGCCAGCGCCTGAGCGTGGTTTCCGGCAGCGCCGAGGCGCCCGAGTAGCAGGTGTGCACCGAGCTCCAGTCGGTGGCGGCGAAGCGCGCGTGCGCCAGCAATCCAATGAACACGGTAGGGCTGCCCGGAAACACCGTAATGCGCTCCTTCTCGACCGCGGCGAGCACGTCGTCGGGCTGATAGCGCGGCAGCAGCACCAGCGTGCCGCCGCAATACGCGGCGAGGAACAGCCCCATCGCCATGCCGTACGAATGCGACACCGGCATCATGCACAGGATGCGCTCGCCGGCGCGCGTCGGCAGCACGCTCTCGCGCTGCGCCACGTTGGTGGCTATGGCACGGTGCGTGAGATTGACGCCCTTCGCCCGGCCGGTGGTGCCGCCAGTGTATTGCAGCAGGGCCAAATCTTCCCGATCGGGAAAATTCCCGGGCTGCAGCGCCCCCTCGCGCCAGCTATCGAGCAGCCGATGACCAGGTCCGGTGACGATGACGTGCGGCACGCCCGCCGCCAGCGCGAGCGGCGCCACGCGCGCTGCGAGCGCCGCCTCCACCACCAGCGCGCGCGGCGCCGCATCGCGCAGCATGAGATCGAGCTCGCGCGGCGAGTACAGCGGATTGAGCGGCACGTGCTGCGCGCCCGCCGCCAGCGCGCCGAACGCCGCGACGCAAGCCTCGATCGAATTGCCAAGCAGGGTGGCGACGCGCTCGCCGCGGGCGCCGAGGGATTCCAGTTCGCTCGCAAAGCCGGCCACACAGGAAAGGTATTCCGTGTAGCAAAGGTGGCGCTCGCCGGAAACCAGCGCCTCGACCTGTGGCGCAGCGCGCACCGCCTCCGCGAGCATGTGCACCACCGTCGCCGGCACGCGCGCCGGCATCGTGGCAGCCGCGCTCATGGCGCAGCCACCACGCGCTTGCCGAGGAAGGCCTGGTGCCGCTCGATTTCTTCGAGCAGTGCGACTACACCCTCGCCCGTGCTGGCAACCGTGCGCAGGACGCGCGGCGTCCACGCGGAACGCCTGCGCAACTCCAGCATGCCGAGCAGCGTCTGCTCGGCGCGCATGGCGTGCGTGCGGTCGGCCTTGTTGACGACGAAGACGTCGGCGATCTCGAACACGCCCGCTTTGAGCGCCTGCACTTCGTCGCCCAAATCCGGCGGGCAAACGAGCACCGTCGTTTCGGCGACGCCGGTGATCTCGGCCTCGGATTGCCCGGTGCCCACGGTCTCCACGATCACGACGTCGAAGCGCGCGGCGTCGAGCACGTCCACCACGGCGCGCGTGGTGGGCGTCAACCCGCCGAGGTGGCCGCGGGCCGCGAGCGATCGGATGAAGACGCGCTCGTCGGCGAGATGCTCGAGCATGCGGATGCGGTCTCCGAGCAGCGCGCCGCCGGTGAGCGGGCTCGAGGGATCCACCGCCACCACGGCGATCGTCTTGCCGCGCGCAAGCAGCGCCCCGATGAGTGCGCTGACGAGCGTGGACTTGCCCGCCCCCGGGGGGCCGGTGACGCCTACGATGCGCGCATGGCCCATACGGCCCGCGAGCGCGGCGCGCACGCCGGGCGCATCCTCAGTCTCGTTCTCGACCGCCGAGATGGCGCGCGCGATGGCGCTCCGGTCGCCGGCGGCGATGCGTTCCGCCCAACTTTGCGGATTCGCTCGCTGGTTCATCTGCGCGGCAGGCTCGCGTGCAGGAGCATCGGACCGTGCACGACCAGGTACAGCACGAATGCCAGCGCCCACAGCAGCGCCGAGCCAGCGAGCGCCCATGCGCCCAAATCGTGTACCGAGTAGGCGAGCCGCAGCAGCGACGCCACGAGCACCATGAAGAAAGCGGCCTGCATCGCGGGCGAGGCTTGCAGCGGCCTGCCGGTGTGGCGCAGCGCGACGCGCGTCATGAGGCCGATCTTGAGCATGCCGTAGGCGCCGATAGTGAACGCGTGGATCCACGCGTCGCGCGGCACCGCGGGGATAAGCTCGGCGACGGCGCGCAGAAGCAGCGCCACGATCAGCCACGCATAACCGAGGTGGATGCACCACAACAGCGGCTCGCCGCCAGTTCGCCATCCCCGCCAGCGCGCGAATCTCCAGGCTTGCACCGCTGCGGCGGCGAGCGCCGCTGCAACCATCCACGCAGCGGGCGCACCGAGCAAGTCGGCGCAGGCGAAAGCGACCATCGCCAGCGCGGTGGCGTACTCCAGCGGCATGACAATTGCGCCCGAGCGTTCGCCGCGCGCGTGCAGCCAGCGGCGCGTGAACGCGGGGATGAAAAGGCCGCCGTAGAGCGTGAACAGGAACGCGAGCGCGTGCACGCCGAGCAGCAGCGCCCAGTGTGCATCGGCCTCGGCGCCGCGGCCGATCGCCAGGTAGAACGCGATGTTCGCGCAGGTGAAGGCGGCGAGCGGCGGCATCGTCCACCAGAAAAGCCGCCTGCGCGCGGCGCGCATCGTCGTGAAAAGAAACAGCGCCAGCACCGGAAACAAGGCGCAATCCACCGCCAGGGGAGTCCTGCCGCTCCATGCCGCGGTATGCATCTCCAGGCGCCCAACCAACCAGAGCGCCACGAGCAGCATGAGCCGGGCGCGCCCCATCTCCTTCGCGCCGGACCAGCTCGGCAGCGCGGTGAGCAGCACGCCGCACACCAGCGCGGCGGCGAAGCCGAACAGCAGCTCGTGCGCGTGCAGCAGCGGCAGTGAGATTCCGGCTCCGGGGAGGGTCCACCACCCGCTTCTCGCCCCGTACCACGATGCGAGCAGCAGAGGGCCGTAGGCGGCCGCCGCGAGGAAGAACGGCCGGAAGCCGCTCGACCAGACCGCGGCACGGCCGAAATCGCCGCGGTTCGATTCCCCGCCGCTCAACTCGGAATGACTCCGGCCGCCGCGAGCGCGCGGCATTCGTCGTCGGAGAACCCGGCCTCGCGCAGCACCGGCCGCGTGTGCTCGCCGTATTTCGGCGGGAAGCCGAATTCGCGCGCCGCGCCGGGCAGGTCCACGGCCATCGGCTGCATGCGCACGCGCTTGCCGCTCGGCATCACAGTGGTGGTGAGGCGATTGCGTAGCGCCTCTAATTCGCGCACCGCTGCAACACCGTTGATGCGCGCATGCGGAATGGTGGCCGCGCGCAGATCCGCCATCGCCTCCTCGGTGCTCATCTTGACGGTGACCGCGGCGATGTCTCGCTGCAACGGGCTGCGGTCGCGGATGCGGCCCTCGTTGGTCTGACGCTCCTCACTCGCGAGCGATGCGAAGCGCGGCAACGCAGTGAGGCGCTGCCACTGCACGTCGCTGCCGATCGCCATATAGAAAAAGCCGTCGCGCGCCGGATACACGTTGGTTGGCACGAATTTGCGGTGCTCGTTGCCGGCGCGCGTGATCTCCCAGGGCGCGCAGTCGAAATCCACCAGCGGCAGCGTGGTGATGAGCCATGAGGCCGCCGCCTGCAGCATCGAGACGTTGATCTCGCGGCCGCGGCCGGTTTCGGCGCGCTCGGCGAGCGCGAGCATCACGTTGGCGTACACCTCGTCGCCCGCCTTGAGGTCGATCACCGGCACCCCGCACAGCACCGGCGTGCTCTCGGGATTGCCGGTCAGCTCGACGTAGCCGGCCATGGCCTGGATCACCGGGTCGTAGCCCGGCACCTGCGGGTACTCCGGCCCTAGCGCAGAGATGCCCGCCCAGATGAGGTCCGGCTTCGCCGCTGAGAGCGTCGCGTAGTCGATGCCGAGCGGCCGGTAGCGCTCCGGCACCGTGTTGCAGCAGAAGATGTCCGCGTCCAATTCGCGCAACAGGCGCTTGAGCGCCTCTCGCCCCTGCTCGTTCTTCAAATTGAGCGCGATCGCCTCCTTGCCTACGTTGGGGGCGATGTAATAGCTGCGACGATCGTCGTCCTGCATTTTCGGATCGGTGCGGCTGCCGATGTACCGGTTCGGATCTCCCGGCAGGCCCCTGCCCGCGCCAAGCGCCTCGATGCGGATCACGCGCCAGCCCAGTTGCACGAAGCGCAGCGTCGCGTACGGCATGGAAAGCGCCTGCTCCAGGCTGAGCACGGTGCGCTTTTTCACGCAGCCGCCTCCGAACCGTAGTCGCGGCATGAAGCGCTCTCCTGTCGGCGGCCCAGGCGGCGTGAACCGGGTCGCATCCCCGCAAGCGGGGCCCCTGCTCCGCCTCTCACGCCGCCGTACTCCATGCGGGCGCCTGCGCCGCCCCGTGCAGCGCGCGGTAGACATTCTCCGGCGTGAAGGGAAGGGCGTAGATGCGCGTGCCGGTGGCGTTGTGGATCGCGTTCGCCACCGCCGCGGCAATGAAGATCGCGGGCGCCTCGCCCACGCCCTTCGCGCCCTGCGGCCCTTCGCCGTCCATGGTTTCGATGAAGCTGACGTCCATTTCCGGGATCTCGGGCGCGGTGACGAGCTTGTAGTCGCGGAAGTTCGGGTTGCGCACCACGCCCGCCTCGACCATCAGGTTCTCGGTGAGCGCGTAGCCCTGCCCCATGACGATGCCGCCCTCGATCTGGCCCTCAATGCCGAGGCGGTTGAGCACGCGCCCGACGTCGTGCGCGCCGGTCACCTTGAGCAGGCGCACGATGCCGGTCTGCGTGTCCACCTCTACCTCGCACACCTGCGTCGCCCAGGCGTAGGCCGCCGAGACGTCGCCCTTGAACTGCTTGTCCTGGTGCTTGCTCGGCGGCTCGTAATAGAAGGAGGTCATGACGAGTTCCGCGCGGTCGGAGAAATGCAGTCCGCGCAGGAACTTGCCCAGCTCGAAGAGGCGCTCGCCGCCGTCCTTGCGCACGATGCAGCCGCCGCGCAGCTCGAGCGCGTCTTCGGCGAGGCCGCTCTTGGCCGCCGCTGCGGCAAGGATTTTCGCCTTGGCCTTGCGCGCCGCGCCGATCGCCGAGTTGCCGGCGATGAAGGTGGTGCGCGAGGCGTGCACGCCCACGTCCCAGGGCGTGATGTCGGTGTCGTTGTTGATCACCGTGACCGCCGACATCGGCAGCCCCAGTTCCTCGCACACCAGTTGCGAGAGCACCGTTTCCGACCCTTGGCCGATCTCGGAGGCGCCGGTCATCAGCGTGACGTGCGCGAAATCGTCCACCTTGAGGATGGTGCCGCAGCCGTCCGAGGGATAGATCTTCGCGCCGCCGCCGACGTGCAGCATCGAGGCCATGCCGATGCCGCGTTTCACCGGGTTGGAATCGTTCCAGCGCGTGCGGTTTTCCGCCTGCTTGCGAAGGAAATCGCTGCGCTCGGCGGCGGTCGAGAGGCATTCCTTGAAGCCGCAGCTCTTGAAATGCATGCCCTGCGGCGTCACCTCGCCCGGGTCCTGGGCGTTCTTCAGCCTGAAAGCGAGCCCGTCCATGCCGACCGCCTCGGCGAGCTTGTCCATGTGCGCTTCCGCCGCGAAGGTCGCCTGCAAATTGCCGTAGCCGCGGAACGAGCCGGCGTACGGATTGTTCGTGTACACGGCCTTGGTGAAGTACTTGCAGTGCGGCACGCGGTACAAAGACGAGATGGTCTGCATCATGACGAACGGCGTGGTCGCGCCCCAGGAGGTATAGGCGCCGTTATCGTGCAGCGTCTCCACGGTGCGGAAAGTCAGCGTGCCGTCCTTGCGGCATCCTGAGCGCAGCTTCAACAGCACTGGCTGGCGTGTGGGCGAGGCGAGAAACTCCTCCTCGCGCGTGAACACCAGCTTCACCGGGCGGCGCGTGATCTTGGCCAGGAAAATCGCGATCGGCTCGAACGGGTAGATGTCGAGCTTGGAGCCGAAGCCGCCGCCGATCGGCGGCTGGATGATGCGGATGCGCGCCGGGTCGATGCCGAGCAGCTCGGCGAACTCGCGTTTGTGCAGGAACGGCACCTGCGTGTTCGAGTACAGCAGCAGGTTGCCGCCGGGGTCGAACTCGGCGATCACGCCCGATACGCCCATGCAGCAGTGGGTCACGTAGTGCAGCCGGAAAACGTCTTCGATGACGAGGTCGGACTCGGCCTCGCCCTTTGCGACGTCGCCCTGCTCGTAGGCGAAGGTCATGGCGACGTTGTCGGGCTTGCCGGCGAAGGCCACCGGCGCTCCGGGCGCCTTGAGCTGCGGGCCCTCACCGACGCCGCGTGGCTCGGGGTGGATGAGCGGCGCGCCGGGCGCGAGCGCCTGCTCGGGCGTGGAGACCACGGGCAGCGGGTCGTACTCGACGCGAATCAGCTTGATCGCCGCCTCGGCGATCTCCTCGCTGTCGGCAGCGACCGCGGCGATCTCGTCGCGCAGGCTGCGCACCCGGTCGGTCTTGAGCGGCAGGTGGTCCTTGCCGACGCCGATCGGCCGCTGCCACGGCACATCCGCCGCCGTGATCACGGCATGCACCCCGGGCAGCGCCCGCGCCGCGCTGGTATCTATAGAGACAATGCGCGCGTGCACCTGGGTCGAGCGCAGGATCCTGGCGTGCAGCGCGCCCGACACCTCGAGGTCGTGGATATAGCGCGTCTTGCCGCTCGCCTTGTCGGGCGCATCCAGCTTCGCGATGCGCTTGCCGATAAGCGTCGATTCGGGGACAGACCCCGAAGTGACAGACCCCGGGGGGACAGACCCCGATTTCATGGGCTCACGCATGGCGTTCTCCTCGATAATCGGGGTCTGTCCCCGGTTTTGCGGCCGCAGCGATCGCGTCGATGATCTTGCGGTACCCGGTGCAGCGGCACAGGTTGCCCTCGATGCCGCGCCGGATCGCGACCTCGTCCGCGGCGTGATGGCGCTCGATGAGGTGGGCGGCCTGCACCATCAATCCGGGGGTGCAGAAGCCGCACTGCACGGCGCCGCTGGCGACGAACGCGCTGCGCAGGCGCTCGCCCGATTCGCTTGCCGACACGCCCTCCACAGTCACGAGCTCCCGCCCGTCGCAATCGGCCGCGAACATGAGGCAGGAATTGAGCGACGCGCCGTCCACCAGGATGGTGCAGGCGCCGCACTCGCCCTCGCCGCAGCCGTACTTGGTGCCGGTGAGCCCGAGCCGCTCGCGCAGCATCTCGAGCGCGTTCATGCCCGCGGGCACGGTCAGTTCCCTTTTCACCCCGTTCAGGGTGAATGCGATGTCACAGTTTGCAGACATGGATGATTGCCCTTTTGAGCATATTGCGGATGAGCTCGCGTCGGTACCAGTCGCTGGCGCGCACGTCGGAGATCGGATGCACTTCTTCGAGCGCGGTGCGCGCCGCGGTTTCCAGCGTCGCCGCATCGGCAGGCCGTCCCTCGAGCGCCGCCTCGGTGCGCGGCGCGCGCACTGGAGTCGGCGCCACCGAGCCGAATGCGACCCGCACATCGCGCAGCACTTTGCCGTCGCGCCGCGCGCCGAGCGCGATCGCGATCGCCGCGATGTCCAGCCCGGGCCGGGTGCCGTGCTTGTAGAACTCGCCGACGAATCCTGCAGGCGGCAGCGGCACTTCTACCGCGGCGAGCAGCTCGGAAGGCGCGCGGCAGGTGCGCCCAGGCCCCAGGAAGAACTCGGTGAGCGGCACGCGTCGAATCTGCAGCGCGCCGCCGGTCATAGATGCGGGCTTCGCCGCGAGCACGGCGCACGCGTTCAATGCCAAAAGCGGCACCAGCGTGTCCCCCGCGGGCGAGGCGTTGCACACGTTGCCGCCGATGGTCGCCGCATTCCTGATCTGGTCGCTGGCGAAGTGGTCGCAGGACTGCCACAGCAGGTTGAGGCGCTCGCGTATCAGCGGGCTTTCCAGCATTTCAGTAATCGTGACCAGCGCGCCGAAACGCACCACCCCTCCCTCCTCGGCGATGCCCTGCAGCTCCGGCACGCGCCGCAGGTTCATGAGCACGGGCTGGAATTTCACCCGCCCGGCGCGCGTCTGCGGCATGACGTCCGTGCCGCCAGCGAACAGCGTCACGTTGCCCGCGCGCAGGATCTCGGCCGCTTCGTCGAGCGACCTCGGCACCTTGTAGGTATCAATAGCGAGCATTTAGAACCTCACCGGTTCGCGGAAGCGGCCGAACACCTCCACCAGCACGCCGGTGATCTCGCCTACGCTGGCGTACGCCTTGACCGCTTGCATGATCGCGGGCATCAGGTTCGCGCCCGAGCGCGCATCCGCCTGCACGCGCGCGAGCGCCGTCTGGACTCCGGCGGCGTCGCGCTCGGAGCGCAGGCGCCTCAGCGCCTCGACCTGCGCGCGCGCATCCTCGTCCTTGTAGGGGTGGAATTCCATCTCCGGGGTCTTGTCCTCGGTGCGGTAGCAGTTCACCCCCACCTTGCGGAAGCTTCCCTCTTCGATGGCGCGCTGGCGCTGGTAGGCCTGCGCCGAGACCTTGGCCTGGATCGCGCCTTCGGCGACCAGCTTGACGATGCCGCCCTGCGCATCCACTTCGGCCATGATCTGCTCCATGCGGCTGCGCATCTGATTGGTAAGCGTCTCGATGTAGTACGAGCCGCCGATCGGATCCACGGTGTCGGAGAGACCCATCTCCTCGATCAAAAGCTGCATGGTGCGCAGCGAAATCCTCTGCGCGTACTCCGACGGGATCGTGTACGCCTCGTCGTAGCAGCACAGCGCCATAGTCTGCGTGCCCGCTAGCGCGCAGATGAGCGCGTAGTAGGCGCCGCGCACGATGTTCAGCTCGGGCTGCTCGAAGGTGAGCCCGCCACCGCCGCCGCCCGCAATCATGCGCAGCCACATCGAGCCCGGCTGCGTGGCGCCGTATTGCTCCTTCATAATCTTCGCCCACAGGCTCCGGCCCGCGCGGAACTTCGCCACCTGCTCGAACAGGCTGCCGAAGCAATTGAAATTGAACGAAAGGCGCCCCGCGAACTCGTCCACCGGCAGCCCGCGCCGGATCACGTCGTCGGCGTAGGCCTTGGCGATGCAGAAGGCGTAGGCCATCTCCTGCGCCGGGTCGGCGCCCGACTCGCGGATGTGGTAGCCGCACACGGACACCGGGCTGTACTTGGGCGCCTGTCTCGCGCAGTACTCGATGGTGTCGCCCACCAGCCGGATCGAGGGCGCCACTGGATACACCCAAGTGCCGCGGCCCACGAATTCCTTGAGGATGTCGTTCTGCGCCGTGCCGCGCAGCTTCGCCAGGTCGTAGCCGCGCTTTTCCGCCATCGCCAGGTACATCGCGATCAAGATCGCCGCCGCGCCATTGACGGTGAGCGAAACGGTGATCCGCTCCAGGTCCACGCCCTCGAAGGCGGTTTCGAAATCGCGCAGCGTGTCCACGGCCATGCCGACGCGCCCGACCTCGCCCTCGGCCTGCGGGTCGTCGGAGTCCATGCCGCATTGCGTAGGCAGGTCGAAGGCGACATTGAGACCGGTCTGGCCGTTGGCGATCAGGTAGTGGAAGCGCTTGTTGGTGTCGGACGGGTTGCCGAAGCCGGTGTACTGGCGCATGGTCCAGGGCTGCTTGCGGTACATCGTCGGATGGATGCCGCGCGCGAACGGGTACTCGCCGGGCAGACCGATCATGCAGGCGCCGCCGGTCGCTTCGACATCGGCCGCGGTGTAGAGCGGCTTCACTTCGATCCCCGACTCGTTCACCACGGGGCGCATTGCCTTTTCCGGCAGATCCTTGGGTTTCATGGCGCGTTGGTCCGAATGTAGTTGATGATGTCGTCGAGCTTCGAACTCGAGGGGAAGATGCCTTTGAAACCGAGCGCGCGCAGCGCAGCGTGGTCCTGCGCCGGCAGGTTGCCGCCGATGACCCAGAGCTTATCGGCGAGGCCCGCCTGCTCGAGCAGGGGCTTCAGTTTCCTGCACACCGGCAAATGCGAGCCGGCCATGGACGAGAGCGCGATCACGTCCGCGTCCTCGTCGAGCGCGATGCGCGCGATCGCCTCCGGCGTCTGCCGCAGCCCGGTGTAGATCACCTCGAAGCCCGCGTCCATCAGCGCGCGCGCCACCACTTTCGCCCCCTGGTCGTGGCCGTCGAGCCCCGGCTTGGCGAGGACGATTTTTATTTTTTTCATGTGGAAAGTTCTTTGGCGATGATGAGCTTGAGGATCTCGCTGGTGCCGCCGCCGATCAGCGTGAAGCGCACGTCGCGCAGGTAGCGCTGCACCGGGTACTCCATCGCATAGCCATACGAGGCATACACCCGCGCCGCCTGGTCGGCGATGCGCGCGGCGCTCTCGCTGGCGAAGAGCTTTGCCATCGCCGCCTCCTTGTGGTGCGGCTTGCCGACGTCGCGCAGCCAGGCCGCGCGATAGACCAGCTGCGTGGCGGCCTCGAGCTCGGTGGCCATCTCCGCAAGTTTCATCTGGATCGCCTGGTAGCGGTTGATCGGCTTGCCGAACTGCTTGCGCTCGCCCGCGTAGCCCACCGCCGCGCCGAGCGCGGCGCGCGCGAGGCCCACCGCCATCGCCCCGGTGATGATGCGGATCTCGGCGAGCGTCTTGCGCAAATGCCCCTCGCCATCGCCTTCTTCCTTCGAAAGCCGATGGCTGTCGGGCACGAAGCACTCGTCGAACGCGAGTTCCGAGGTGGGCAGCGCCCACACGCCCATTTTCTCGATCGCGCGGCCGAGCTTCACGCCTTCGAAGCCGCGCTCGACGAGAAAAATGGTGAGCTTCTCCTCCGCGCCCGCCTTGGCGAACACCGTGAAGAAGTCCGCCACCGGCGCCGAGGTGACCCAGGTCTTCTGTCCATTGAGCACGTAGCCGCCGTCCACCTTGCGCGCGTGGGTGGCGATGGCGTCGAGCTCGC
>CAYMVA010000162.1:0-26122 GCA_964393745.1 uncultured Enterobacteriaceae bacterium | reverse complement strand
TCAGTTCCGACACCTTCGCACGGATGGTGTAGTCCTGATACGCCGGCAGCGCCACTGCCGCCAGAATGCCGATGATCGCTACCACGATCATCAGTTCGATCAGCGTAAAACCACGCTGTAGTTGCTTCACGTAAACCTCCTTGCAGATAACGGGACGACCCCGCAGGCTCTCTTGAAGCAGGATGCATGCCATCACGCCGCGGCACAGTATCAAATCTCGTAAAGATGGAAAATTTGGCAACCTGAAAAAATTTAGCCCCTTGTTTTAAAATACTGTTCATACATTTTCACGTTTCAGATTTCAGCCTGCTCGGAGAGCTGGACAGACCGTGCCGGAAGGATGCGGTGAATAGGCCGCGCGGGGGTGACGCCTCTTGTCAGTCTTTGAATCGCTTAGGCAGTGGCGCGGGCGGCTAGCCCCGACGCGATCGTTGCCAATACCCCCGACCAGTCCGCGCCGGCCGTCTGGCGCAACAGGCGGATCGACGGATACCACGGCATGCGCTCGCCCTGCTGCCCATAACGCCACTCCGCGACCGCGGGAACCATCACCCACGCCGGGCGGCCAAGGGCGCCGTTCAGATGGATCACCGAGGTGCACACGCTTACAGTGAAATCCAGCGCCGCGCACAAGGCGGCGGTCTCGTCGTAGTCGGCGATCGCTTCTTTCCAGTACGCGATCTCGATGCCTTCCGCTTGGCGCAAGGCGTCGAGATCGGCCTGAATATCGCCGTACTGCAGGCTCACAAAACGGCACCCGGGCACGTGCAACACCGGGAGAAGATCCGTAAGCGACAGGCTGCGCAGCCGGCGCCGCGTGCTGCGCGTGCCCCCGCGCCAAGACAGCCCGATCTTCAATCCGGGCCCGAGCGCGTCGAGCCGCTGGCGCCAGCGCGCCACCTTTTCCGGGTCCGCGCGCAGATACCCCTGGTGCTCAGGAAAATCCGCGACACGCTTGCGAAAGAACCCCGGCAGGCTGCCCGCGGGGACTTGATAGTCGGGGTGCCCGACCTCCCGCAGCCACGCCGGGACCAGCTCATGCCGGCTGCCGATGACGCGCACCTCCGGGAAGGAGCGCTGAAACAGCGCCGCCAGCCGATGATCGCACTCGAGGATCACCGAAGCACCCAGGCGCAAGAGATCAGGCACGCAGGAAGCGAACATGATCTGGTCGCCCAGCCCCTGCTCGGCGCTGATCACCAGGCGCTTGCCGGCGAGGGGCTCGCCCTTCCACGGTGCGAATGGCACCAGCCGCGGGTGCCCCAAGCCTTCCACCTGAAGACGGTAGGCGTAATCGGGCCAGCCGCTCTCGAACTGGTGACGCCCGAGCAGGAGATGGGAGCGGTTCCAGCGCGCCGCAAAATGGTTCGACTCGTAGCGCAGCACGTGCTCGGTGGCACGCTCGGACTCCGCCAAATTCCCCGTATGGTCGTAGGCGTTGCCCAGGTTGACGTGCTGCCACAGCATGGACTTCGAGGTGCTGCTGCAAAGCTTCTGGAACACCGCCAGCGCGCGCTCGTATTCCTCCAGCCGGACGCAGGCGTAGCCGAGATTGTTCTGCGTCGGAATGTGGTAGGGATCGACTTCGATGGCGCGCTCGAGGACCTCCAGGGCTTCCTGGAAGCGCTCGCGCGCGCAGTACACCCAGCCGAGCTCGTTGAGCGCTGGCGCATGCTTGGGATCGCGCTCCAGCGCCTGCTTGAGAAAATCGATGGCGCCATCAAGATCGCCGCGCAACCGGTGCACCACCGCCAATTCGAAGTAGGCGTCGGCGTTGTCCGGCGCGTGATACAGCACCAGCGAGAGTTCATCGAGGCAGCGGTCGAAATCGCGCGCCCGCCGGTAGAGTTTTGCCAGCTGCAGCCGGGTGCCGACGTGCGCCGGATCGAGCTTGGCGGCGCGCTCGAGCAATTGGGTGGCCGACTCCGTCCGCCCTGCAAGGTGCTCGAGCTTGCCCGACAGGAACAGCGCCCGCGACTGCTCCGGATCGGAAGCGAGTGCCTCGCGCACCAGCTTCTGGGCTTGCGTCAGATCGCCATCGGTGAGCGCCTGCTCTGCGGCATCAAGGGCGGCCGACGGGTTAGCGGCCGTGGCCGTCGCTCGCGTCTCGGGCCGCGTCATGTCCGGGCTGTCGCCTGCGCGCACCATTGCCTCCATGCGTGCCGAATCAGGTTTTCGAACGCAGCGACGAACGAGGGCCCGTCGCACAACGGCGAGCGCTGCAAGCGTTGCCGCAATTCCGCGCGCAGCGTGGCAAGCTGGCCGATATCCTGCGTGCATTGCAGCGCTCTGGCGACGTAATCGCCGGGCGATGCAGCCACCCATTCGCGCATCCCCAGGCTCGAGAGCAGACTAAGCCCGGAGCGCGCCAGCGCGTGCTCGCCCGCCAGCGTAAGCACCGGCACGCCCATCCACAACGCATCGCAAGTCGTGGCGGCGCCATTGTATGGAAATGAATCCAACGCCACGTCGACCTCATGATAAAGGGCGTAATAGCGTTTCGCCGTAACCCGGTCGTGGAATTCGAGCCGCTCCACGCTGACGCCCCGCTGCGCGAAGGCTGCGCTGATCCGCGTTCGGGCGATACCGGCAGGCACGCCAGCAAACACGAAGCGCGAGCCGGCGCCGCGCGCGGCGATCTCCGACCAGGTGTCCAGCACGCCGGCGCCGATTTTGGCGATGTTGTTGAGCGAGCCGAACGTAATATGGCCCTTCGCCGAGGCTGGCAAGGGCCGCACCTCAGGCGCGTCGTCGGGCGGCGCATAACACCACATCGATCCGGGCAGCCGCAGCAACTTCTCGCTGTACCAGCGGTCGGCGTCACCGACCGGATCAATTGCGCCGTCAGTGACCCGATATCCGATGGCATCCACCCCGGTGCTGGCGCCGTATCCGAGGTAGGTCAGCTGAACCGGCGCCGGGCGATGCGCCAGGGCGGTCAGGCGGTTGCCGCGCGTGTGGCCATTCAGATCGACCAGCACGTCGATCTCGTCTGCCAGCACGCGATCGCACAGCTGCTGATCGGACAGGCCCTCGACGTCGCGCCAGCTGCTGGCATACGACGCGAAGCGCCGGGTGACCGCGTCTTCGCGCGCCGAGGCGTGATAGCAGCTGAGCGCGAAACCCTTGCGATCGGCGTACGCCAGCAGCGGCTCGATGAAACGGGCGGCCGAAGTGAGTCCGAAATCCGCCGACAGGTAGCCGAGGCGAATTGCGCGCTCCGGGTCGGCGCGGTTGCGGTGTTGCGTGCGCGCCAGCCGTGACGGCGCGAAACGCTCCGCCCACGCGCGGTGCGCGCGCAGCTGCGCGGCGCGATCGTGCTCTCGATACAACTCGTGAAACAGCACCGCGCCGTGCGCGGTCGGATAGTCCGGCGCCAGCTCCGCCACCCGCCGATAGGCCTCCAAGGCCTCGTCGATACGCCCGCAATCCCGGTTCACCACCGCCAGCTCCTCCAGCGCAACGATATGCGCCGGGTGCTGCGCGCACAGCGCACCGAGCCGCTGCAATGCCGCGTCGGGTTCGCCGAGATCACGCAGCGCGCGCGCCATTTCCAGCTCGATCTCCGGGTCGCCGGGTGAGGCCGCTGCCACCGGAGTCAGCACCTCCACCGACTGGCGCGCGCGGTGCGCCTGGCGCAACAGTTGCGCTGCCAGCAGCGCGATCTCCCGGGCTTCGGGCCGCGCGCGCAATGCTTGCAGCAGATGCGTCAGGGAACTCTGCGGCTCCCCGGCCCTGAATCGCAGCACGCCCAAGCCGCTGTGCGCGGAAAAGTTGTGCGGCTCCAGTTCCAGCGCGCGCTCGAAATGGGCCAGAGCCTCTGCAGTGCGTCCTTGCTTGAGGGCGCGCGTCGCCTCGGCGCATGCCGTGTCGGCGTCGCGTCTTAGATGCGACGCCTTGCGTCCGCCCAGCACCCCCCCGATCAGCCTGCCGAAGATCGACAAACGAATATCCCCACTCAGGACGCGTCACCCTGCCGGTTGCGCGGCGCGCAGCGCCGCCGCAATGTCCTCTACCACTGGGGCCCAGTCCCCTGCAGCGCGCTGGCGGAACAGGCGCACTGCGGGATACCAGGGAAGCGAATCTCCGGCGAGAAAGTAGCGCCATGCCGGCGCTGCCGGGGTCAGCGTCCACACCGGCCGGCCAAGCGCACCCGCCAGGTGCACAATGGACGAGCACACCGCGACCACCAGATCGAGCTCACTGACCAGCGCCGCAGTCTCATCGAGGTCTGCGAGTGCTTCGGCCCAGGTTATCAGCTTGATGCCATGCTCGCGCTGCACGCGCTCGCGCTCGGCGCTGTCGTCGCGGTGCTGCAGGTTGATCCAATGCACGCCCTGCATGCGCAACAGCGGCAGCAGCTGATCGAGTGTCAGCGACCGCAGCGCACGCCCAGTCTTGTAGAGGCCGCCGCGCCAAGCGACCCCGACCTTGGTGCCTGGACCGAGTGCCGCCAGCCGCTCGCGCCAGCGCGACGCCTTGCCGGCGTCAGTGCGGAGATAGGCGCGTGCCGGCTCGAAGGCGGCGCGAGAGGTGCGAAAAACACCTGCTAGCGAGCCGATCGGCAGGCAAGTGTCGATCTTGCGGCTGCCGGCGCTGTGGCCTAGCTCCAGGGCATCGATGTCTTCGACTACCTCGATTTCGGGAAACGAGCGCCGCAACAGCGGCCGCAGGCGCGGGTCGCAGTCCACCAGGCAGCGCGCACCAGAGCGCACCAGGTCCCCGAGGCAGGACGCGAACATGATTTCGTCGCCCAGGCCCTGCTCGCGGTACACCAGCACCGACTTCCCAGCCAGGTCTTCGCCACCCCATTGATGGAACGCGGAGCGCCGCTGGGGCGAAGCGTTGCCGCGCAACCGCGCCTCATAGTTGCGCCAGCCGTCGCCGAAGTTGCCTTGCGCGAGCTGCGCGTGGCCGAGCGCGAGCCGCAACTCCGCGTTGCCGGAATCGCGCTGCAGGCCTTCGTCCGCGGCTCGCTCAGCCGCACGCGCATCGCCGCGACGCAGCCATAGCGCGCTCAGGGCGGCTCTAAGATCGGGTTCGTCAGCCGCTTTTTCCCCGGCGCGTTGCAGCGCATCGAGCGCATCGTCTAGGCGTCCCAAGTCCTGCAGCACCATGCCCAGATTGAGCCAGGCCGTGGGCGGTTGTGGATCGATCGCGATGGCGCGCCGCAGCGCTGCCTCGGCCTCGTCCAGCTGCTCGAGATCCCGGCAGGCGAGCCCCAGGTTGCACTGCGCCATGTAGAACTCGGGCTTGAGGTAGATTGCGCGCAGGAAATGCCGCCGCGCCGTGACGACATCGCCGCGCCGGGCAACCACCAGTCCGAGGTTGTTCCACGCCTCGGGATGATCAGGGTTGCGGTTGACGGCGTTATCCAGCGACTCTTCCGCCTTCTCGTAGTTGCCGAGTTCGATCTCGACCAGGCCGGACTCGTTCTGCACATCGGCGTTGTCCGGCTCCAGCGTCGCCGCAAATCGGAAGTAGACGCGCGCCCAAAACGTATCGCCCTGGCGGTGATGGCATACGCCGAGGTCGAGCCAGGCCTCGGCGCGGCGCGGTTCAAGCACTAGCGCACGGCGATACGCGTCCATGGCTTGGGGAAGATCGCCGCGCTTGCGGTACACCGCCGCCTGCGCAAGCCGCGCCTCGACGTTGTCCGGGTCCTGCTGCAGGCACTCGGCAAGCAGGGCCAAGGCAGCGTCGAACTCGCGCTTTGCCGTGAGCTCGCGCGCGCGCTCGAGCAGCGCGCGATCGCCTGCCAGCGGAGCGGCCTGCGCCGGCTCGGCGCTGCGTCGTCGTACGGCAAACTGCCTAAAGAGGGCGCGCAGCATGCTGCTTCCGGCCCGGCCCTTGCGCAAACCGGGCAGGTTTCATGGCGTGGAGCCGATCCTCGTCTCCTGCAGATCCTCCGAGCCGTCGGACTTTCGCGTATACACCCAAGCTTCCCAGATCACCGGCTGGTAGCGCTCCGCGGCCGACACGAAATGCGCCGTCCACCAGTCTGGCGGGCGAATGGTGCAATGCGCGTTCTCGCCGCTTGGCAGGCTCTTCAACGCCGGATAGCAGGCGATGCTGGCAAACACGAAGCGCGAGGCGAGGGAGAACATCTCCTCGACGATCCACTCGATGTCCTCCTCGGGACAATGCTCCAGCACGTCGGTGCAGATGACGCCGTCGAAGCTGCCGCTCGGCAGCTGGCAGAAGGGCGGATACGCCGGATCGAAGCACGTCACCTCGTCCGCGCCCCAGTAATCGACGACGCCGTCCCACACGCCCTCGCCTTCGACGCGCATCGGGTTCGGGCCGTATTGCTCGCCCTTGCCGCTGCCGTAGTCGAGAATGGTTCGCGCAGCGGTGCGATCGATCAGGCGCTTGATGCGCGCCGCTTGAGGCTTGAGGCTGCGGCCGTCGAAAGTCTGGCTCGCGGGAACGCCTTGCTGGCGCTCGCCGTGAAGGTGCATGTCGCGATAGCTCGCCACCAGTTGTAGGTAGCGAGCGCTCGGTTGCTGTCGGCTGTATGTCATTTTCCCACTGTGACAATTGGCACAATCTGGCGCATGCTCTTTTCTATAATAACCTACGGTATAGTCTCGTCACTTTGCCACGCCCAGCAGCGCAAACAGCCGCTCTCGAAACCGGTCGCAGAGCCATCCGATGAACGTCGAACGCGCAGATCTTGCCGCGACGGTGAAAGTGGTGCGCGGCGGCCAGGAGATCGCGTTCGTCGCCAGCAACAGCGCCACGGCGTGGCGCGCCCAGTCGGTGATGTCCAAGGAGCCGGGCACCGTGTCGTGGATCGAGGAGTTCGCCGCCGGCGAAATCTTCGTCGAAGTCGGCGGCTCCTGCCACACTTTCGGCGCCGATGTCGACCACAACCTGCAGCAGCGCGCTCCCGCCTTCCGCCAAGGCTGCTTCGCCACCACCCTGGATGCCCTGGTGGCGGATGGCGTGGTACCAGTGCCGCAGCACATAAAGATCGACGTCGACGGCCTTGAGCACGCGGTGATCAGAGGGGCGGCGGCCACGATCGCCGATCCGGGCGTTCGTTCCGTTCTTTTTCTCAGGACCGACCGCTCGTTCCATGGTGTCGAGGAGATCCGCGGCGAGTGCATCGAGCGCAATGTGCTGCTGTACAACATCTACGCCAGGAAAACGGGTAAAACCGACGGCAACGCCGCCGCGCGCCGCTGGGCGTGGCCGTGGCGCCTCTGACATTCGACCAGCGCCGCAAAGGAGACAGCATGGGTTTACTGGACAAGATCGTCGGCAAGGATCTGGACGTGTTTGCCAAGCGGCTTGCGGAGGCGATCGCGAAGCGCTATCCGCCCGCGCTCGACAAGTCGCCGCAGCGCCGGGTGTCGCCGAACCGCGTCACCCGCGTGCTCGAGGATGCGCTCGAACAGGCCATCGAGTTCACCAAAGGACAGCGGCTCGGGGTTTACCGCAAAGCGCGCCTGGCGAATGCTTTCAAATGGGAGCTGAAGGAGCTCGGCTACTCGGACAAGTTCGTCGAGGTCGCGACCGAAGGTCTGGTGGTGTACGTCACCCGCCGCGGCAAGGATCCGGCGGCAGGCCCCGCTCAGGGCACATAGCGCGGGCTGGGCGCGGTAGCGGTTACAGCGGCTCGGGCGTCTCGCCCAGCCCGAGGAGAGTCAGGTGGTAAGGGGCGGCTGGCGAGCACAGCGCTACTGCCCGGATCTCGAACGCCGCCAGCGGCGCGAGGGCGTAGACATGACCGAATCCGGCCCGTCCGAGCGCTGTCGCGAGAGCGCGCCGCGTAAAGCCGGTCTTGTGGGCGTAGAACTCGGTGCCTGTCTTCTCGATCGCGCGGCCAAATCCGTAGACCACGTCGCGCACGGAGATCGGTCCCGCCGGCGAAAGATACAGTATGTCCTCCATGTCGCGGCCCCGTTCCACCATCTCGCGCGCCACGGCGCCGAGGTCCGGCACGCGAATCTCGGCGAATCCGTCATGCTTGAGCACGTGCGCGAAGCCCGCCAGCACCTTCGGCACGTCGTGCGCGTAGTAATGCTCCAAGTTGTGCGAACAGTACACGGCGTCGAACAGTCCTGCGTCGAGGCGCGCCAGCTCGCGCGCATCGAGCAGCACGTCCGGCCGTGCTCCCGGATCCAGGTCGAGCATCAGGTGGCCCCAACCCGCATAATGCGGCGGCAAAGCGATGGCCTTGCTGCCACCGCCGACGTTGAGCACGTGGCGCTGCGTGGGGTCCAACGCCACTCGCGGCGCCACAGGAGTAGCCCGGCGCGCCGGGCGGCCGATGTTTGCAAGCAGACGCCGTAACATCGCGTTAGTGAATCACATCACCCAGGCAACCGGCAAGCAGACCGCTGTGCCCCGTCTCGCCCGGTACTTATAATTCCCGTTCAACGGGGAGGGAAGTCATTGCTGGTGGAACTCTTGGGCCGGACGCTGCGGCGATTGATGCCCGGCTGGAAGGTAAAGGGCCCTGCGCAAGGCGTAGCGCAGGCGCGCGCGCTCGTGCAGGCGGGCGAGTTCGAGCAGGCCGCAGCGGCGCTTGAGCACGCGCTGCACCACGACCGCGGCGACGCGGCGGCATGGTCGGCGTACGCTGACGTGCGCTTCGAACTGGCGCAGGTGGACGAGGCGATCGTGGCATACCGTGCGGCGCTCGAGCGCGCGCCGGCGTCACTGCGGGTGCGCTCCAATCTGCTGTTCGCACTCGCGCACCGCGAGGACGATCCCTTGCGATTGCTCGAGGAGCACAAGCGCTGGGCTTCCGTGGCCGCGCAGGAGGAGAATGCGGCGCGCGGCATGTTCGACCAGCCGCGCGATCCGGCGCGGCAGCTGAGGATCGGCTATATCTCGGGCGACTTCCGCGCCCACGCAATCTCGATGTTCATCGAGCCGGTGCTCGCCCGCCACAACGCGGAGCGGTTCGCAGTCCACTGCTACGACAACGCACCATCTCAAGACATCGTGGCGCGCAGGCTGCGCGGCTACGGCGCAGCGTGGCGCGATATCCGGCGACTCAGCACGGCAGAGCTACGCGAGCTGGTGCGCAGCGACAGGATCGATATCCTGGTCGATCTCGCCGGGCACACCGCGGGGAACCGCCTCGCCGATCTCGCGCAGCGGCTGGCTCCCGTCCAGGCCACCTGGCTGGGGTATCACGGCACCACCGGCCTGGCGGCAATGGACTATCGCCTGACCGACCGCCACGCCGATCCGCCGGGCGAATCGGAAGGCAATTATGTCGAGCAGCTCGCACGGCTTCCACATTGTCTGTGGTGCTACCGTCCTCCAGCGCACGCCGCTCTGCCGCCGGAGCGCGTGCAGCGCCACGGCGCACCGATCTTCGCTTCCCTCAATAACCTGCGCAAAATCACCCCGCGCATGCTCGAGCTGTGGTCGCGCATTCTGCTGCGGGTTCCGCACAGCCGCCTGCTGGTCGCCGGCGCAGGCGAAGGCCCGGCGCGGCGCGCCCTTCTCGCCCAGATGGTCGCGCAGGGAACTGACCCGCTGCGCATCGAATGCGTGAACTGGCTGCAGCCAGCGGATTTCGCAGCGTTTCACGCACGCGTGGATGTCGCCCTCGACACCTACCCGTTCAACGGCGGCGCGACCACCATAGGCGCGCTGCACGCCGGCGTGCCCGTGGTCTCGCTTGCGGGACAAAGCGCGGCGAGCCGCTGCGGCAGGACCATACTGGTGAACGCCGGGTTAGAGAATCTGGTCGCCCGGGACGCGCACGGTTACGTGGATGCCGCCTGCGCCCTGGCAAGCGACCGCGATCGCCTGTCGGCGCTGCAGGCGCGCCTGCCTGAGCAGCTGCGAAGCAGCGCTCTCATGGACGAAGCGCGCTTCGTCGCCGACCTTGAAGAGCTCTATGGCGCGATGTGGCGGCGCTGGTGTGCTGATGCGTGAAGCGTTGCCACGCTACGTTTGCCCAGGCCAGCCGACGATCCAATCATCCACTACGCGGCCCAGCACGACTGCGCCCAGCGCTTTCAGGTAGTCGAGCGCCTCATATTGCTCGACGCCGAAATGTTGCGCGCCGTGGCCTTTCTGCTCCAAGGTGAGCAGCGGCCGGCACCGCAGCAGAGTCTCGTGTGCGCCTTCGAGCACGAACAGCTCGAAGCCCTCGACGTCCAGCTTGATGTAATCCACCGCGCCTAGCGCCAAGCTATCGAGAGTGCGTACCTCCACGCCCTCGTCGCCGACGTCCACGATGCGCGTCATGCCGGTATTGGCGGACGCAAATTCGATCTTCGCACGGCAGGCGACATTGCCCAAGGCGAACGGATGCAGTTGCACGTTCGCGGCGTCGACATTGCGCGCGAAGCATTCGCGAAACTCGGCCACCGGTTCGAAGGCGTGCACCGCCTCGAATTCAGCTGCCAGTTGCCGCGACCACAATCCGATATGAGCTCCCACGTCGAGCGCCACGCGCCGCCGCGCGCAGTGCTCCAGGCTGACGCGCCGCTGCGGTTTCTGGTACTGCCCTCCGCTCGAGGCCAGGTACGCTGCGAGATGGGTATCGCTGTCCGGTACCCACCAAGTCCCGACTTGCTTCATGCCGCCGCGCCACGATGTTCAGGCGCAGCGCGCCATTTCTGCTCGCCCTTGTAGTGCAGGATATAGGGCGGCTCCAAGGCCGCTGCGGACTCCTTGCCGCTGCTGTTGTACAGCCGGGACTCGACGAACCCGACCGCGCATCCCTCGATTTCCAGGAGATTGGTGCGCCCCGAGAGCACATGCTCGAGGTACATGCGCCGACCGATCACGGCAGCCGGCAGCACCTGGTCGCCGCGCCAGATTTTCAGTCCTTCGCCGTAGAAGCGGCGGACAGCGGCGCAACGCTCGACCTCCTCGAAGCGGCGCACACAGAGGGCAAAGAAGCCGCGCGCCCGTCGCACGCCGCCAGCGCGCACGAATATCACGCCTACATTGAACGGCTCATGATCCATTAGCGCTTCGGCGAAATCGGAGCGCAGCGTGAAGGCGAGGTCGAAAGGCGCGCCATAAAGGTCGCGGAAGTCGCGCGCCACCACCGTGTCGGGATCGAGCAGTACCAGGTCGCCTTCGAGCGGCGGCTCGCCGAGCGCGCCCGCGAGAGCCAGCAGGCGAGAATGCACCAGCGCGCGCGGATCAAGACTCAGGCGCACCACGGCGTCGAACCCGGCGCCGTCCGGGACACGCGTCGTTTGGTCCGTTAGAAGTACGGCGCGCGCTCCGGGCATCGCGCTCTTCAGGCTGGCGATGCTCTGTCGCATCAGCCCAAAGTAGCCGGCCCTCCCTTCCTCGGTGGTGGCAGGCGTCTCGAGGAAAAAGTACACCGCGCTCACCGGCCCATGCGACCCATGCGGCCCTGCAACGGCTGGCGGCATGGGAGGCAGCGCAAGCCGTGACAGCTGCAGCGAATCTTCAAGCAGCGACGGAAATTGGCCCAACTTCTCAAGCAATGGATGCCCCGGATCGGCGATGCCCGCCGCCGCCAGTGCCCGCGCCGCCTCTGCAAGGCGGTTGCGCCGCAGCCGGCACAGTGCCAGCTCGATCAACAGGATGGCCCGTTCCCGGCCTGCGCTCGTCGCGGCATCGGAAGCCAGCGCGCTTTCGAGCCGGGCGCCGGCGCCGTCGAAGTCGCGCGCATACTGCAATGCACGGGCTTCTCGCACCAGCGCCGACGTGGTCTGCGCGCTACTCTGCGGTCTCTCCGCGCCAGCTTTGGCCTGCGGCGCCGTCGCCTCGCGCGCCTGCGCCGGCCGCCTCAGTGCCTTCAGTAGACGCAGCAGCATCGCATCATAGTATCGGTCCGCGCAATTCCGCGGCGACTCTGCCGCATCAGGCGAGGTCCGGGTTTCTCAGGTACTTGCTCTGGCGCGGAATTACGAGCGGCCGCTCTGTGGCGCGGCGCGCCATGCAATGCAGTACCGCCTCCGGCGGCGCCTCGAAGCGCTCGGTCGCCGGCACACGGAATGCGCCCTGGCGGTTGACGCCCTTGAGCAGCTCGATCTCCCAGCCGTTCTGCGTGTAGAAATCGTGGAATAGCGTGGGGTTCAGGTTGTAAAAGCCGTGGTTGGCCATGGAAAGCGGCACGCTATGGAAGATCGCGCCGCCCGGCCGCACGGCAGCGGCCGCGTTGAGCAGCGCCTGCCCGGCGTTGAAGCAGTGCTCGATGGTACCGGGGTCCAGCACCAGGTCGTAGCTGCCAAGCGCGCAAGGGAAATTGAGATCGGCGGTCCGTTCGATGCCGCGGCTCGCAATCACGTCCACGCAGTGCAACGTGGCGCCGACCGCCTCGAATACATGCATGGTCTCCGGCAAGGGATCCGCGCGCCCATGCCAATTGCCGAAGGACGTGAACTTGGAGGGACGCACGCCCAGCAGGGCCTCGATCTCGTCCGCGGTGGCGAGCAGGTCCGGGTAGCCGAGGGAAAGAACACTTGCCCCTGGAAGGCGCGGCGCAATGAGCCCGATCTCCCGAACCGTCAGCGCCATCGCCGCCGCCTAAGGCACGTAGCCCGGAATCTTCGCCTCGTCCACCTGATCGATCTGCTCCCTGTCGAGGAACATCTCGGCGTAACGGTGGTAGATTTTCCGGCGCACGAACACGTCGAACAAGTCCGGGTCGACGTGCCCCCGCAGCCGCATGTCGCCCAGGATCCTGAGCGACTCGGACAGCGTTTTGCCTTTCTTGTACGGCCGGTCGCGGGCGGTGAGCGCCTCGAAGATGTCGGCGATCCCCATGACGCGCGCCTGCACCGACATCTGCTCGCGGGTGAGCCCCTTGGGGTAGCCCTTGCCGTCCATGCGCTCGTGGTGCCCGCCCGCATACTCGGGCACGTTGCGCAGGTGCTTGGGCCAAGGCAGCGCCTCTAGCATCTTGATGGTGGCGACGATGTGGTGGTTGATCACCTGGCGCTCCTCCTGGTTGAGGGTGCCGGCGCGGATGGTCAGGTTCTTGAGCTCCTCCTCGCTGAGGAAGCTCGCCTCGTGGCCCGAGACGTCCACCCAGCGGCGCGCGCCGATCGCCTTGACGCGCTCGATGTCGCTCTCGCGCATCGCCTCGCTGCCGATGTTGCAGGCGCGCAGGAACGCACGGTCCTCCTCGAGCTGCCTGACGCGGTCGCGGTAGCGCGCATCCGCTGCATCGAGCTCCGCGCGCGGCGCATCGTGCGCCACCAGCAGCGCCTTTTCCTTGAGCAGCGCCACTTCGGCGTCGCGCCGCAGCACCTCGAAGCGGGTGTCGATGAGATTGATGCGGTCGAAGATGGTTTCCAGCTTGGTCGCCTTGTCCACCACGTGCACCGGCGTCGTGACCTTGCCGCAGTCGTGCAGCAGGCCGGCGATCTTGAGCTCGTAGCGGTCCTTGTCGGTCATGCGGAAATCCGCCAGCGGGCCGCTGCTGGCGTCGTTCACCGCCTCGGCCAGCATCATGGTGAGCGTCGGCACGCGCTGACAGTGGCCGCCGGTGTAAGGCGACTTTTCGTCGATCGCCATGTTGATCAGGTTGATGAACGACTCGAACAGCTCTTCGAGCTGGTTGATCAGCATGCGGTTGGTGAGCGCGATCGCAGCCTGCGAGGCGAGCGATTCGGCAAGCCGCTGGTCCGAGTGCGAGAACGCCCCGATTTCCCCGGTCTTGGGATGGATGGCGTTGATCAGCTGCAGCACGCCGATGATCTCGTTCTCGTGGTTTCTCATCGGCACGGTGAGGAACGACTGAGAGCGGTAGCCGGTCTTCTTGTCGAAATTGCGCGTGCCGGAGAAGTCGAACCCCTCGGCGGTGTAGGCGTCGGGAATGTTGACCGTCTTGCCGGTAATCGCGGCATAGGCCGCCACCATGCCGTGGTTGGGCTTGCCGTCCTTGCCGACGAGGTGGATCGGGTAGAACGGCACCGGGTTGCCGGTGGTGCCGCCGAGGTAGTACTTGAGCGAGGTGGTGCGCACGATCTCGAAGCGCAGCGTGCCCTCGTCGGTGAGGCGGTAGAGCGTGCCGCCGTCGGCGCGCGTAATGGTCTTGGCCGCGGTGAGGATGCTCTCCAGCAGCCGGGCGAGGTCGCGCTCGGCGGAAAGCGAGGCGCCGATCGCGTTCAGCTGCTCCAGGCGCTGCACCAGGTCATCCGCCGCGGTCAGCTCCTCGGCGCTGAGCGCCAGCGACTGCGTGCTGTCGAGCATCGAGCGGCTCATGGGCGTTCCCTTGCCGCGCTCACTTGATGCACACCGCGCGCACTTCCTTCATATGGGTCACGCCCTGCAGGCACTTCTCCATGCCGTCCTGCTTCAGCGTGCGCATGCCCTCTTCGAGCGCCACCGCCACGATTTCGGCGACGCGCGCCTTCTCGGCGACCAGCTTCTTCACCGTATCGGTGGCGATCAGCAGCTCGTGCAGTCCGCAGCGTCCCTTGAAGCCGCTGCCGCCGCACTTGTCGCAGCCGACCGGCTTGTAGAACAGCAGCTGCCCCTTGTCATTGCCGTAGCTCTTCACCCATTCGCGGTACACCGCCTCCATCGAGCCCTTGGCGTCCTTCTTGAAGGCGCCGGTGTGCATCATCTCCTCGCAGTACTCGGTGAGGAACGACTTGATCTCGGCAGGCTCCGGCTGGTACTGCTGCTTGCACGCGCACATGCGCTTGGCGAGGCGCTGCGCCAGGATGCCGAGCAGCGCATCGGAGAAGTTGAACGGGTCCATGCCCATGTCGAGCAGCCGGACGATCGATTCGGGTGCCGAGTTGGTGTGCAGCGTGGCGAACACCAGGTGGCCGGTGAGCGAGGCTTCGATGCCGGTGCCGGTGGTCTCCTTGTCGCGCATCTCGCCGACCATGATGATGTCCGGGTCGGCGCGCAGGAACGCCCTCATCATGGTGGCGAAGTCGAGCCCCGCCTTCTTGTTCACCTGCACCTGGCGCAAGCCCTTCTGCGTGATCTCGACCGGGTCCTCCGCGGTCCAGATCTTGGTGTCGGGGGTATTGAGGGACTTGAGCACCGAGTGCAGCGTGGTGGTCTTGCCCGAGCCGGTCGGCCCGCAGACCAAGAACAGGCCGTAGGGCTTGGCGACCGTCTACTGCAACTCCTCGAGGTTGCGCGACGTGAAGCCCATCTTCTCGAGCGGGATCGGCTCGCCCCCGGCAAGGATCCGCATCACGATGTCCTCGACGCCGCCGGCAGTGGGAATGGTCGCCACCCGCAGCTCGATGTCCAGCGGACCGAACTTCCTGAACTTGATCTTGCCGTCCTGGGGCCTGCGCTTTTCCGAGATATCCAGGTCGCACATGATCTTGATGCGCGCCACGATCGCCGCGCGGTAGCTCGCCGGCACCTCGATGTAGGGCTGCAGCGCGCCGTCCTTGCGGAAGCGGATCTCGGTTTTCGCCTTCCCCGGATAGGGCTCGATGTGGATGTCGGAGACGCCCTGGTGGTGGGCCTCGATGATCACCTTGTTGACCAGCTTCACCAGTTCGTTGTCGGCCGCCGCCGAGACCTCGTCCGCCGCGCCGCCCTCCATGCCCTCTGCTTCGTCGTCCCCCAGGGTGGAGAGCAGGTCGCCGATGTCGCCGGTGTCGACCGCCTCCAGGCCGTAGAACTGGTTGACGGACTCCTTGAAATCCTTGAGCGTCGTGACCTTGTAGATCAGGCGCGACTTGGGAAACACGTTCGAGGCGATGCGCGAGCTGCGCACGCGCTCGGGATCGAGGCACAGCACCGACAGGCCCTCCTTGGCCTCGTCGATCGGCAGCCACTGGTTGGCTTCGACGTACTCGCGCTTCAGGTTCTTCAGCAGGTCCATCGGCTTGACGCGGTCGGACTTGTACGGCTCGTAGGGCACGCCGAAGAACTTGGACAGCGCCTGGCCGATCGCCGACAGCTTCACCTGGAACTCGTCGGCGAGCACGCTCTCGATGTCGATCGCCTTCTTGCGCGCCTGGCGCGAGGCGAGCTCGAATTCCCCCGCTGACAGCACCGCGTCCGAGATCAGGTAGTCGTACTTGGTTTTGACCAGCTGCGGCTTGGAGCGCTGCCTGAAGGCGATCGCCAGCGTCTGCGCCAGCTCGTTGACGCCTTCCTCGGCGAGCGGACCGAATGGCACGCCGGCCTTGTTGTTGATGATCTGGATGACGCCAATGAGCTCGTTCGAGCCCTGCTCGACGATCGGCGCCACCAGCATCTGCTTGGTGCGGTAGCCGGTGCGCTTGTCCACTTCCTGCAGGAAACGCAGGTTGGGATTGACCGCGCGCAGTTCTGCCTCGTCGTAGACGTCCCTGAAGTTGGCCAGCTTGCGCGACAGCGCCACGTAGCCGGCGAGCGAATGCTCGGCGATCGGCAGCTTCAGGTCCTTGAACGAATTGAGCCCGGTCTTGACCTTGGAGATGATCGACTGCTTGTCCTCGCCCAGCGAGTAGATGGTCAGGCGGTCGGCGTTGAACAGCTGGCACACGTCCGCGCTCACGTCCAAGATGATCTCGTCGATGTTGTTGGTGGCGTGGATCTTGTTGGTCACCGCCTGCAGCTGCTTCTGGAAAGCAAGCCGCGCATTGACGTCCGTCTGCGTGGTGGCCTGATGGCTGAGTACCGCACTCATTCGCGACCTCCGATCCCCGATGCTTCCGCCCGGTTCATGCCCCGGGGAGGCAAGAGGCCAATCCTAGCCCCGCGCCTGTAAACATTCAACCGCAACCCCCATGATTTCTAACAAGGTTTTCCATTTGCAGGAAGTTTTCCTCATACCGCCTCAACAGCGACGCGCTCAGAACTCGATCACCTGGCCGTTTTGCAGCATGCGCGGCCGGTAGCTGCCCGCGGCTTTTTCGATCTCCCGCATGGTGAGCTCGACTTCGCCAGGCTTGAAGTGCGTGATCCAGACCTCCGGGCGGCCTTCCATCTTGGCGAGCTCCTCGGCGAGCATCGACGGGCACAGGTGGCGCGAAATTTCCGCCAGCTGGCGCTCCTTGTTGGAGAACGCGGTCTCGATGATCAGGGCCTTGAGATTGCGGATGCGGTTGACGGCCTTCCACAGCGCATCGTTCGGCCCGGTGTCGCCCGTGAACACCAGGCTGCCCCGGCCGCTGTCCAGCTGGTAGCCGACGGCGGGCACGGTGTGCACCGCCGGCAGCGGCGTGATCTGGCAGCCGCCGACGGCGACTGTTTTTGCGAGCACCACCTCCTCGAAGCGCAGGTAGGGGGCGTCGGGCGACGGGATCTTGCTGAAATCCGGCCAGATCGACCAGTTGAAAATGTGGTTGCGCAGGATCTCGATGGTGGCCGCGGTGGCGTGCACGACGAGCGGCTGGGTGCGCATGCCGCCGACGGTATCGACCAGGAACGGGATCGAAGTGACGTGGTCGAGATGCGAATGGGTCACGAACACGTGGTCGATGCGCGCCAGCTCGGCGAGCGACAGGTCGCCGACGCCGGAACCGGCGTCGATCAGGACGTCGTCCTCGAGCAGGAACGAGGTGGTGCGCAGCTGGCGTCCGCCGATCCCGCCCGAGCAGCCCAGCACCCGCAGTCTCATCGCCGGCGCCTACTTGGTGGTGAACTTGGTCACGCCGTCCCATCCTGCCGGCGGCGGGTTTTTGCGGAACGCGGTGATTCTCTCCGCGTAGATCTGGTACAGCGCCGCGCCCGGGGCCATGCGCTGCAGGTTGAGCAGCGACACCTCGGCATGGTCCCAATCCTGCGCGCGGTACTGCTTCAGGCACTGGTGCCAGAGTTTGACCTCGTCGAGCAACTTTTTCTCCACCTGCCCCTCGAGGCCGAGCGGCTGGAAAATCGCCACCGGCTCGTCCTTGCCCTTCACTTTCACGCGGTCGACCTCGCGGAACACAACGTCCTTCACCTTCCCGCGCGTGGCCTCGCCGACCAGTACGCCGGTGCCATATTCGCGCGTCAGGCCCTCCAGGCGCGAGCCCAGGTTCACCGGGTCACCCATCACCGTGTAGGCGCGCCGCACCTTCGATCCCATGTCGCCGACGCGCATCACGCCGCTGTTCAGGCCGATGCCGATGCGGATCTCCGGCCAGCCCTTGGCGCGCACCTCGTGGTTGATCTTCGCCAGCTGCACCTGCATGGCGAGCGCCGCCAGCACGCCCTGGCGCGCATGCTCGCGGTCCTCGACCGGCGCGCCCCAGAAAGCCATGATGGCGTCGCCGATGTACTTGTCGAGCGTGCCGCGGTGATTGCGGATGATCAGGCTCATCGAGGTCAGGTACTCGTTGATGAAGCTGGCTAGCTCCTTCGGCTCGAGCGACTCCGAGATCGAGGTGAAGCCCACGATGTCCGAGAACATCACCGTGAGCTCGTCGCTCCTGCCCTCCATGCTGTATTTCTCCGGATCCTCGGCCATCTTGTCGACCAGCTCGGGTGGTACGTACTGCCCGAACAGCTCGGTGAATTGGCGCTTGGAGCGCGATTCCACGAAATAGCCGTAGGCCATGTTCATGGTGTACAGGAACGCCGTCATCAGGATCGAGGCGGCGAGCGGCAGCACCGTATGCGCCTTGGTCCAGACCAGGAAATTGAAGCCCGCGATGAGGCCCACGCCGAGCGTCGCGGCCACCGTCGCCCAGAGCGCCGACAGCATCGGGATCAGCAGCGAGAGCGCAACGCCGCCGATCAGCAGCAGGACCACCTCCGCGCCCAGGATGTAAGGCGGCTTCTGCTTGATCGTGCGGTCGATCATGCCGGCGATCAGGTTGGCGTGGATCTCGACCCCGGGATAGACGCTGTCCACCGGCGTCGAACGCAAGTCGAGCAACCCGGGCGCGGTGGTGCCGACCAGCACGATCTTGCCCTTGAGGCGGCCGGGCTCGAGCCTGCCCTTGATGACGTCGGCGAGCGACAGGTAAGGAAAGCTGTTCCTGTGGCCGCGATACGGAATCAGCGCCATCCCCGCCTCGTCCACCGGGATGGTGGTGGGCCCGACCGTGAGCCACTCGAGGCCGCTATAGCCCTCGTGCAGGAAGCGCTCCGGCGGATAGCCCGGCTCCACCTTGGGCAGCGCACCCGACTGCAACTTGATCAGCGTGCGCACCATCGCCAGCGACAGCGACTCGTAGTAGGCGCCGTCGAACTCCAGGATCATCGGCACGCGGCGCGACACTCCGTCCTCGTCGACGTGAGGATTGAAATGGCCGGCGCCGGCCGCGTTTTTCAGGTACTCGGGCAGGTTGCCGGTATAGCCGACCCACCTCGCGAACGGGATGTTGCGCCCGGAAAACGTGCCTTTCGGCAGCACCGGCTCCGGGATCGCGTTTGCCTTGACCGCGCGCGCCTCGCTGTTGAAGTAGTAGCCGAGCACCACCGGCCGGCTCCTGAGGCTGGCCGCGAACAGGCCGTCGAAGTTGAGCCGCTCGCGCAGCTGCTGGTAGGCCGACTGGAACGCCGGCACCTCCTTGAGTTCCTTCTGCGCCAGGGCGTCGAGCGTTTCGATGCCGGAACTGGTGTCGCGCTCGGCCCAGACCACGTCGAAGCCGAGCAGCGCGATGCCGTGCTTGTCGAACAGGTCTGCGATCAGCTGCGCCATGACGTTGCGGCTCCACGGCCAGCGGCCGATCTCGCCCAGGCTGCGCTCGTCGATGTCGAGTATGACGACGCGGTTGTCGATGCCGCGCGGCATGGTGAGGTTCAGCCGCGCGTCGTAGATGATGTTGTCGACCTGGGTGATGAAGCCCACGTTGTAGTAGCGCATAACGTGGCCGATGAAAAACAGCGTGATGGCCAGTCCGAGGGCGATTCGGACGATGTGCTGTTTCATGTTCCCGCGCCGCTCATGGCCGAGCCGGCCCGGGCTTGCCAGCCCAGGGCCGTCAGCCCTTGAGGAAGAACTCCATCTTGATGCCGGCAATCTCGATCATGTCGTGGTCCTTGAGCGCATGCGGTGTGGTGCCGATCGCCTGTCCGTTGACCACCGGGTGCTGGGCGCCCTCGACGTGGGTGATGTAGTAGCCCTGCGGGCGGCGCGTCAGCACCGCGACCTGCACCCCGGGCTTGCCGAGCGTGGTGAGGGGCTTGGCGAGCTCGAGCTGCTTACCCGCATTGCCACCGGAAAGCAGCTGGATCGCGCCCAGCGGCGCGGGCTTGGGCGGCGCCACCTGGGCGGCGGCCGGAACCGCGTTTGCAGCGGCTTTCTCGGCGGTGCCCGCAGCCTGTGCCGCGGCGCTGGTCGCCTGCACCGCGGCGGCGCGAGCTGCTTGCGCTGCCTGCGGCTGGGCGCCGCCGCCTGCCGCGGCCATTTGCCGCGCCTGCTCGGCGGCCGCCTTCATCGCGGAAGGGCGCAGCACCATGGTTTTCTCGAAGTCGGCCGCCCCCACCGCCGGCTGCGCGCCCGGCTCGTGGATGAACTTCAGCTTGTACTTGCCGAGCTCGATGATGTCGTTATTCTGCAGGAAATGCTTTTTTACGGTGCCGCCGTTGACCAGGGTGCCGTTGGTGCTGCCCAGGTCCTCGAGGAACGAATCGTTCAGGATGGTGACGATCACGGCATGCTCGCCGCTGACCGCGAGATTGTCGATCTGGATGTCGTTGTGCGGCTTGCGGCCAATGGTGGTGCGCTCCTTGGAGAGCGGGATCTCCTTGAGCACCAACCCGTCCATGCTGAGTATCAGTTTCGCCATAGCTGACCCCTGGTTATTTTAACCACGCAAAGACTTTAGCCATCACGCCACGAGGGGCGGGGTATTCCCGCAGGACGCGCACGAGTATAACCGATACGTTGTCCTTGCCCCCGTTGTCATTCGCCATCTGCACCAGCTGCTGCGCGGCGAGCTTGAGGTTCGCCCCCAGCGCCTGCATCGTCAGGCTGATGTCTTCGTCGTCGACCATGTCGCACAAACCGTCAGAGCACAGCAGGAAAAGATCGCCGCGCCGCACCTGGTACTCGTGAATTTCCGGGTCCACCGACGCTTCGATGCCGAGCGCACGCGTCACCAGGTTCTTGTGCTGCGCGTGCTTGGCCTGCTCCAGGGTGATGAGCCCGGAGTCGATCTGCTCCTGCAGCAGCGAGTGGTCGCGTGTCACCTGCTTGAACTTGCCGCCACGCAGCAGGTACAGGCGCGAGTCGCCGATATGCGCCACCATCACCTTGTTGTCGTAGAACAGGCACACCACCAGCGTGGTGCCCATGCCCGCGTATTGCGGCTGGCTCTGCGACGCCTGGTAGATCGAGGCGTTCGCCTTCAGCACCTGGTTGTGGATGATGCGCCAGGCGATGACGTTGCGCGTCTCCGGATCGATCTGGTAGGGCTGCACCTTGGTAAGGATGTTGCGCAGGTCTGTGGTGATCACCGTGGTCGCCATGCCGCTCGCGACCTCGCCCGCGTTGTAGCCGCCCATGCCGTCGGCCAGCACCGTCAGGCCGATCGCCGGGTCGGATGCAATCGCATCCTCGTTGTGCGAGCGCACCATCCCCGGGTCGGTCGAGCTTGCGACTTCGAGGACGTGGCTCAGGTTCATCTACAGATCGATTCCCACGCGCGCAGTTAAAGCGCCACCGCGATCATGATGACGGCCCCGAGAAACCAGTCGGACTTCCAGAAACCGGATCTCATGAACGGGAATCGTCGTTGTTGTGGTTTGGAGGCGGACGCGCAGCGAAAAATTCTACGCTTGCGCCACGGTTGGAATGCGCCTCCCCTCGACCCCAACAACCTCCCGTTAAAACAGAAAGCTAAATACGATTCTTGCAGTTATTTGTTAGATACGTCAAATATTTGCGCGCGCCCGGACGGCGGGCTGGCCCGAACCGGGACCCGCCGCAGGGTACCGGAATCACGTGCCGAGCAATTGCCCGGCCTTGATCGCGCCGGAGGCGAGCAGCTCGGCGGCGGCGACCTTCTTGCCGTCGCCCAACTTGGCCCGCAGGACTTCGATTCGACCGCCCTGCGCGGTGACCTGGAAGCTCGCAGCGCCCGCTTCCACCACCTCGCCGATCTTTCCCTTGACCGCGCCGAAAGTGCGCACCGAGTGCTTGTTCGCATCGAAGATCTGCAGCTTCACGCCGGCGAGCGTGGTCCAGGCGCCAGGCGCCGGGTTGGCGGCGCGAATCAGGTTGTAGACCGCGTCGGCGTGACTGGCCCAGTGGATGCGCGCCTCGGTGTCTCGGAACCAGCCTTCGTACGTCGCCTGCGACTCGTCCTGCGCCAGCTCGCGGTGCTTGCCCGCGACCACCAAGTCCGCGGCCTCGAGCATGGCCTGCACGCCCATTGGGAACAGGCGGTCGAAGTACACCGTGCCGAGCGTGTCGTCGGGCCCGATATGAGTCTCCTTTTGCAGGATCACCGGGCCCTCGTCCAGGCCGTCGTTGGGCCGGAAAATGGTGAGCCCGGTCCTGCTATCGCCGCGCGCGATCGGCCAGTTGATGGACGAGGGGCCGCGGTATTTCGGCAGCAGCGACGGGTGGTACTGGATGGTGCCGCGCGCCGGGATGTTGACGAAGTCCTGAGGCGCGAACTGCAGCACGTACGCCATGACGCCGATTTCGGCATTGAGGCCACGCAGCGCCGCCTTCGCCTCGTCGCTTTTGAGCGAGGCGAACTGGAACACCTTGACGCCCTTTTCCTGCGCCGCGACCTTGAGCGCGTCGGGGCGCGCGCCCGGCTTTTCCAGTGCGCAGAACACGCCCGCCACCTCGTCGCCGCGCGCGAGGAACGCCTCCAGCACCGCCTTGC
This sequence comes from uncultured Enterobacteriaceae bacterium, assembly GCA_964393745.1. Classification (GTDB taxonomy): domain Bacteria; phylum Pseudomonadota; class Gammaproteobacteria; order Burkholderiales; family SG8-39; genus 2-02-FULL-66-14. The sequence continues at coordinate 3,476 of CAYMVA010000162.1, read as the reverse complement.
CAAAATCCTGCTGCCCTACGATCGCGACGCGCATCACGCCGCCTTCGCCTTGGGAGGGTTGCTGAAAGCGCCCGCCTGCCTGAGCGCGTCCACTTTCGCCTGGTCGTAGCCGAGCACCTGCTTCAGCACCTCGTCGGTGTGCTCGCCCAGCATCGGCGAGCGCTCGATGCGCGCCGGCGAATCCGACAGCTTGATCGGCATGCCGACGTTCCACCACTTGCCGCGCTGCGGATGGTCGAGCTCGACCCACATGTCGCGCCCCCTGACGTGCTCGTCGTTGGCCAGGTCCTCGGTGCTCATGATCGGGCCGCAGGGCACATTCAGCGGATTGAGGATCGCCATGAACTCGCGCTTGGTGTAGCTGGCGGCGAACTTGTTGATCGCCGCCCATATCTCGTTCTGGTTCTTGCGTCGGTCGGCGATCTTGGCGAAGCGCGGCTCGGTGGCGAGACCCGGCATGCCGAGGTCCGGGCCGATGCGGTTGGCGAGCCCCTCCCACACCGCCTCCTGCACCACCACGTACAGCCAGTCGTTTGGCCCGTGCGGCTTGCAGTGGATCGCGTTGCCAAGTTGCCCGCCGCCCGAGTCGTTGCCCCCGCGCGGCACCGCGCCCATGCCCTGCGCCGTCGGCACCGAGTACTCCGAGAGCGCCTGGCGCGTCAGGCGCTGGTGGTCGCGGAACTTGACGCGGCACAGGTTCATGACGCCGTCCATCATCGCCACCTCGACGTACTGTCCCTTGCCGGTGCGGTCGGCCTGCCTGAGAGCAGCGAGCAGCCCGATCGCCAGGTGCAGCCCGGTGCCGGTGTCGCCGATCTGCGCGCCGGTGACGAACGGCGGGCCTTCGGGCACGCCGGTGGTGCTCATCGCGCCGCCCATCGCTTGCGCCACGTTCTCGTAGGCCTTGAAATCGGCGTACGGCCCGCTCGAGCCGAAGCCCTTGATCGAGCCCATCACGATCTTCGGGTTGATGTCGCGGATCTTGTCGAAGCTGAAGCCGAGCCGGTCGAGCACGCCGGGGCCGAAATTCTCCATCACGATGTCGCACTTCTTCAGCAGGTCGACGACCACCTGCTTGCCCTCGGCGCTCTTCATGTTGACCGTGATCGAGCGCTTGTTGCAGTTGAGCATCGTGAAATACAGGCTGTCGGCGTTGGGCACGTCGCGCAGCTGGCCGCGCGTGGCGTCGCCGTGCGGCGGCTCGAGCTTGATCACGTCCGCGCCCAGCCACGCCAGCAGCTGCGAGCAGGTCGGCCCCGCCTGCACGTGCGACAGGTCGAGGATTCGGATTCCCTTGAGTGCTTCCATGTTTGACCTATTTCTTTTTCGCGGTCGGGTTCAGGCTAGTAATGCGACCGCTTTCGGTGCCGGCGGTTTCATCGATCACGGCATTGATGAGCGTGGGCTTGCGCGAGCGGACGGCTTCTTCCATGGCCTTGCGCAACTCGGCCGGGGTCGTGGCGTGCACGCCCACGCCGCCGAAGGCCTCCATCAGCTTGTCGTAGCGCGCGCCCTTGACGAACACCGTAGGCGCCACATCGGGGCCGCCGGTCGGATTGACGTCGGTGCCGCGGTAGACGCCGTTGTTGTTGAGGATGACCACGCACACCGGCAAGTTATACCTGCAGAGGGTCTCGACTTCCATGCCGGAGAAGCCGAAGGCGCTGTCGCCCTCGACCGCGATCACCTGCTGGCCGCTGACCACGGCGGCCGCTACGGAAAAGCCCATGCCGATGCCCATCACGCCCCAGGTGCCGACGTCCAGACGCTTGCGTGGCTGGTACATGTCAACGATGCTGCGGGTGAAGTCGAGCGCGTTGGCGCCTTCGTTTACGAGGCACGCGTCCGGATTGGCCTTGATGATGCCGCGCACCACGTTCAGCGCGCTGTGGAAATTCATCGGCGTCGGGTTCTTGGCCAAGGTCTCGGCCATCTTGGCGATGTTGTTGTTCTTGCGCTCGGCGATCGCGCTGAGCCACTCAGCCGGCGGCTTGGCCCAGTTCGAACCGATGCCGGCGAGCAGCGCGCAGACGCAGGAACCGATGTCGCCGACCAGCGGGGCATCGATGCGCACATTGCTGTCCGCCTCCTGCGGCGAGATGTCGATCTGGATGAATTTCTGGCCGCCCCACGCCTTATGCTCCTTGCCGCCCCAGGTCTTGCCCTTGCCGTGCGACAGCAGCCAGTTCAGACGCGCGCCGATCAACATCACCACGTCCGCCTCGGGCAGAACATAGGAGCGGGTCGCGGCAGCGGACTGCTCGTGCGTGTCGGGCAGCAGGCCCTTGGCCATGGACATGGGCAGGTAGGGAATGCCGGTACGCTCGATGAGGGCGCGGATGTCCGCGTCCGCCTGGGCGTAGGCGGCACCCTTGCCCAGCAGGATGAGCGGGCGCTTGGCGTTCTTGAGCAGTTCAAGGGCGCGCTGCACGGCGTCCTGGGCCGGGATCTGGCGCGGCGCCGGATCGACCACCTTGATCAGAGATTTTCTGCCGGCTTCCGCGTCCATGGTCTGCGCGAACAGCTTCCCCGGCAGGTCGAGGTAGACGCCGCCCGGGCGGCCAGAGACGGCGGCGCGGATGGCGCGCGCGATGCCCACACCGATGTCCTCGGCGTGCAGCACGCGGAAAGCGGCCTTGCACAGCGGCTTGGCTATGGCCAACTGGTCCATCTCTTCGTAGTCGCCCTGCTGGAGGTCGACGATCTCGCGCTCGCTGGAGCCGCTGATGAGGATCATCGGAAAGCAATTGGTGGTGGCGTTGGCGAGGGCCGTCAAGCCGTTGAGGAAGCCGGGGGCGGACACGGTCAGGCAGATTCCTGGTTTCTGCGTTAGGAAGCCGGCGATGGCGGCGGCGTTGCCGGCGCTCTGTTCATGGCGGAACGAAATCACGCGCATGCCTGCGGCCTGTGCCTTGCGGGTGAGGTCGGTGATCGGGATACCGGGCAAACCGAAGATCGTGTCGATGGCGTTGAGCTTGAGGGCATCGATGACCAGATGAAAGCCGTCGGTCATTTGTGCTTGTGTGTCGGTCGATTGTGCTTGTGTGGCGGTAGCGACTTGAGGTTCGACGGTGCCCATGCTGGCCCCCTTGGGAAATAGACGAAAATGATAGTGATCCGCAGCCGACCGCGACCTTGACTGAGGTCAATCTTTTTCAGTCTAATCAAAGGTTCCCCATGACCGCCCTCGCCAATCACCCGCAACGCAACACCCTGCGCCTGCAATTGCGGGACAACCTGCTGCTGAAGGACATGCGCCAGGAACAATGGGAGGCGCTGGAGCCGCTGCTGACGGTGGGTGACTACCGGAAAGGTGACAGGCTGGCGCGGCAGGGCGACGAGGAAATGCTGCAGTTCTTCATCCTCGAGGGCATGGTCAAACGGGTGGTTTCGAATCCCGAAGGTCACGAGATGATCCTGCGCTTTGCCGCCGAAACCGAGATGGACACCTCGTTCGCGGCCTGGCGCCTGCGTAC
>CAYMVA010000161.1:0-42431 GCA_964393745.1 uncultured Enterobacteriaceae bacterium | reverse complement strand
GGATACTGTATGGATAGCCAGTAGCCTGTTGGATGGCGAAATCCGGAGGATCCGTTGCCTGATCAACCACCTAGTCCCCGGACGCCCGCGGCGCCTGGGCAGCCGCGCCTGCTGGAGCAGATCCGGAACGCGATCCGCGTCCGGCACTACAGCTACCGCACCGAGCAGGCCTACGTGGACTGGGTGCGCAGGTTCGTGCTGCATCACGGCAAGCGGCATCCACGCGAGATGGGCGCGGAGGAGGTGACGGCGTACCTGACGCACCTGGCACGCGACCGCGGGGTGTCGGCCTCGACGCAGAGCCAGGCGCTCGCAGCGCTGCTTTTTCTCTACAAGGCGGTGCTCGGCGTCGAGCTGCCGTGGATGGATTCGATCGTGCGCGCGAAGCGTCCAGTGCGAGTGCCGGTGGTGCTCACCCGGGACGAGGTCCGTGCATTGCTGGCTCAGCTCGAAGGGCCGAAATGGCTGATGGCGAGCCTGCTCTATGGCGCGGGAATGCGCTTGCGCGAATGCCTGAACCTGCGCGTCAAGGACGTCGATTTCGGCTACGCGCAGATCACGGTGCGCGACGGCAAGGGCGGCAAGGACCGGGTGACGGTGCTGCCCGCGGGGCTTGCCGAGCCGCTGCGCGTCCAGTTGGCGCGCGTCAAGCGCCTGCACGAGCGTGATCTTGCCGATGGCTACGGCGAGGCGTGGCTGCCCGACGCGCTGGCGCGCAAGTACCCGCGCGCGGGGTACCAGTGGGGCTGGCAGTTCGTCTTCCCGTCGAAGAAGCTCTCGACCGATCCTCGCAGCGGCGCGATCCGGCGGCATCACGTGTTCGACGACGTGCTGCCGCGCGCCGTGTCGCAGGCGGCGCGCGCCGCGGGGATCGCCAAGCCCGCAGGCACGCACACCCTGCGGCACTCCTTTGCGACGCACATGCTCGCGAGCGGCTACGACATCCGCACGGTGCAGGAACTGCTCGGCCACGCGGACGTGAGCACGACGATGGTCTACACGCACGTGCTCAACAAAGGCGGCCGTGGCGTGACCAGCCCGCTGGACGGGCCATAAGGTAATCTTCGACCGGGGGTTTTAGCCGTAGGGATCCAGAGCGCGGGGAGCGACATGGAGCGGGGATTTGACGACGCGGTGCGCAGGATCGTCGAGGCGCGGAAGACGCTTGCTTATATGGAGGGCCTGCCCGAGCCGGGAGCACCGGCCACGCTCGCCGACGGCTACCGCATGCAGAAGGCGGCCGTGGAACGCTGGGACGATCGGATCGCGGGCTGGAAGGTCGGCGCGACGGCAAAGCAGATGCAGGATGTGTTCGGCATTTCCGAGCCCGTCTGCGGACCAGTGTTCGCGAAAACGGTGTTTCAGAGTCCGGCGGTCCTGCCCGCGCGCCGCTTCCACCACTTGATGCTGGAAACCGAGTTCACGCTTCGATTCGGCGAGGACCTGCCGGCCCGCGCCGCGCCGTACTCACGCAACGAGATCGTGGCGGCGATTGATGCTGTGGTGCCGTCGTTCGAGCTCATCAGCCCGAGGTTCCGCAAGCTTCCCGCCGACAAGATCGCGCACGTCGTGGCGGATTTCAATGCCAACGGCGGAGCGGTGCTCGGGCCCGTGTGCGAGCGCTGGCGCGAGCTGGACTTGCCTTCGCATGCCGTGAAGCTCTTCATCGGCGGCACGCTTCGCCAGGAGGGCAGCGGCGCGCTGGTGCTGGGCGATCCGCTCAATGTCGCGGAGTGGCTCGTCAACACGCTGCGTGCTCAGGGCTTGAGCATCGCGCAAGGCGAGTTCGTCATGACCGGGACGATGACCGGGCTGCACGCCGTGGAGATCGGGCAACGCGCCGTCGCCGACTTCGGCGGCCTGGGCAAGGTCGAGGTCGAGTTCTGCTAGCCCGGATCCGTCGCGTGCAAAGCAGATCCACCCGCGGGCTGACCCGCGGGCGGCGCTGCAGGCGCAAAGTGTAAAGTCAGACTTTACACTTGCCACGCGCGTCGCGTAGTCCCCGCGCAAGCGGGGACCCAGCGCGCGCTTCCTTTATGCGGCCACCGACGGCAGCCCGGCGAGCGCCATCGCCAGCTCGCTCTCGTCGTATTTCTGGTCGGTGAGCTTGCCCGAGAAGTAGTCGGTGTAGGCCTGCATGTCGAAGTGGCCGTGGCCGCACAGGTTGAACAGGATGACGCGCGACTTGCCCTCGGTCTTGCAGCGCAGCGCCTCGTCGATCGCCGCCTTGACCGCGTGGTTCGCCTCGGGTGCGGGAATGATGCCTTCGGCGCGCGCGCACTGCACCCCGGCCTGGAACACCTCGGTCTGGGTGTAGGCGCGCGATTCGAGCAGGCCGAGTTCCTGGCAATGCGACACCAGCGGCGACATGCCGTGGTAGCGCAGCCCGCCGGCATGGAACGGCGGCGGCGTGAAGGTCGACCCGAGCGTGTGCATCTTGACCAGCGGCGTCAGGTGCCCGGTATCGCCGAAATCGTAGGCGTACTTGCCGCGCGTCAGGCTGGGGCAGGCCGAGGGCTCGACCGCGATCACGCGCACCTTCTTGCCGCCGCGCAGTTGCGCGCCGATGAAGGGGAACGCGAGGCCCGCGAAATTCGATCCGCCGCCGGTGCAGCCGATCAGGATTTCCGGGTAATCGCCCGCCATCTCCATCTGCGCCATCGCCTCTTGCCCGACCACGGTCTGGTGCATGAGCACGTGGTTGAGCACCGAGCCGAGTGCGTACTTGGTGTCGTCGTTGGTGGCTGCGACTTCCACGGCTTCGGAGATCGCGATGCCCAAGCTGCCCGGGTGATCCTTGTTCTTCTCCAGGATGGCGCGCCCAGAATTGGTCTCGGGCGAAGGCGAGGCGATGCATTTCGCGCCGTAAGTTTCCATCATGGCGCGGCGGTAGGGCTTCTGGTTGTACGAAATGCGCACCATGAAGACCTTGATCTCGATGCCGAACAGTGCGCCTGCAAAGGCAAGCGATGAACCCCACTGGCCGGCGCCGGTCTCGGTGGCGATCTTCTTCACCCCGGCTTCCTTGTTGTAGAAAGCCTGCGCCACCGCAGTGTTCGGCTTGTGGCTGCCCGCGGGCGAAACGCCCTCGTACTTGTAATAGATCTTCGCCGGCGTCTGCAGCGCTTTCTCGAGGTGCCGCGCGCGATACAGCGGCGTCGGGCGCCACATCTTGTAGATCTCGCGCACCGGCTCCGGGATGTCGATTTCGCGGTCCATCGAGACTTCCTGCCCGATGAGCGCCATGGGAAACAGCGGCGCCAGGTCGTCCGGCCCTATCGGCTTCTTGGTTCCCGGGTGCAGCACCGGCGGCGGCGGCGACGGCAGGTCCGCCATCAGGTTGTACCAGCGCTTCGGAATGCGGGTTTCGTCGAGCAGGTACTTCACGCTATCGGCCATGACTCTCCTCCCTCGGGAAAAAATGATCCTAGCCTATAAAAACAGGTTCAGGACACCGTCGAGTTGAGCGTAGTCAAGAGAGTGCGTGGCGAGCTCGCGAACCACCGGCTTGGCGCGGTAGGCGACCGAGAGCCCGGCCTCGCGCATCATGGGGATGTCGTTCGCGCCGTCGCCCACGGCAAGCGTCTGGGCGCGGGCGATGCCCAGTTCATTGCGCACTGCAACCAATTTAGCCGCTTTGGCCGCGCCGTCCACAATTTCGCCCAGCAACCGACCGGTGAGGCGCCCGCCGGCGATCTCGAGCTCGTTGGACAGGGTGAAATCGATCTGCAACACCTCTTTCAGGTGCTGCGTGAAGAACGAGAAGCCGCCCGAAACGAGCAGCGTGCGGATGCCCTGCTGCCGGCAGCGCGCGAGCAGCGCCTCGGCGCCGGCGGAAAGGTGCACGCGCTCTTCGAGGATGTGCTCGAGGGCCTGCTCCTCCAGCCCGGCGAGCAGCGCCACGCGCCGGCGCAGCGATTCCGGATAGTCGATCTCGCCGCGCATCGCCGCCGCGGTGACCGCCGCGATGCTTTGCTTGATGCCGAGCACGTCGCCCATCTCGTCGATGCTTTCGATAGTGATCAGCGTGGAGTCCATGTCGAGCGCCAGCAGCCGCAGATCGGCGAGCCGCCGCTCGTCCGGCACCCACGCGAAATCCAGGCCTCGTTGCGCGCACCAGGCCTGCACCTGCGGCGGCTCGCTGACGCCCGTCAGGCGCCAGGCGCAGGGGCCGAGCATCACCACGTGGCTGGCGCCGGTGAGCGCGACCAGCTCGGAGATCGCATCCTTCGACAGCGCGGGCGCGGTCGGCGCCCCTTGCAGCACCAGATTCATTTGGCAGCTTCGCCGCGCGCACGCCAGTATTTCGCCTTCGCCTCGTCCGCCGGAACGCCCAGCCCGAGCTCGTAGATCCGCGCCAGTACCTGCGACGCCAGTTGGTGGCCCTGAGTGGCGGCTTTCAGGTACCACTCGTGCGCCGCGACAAAGTCGCGCGGGGTGCCGATCCCCTTCAGCAACAGCGATGCGAGGTAGTACTGCGCCCACGCGTGTCCTTGCTCCGCGGCGAGCCGGAACAGCCGCACCGCCTCTACAGCGTCCTCTCGCACGCCCTCGCCGTAAAGGTACAGACGCGCGAGCTGCCCCTGCGCGCGCGCGTAGCCCGAATCGGCGGCGCGCCGCAGCCACTTCGCCATTTCGGCGTCGCTGCGCGCCACGCCCTGGCCCTTACCGTACATGAGCGCGAGATTGGTCTGCGCCTCGGCGTGCCCCTGGCCGGCGGCGAGACGGTACCAGCGCAGCGCTTCGCCGTAGTCCTGCGCGCCGCCGCGCCCGTCGTAATGCATGGCGCCGAGATTGTTCTGCGAGGGCGCGTGCCCGGTTTGCGCCGCTCGCAGATACCAGGCGTGCGCGCCCTTCAGGTCACCGACCGGCGCCGGGGCGCTTTCGAGCGTCAGCGCGAGCAGGTACTGCGCCTCGACCACATTTTGCGTGGCGAGCGGCTTGAGCGCATCGACCGCCTGCGCGTGATCGCCCTTTTGCAGCGCGCCCAGGGCGGGTCTAAGCCGGGGATCCACGCTTTCGGTGCGCGGCGGCTCGTTCTGCGCCCAACTCGATGCCGGCGCGGCTGCCGCCGCAGCGACCAGCAACAGGATCGCCGCTGCGCGCATCATGCTGCCAGGCGTTGCAGCAAGTCCTTCACCGCCTGCACCCGCTGCGGCCATTCCGGCAGCTTCGCGTCCATGCGCAGGCGCTCGGCTCCCGTGAGGCGCAGGTTCTTCGAGCGCTGCACCAGCGCCACGACGCGCGCAACATCGAGCGGCGCGTCGCGCCCGAAATGCAGCAGCACCGCCTCGTGGGTGGCGTCCACGCGCGCGATGCCGAGCGGCCTGGCGAGGATGCGCAGCTTGTGCGAGTCGAGCAGCGCGCGCGCGGCCTCCGGCAGATCGCCGAAGCGGTCCACCAGCTCCTCGCTCATCGCTTCGAGCGCCTCCGGCGTCTCGCAGTTGGCGAGCCGCTTGTACAACGTCAGGCGCTCGTGCACGTCGCTGCAGTAGGTCTCGGGCAGCAGCGCCGGTGCGTGCAGGTTGATCTCGGTCGAAAGATCGATCGCCTGGTCGAGGTCGATCGCCTTGCCGGCCTTGAGCGAGCGCACCGCGCGCTCGAGCATGCGCGTATAGAGGTCGAAGCCGACTTCCTGAATCTGCCCGGATTGCGATTCGCCGAGCACTTCGCCGGCGCCGCGGATCTCCAAATCGTGCATCGCAAGGTAAAAGCCCGAGCCGAGCTGCTCCATCATCTGGATCGCCTCGAGGCGCTTCTTCGCCTGCGCGCCGAGCGCTTCCTCCTCGGGCGTGAGCAGATACGCGTAAGCCTGGTGGTGCGAGCGTCCGACGCGGCCGCGCAGCTGGTGCAGCTGCGCCAGGCCGAATTTGTCGGCGCGCTGGATGACGATGGTGTTGGCGGTCGGGATGTCGATGCCGGTCTCGATGATGGTCGAGCACAGCAGCACGCTGTGGCGCTGCTGCGTGAACTCGCGCATCACGCGCTCCAGCTCCCTCTCGCGCATCTGGCCGTGCGCCACCGCGATGCGCGCCTCCGGCACCAGGCGCGCCAGGCGGTCGCGCGCGTGCTCGATGGTGTCGACCTCGTTGTGCAGGAAGTACACCTGCCCGCCGCGCCGCAGCTCGCGCAGCAGCGCCTCGCGGATCAGGCCCTCGGAGTGCGGCGCGACGAAGGTCTTGATGGCGAGGCGCCTCTGCGGCGCGGTGGCGATCGCCGAGAAATCGCGCAGCCCTTCGAGCGACAAGGCGAGGGTGCGCGGGATCGGCGTCGCGGTGAGCGTCAGCACGTCTACTTCGGCGCGCAGCTTCTTGAGCGCCTCCTTCTGGCGCACGCCGAAGCGGTGCTCCTCGTCGATCACCACCAGCCCCAGGCGCGCGAACTTCACCTCGCGCGCGAGCAGCTTGTGGGTGCCGATCACGATGTCGAGCTCGCCCGCAGCGAGCTTTTGCAGCACCTCGGCCGACTGCTTCGCGGATCTGAAACGCGACAGCTCGGCGATGCGCACCGGCCAATCGGCGAAGCGGTCGCTGAAGGTCTGGAAATGCTGCTCGACGAGCAGGGTGGTGGGGCAAAGCAGCGCCACCTGCTGGCCGTCGGCCACGGCGACGAACGCAGCGCGCAGCGCGACCTCGGTCTTGCCGAAGCCGACGTCGCCGCAGATCAGGCGGTCCATGGGCTTGCCCGAGGCCATGTCCTGCACCACCGCCTCGATCGCCGCCGCCTGGTCGGGCGTCTCCTCGAAGCCGAAGCCGTCGGCGAAAGCCTCGATGTCATGCTGCCGCACGTTGAACGCGTGCCCCTCGCGCGCGGCGCGCTTGGCATAGAGCGCGAGCAATTCGGCCGCTGTGTCGCGCACCTGCTTCGCGGCGCGCGCCCGCGCCTTGTCCCACTGGCCGCTGCCCAGCTTGTGCAGCGGCGCCACCTCGGGTTGCGCGCCCGAATAGCGCGAAATCACCGCCAGTTGCGACACCGGCACGTAGAGCTTGTCGCCGCCGTCGTACTCGAGCTGCAGGAACTCGCTCATCTCGCCGCTGCGGCCCTGGCCGAGGTCGAGCGTCACCAATCCGGCGTAGCGGCCGATGCCGTGCTGGACGTGGACCACCGGGTCGCCGATCTTCAGCTCCGAGAGGTCGCGCAGCATTCCCTCGACCGAGGTCGCTTTCTCGCTGCGCCCGCGGCGGCGCACCGTGCCGGCGTAGAGCTCGGCTTCGGTGACTACGCACCAGCCCTCGGCGTCTAGCATGAATCCGTTGGCGAGCGGCGCGACCGCGAGCTGCAAGCGCTCGGGCGAACCGAGGAAAGCCTCGAACCCCGCGCAGAGCACGGGTTGAACGCCGTATTCGGCGAGATAGCTGAGCATGGTCTCGCGCCGGCCGGGCGATTCCGCAACGAGCAGGACCTTGAGGCCGGAGCTGCCGAGAAAACTCTTCAGCGCCGCGAGCGGATCCTGCGCGCGCCGGTCCACCGCAAGCGGCGGCAGCGCCGCCGCGCGCACCAGGTCCGGCTGCGAATCATCCTCGGCACCCGGTTCATCGCTCACCCCGGCCGCGAGGTCCACGCGCGGGTGCGCCTTGGCGCGCAGGTAGAACTCCTCCGCCGGCACGAAAATCTGCGCCGGCGGCAAGAGCGGCCGGTCGGCATCGCCGCCGAGCAGCTTGTAGCGCGACTGCGCGTCGCGCCAGAACTCCTGGATGGCCTGCGAGACGTCGTGGTGCAGCGCGAGCACGCAATCCGCAGGCAGGTAGTCGAATAGCGTCGCCACCGCGTCGAAGAACAGCGGCAGGTAGTACTCCACGCCTGCCGAAGGTACTCCGCCGGAGACGTCCTTGTAGAGGCGCCTTTTCGACGGGTCGCCCTCGAACACCTCGCGGAAGCGGCCGCGGAATTTGGCGCGGCCGGCATCGTCGAGCGGGAATTCGCGCGCCGGCAGCAGGCGTACTTCTTTCACGGCGTAGACCGTGCGCTGCGAATCGACGTCGAAGGTGCGGATGGTCTCGATGACATTGTCGTCGAGGTCGAGCCGGAACGGCAACGCGCTGCCCATCGGGAACAGGTCCACGATGCCGCCGCGGAAACAGAATTCGCCCGGTGCCACCACCTGCGTGACGTGGCTGTAGCCCGCGACCGCGAGCTGGCGCCGCAGCTGCGCGGCGTCGAGCCGCTCGCCCTGCTGCAACTGGAAGGAGTAGGCGGCGAGGTACGCCGGCGGGCACAGGCGCAGCAGCGCGGTCGCCGCCGGCACGATCGCGACGTCGAACTCGCCGCGCTGGATGCGATACAGGGTCGCCAGGCGCTCGGACACCAGGTCGTGGTGCGGCGAGAAGCTGTCGTAGGGCAGCGTCTCCCAGTCCGGCAGCAGGCAGGCGCGCAGTTGCGGCGCGAACCAGCCGATCTCCTCGAGCAGGCGCTGTGCGTCGAGTGCCGAGGCGCTTACCACGGCGAGCGGCTTCGACTGCTCCGCCAGCCGCGCCACGGCGAGCGCATCGGCGGAGCCGGCGAGCCTCGTAAAGTGCCTGCGCGCGGGCAGCGGATCCCTGTGCATAAATAGAAATAGCGCCGAACGGTTGTCCGTTCCGGCGCGCCATGCAATTATACGGCGTTGATAACTAAAACATTTCCGCAAACCACGCTTGGCTACCTTCGCATTGATCCCCGCCGCTGGCAGCGGCACGCGCATCGCCGGCGCGCATCCCAAGCAGTACCTGCCGCTCGCCGGCAAGCCGATGCTGTGGCACGCAGTGAGGTCGGTGTGCGTGGCGCAAGTGGAGAACGTATTCGTGGTGCTCGCGCCGGGCGACAAGGAGTTCGCGCGCCACGACTGGAGCGCGTTCAGCGGCAGGATCCAGCCGCTTTATTGCGGCGGCGCTTCGCGGCGAGACTCGGTGCATAACGGATTGGTGGCCGCGATGGCGGCGGTGGACGCCGACGACTGGGTGCTGGTGCACGACGCGGCCCGGCCCTGCCTGCCGCGCGGCGACCTCGAGCGCCTGATCAACGATTGCGCGGCGGATGCGATCGGCGGCATCCTCGCGCTGCCGGTGGCCGATACGGTGAAGCGCGTGCAGAAGGACGAGGGCGGCGCGCAACGCATCGCCGGCACCGAGGACCGCGCCGATCTGTGGCTCGCGCAGACGCCGCAGATGTTCCGCGCCGGGCTGCTCGCGCAGGCATTGAGCAGCCCGCGGGCGAAGAACGTCACCGACGAGTCCGCCGCGATCGAGCTGCTGGGGCTCAAGCCGCGGCTGGTGGTCGGCAGCCGCGAGAACCTGAAGGTCACTTTTCCGCAGGACGTCGTGATCGCCGAAGCGTTGCTGAGGTCGCGATGAGTTTTCGGATCGGCCAGGGATTCGATGTGCATGCACTCGTGGCGGACCGCAAGCTGGTCATCGGCGGCGTCGAGATTCCGTACCACCAGGGGCTCGAGGGCCATTCGGACGCCGACGTGCTGCTGCACGCGATCTGCGACGCGCTGCTCGGCGCAGCGGCGCTGGGCGACATCGGCTGGCACTTTCCGGACAGCAACCCGCGCTATCGCGACATCGACAGCCGCACGCTGTTGCGCGACACGGCGCAGAAGATCGCCGAGGCGGGTTACCGCATCGTCAACGTGGATTCCACCGTGATCGCGCAGGCGCCGCGCCTGGCGCCGCACATCGCGCGCATGATCGGCAACATCGCCGCCGACCTAGGTGTCGCGCCTTCGGCGGTGAGCGTGAAGGCGACCACGACCGAACAGCTCGGCTTTGCCGGCCGCGGCGAGGGCATTGCCGCGCAGGCGATCGCGCTGATCGAAGAAAAAGGACGTTGAGCGTGTATTCGCCGCCCTACAACCGCGCAGAGGATCGCGCCGAGCAGCTCGCCTTCATGCGCGCCAACAGCTTCGTGCTGCTGGTCACCGGCACCGGCGGCGCGCTGCACGCCTCGCATCTGCCGGCAGTGGCGGAGGAGGCGGGCGGGCAGTTGACGCTTCACATGCACATGGCGCGGAATAACCCGCAGTGGCAGGAGTTCTTCGAAGGCGAGGAGGTGCTGGCGGTATTTTCCGGGCCGCACGCCTACGTCTCGCCGCGCTGGTACGAGGATGAGGAGCGCGTGCCGACCTGGAACTACGCCACGCTGCACGCCTACGGCACGGTGAAGATTGTGCAGGAGCGCGCGGCGAAGCACGCCTCGCAACGCCGCCTGGTCGAGCAGCTCGATCCGCAGTGGCTGCCGAAGTTCGACGCCCTGCGCGCCGAATACGTAGCGCAGATGCTCGATGGCATCGTCACTTTCGATATAGCGGTGACGCGCCTGGAGACGCGCTGGAAGCTGTCGCAGAACCGCAGCCGCCGCGAGCAGGAGCTGATCGCCTCCGAGCTGGACAAATCCGCCGACAGCAGCGCGCGCGCACTCGCCGCGCTCACGCGCAGGCATTTCGCGGACGAATGACAACCGCCGTCATTCCCGCGCAGGCGGGAATCTAACCCTCGAGCAGCAATTGCACATACGAAGCTAGAGAAAAAGCCGCGCCTGTTCTTCGCCGTCTGGCCGCCGCAGGCGGCAGCCGAGAGCCTGCACCGCTGGGCGTCGCAGGCTCAGCGCGAGACCGGCGGCCGTGTAACGCGCGCCGATACGATTCACCTCACGCTGGCGTTCCTGGGAGAAGCCGACCCGGAGCGCGTTGCCGCCGCGGCGAGCGGCGTGCGCGCTGCGCGCCACGAGCTGCCCATCGAGCAGGCGCGTTACTGGCCGCACAACCATATTGTATGGGCCGGTCCTTGGGAGATGCCGCCCGCGCTGGTGGCGCTCGCGGGCGCCCTTGCCGGGTCGCTGGCGAAGGCCGGGTTCACACTCGAGGAGCGCGCCTTTCACGCGCACATCACGCTCATCCGCAAGGCGCGCGCCAAGGGGGCGCTACCGCTGCTTCCCGCAGTCGCCTGGCCGGTGGAAGAGTTCGCCCTGGTGCGTTCCGAGCTGGCGACCGATGGCGCGCGCTATTCGGTGCTGCAGCGCTTCACGCTGGAGTGACCGCTCAGCCGCCCGTGGGCTGCGGCGCGATCCTGCCCGCCTCGTCGCGCTTCCTCAACGTTCCGACGAGCGCATGGCCTGCAACCGGGCCCGCAGCCACGTCCCGCTCTGAACGGCAGTTTCGTTCCCGCACCTTACGAGGTAAGGCTGGCCGGTCGTGCTGCTGCTCGAGGCAACCAGCTCGATGAACTGCTCGGCGCTCTGCACTGCGCCCTTGTCTTCGAGGTGCTTCAGCTTGCGCAGCAGGTGCGCTCTTGCCTCGGTGGCCGTGTGCCAGGTGCCGTTGCGATTGAAGCCGCACCGCGAGGATTCGAGCCGCGACAACAAGCCGTCGATCTCCGCCCTGCCGGCAGGGGCCAGGGGTGCCGCGGCGCCCGCCGCAGCCAGGGTGCAGGCCACCACAAGGAGCAGAACGCGTCGCATTCTTTCGGCCGGTTCCGGCGTCGCGAGGAGCGGCCGGGCTAAAGCATCCAGTCGATCGCGAAAATCGAATAGAACTCGACGCTCAGGCGCTGCAACCAGCTCGTTCCCGGCTCGGTGTCGTGGCGCGTTTCGCCCGCAGCGGTGCGCTCGATCCATTCCAGGTTTCGGCCGTCGGGCCCGATGCGGACCTCGTACGCGACCCTGGGCACGTCGGCGTCGAACTTCTCGGCCATGCGGCGCGCGAACGACGGGTTGTCGATCACCAGGCCCATCTCGGTGTTGAGCTTCGCCGAGCGCTGGTCGAAGTTGAACGAGCCTACGAACACCCGGGCGCGGTCCACTGCGAAGGTCTTCGCGTGCAGGCCCGCCGAAGAGCTCGACCCGGTCTTGACCTTCTCGTGGTGTGATTCTCGCGCCGCCGTAGGCTTCAACTCGAAGAGCTGCACGCCAGCTCGCAGCAGATCGTGGCGGCGCTTCGCATAGCCCGCGTGCACGATGTTCGCCTCGGCCGACGCCAGGGAGTTGGTGAGGACGCGCACCTTCACGCCATTGCGGGCCAGCGCCGCCAGCGCCTCGGTGCCCTCGTCGCCGGGCACGAAATACGGCGACACGAGGTCGAGCGTGCTCTGCGGCCGGCCAATCGTCCGCACCAGCTCGGGAAAAAGCAGAACATCGGTGCGTTCGGTCGTGTCGAGCGTCTTGGCCGGGTCGTCGTGCACCAGCCGGGCGGGCGTCCATTCCAGCCCGAGCCGGCCGGCAAGAAGGTCGCGCACTAGCGGCGTGGCGCGGACCGCCTCTATGTAGGCGACCGATTCCGGGTCGGCGCGCGTCGAGGCGAACCGCGCCTGGAGAGCGGCGACACCGTCCTGGCCGGGCGACCCTGCGAAGCTCGCGGCCGGGTAGGCCGACGCGCTGCTCCAGTAGAGATCGAACTCCTTCGACACTTCGCGCACCGCCGCGCCGACGGCAATCACATCGAGGTCGGCGAACACGATTCCGCTGCCGGCGCCGAAGTACTCGTTGCCGATGTTGCGCCCGCCGACGACGCTCGCCTGGTTGTCCACGGTGAACGACTTGTTGTGCATGCGCCGGTTGACGCGCGTGAAGTCGGTCAGGAAATTGAGCATGCGGGCGCCGCGCTGCAGGAGCGGGTTGTAGAGGCGCACCTCGATGTTCGGATGCGCGTCGAGCGCCGCGATCGTGGGATCGAGCCCGCCGGTGTTGAGATCGTCGAGCAGCAGGCGCACGCGCACGCCGCGCTCGGCCGCCCGCCAGAGCGCCTCGAACAGCAGGTAGCCCACCTGATCGCCATGCCAGATGTAGTACTGCGCATCGAGCGACTTTTCCGCGGCGGCGGCGAGCAGGACGCGCGCTGCAAAGGCGTCGTGGGGTTCAGGGAGCGGGTGAATCCCGGTCTTGCCCGAATTCGCCGCAACCTCCGCTGCCACCGCGCGGCCAAGCCGCGTGCCTGCGGTGTCGGTGAGAGCGGTGGTCGCGGTCCGGCCTTCGAGCGACGGGAGGCTCGCGCAGCCCGCAAGCGCTGCCGCGAGCGCGAGGGCGGCGAGCGACAGCGCGCGGCTCGCCTGCCGCGTTGTTGCCCGAAGCGGGCTAGTCAATCGCGTCCGCCGCTGCCGGTCGCGCGCTCGCCTGCCTGCGGCTCGGGCGGCCGCTGCTCGAAGCTGCCGCCGAGCGCCAGGTACAGGTTGACGCGCTGCACCAGCCGCTCGGACTGCATGCGCAACCGCGCGACGCGCGCGCCGTAAAGGTAGAGCTGCTCTTGGGCGACCGCGCGCAGATCGCCGTTGCCGACGCGGTAGCGCACCTGCGCGAACTCGACCATGCGATGGCGCTCGGCCTCCGCCTGGGCGAGCGTCGCCTCGCGCGCATCGGCGGTGAAACTCCCGGTGAGCGCGTTCTCCGCGTCGGAGAATGCGCGCGCCCCTGTGCGCCCGTATTCGGCGATCGCCTGTTTCTGCTCGGCGGTGCGGATTTCGACCTGCGCCTGCAGCTGGCCGCCCAGAAAGATCGGCTGCAGCAGGTTCGCCCCGATGCTCCACACCGGGTTGCTGATGTCCTTCAGTACGAACAGCTCGCTCGAAATACTGGTGCCGCTCGCGGTGAGGGCGATCCGCGGCAGGCGCGCTGCCTTGGCCTCCTCGACCCGGTAGAAGGCTGCCGCGACGCGGCGCTCTGCCGCGATCACGTCGGGACGCCGCTCGAGGAGCTCGGAGGGCAGGCCGGCAGGCACCGGGCCCGCGGGCGGCAACTCGGAGGGCACCGCCAGGGTGGCGGACGGGTAGCGTCCGGCGAGCGTCTCAAGCGCGCGCAGCGTCTGCTGAAAAGCGGCATCGAGCTGCTGCACGGAGTCGCGGTAGGTCCGGAGATTGGCCTCGGCAAGCGCAACCTCGTAGTCGCTGCCGCTGCCGACTCGCTTGCGGTCTTTCGCCAGCGCCACGAGTTGCGCAGCGCCACGCTCCCCGGCTTCAGCGAACGCCTTCTGCAGCCGCGCCTCGGTGGCGAGGAACCAGCTCTTCGCGACCAGCGCCGCGATCGACTGGCGCGCGTACTCGGTATCGAGCGCAGTGGAGTCGTACTGCAGCTGGGAGGCTTCGCGTCCTGCTCGCACGCGCCCCCAGACATCCAGCTCCCAATTGGCGAAAATTCCCACGCCTTGCAGGCCGGTCGCGTCGCCGCCGAGCTGGCCGCCGCCGCGCGCCATCAAGCTCACCTGGGGATAGAGCGTCGCACCGGCGGCAGTCACGTAGCCTGCAGCCTGCTCTACGCGCGCCGCTGCGACTCGCAAATCCGGGTTGTAGGCGAGCGCCTCGCGCACCAGAGCGTCGAGCTGCGGGTTGCGGAAATCGGCCAGCCAGTTGTCCGCGACCGCACCGGGCGCGCCGCCTTGCGCCGTCCACGCCCCTGGCAGCTTGATGTTCGGCAACGCCTCGGCCTGCACGTCTTTCGCCTCGGGCGGCGCTTTGAGCGCGCAGCCCGCGAGCGCCGCCGCCGAGACGAGCGTGCCGAATAGCGTGCGCCAGCGCATGGCTCAGTGCAGCTTCAGGATCAAGTAGTTCACGTACGACCCGACGCGCAAAATCACTTTGCGCAGAATGTGGATCGCGTGCAAGCCGTTGGTGTAGATGGCGGCGTCGCCTGCCGCGCCGGCAGCGAAAAACTGCTCCTTGTGGCGCGGATCGACGTCGAACTTGACCGCAAAGCGCCCGGGAGGCATCGCCATGAAGCCCGACATCGGCAGGCTGCCGCTCGCCGGCAGCTGCCCCTGGCCCTGCGCCCAGATGATCGAGTCGACCTTGCCCTTGATGATCGAACCGGGAAGGGTCTTGAGCGCGAACTCGACTTCGTTGCCGGGCTCGACCTGGTGCAACTCGTTCTGGTGGTAGAGCGCGACGATGTGTCCCTCGGCCTCGACCAGCGTCATCACGGCGTTGAACGGGATGCCAGCGACGAACGCGCCCGGCCGCAGCTGAAGGTTGGTGACGTAGCAGTCGCAAGGCGAGCGCGTCGTGGTCTCGGAGAGCAGCCACCGGGCGTTCTCCAGCTGGGCGCGGATCTGCGCCACCTGCGCGTACTCGCCGTTCACCTTGGCGCCGAGCTTCTCGCGGATCTGCCGCTCGCTGGCGATCGCCTGGCCCTCGCCGGCGCGCGCCTGCGCCTCGGCCGCGCGATAAGCCTCCAATTGCCCGTCCAGTTCCCTGACGTCGGTTTCCGCGCGCTCGAGGTCGAAGCGGTTGCCGGCGCCGCTCGCCGCCAGCTCGCGATACTGCTCGACACGCTTGCGCGCCAGCTCGAGCCGGGCGCTCGCCTCGCCGACGCGCGCCGCGGCCTGCGCGATGGCGGCGCGTGTTTCGGTGGTCTTGGCCTGCGCGCCCTTGGAGGATTCCTCCAGCTCGCGCTGCTGCCCCTGGGCGTTGGCAAGCTGCGCCTCTAGCGTGTTGACGTCGAGCTGGTAAGGCGTCGGATCGATGCGGAACAGCACCTCGCCCTTGCGCACCAGGCGGTTGCCTTCCTCTACCGGCACCTCGAGCACGCGGCCCTTGACTTGCGACACGATCGGCACGACGTACTTGTAGACACGCACGTCGGCGGAGGACGGCGCGAACACGTTGAGCAGCAGGATGAGGGCCGCCATCCCGATCACCGGGATGATCGCCACAATCACCTGGGTGGCGGTGTTCCACGGCAGCCACTTCAGCTTGATGAAAATCAGCCAGACGAAAAACGAGTAGATGCCGAGGAGGATCAGTTCCATTACGCGCGGCCTTCCTTCGATGCGGCCGCTGGCGAGTGCTCGTCGCCCTCGGCGGAGGCAACACGCGCCAAGTCATCCCTCAGCGTCTTGAGCTTCGGGGGCAGGGCGCCGCGCGCTTCCATCGTCGCCAGCTCCTCTTGCAAGTGCTGGATCTCCTCGCTCAACAGCCCGCCCGCGCGGTGCTTTTGCGTCTGCTCGTCGTAGTAGTCCTCGTGCTTGTCGGTGCCGTAGGCCATCCGGTACCCGACCGGCTTGGTGAAGGCCCACAGCCAGGCGATCGGCCAGAGCAGGCCGCCGAACACGAGCGACAGCAGGCACAGGGTCTGGATCGCGTCGCGCTGCGGGTGGTGCCGCTTGTGCGCGATCTGCTCGGGCAGGATGTGCACCAGCCAGAACAGCACCACCGCCACCACCGGCACTACGATCAGCACCAGGATCGCGAGAATGTCGGCGGCAGTGTCAAGCGCCTCGCCCGCGAACATCGAAGCCTGCACCGGCGACGCGGCGAGCAGGGCGAGCGAAAGCGTGAAGGAGCGGAGCGCGCCTTGCAGCCGCGCGCCGGGAACTGTTCGATTCACCAGCCGGTTTCCTTCAGATCGACCAAGCCGAATGATAGCCGCTCTGCGGAGCGTCCGGCGCACGTGCGGCCGGCTGTTTCAGCCCGGCAGCGCCGGCATGAAGTAGAACATGAGCGCCATCATCGTGTAGACCGTGATGAGCTGGACGCCCTTGAACCAGTTGGCGTGGCCGTCGCCCGCGGCGATGGTGCCGATCAGCACCGCGAACAGCAGCGCGCCGAGTTCCGGGCGGCTGAAGGCAAGCGCCAGCGGCTGCGGCGCGACGAAGTAGCTCGCGAGCACCAGCACCGGCGCGACGAACAACGCGATCTGGATCGAGCTGCCGAGCGCGATGCCCAAGCTCAGGTCGACCCGGTTCTTGCGCGCCATGGCGATTGCCGAGCCTCCCTCCGCGGCGCCGCCCAGGCTGGCGAGCACCACGATGCCGATGAAGACCTCGGACATGCCCAGCGCCTCGCCGGTCGCTTGCGCAGCGCCGACCAGGATCTCGCTGGTCCACGCCGCCAGCAAGGAGGCGCCGACCAGCCCGCCGATCGCCCAAGCGAGGCTTGGGCGATCGCCCTTCGCGCCGTGCGCCTCGTCGGGCTGCGAGCTGGCGAACAGTTCCGGATGGGTGCGCAGCATGAAGAAGAGGTACAGGGC
Source organism: uncultured Enterobacteriaceae bacterium (assembly GCA_964393745.1). Classification (GTDB taxonomy): domain Bacteria; phylum Pseudomonadota; class Gammaproteobacteria; order Burkholderiales; family SG8-39; genus 2-02-FULL-66-14. The sequence continues at coordinate 25,505 of CAYMVA010000161.1, read as the reverse complement.
GTAGGCGCCTAGCAGCACGAACGCCGTGCCGAGATTCAGCAGTTGCTCGTGGCGCACCGTTTCCCCGGAGGCGAACAGCCGGCTGAAGGCGCTCGGCACCGAGAGGCTGATGACTGCAAGCAGCATCATGGTGCTGTAGATCCGGGTGGCGACGGGGTTGTAGTCCTGCTGGTGGTGCCGCAGTCCTCCTGCGAAGAAGGCGACCCCCAGGAACAGCAGCAGGTTGGCGAGCACCGCGCCGATGAGCGAGGCGCGCACCATGTCGAACAGCCCCGCCTTGAGCGCCACCAGCGCGATGATCAGCTCTGGAAGGTTGCCGAAGGTTGCGTTGAGCAGCCCGCCGACGGCGTCGCCGGTGTGCACGGCGACGCGCTCGGTCGAGTGCACGATCAGGCTGGCCGCGGGAATGATCGCCAGCGCGGCGGAGAAAAATACCAGTTGCGCCGCAGCGTGCGCGTGCTCAAGCGCGATGGCAATGGGAAAAAACGCGAACAGCCAGTAAATGGAAGGCTTGAGCCATGCACGCGCGTTCATTCCGGGGGCCTCGTTTCGCTTGCAGTATGATCGGGTTGCGCAAAATTCGCGCCGCGATGCGGGATTTTAGGGCCGCGCCGCCACAGGCGAATCAGAACAGAAAATGGAACCGAGTCGCTACCTGGTCGAGGACGTGCTAAAGAACGGCACGCCGATTATCGTCCGCGCAACGAATCGCGGGCAGGGCGCCTGATGGCCCACATCATGCGCCGCAAGTTCTTCGCCGGCCTGCTCGGCGGCTTGCGCATGGTGTGGCCGGTCGTGTCGGGTCTGCTCCTTTGGATGGCCGTGCTCGGCGTCGCGATCGGATTGCTCGAGGGCTGGACCATCGCCGATTCAGTCTACTTCGCGTTCGTCACCGGCCTGACGATCGGCTACGGTGACCTGGTGCCCAAGCTGCTCGCGTCGCGCGTGCTGGCGATCGTCATCGGCATCAGCGGCATCGTGCTCACTGGCCTGATCGCCGCTATTGCGGTGCGCGCGCTGCTCGTGGCGTCGGGCCGGGACGGCGAACGGTAAGCTCGATCGGCGGTGCGTTGCGCAGGGTCTGGTAGATCACGCAGTAGCGCTCGGTCAGCTTGAGCAGCGTTTCAATTTGCTCCGGCGCGGCGTCGGTGTCGAGATCGAAACGCAGGCGAATACTGCGGAAACCCACCGGCACGTCCTTCGCCAAGCCAAGCGTGCCGCGCACATCCAGGTCGCCCTCGGCGTGGATGCTGGCATCGCGCAGCGTGATGCCGAGCGCGGTGGCGACCGAGTTGAGCGTCACGCCGGCGCAGGCGACCAGCGATTCGAGCAGCATGTCGCCCGAGCAGGCGGAGCGGCCGTCACCGCCGCCCGCAGGGTGCAGCCCCGCCGACACCAGCGCCTTGCCGGTCTCGAGCTTGCAGGTGAGGTCGTCGCCGATCCTGCCGTCGGCGCGCAGCGTGATCAGGGCCGCGCCGGGATCGGTGCGGTACTTTTCCTTGAATGGTTTTTGCAGCGCGCGCAGTTCGTCGGCATTCATCTTTCACCTCCAGCGGCGGATTCTAACGGCAGCGCAAGGCGCGCCAGCAATCCGCCGCCTTCGCGCGGCAGCAGTTCGAGCCGGCCAGCGTGGGCGTGCGCGACGCGCTCTACGATCGCCAGGCCGAGCCCGGCGCCGCCTTCGCCGCTGCGCGCCTCGTCCAGGCGCGTGAACGGGCGCTTCAGGCGCTGGGTTTCGCTCTGCGGAATTCCGGGGCCACGATCCATCACCTCCGCGATGGCGTACCCGCCGTCGCGCCGCGTCACGAGTTCCACTGGCTCGCCGGCATGCTTGAGCGCATTGTCCACCAGGTTCATGAGCGCGCGCCGCACTGCCAGCTGCGCCAGCGGCAGTTCGCCGTGAACGCCGGGCGCGCCGCTGCGCGAAACTCTGCTGCCGAGCCGCCGGTAGTGCTCGATCACCTCGTCGGCGAGTGCGTCCAGGTCCGCGGGCTGGCGCGTCTCGGGCGCACCGCGCGCAAAATCGAGAAACTGCCCGATCACCTTGTCCGCTTCCTCGATGTCGGCGCTCATGCCGGCGGCGACCGATTTCTCCGCGCCGCTCATTTCCAGCGCCAGGCGCAGGCGCGACAGCGGCGTGCGAAGATCGTGGGATATGCCGGCGAGCACCATGGCACGCTCGCGCTCCATCGATTCCAAATCGCCCGCCATGCGGTTGAACGCGGCCGACAGGACGCGCAGTTCCCTGACGCCGGTCTCGGGCAGCGCCTCGGGCGTCTCGCCGCGGCCAATGCGCCGCGCGGCGCGCGTGAGCGACGCCAGCGGCCCGGCGATCGCCGAGGCGATCAGCCAGGCGCCGGCAAGCGCGAGCGCGAGCAGCATCCCGCCCCAGCCGAGCCATTCGAGGCCGAGCTCCGGCTCGAAGCGCTCGCGCGGCAGCATCACCCAGAACTCATCGTCGTCGATGGTGAAGCTCACCCAGAAGCCCTCGATGGTGTCGCGCGCGTAGGCAAAGCGCGTTCGGTCGCCGAGCGCGGCGCGCACGCGCGCGGCGACCATGTCGAACAGCGGCGCGTGCGGCAGCGGCTCGAGGCGGTCTTCGTTGGTCACCGGGTAAATGCGGATGCCTTCGCGCTCGTTCAGCTCGAGCAGCAGGCTGCGGCGCAGGAACGGGTCGGCGTTGATGAGCGCGGCGCGCGTCAGGTTGACCACGCTCACGGTCTGCTGCGCGAGCTCCCGCGCGCGCGGCTCGCGCTCGTAGAGCCGGTAGAGCTGGAAGGTGGCGGCCGCGGAGACGACGATGAGCAGCGCGATCAGCAGGAACGACCGCGCGAGCAGCGTCACTTCAGATTCCCGTCGGGCACGAACACGTAGCCGAAGCCCCACACCGTCTGGATGAGACGCGGTTTGGAGGGGTCGTCCTCGACGATTTTCCTCAGGCGCGAGATCTGCACGTCGATCGAGCGATCGAACACTTCGTATTCGCGGCCGCGAGCCAGCTCCATCAGCTTGTCGCGCGAAAGCGGTGTGCGAGGGTGCTGCACCAGCACCTTGAGCACCGAGAACTCGCCCGTGGTGAGCGCCACCGGCTTGCCGTCGCGGCTCAGGCTGCGCGTTGCCAGGTTGAACTCGAAGGTGCCGAACAGGTGCACCTCGGTGGCCGAGGAGGGCGCGCCCGGAGGTCCGCCGGGCTGCCGGCGCCGCAATACCGCGTTGACGCGCGCCACCAGCTCGCGCGGATTGAACGGTTTGGGCAGGTAATCATCGGCGCCCATCTCCAGGCCGACGATGCGATCGACGTCGTCGCCCTTGGCGGTGAGCATCACGATCGCGGGTCCCGCATTCTGAGCGCGCAGCCGCCGGCAGATGGCGAGCCCGTCCTCGCCCGGCAGCATGAGGTCGAGCACGATCAGGTCGTAGCGCTCGCGCGAAAGCTGCTTGTCCATGCCCTGGGCGTCGGGCACCGCGCGCACTTCGAATCCCTGCTCGCCCAGATAGCGCACCAGCAGGTCGCGCAGGCGCTGGTCGTCGTCCACTACGAGGATTCTTGTTTTCAGTTCCGCCATGGCGTGCAGGGTAGCCGGGCTGCGGGGCGTCGACGAAACAGGGTGTTACGCCGGCCCCCGCCAGCAACACATTGTTACAAATTACCCGGCCGGCGGCAGCAGAGATCCGTTTGGCTACTTATGATGCGTTCAACCGTGAAGCTCAAAGCCGCCCTGTCCACGGCAATCGCTCTCGCGCTCGCCGCGCCGCTGGCGCTCGCCCAGCCGGGCGGCTGGCGCGGAAACGGCGGCGCACACAAACAGTATTACGCGCAGAACCGCCAGCAGATGCCCCCTGAGCAGCGGCCGATGCCGCCGCCGGGCTACGGCGGCGGGCGCATGAACCGGGAAGACCGGCAGCGGCTGCGCGACGACATGCGCTGGTCGAACCGCGAGCCGCAGCGCGAATACCGCGAGCCGCAGCGAGAGGAGGGCACGCGCCGCGCCACCGACGCGGGCCGCCTGACGCCGCAAGAACGCGAGCAGCTGCGGCGCGACATCCAAGAAGCCAATCGAGAAATGCCGCGTGATAGTTCACGCGACCGTCCGCGACGGTAACGCGCGGTTACACAGTCGCGGGCGGTTTTACATTTCAGTCACCGAATTGAGCAGACGCGCACGCAGGCATGGACGTTAATGGGGGCGTGGCACCCAACCGAAAGGAGACGACCATGTTGAAGCTTCTGATCCCGATGGCGATTGCTGCGCTGTTCGTGCACCAGCTGGCGCAGGCGCAGGAACCCGGCGCAGGCGTGAACGCGCGCCAGCACAACCAGATGGACCGCACCCGTGAGGGCGCAGGCTCTGGCGAGTTGAGGCGCGATGCCCAGCAGCGTCCGAATGCCGGTGGCACGCACGACGGCTTGAGCATCAACGAGCGCGAGGCGCGCCAGCGCGAAGCGATCCGGCGCGGCGTCGCCTCGGGCGAGCTGACGCGGCACGAGGCCGACCGGCTGCGGCACGAGCAGGGGCGGATCGAGCGCATGGAGCAGCGTGCGCGCGCCGACGGCAACTTCACGCCGCAGGAGCGCGCCCGCATCAACCGCCAGCTCGACAACTCGGCGCGCCACATCCGGCACGAGACGCACGACCGGCAGCGCGCCGGCGGGCACGACTCCGGCTGGCATCGCGGCAGCTGGCAGGGCCAACACAACGGCCAACACTACGGCCACTCGCAGCGCGCACCGAGCCACAGCCAGCCAACCGGCCATTTCCAGCGCTCGGCGTACCAGGGCCACGGCTTCGGCCACGCGCAACCCGTGGCGCATAGCGCGCCCCGGCACGGCAGGCGGTAATCAGGTTTGAGCGCACGAGAGACATCTGTGCGTCCCCAGGCGGCGGGCCCTTCCTCCTCCCTTTTGGCTCGCCGCCTTCTTTTTTTCCTGCTGCTTTCGCTATCGGCGCTTGCTGCGGGCCTCGCGAATGCCGCGGGCATGGGCGAGGAGGAAGCCCGACACCTGCTCAATCGCACCGGGTTCGAAGCGCATCTCGATGAAATAGACGAGTACGCGAAGCTCACGCGTCGCGAGGCGGTAGAGCGCGTGCTCGGCAACGTGCGGCACGCGCCGCGCGCGCCGGCACCGGAATGGGTTAATCAGTGGCAGAACCCGCGCCGCATCCGCCAAATGAGCGACGAGGAGCGCAAGCTCTTTCAACGAGAGCTGATCGAGCGCGGATTGGAGCTGAAGGGCTGGTGGCTATCCGAGATGCTCACCACCGGCTCGCCGCTGACCGAGCGCATGACGCTGTTCTGGCACAATCACTTCACTTCCAGCCTGCAGAAGGTGCGCTCACCGCAGCTCATGTACCGGCAGAACCTGCTGCTCAGGCGCCACGCGCTCGGCAGCTTCGCCGAACTGCTGCACGCGGCCTCGAAGGACCCGGCGATGCTGGTGTACCTGGATTCGGCGAGCAATCGCCGCGGCCAGCCTAACGAGAACTTCGCGCGCGAGGTGATGGAACTGTTCACGCTCGGCGAAGGCAACTACTCCGAGCACGACATCAAGGAGGCGGCGCGCGCCTTCACGGGCTGGAGCCTCGACCCGGAGACCGGCGAGTACCTGTTCCGGCCGATGGCGCACGACGAGGGCGTGAAGACGGTGCTCGGCAGGAGCGGCAACTTCCGCGGCGAGGACGTGATCGCGATCCTGCTCGAGCGTCCGGAGACGTCGCGTTTCGTCACCGCCAAGCTGTGGCGCGAGTTCGTCTCGCCGGCGCCCGCGACTGAGCGCGAGAAGCGTGAACTGGAGCGCGCGGCGCGGCTTTTCCGCGAGACGGGCTACTCGATCCGCGCCGTGCTGCGCGAGCTATTGATGAGCGAGGCATTCTGGGCGCCGGCCAACCGCGGCGTGCTCGTCAAGTCGCCGGTCGACCTGGTGGTCGGCACCCTGCGGCTATTTGATGTTGATTTCTCCGATCCGCTGCCGTTCGCGCTGCTCCTGCGCCAGCTCGGGCAGGATCTGTTCTCACCTCCCAACGTAAAGGGCTGGCCCGGTGGCGAGACCTGGATCAGCTCGCAGACGCTGCTCTCGCGCAAGCAATTCCTCGAGCGCCTGATGCGGGTGGACGAGGCGCGCATGACGCCGGCTATGGAACGCATGGCGGCAGACCCGCAGAAACCCATGGCACGGCGCTTCCTGCGCGCGATGATGGACATCAAGTTCTCGGCTCGCGACTGGATGAGGCCTTTCCAAGGGCGCGAGATGCCGGCAAGCATGCAAACGGTGTTGCTCGCGGCTGCGCCAGCGGGGGAGGGCGCGCAAAGCGCTCAGGGAATCGACCTGGTGCGCGCGCTCGTCTCCGACCCTGTGTACCAGCTCAAATGAAACGCCGCGAATTCCTCGGCGCAACGGTTGCCGCGTTGTTCGCGCCGCGCATCGCCGCAGCCGCGTCACCGTTACGCGCGGATTACCGCCGCCTGCTCATCCTGATCGAGCTGAAAGGCGGCAACGACGGCCTGAACACCGTGGTGCCGTACGCCGACGAGAACTACTACGCGCTCAGGCCGCGCCTCGCGGTTCGGCGCGACGACGTGCTGCAGCTCGACGAGCGCACCGGATTGCATCCGGCGTTGAAGCCTCTGCTGCCGCTGTGGCAGGCGCGGGAACTCGCGATCGTCCAGGGCGTGGGTTACCCGCAGCCCAACCTTTCGCATTTCCGCTCGATCGAAATCTGGGACACCGCTTCGCGCAGTGACGAGTATTTGTCCGAGGGATGGCTCGGGCGCCTGTTCGCTGCGCAGCCGGCACCGGCGGGTTTTGCCGCGGACGGGGTGGCTGTGGGCGGCGCCGACCTGGGGCCGCTCGCGGGTACGGGCGCGCGCACCATCGCGCTCAGCGATCCAGAGAGTTTCCTGCGCCAGGCGCGGCTCGCCAACCCGGCGGGCGCGAAGCGCAACGCGGCGCTCGCGCACATCCTCAAGGTCGAGGCCGACATCGTGCAGGCGGCGAGCCAGTTGAATGCGGGCACCGCTTTTCGTACCGAGTTCCCGCGCGGACCGTTCGGCAACGCAGTGCGCACCGCAGCGCAACTCGCGGCCAACGGCGCGGGCATCGCCGCGATCCGGATCTCGCTCGGCAACTTCGATACCCACCAGAATCAGCCCGGGCAGCACCAGCGGCTGCTCGGCGAGCTTGCCGAAGGGATCGCGGCGCTGAAAAGCGCGCTCGTCGAGATCGCCCGCTGGGACTCGACGCTCCTCATGACCTACGCCGAGTTCGGCCGCCGGCCGCAGGAGAATAATTCCATGGGCACCGACCACGGCACCGCGAGCGCGCATTTCGTCGCTGGCGGGCAGGTGCGCGGTGGGCTTTACGGGCAGGCGCCGCAACTGGGCGCGCTCGAGGGAGGCAATTTGCGCCACGCCGTGGACTTCCGCAGCCTATACGCCACCGCAATCGAGCGCTGGTGGGGTGCCGACAGCGCACGCACGCTCGGCGGGCGCTTCGAGCGGCTGGATCTCGTCAAAGTGTAAAGTCACGCTTTACACCTCATGTTCCCTCGACCGCCTGCGCCCGGGTGCACGGACTCTTGACAGAGGTCTGTACGGTCTGTACAGTCTGTTGATGGCACGACCGCAGCGTAAGGGCGTCGAGGACGCCCGCAACCAGCTTCCCGCGCTGCTCGACGAGGCAGAACGGGGGCGCTCGACTATCATTACCCGGCACGGACGCTCGGTCGCGGCGATTGTCCCGGTGGATCGCGCGGCGACGGGGTCTCGGCAGAAGTCTCTCCTGGGCCTCGCCGGTTCCGGCAGGGGCTTGTGGGGCAAGGACAGCGCGAAGACGCTGCGCCGCCTGCGCGACGAGTGGCGCCGCTAGACCTATCGAGCCTCCCGGAAGGTGCTCTGGTGCTGGTGGACGCGGCGCCGATCATCTATTGCCTGGAAGGCCATCCGAAGCATGCCAGGCGTTTCCAGCCGCTGTTCGACCGCCAGGCAGCGGGCGAGGTGCTGTTTGCGGTAACCACGATCACGATCGCCGAGGTGCTGGGCGGCCCACTCGGGGCGGGCGAAGAAACGCTCGCGAAACGCTATCGCGCAACGATGGAGTCGTGGCAGGTTGTGCCCCTCAGTGCAGACATTGCCGAGAGCGCTGCGCGCTTTCGCGCGTCCCTCAAGCTGAAACTGCCCGACGCGATCCAGATAGCGAGCGCGATCGCGATCAACGCGGACGCGCTGGTGACCCATGATCGGGATTTCTCCAGAGTCAAGGTGCTTCGCGTACTGAGTTGAATAGCTTCGGCCCGTGGGACTGGCGCGGACACGCTATACAGTCTGGTCGCCCGCGTCCGCTGCGGGTAAGGGGGGCAGCATGGCGGGAACACTGCAAGGCAAGGCAATCCTCATCACCGGCGCGGGCGCGGGCATCGGCCGGGCTGCGGCGCTCGCCTGCGGGCGCGAAGGCGCGCGGCTGGCGCTCGCGGACCTGGACGAGAAAGGTGGCGGGGAAACGGTACGCCTGGTGAAGGCATTGGGCGCAGAGACGCGCTTCATCCGCGCCGACGTATCCAAGGCGGCAGAGGTGGAGAGGATGGTGGCCGAGGCAGCCGGCGCCCTCGGTCGCCTGGACTGCGCGGTGAACAACGCCGGCATCGTAGGCACCGCCTTTGTGCCCGCAGTCGCCTACACCGAAGAAACCTGGGACCGCGTTCTCGCCATCAATCTCAAGGGCGTGTGGCTGTGCATGAAGCACCAGATCCCGCAGATGCTGAAAAACGGCGGCGGCTCGATCGTCAACACGGCCTCGATCGCCGGCCTGATCGGCAGCCAGATCGGCGTCGCATACACCGCCAGCAAGCACGGCGTGGTCGGCATCACGCGCTCGGTGGCGATCGAATACGCGAAGCAAAACATCCGCGTCAACGCCGTGTGCCCGAGCTGGATCGAGACCGCGCTCACCGGTCCCTACACGCGCGCCAATCCGCAACTCAACGAAATGATGGCGGCGCGCCTGCCGCTCGGCCGCCTGTGCACCGTGGACGACGTCGCCGCGGCGATCGTGTGGCTGTGCTCGGACGCCTCGTCCTTCGTCACCGGCCATGCGCTGCCGGTGGATGGAGGTTGGGTGGCGCAGTGATTCAGTCCGGCAAGAGGTGGGCGATGGAGTTGGCGTAATAGCGCAACATGGGCAGCTCGGCGCTCTCGGCGCAGTACGTGCCGTCGCGCTCTGCGACCAGCCGGCGCAGGGTCAGCATGCGCAGGCCCACGCTGACCGCATAGTCGAGGTCGCGGCGCGGGATGTAGATGTGCGCGCCGGCGGCCTCCAGCCTTTCCATCAGGCGATCGACCTCGGCCTTCAGCTCGATCGCCGAGATGGCCTGCTCGCCGCGCGCGACGAACACGGTGGCGATCAGCGCCACTGGCACCACCGGCACGATGCGGCCAACCGCTTGCATCAGGTGATGCCCGAGCGCGGCGATCTGCGGCCGGCGCTCCTCGCCCTGGATCTTCTTGAAATCCAGGCCGCGGCTGCGGCAGTACTCGCGCATCGACACCGGCGAGCCGAAATTGACGCAGGCGTAGCCGAAGCGGAACCACTCGCTCTTCATCATCTGGCGCAGGTTGTGCGCCGCGAACGCGAACGTGGTCCAGAGCGCCTTCATCCGCCCGGGGCGCTTCGCCTCCGGATCTATGGATAGCAGCAGCGTGCGATCTTCCAGCACGCGGTCGTAGTTGATGCCGAGCGGCACGAACACCAGGTCGCGCTCGCCGTCGAGGCGAAAGCCGCGCAGCATGTAATCGAGCACGCCGAGCTTGGGGTCGCGCATGCGGCCATCGCGCGTCAGGCCGCCTTCCGGGAACACCGCCTGCGGCACGCCGGCCTCGGTGGCCATGACAATGTAGCGCTCGAGCACGCGCCGGTAGAGCTCGTCGCGCGAGTTGCGGCGCACAAAATACGCGCCCATCGAGCGGATCAGCGCCGACAGCGGCCACAGCCGCGCCCATTCGCCCACCGCGTAGGAAAGCGCGGTCTGGTCGGCGGCGAGGTAGCTGGCGAGCACGTAGTCCATGTTGGAGCGGTGGTTCATGACGAACACCACGGTGGAATTCGGGTTCACGCGCGACAGGCCCTCGGAGTCCACGTAGCCCAGGCGCACGCGGTATAGCGATTGCGTCACCGTGCGCCCGAGCCAGTAGCCGATGCGGAAGTAAATGTAGGCGTTGAATGCCGGCACGATCTCGCGCGCGTAGCGCTCGACGATGCGCAGCGCGTCCATCACCGGCACGTGGTGTTCTTGGGCAAACTCTTCCGCCGCCTTCTGCACCTTGGGATCGGTGAGCAGGCGGTCGATGAGCGCTTGGCGGCGTGTGCGCTGGAACGGCCGGATGCTGATGCGCAGACGCGTGGAGACTTCGTCGATCACGCGGTTGGCGCGGTTGGAGACGAACCAGCGCAGCGCCGGCATGAGCAGCTTGTCGTACGCGGCCCAGGCGGCGAGCGCGGCGACGATGACGAAGAACCAGAGAGGCAGCGCGACCGGGGCGGTCATGCCGCGATATTAGGGGTTTTCCAGAAGGTTGGGCGCGGTGTGCGTAATGCGCTAAAGCGCGCGCTTGACCGCGTTGGTGACCGCGCGCGTGTCGTGCACGCCGCCGAGATCCGGCGTGAACACCTGCTCCTCGGTGGTGCGCTCGATGGCGCGCATCAGGCGCGCGGCGGCTTTCGGCTCGCCCAGGTGCTCGAGCATCATCGAGGCGGTCCAGAAAGTGGCGATCGGATTGGCGACGCCCTTGCCGGTGATGTCGAACGCCGAGCCGTGGATCGGCTCGAACATGGACGGGAACTTGCGCTCCGGGTTGAGATTCGCGGTAGGCGCGATGCCGAGCGAGCCGCTGAGCGCGGCGGCGAGGTCGGAGAGGATGTCGGCGTGCAGGTTCGACGCCACGATGGTGTCGAGCGAGCCCGGATTGAGCACCATGCGGGTGGTCGCAGCGTCCACCAGCACGCGATCGGTGCTCACGTCCGGATAGCTCTTCGCTACCTCGTAGAAGATCTCGTCCCACAGCACCATGCCGTGGCGCTGGGCGTTCGACTTGGTGACCAGCGTGAGCATCTTGCGCCGGCGCGTTCGCGCCAGCTCGAAGGCAAAACGGTGGATGCGCTCTACGCCGCGGCGCGTGAACACGGATGTTTCGGTTGCGACCTCGTCGGGCAAGCCCTTGTGCACGCGGCCGCCCGAGCCCGAGTATTCGCCCTCGGAGTTCTCGCGGACGATGACCCAATCGATCTCGCCGCCTTTCGCCAGAGGACTGGCAACCCCGGGCAACACGCGCGTAGGGCGCACGTTGGCGTACTGGTCGAAGCCCTGGCAGATCGGCAGCCGCAGGCCCCAAAGCGACACGTGGTCGGGAACTTTCGGCGAGCCCACGGCGCCGAAGTAGATGGCGTCGAAGGTCTTCAGTTTCTCGAGGCCGCCTTCGGGAATGTAGGCGCCGGTCGAGAGAAATCGCTCCGAGCCCCAGTCGAAGTGCTCGAAGCGCATCGCGTAGCCCTCGAGTTTGCCCAGCGCTTCCAGCACCTCGATGCCGGCGGGGATGACCTCGGTGCCGATGCCGTCGCCCGGAATCGATGCGATGCGGTAGGTCTTCACGCCGCCATTTTGGATTGCGAGCGCACGGCTTCGGCGACGGCGGCGCCGACTTCCATGGTCGAGGCCTTGCCCTTCATGTCGGGCGTGTGCGGCCCTTCGATGATCACGCGCTCGATCGCGCGCACGATGTCCGCCGCGGCTTGCGCGTGCCCGAGGTGCTCGAGCATCAACGCGCCGGACCAGATCTGCGCGATCGGGTTGGCGATTTTCTTGCCCGCGATGTCGGGCGCCGAGCCGTGCACCGGCTCGAAGATCGAGGGCGCAGTGCGCTCGGGATTCAGGTTGGCCGAAGCGGCGATGCCGATGGTGCCCGCGGTCGCGGGGCCGAGGTCGGAGAGGATGTCGCCGAACAGGTTGGAGGCGACGATGACGTCGAAGCGATCCGGGTTGAGCACCATCTGGATAGTGAGGCCATCGACGTGGTACTGGTCGGTGCGCACCTCGGGATAGTTCTTCTTCATCTCGGCGAAGCGCTCGTCCCAGTAGGGCATGGTGATCGAGATGCCGTTCGACTTGGTGCACGAGGTGAGGTGTTTCTTGCGCGTTTTCGCAAGCTCGAAGGCGTAGCGCATGATGCGGTCCACGCCCTTTCTCGAGAACACCGACTGCTGCGTCACCACCTCGCGCTCGGTGCCCTCGAACACGCGGCCGCCGATGTTGCCGTATTCGCCCTCGGTGTTCTCGCGGATCACGGTGTAGTCGATGTCGCCGGGCTTGCGGCCGGCGAGCGGGCAGGGCAGGCCCTCGAACAGGCGCACCGGACGCAGGTTCACGTACAGATCGAACCAGCGGCGGAAATTGATCAGCAGGCCCCACGCCGAGATGTGGTCGGGAACGATCGCCGGATTACCGACGGCGCCGAAGTACACGGCGTCGAACTGGCGCAGGATCTGCGGCGCGTCGTCGGGGCACATCTTGCCGTGCGCCTGGTACCAGTCGCAGCTCCAGGGAAATTCCTGCCACTTGAAGCGAATGCCATGCCGCGCGCCGACGGCCTCCAGCGCGCGCACGCCCTCGGGCATGACTTCGCGCCCGATGCCGTCGCCGGGAATGACTGCGATGCGATGCTCTTTCATGCGAGCTCCTTGGGGAAGGCGCAAATTGTATCGCTACAATGGCGCGATGCGATTCGCGGCCTTCGAAACCTCGACCGAGTGGTGCTCGGTAGCGCTGTGGGCCGGGGGCGAGATCGCCGCGCTCGAGGAGCGCGCCGTCAACCGCCACAGCGAGCTCGCGCTGCCGATGCTCGCGCGGCTGCTGGCGCAGGCCGGCACCGCCATCGGCGCGCTCGATGCGGTCGCTTTCGGCGCCGGGCCGGGATCGTTCACCGGGCTGCGCATCGCCTGCGGCCTCGCGCAGGGTATCGCCTTCGCGCGCGGGCTGCCAGTGCTCGGCGTCTCTACCCTCGAGGCAATCGCCGAGGAATCGGGCGCTGCGCGGGTCGTCGCGTGCCTCGATGCGCGCATGCACGAAGTGTATTATTCCTGCCTCGCGCACGAGGCCGGCGCCTGGAGAGAATCGGTCGGCGCGCAGTGTGTGGCGCCCGCGGCGGTGCCGCGGCCGCAAGGCGACGGTTGGATCGGCTGCGGCAACGGATTCGCGCTCTATGGCGATGTGTTGCGCGGCGCGCTGGGTGCGGCGCTGGCGGCAGTGCGGCCGGAAGCGCGGCCGAGCGCGGTTGCGGTGGCGAGGCTCGCTGCACCGCGGCTCGCGGCGGGCGAAGGGGTGGATGCAGCGCTTGCCGCGCCCACTTATGTACGGGACAAGGTCGCGCTGACCGCCGAAGAGCGCAAGCGCGCATGAGAATCGGGATATGAGCGCTGTTCTCAAGCAGGCCCCGCGGCTCGCGCCGATGCGCGACATCGACCTTCCCGAAGTTATCGGGGCGGAAAGCGCGATCTACTCGCACCCCTGGACGCGCGGCAACTTCGCCGACTCGCTGCGCGCCGGCTACGAATGCTGGACCTGGCGCAGCGGCAGCGATCTGGTCGGCTATTTCGTGCTGCTGGTGGCTGCGGGCGAGGCGCACCTGCTTAATCTCTCGATCGCGGCGGCGTGGCAGAAAAAGGGCCACGGCAGCGCGCTGTTGCGCGAGGCGATGCGCATCGGCCGCGCCGCGGGCGCGCGCAACCTGTTTCTGGAGGTGCGGCCCAGCAACGCCGCCGCCAAGGCGCTCTACCAACGCTTCGGTTTCCGCCAGGTCTCGCAGCGCCGCGGCTACTACCCGGCGAACGGCGGGCGCGAGGATGCACTGGTGCTGGCGCTCGCCTTGTGAGCCGCCGCGCCGCGATCCTGAAGGAGATGGGCCTCGCGCCGGTGTGGAGGCTGCGCAGCCGCGCGGCGCCGATTGCGCCGCAAGCCGAAACTGCCGCACAGTCCGCCGCGGTGCTCGAGCGCGCGAGCCCGGCTCCCGCGCCCGAAGCGCTTGTGCTGCCCGCCGGCTCCCGTGAAGAGCGCATCGCACGCATGGCCTGGGACGAGCTGAAGGCGGAGGTCGCGGGTTGCACGGCCTGCGGGCTGCGCGCCGGCTGCACGCAAACGGTGTTCGGCGTCGGCGACGAAAAAGCGGAGTGGCTGCTCGTGGGCGAGGCGCCGGGCGCGGAGGAAGACCGCCTCGGCGAGCCTTTCGTAGGGCAGGCCGGCAAATTGCTCGACAACATGCTCGCCGCAATCGGCCTGGCGCGCGGCAGGAACGTGTATATCGCGAATACTCTGAAATGCCGGCCTCCGGGCAACCGCAACCCGGAGCCCGGGGAAATGGCGAAGTGCGCGCCATTTTTGCTGCGCCAGATTGAGCTCATCCGCCCCCGGCTGATTCTCGCCATGGGGCGCTTCGCGGTGCACACGCTGCTGCAGACCGAGGCCAGCATCGCGAGCCTGCGCGGCAGGCTGCATAGCTATGCCGGCGTGCCGCTCATAGTCACCTACCACCCCGCGTACCTGCTCAGGAACCTGCCCGACAAGGCGAAATCCTGGGCCGACCTCAGGTTTGCGGTGAAAACCCTCGACACGCTGAGGAGCGGGGCGCAGCAGGAAAAAGTGTAAAGCGAGGCTTTACACTATTCAATGGTGCGCCCCCTCGGCGCGCGCGAAAGCGAGCAGGCGCTCGACTTCGACCTCGTGCACGCGCAGGTTGTGGAGGAACCACCATTGCACCAGCGTCATGGTGCCGGCGATGAATAGCCCGAAGATCGTGATCGCCACGTAGATCGATACCCCCGACTTCAGCAACAGCGAGTACAGCGCGATCATCACCAGGATCGAGCTGTTCTCGTTGAAATTCTGCACCGCGATCGAGCGCCCGGCGCCCACCAGGTGGTGGCCGCGGTGCTGCAACAGCGCGTTCATGGGCACGACGAAGAACCCTGAAAGGGCGCCAATCAGAATGATCAGCGGGACCGCGAGCCAGACGTTGCTCACCAGGTTCATCAGCATCACCACCAGACCCATGGCGATGCCGAGCGGAATCACCCTGACCGAGCGGTCCAGGCGCACACGGGTGGCGGCAACTACGGCGCCGATCGCGATGCCCAGCGCGGCCAAGCCCTGCAGCATCGAGGCCTTCGACAGGTCGTAGCCGAGCGCGGCGCGCGACCAGTCAATGACGATGAACTGCAGCGTCGCGCCGGCGCCCCAGAAAAGGGTGGTCACCGCGAGCGAAATCTGGCCCAGCTTGTCCTTCCACAAGGTCACCACGCAGGTGGAGAAATCCTTGAGCGTGGCGAGCGGGTGCGCCGGCAGCGGCTTCATCGCCACGCCAGTGCGCGGGATGTAGAGGTTGAAGATGGCGGCGGTGACGTACACGAACGCGATCACGGCGATCGCCGCGTCCGGAGCCGAATCGATGTCGAAATCGAGGTACGGCACATCGAACGCCAGCAGCACCTCGGACACATGGCCGTGGATCAGGGTGCCGCCGAGCATCACGCCGAGGATGATCGAGACCACCGTCAGGCCCTCGATCCAGCCGTTGGCGATCACCAGCTTGGAGTGCGGCAGGTACTCGGTGAGGATGCCGTACTTGGCCGGCGAGTAGGCGGCCGCGCCCAGGCCGACCAGCGCGTAGGCGGCGAGGGGATTGACGTCGTACAGCATCAGCAGGCAGCCGGCGATCTTGATGGTGTTGGAGATGAACATCACCGTGCCCTTGGGCAGGCGGTCGGCGACGGCGCCGACGTAGGGCGCCAGCAGCACGTAGGAGACGACGAAGAAGAATTTTAGGTAAGGCGTGAGCCACGCCGGCGAGTCCGCCTGCATCAGCAGCGCGATCGCGGCCACCAGCAGCGCATTGTCGGCGAGCGAGGAGAAGAACTGCGCCGCCATGATGATGTAGAAGCCGAGATTCATGCGCGGCGCTTTATAGCATGGGGCAAGACCGCACCGGCGAGCGGCGCGGCGCCTTTCGGGAGCCGCCATAAGTTACCGCGGCCAGCCTGTTTATGGTTCAATAAGCGCATTCTAGTCGGGGATCAATCAGGCCATGGCGGACCGGCGGCTACAGGTGTTCCACGCAGTGGCGAAGCACCTGTCTTTCACCAAGGCCGCGGAGGCGCTGTTCATGACCCAGCCCGCGGTCACCTTCCAGATCAAGCAGCTCGAGGAGCACTTCAACACGCGCCTGTTCGAGCGCGGCCACGGCCGCATCGGCCTGACGCCCGCCGGCCACATCGTGCTCGAGTACGCCGAAAGGATCCTCGCGCTCTCGGCGGAGCTCGATACGCGCGTCAAGGAGATGACCGGCGAGGTGAGCGGGCCGCTGCTGGTGGGCGCGAGCACCACCATCGCCGAGTTCTTGCTGCCGCAGGTGCTGGGCGAGTTCAAGTCCAAGCACCCGAAGGTGCAGCCGCGCCTGGTGGTGGGAAATTCCGAGACCGTGGAGAGCCGCGTCGCCGAGTACACGCTCGACATCGGCTTCATCGAGGCGCCGTCGCACTTGGCGAGCGTCATGACCGATGTCTGCTGCGAAGACGAGCTGCAGGCGGTGTGCGCGCCGGCGCACCCGCTGGCGCGGTTTAAGAGCGCGACCGCGAAGCAGCTGGCGCAGTTTCCCTACATCAGCCGCGAGCCGGGCTCGGGCACGCGCGAGGTCACCGACCAGTACTTCAGGAAGGCGGGCATCGCGCCCGAATCGCTCAACGTGATGATGGAGCTGGGCAGCCCCGAGGCGCTCAAGGGGCTGGTTGCGACCGGCCTGGGCTTCGCCATCATGTCGCGCGCCGCGGTCGCCAGGGAAAGCCGCGCCGGGCTGCTGGTGCGGGTGCCGCTGGTGCCGCGCCTGAATCGCGATCTTTCGGTGGTGTATCCGAAGGAGAAGTTCCGCTCGCGCCTGGTGAACACTTTCGTAGAGTTCGCCAAGGAGCGCCTCGCCGCGCTGCAGGCGTGAGGCGGGCGGAGGAGGAGTCCTAGCGTGCCGCGGCCGATCCGGGCGACGATCAGCATGGGGGCGCTGGCGCACAATCTCGAGCTGGCGCGGCGCGCCGCCGGCCCGGCCAAGGTCTGGGCGGTGATCAAGGCCAACGCCTACGGCCACGGCCTGGCGCGCGCGGCGCAGGCGTTCAAGGCCGCCGACGGCTTCGCGCTGCTCGATTTCGAGGAGGCGATCCGGCTGCGCATCTCCGGCGTGCAAAAGCCGATCCTGCTGCTGGAGGGTTTTTTCCGCGCCCAGGACATCCCGCTGCTCGCCGAGTACCGCCTGACGCCCGTGATCCACAATACCGAGCAGCTGGCGATGCTCGAGCAGGCGCGGCTCGCGCCGAGCATAGACGCCTACTTCAAGGTCAACAGCGGCATGAACCGCCTCGGCTTCAACGTCGACAACGTGCGCCTCGCCTGGAATGCGCTGCAGGCGCATCCGTCGGTCGGCTCGGCGACGCTGATGACCCACTTCGCCGATGCCGACGGCGAGAGCGGCGTCGCGGCGCAGCTGCACTGGTTCGGCGAGCTGACGCAGGGGTTCGCCGCGCCGCGCTCGCTCGCCAACTCGGCGGCGCTGCTGCGCTTTCCAGAGGAGACGCGCGCCGACTGGGTGCGCCCCGGGATCATGCTCTACGGCTGCTCGCCGTTTACCTTCAAGAACGCCGCGGCGCTCGGCCTGAAACCCGCGATGACGCTCGCGAGCGAGCTCATCGGCGTGCAGCACCTGCAGGCGGGCGA
The DNA here is from genome assembly GCA_964393745.1 of uncultured Enterobacteriaceae bacterium. GTDB lineage: Bacteria > Pseudomonadota > Gammaproteobacteria > Burkholderiales > SG8-39 > 2-02-FULL-66-14. The sequence continues at coordinate 7,716 of CAYMVA010000161.1, read as the reverse complement.
GCGCGTCGGCTACGGATTCTCGTACGAGGCGGCCGAGGAGATGACCATCGGCATCGTCGCCTGCGGCTATGCTGACGGTTACCCGCGCCATGCGCCCACCGGCACCCCGGTGCTGGTGGCGGGGCAGCGCGTGCCAACGGTAGGGCGCGTGTCCATGGACATGATCGCGGTGGATATCAGCGATGTGCACGAAGCCTACATCGGCACTCCGGCGACGCTTTGGGGTGAGGGGCTTTCCGCCGACGAAGTCGCCGCCGCCGCCGGCACCGTAAGCTACGAACTGCTGTGCGCCCTGGCGCCTCGCGTGCCGGTGGTCGAGGCCGACTGATGGCGAAGCCCAAGACCGCTTACGTATGTAGCGACTGCGGCGCGAGCGCGCTGCAGTGGTTCGGGAGTTGCCCGTCGTGCGGCGCGGTCGGCACGCTTACTGAGACGGTTACCGAGCGCGCGGGGCACCGCTATGCGGGGGGGGCGCGCGCGGCGGTGGCGCTTTCGGAGGTCGAGGCGCGCGAGCACGAGCGCTTGCCCATCGGCATCGGCGAGCTCGACCGCGTGCTCGGCGGCGGCCTGGTGGCGGGGCAGGTGACCCTGATCGGCGGCGACCCGGGGATCGGCAAGTCCACGCTGCTGCTTCAGGCGCTCGCCAGCCTGGGTGCGGGAACGAAAACGCTCTACGTTTCGGGGGAGGAATCGGCCGAGCAGATTGCGATGCGCGCCCGGCGCCTGGCGCTCGATGCCGGCGCGGTGCAACTGCTCGCCGAGATCCAGCTCGAGCGCATCGTCGCCGGGCTCGATGCGGCCAAGCCTCAGGTTGCGGTGCTGGACTCGATCCAGACGCTGTGGTCGGAAGAGCTGCAGTCGGCGCCAGGCTCGGTGGCGCAGGTGCGCGAATGCGCGGCGCAGCTCACGCGCCACGCCAAGCGCTCGGGCGCGGCGCTGTTCATCATCGGCCACGTCACCAAGGAAGGCGCGATCGCCGGCCCGCGCGTACTGGAGCACATCGTCGACACGGTGCTGTACTTCGAGGGCGACCCGCACTCCAGCTTCCGGCTGGTGCGCGCGGTCAAGAACCGCTTCGGCGCGGTCAACGAGCTGGGCGTGTTCGCCATGACCGACAAGGGCCTGCGCGCGGTGACCAATCCGTCGGCGCTGTTCCTGTCGCAGCACGGCATGGCGGTCGCCGGCTCGTGCGTGCTGGCGACGCTCGAGGGCACGCGGCCGCTGCTGGTGGAGATCCAGGCGCTGGTGGACGCGGCGCACGCGCCCAACCCGCGGCGCCTGTCGGTGGGCCTGGAGCAGAACCGCCTCGCGATGCTGCTTGCGGTGCTGCACCGGCACGCCGGCATCGCCACCTGGGAGCAGGACGTATTCGTGAACGCAGTCGGCGGCATGCGCATCGCCGAGCCCGCCGCTGATCTCGCGGTTTCGCTCGCGGTGGTGTCCTCGCTCAGCGACCGGCCGATCCCGGCCAGGGTGGTGGTGTTCGGCGAAGTCGGGCTCGCGGGCGAGGTGCGTCCGGCGCCGCGCGGGCAGGATCGGCTGAAAGAAGCCGCCAAGCTCGGCTTCGAGCGCGCCATCGTGCCCGCCGCCAACCGCCCGAAGGGAAAAATCGCCGGGCTGGAGGTGATCGCGGTCGAGCGCATCGACCAGGCCGTGGCGACGCTGCGCAGCCTATAGAATCGCATTCCGTCTGCTGCGGAGGCAACGATGTTCGAACCGATCACCATCCCGTTCGGCGCCAAGATGCTGTTCAACACCGTCAAGCTCAAGCCCGGCGTGAGTTACGACGACGTGGAACTCGCGCTGGGCGAGATGTGCAACGTGGTGAAGAACACCTACGGCGGCGACAAGGGCGGCTTCATTGCCGGGCAGGTGTTCAAGTTCTCCGGTTTCGTATCCGAGGAGGGTTCGCTGAACGGGGTGCGCACGGCCGACGACCACCTGGTGATCGTCACCTACTGGCGCACGTTCGAGCAGCACGAGAAATCGCACGCCGACAAAACATTTCTCGACAAGTTCGCGGCGCTTGCCACGATGTGCACCGAGACCAGCGAGCTCGGCTACGACTTGATGTGGCAGGGCGAGCCGGAAGGCAACGGTTGACGCAGCAGCCTCACCCTCGGCCTCAGTCTCAGCCTCGCAGCACGCGCTGCGCGGCGCGCACGCCGCTGCGCACCGCGGCCTCCAGCGTCGGCGGATAGTCGGGATCGGTGTAGTCGCCGGCCAGATACAAGCGCGGCGTTGGCGTCTCGAGCGGCGGGCGCCGGATTCCTGGCGAGCAGCTGATGGTGGCGCGCTTCTCGGCGATCACCTGTGTCCATTCGGGCGCGACGAGCCCAGGAAGCATGCGCGCCAGCTCACGATGGCATCCGGCGGCGAGCTCCTCGTGCGTCATCTGCTGGTGGTCGCCCTGCGCGCTGATCATGCAGGCGAGCAATCCCTTTTCGCCGCCGAGCGCGCCGCGGTCGAAAACCCATTGCACCAGCCCTTCGGCGAGGCCGAGCATCGGCAGCGGCAGGCGCACGCGCTTGCCGTACTGCAGGTAGCAGGTATAAATCGGCTGGTACGAATACTCGGGAATCGCTCCGGTGAGCTGGGCGAACGGTTTCAGCTGGTACGGCGCGACGGCGAGGATGACATGCGCAAATTGCTCGCCGTCCACGCGCAGATCGGGCGTGATCTCGCGCACCGTGGCCGAGGTCCGCAGCTCGCCACCGTGCGCGCGCACGAATTCGGCCGCGGGCTCGGGAAAGAGCGCCGACAGGTTGGTTGCCGGCAGCAGCAGGTCGCTCGCGCCGTCGCCGCCGGCGAGCGAATCGCGCAGCACGGTGGCGAACACCTGTGCCGAGGCCTGATCGGGCGGCGTGTTGAGCGCCGAGACGCATAGCGGCCGCCAGACGTAGTGCCCGATGCGGCCGTCCTGGCCGTGGCGCGCGAGCAATTCGCTCACCGCGCAATCCGGCTCGACGCGCCAGGCGGCGCGGCGTAGCGCCCGCATGAAACGCACAGCACCGAGGCGCTCGCCGAGCGGCAGGCGCCGCGCGGCAAGCAATCCGGCGAGCAGTCCCAGGGGCGCGGGCAACCACATCGGGCGCAGGCTGAAGCCGTCGGCGTAGCGCAACTCTAGCGGCATGCGCAGCACCGCCTCCGAAGGCACGCCCACGGCGTGCATCAGGCGCAGCAGCTCGCTGTAGGCGCCGATCAAAATGTGCTGGCCGTTGTCGAGCTCGCGCTCGTGCGCGCGCACGCGGCGTGCGCGGCCGCCGGGCACTGCCGCGGAATCGATCAAGGTCGCCGGCACGCCGGCGGCGGCGAGCGTCACGGCCGCCGCGCAGCCCGCATACCCGGCCCCGACCACCGCAACGCGCTTGCTTTCGCTCACCCCTGAATCCTGATTCCTGAATCCTGCGTCCTCACCCCTTCACCCACGTTCGCCACGCAATCCAGAGCTTCCTCATCGGCGTGAGCGAGACGCGCTGCGAGAGCACGTTGAACCCGTCGCGCTCGATCTCCTTGAGCAACGCGCGGTAGATCGCCGCCATGATGAGTCCGGGAAGCTGTGCGCGGCGGTCCACGGCGGGCAGCGCCTCCATGGCGCGCGCATAGAACGACTCGGCGCGTCGCGCCTGCTCGCGCATCAGGGCGACGAAGGCGTCGCTGTGGCGGCGCGCGAGGATGTCCGCCGCGCTAACGCCGTGGCGGCGCAAGTCCTCGGCCGGCAGGTAGATCCGGTCCTTGCGCGCGTCCTCGCCGACGTCGCGGATGATGTTGGTGAGCTGGAAGGCGGTGCCGAGCTGGCGCGCGTATTCGAGCGTGTGCGCGTCGCGGTAACCGAAGATGCCGGCGGCGAGCAGGCCTACGGCGCCGGCGACGTGGTAGCAGTAGCGCTCGAGCGCCGCGAAATCGAGATAGCGCGTCTGCGTGAGGTCCATCTCCATTCCGGCGATGATCTCGTTGAGCCGCTCCGCGGCAATGCCGAACGGCCCGAGCGCGGGCGCAAGCGCGCGCGTCACCGGGTGCTGGGGGTTGCCCGCGAACAAGTTGGCGACCTCGGCGCGCCACCACGTGAGCTTGGCGTGCGCGAGCTGCGGCTCGGTGCACTCGTCCACCACGTCGTCCACCTCTCGGCAGAACGCGTACAGCGCCGTGATCGCGCGCCGGCGCTCCGGCGGCAGGAACAGGAACGAGTAGTAGAACGACGAGCCGCTGGCAGCCGCTTTCTGCTGGCAGTACTCGTCGGGCGTCACAGCGCTCGCCACAGCAGCAGCGGCCAGTCGAACCATTTCAGCACTGGCCGCTGGCGGAACATGTCGCAAGCCGCCGCTTCCAGCTTTTCCAGGATCCGCAGCCCGCCTTGCACCGTGGTGCGGATTTCGAGGCCGGTGCGGCCGGGCAGGGCGCGGCCGAGCGGCGCGCCCGACGCGAGCATGGTGCGAGTGCGGCTGACTTGGAGTCCGAGCAACGCGCGCCAGGCATCGTCGCAGCGCTGCTCGGCGATCTGCGCCTCGGTCACGCCGTAGCGGCGCAACTCGTCCTGCGGCAGGTAGACGCGGCCCTTCGCCCAGTCGAGCTCGAGGTCCTGCCAGAAGTTGGCCAGCTGCAATCCCGAGCAGATCGCATCCGATTGCGCGAGGCTTTGCGCATCGGTGCGCCCGAAGAGGTGCAGCAGCAGCCGGCCCACCGGGTTGGCCGAGCGCCGGCAATAGTCGAGCAACTCGGCGAAGTCGGCATAGCGCTTCTTGGTTACGTCCTGGGAAAAGGCGTCCAGCAGATCGCGGAACAGTTGCAGCGGCAGCGCGTGCTCCCGCACAATGCGCGCCACCTCGTGAAACAGCGGCGTGTGCGGTGCGCGGCCGCTGGCGATTGCGTCGAGTTCCCGGCGGTATCCATCGAGGCTTGCGAGGCGCTCCGCGTCCGGAAGTTCGCCCTCGTCTGCGAAATCGTCTGCAGTGCGTGCGAAGCGGTAGATGACGGCGATCGGGCGGCGCAGCCGCGGTGGCAGCAAGGCCGAGGCGACTGGGAAATTCTCGTAGTGGCCGACCGACACGGACTGAATCTATATAATACGTTGTTTTTCACCCGCTTTTTGGCGAAGGTGGCGGAATTGGCAGACGCACTGGATTTAGGTTCCAGCGCCGCAAGGCTTGTGGGTTCGAGTCCCTCCCTTCGCACCAGCGGATCTTCCTAGGAACGAAACGAGCATGGCGGTGAACGTGGAAACCATCAGCGCACTGGAGCGGCGCATGTCGATGTCGGTGAGCGCGGAGGAGGTCGAGCGCCAAGTCGACGCGCGCCTTAAGAAACTCGCGCGCGACGTCAAGATGCCGGGCTTCCGCCCGGGCAAGGTGCCGCTGAAGCTGGTGGCGCAGCAATACGGGCCGCAGGTGCGCAACGAAGTGATCGGCGACGCGGTGCAGAAAATTTTCAGCGATGCGGTCAAGGAAGCGAAGCTGCGCGTCGCCGGCTACCCGCGCATCGAGCCGAAGAAGGAAGCTGCGGCCGAGGGTGCCGGTTCAGGCGCGCTCGAGTTCAGCGCTACCTTCGAGATCTACCCAGAAGTGAAGCTGGGCGACATCGCGGCGGCCGCGATCGAGCGGCCGCAGGTCACGGTGGACGACGCCGCGGTCGAAAAAACGATCCAGATCCTGCGCAAGCAGCGCACCAGCTTCTCGCCGGTGGCGCGTGCGGCACAGGACGGCGACCGCGTGACGGTGGATTTCGAGGGCCGCATCGGCGGCGAGACCTTCGCCGGCGGCAAGGCGAGCGGCTTTTCCTTCGTCATCAGCGAGCAGCGCATGCTGCCCGAGTTCGAGGCCGCGGCGCGCGGCAAGTCGGCTGGCGATTCGACCAGCTTCGAGCTCAGGTTCCCGGACGATTATCACGCCAAGGAGGTGGCCGCGAAGACCGCCACCTTCACCCTGGACATGAAGCAGGTGGACGAGCCGCAGCTGCCGCCGCTGGACGCGGAGTTCGCGAACAAGCTTGGCGTCGCCGACGGCGACCTGGAGAAGATGCGCAGCGAGATCCGCGCCAACGTCGAGCGCGAAGTGAAGAAGCGCGTCGAGGCGCGGCTCAAGCAGCAGGCGCTGCAAGTGCTGCTCGATACCACGCCGCTCGAGCTGCCGCGCTCGCTGGTGCAAATGGAACTGCAGCGCCTGGTGGAGACTGCGGCCGCGGAGCTCAAGGCGCGCGGCGTGGCGATCGAGAAGCTGCCGTTCGAGCCGGCGGCGCTGGAGGCGAGCGCCAAGCGGCGCGTGGCGCTGGCGCTGATCATCAGCGAACTGGCGCGCGCCGAAAAGCTGCAGGCCAAGCCGGCGGAAGTGCGCGCGCTCATCGAGGCCGAGTCGCACAGCTACGAGAATCCGGCCGAGGTGGTAAAATGGTTCTACATGCAACCGCAGCGTTTGTCCGAGATGGAGAGCCTTGCGCTCGAAGGCAACGTGGTCAATTGGGTGCTCGCCAAGGCGAAGGTCAGCGACAAGGCGACGCCGTTCGATGATTTGATGGACAGCGGCGCGTGAAAAACTTGTTCTGGCAGAGAAACCCCCAGGAGCCGCAGGCCGAGGTGGAACCCGCTCGCGGGTTGGGCTTGATCCCGATGGTGATCGAGCAGTCGGGGCGCGGCGAGCGCGCCTACGACATCTACTCGCGGCTGCTGAAGGAGCGCGTGGTGTTCCTGGTCGGGCCGGTGAACGAAATCACCGCCAACCTGATCGTGGCGCAGCTGCTGTTCCTCGAGTCCGAGAACCCGGACAAGGACATCTTCTTCTACATCAACTCCCCCGGCGGCTCGGTGTCGGCGGGGCTCGCGATCTACGACACCATGCAGTTCATCAAGCCCGATGTAAGCACGCTGTGCATCGGACAGGCGGCGAGCATGGGCGCGCTGCTGCTGGCGGCCGGCGACAAGGACAAGCGCTTCGTCCTGCCCAACTCGCGCGTCATGATCCACCAGCCGATGGGCGGCTTCTCCGGGCAGGCCTCGGACGTCGAGATCCACGCCAAGGAGATCCTATTCCTGCGCCAGCGCCTGAACGAGATCCTGGCCAAGCACACCGGGCAGTCGATGGAGGTCATCCAGCACGACACCGACCGCGACTTTTTCATGGGTTCCGAAGAAGCGGTAAAGTACGGCCTCGTGGACAAGGTCCTGATCTCGAGGGAGCACGTCTAGGTGTCGGAAAAGTCCAGCTCCGGCGAGAAGCTGCTTTACTGCTCGTTCTGCGGCAAGAGCCAGCACGAGGTCAGGAAGCTGATTGCCGGCCCGTCGGTGTTCATCTGCGACGAGTGCATCGAGCTGTGCAACGACATCATCCGCGAGGAGACCGCCACCGACAAGGGCGGCAAGGGCGCCAAGTCCGACCTGCCGACGCCGCGCGAGATCCGCGACATCCTCGACCAGTACGTCATCGGCCAGGACCAGGCCAAGAAGATCCTCTCGGTAGCGGTCTACAACCACTACAAGCGGCTCAAGCACCTGTCGAAAAACGACGAGGTCGAGCTCGCCAAGTCCAACATCCTGCTGATCGGCCCGACCGGCTCGGGCAAGACGCTGCTCGCGCAGACGCTCGCCCGGCTGCTGAACGTGCCGTTCGTGATCGCCGATGCCACCACCTTGACGGAAGCCGGCTACGTCGGCGAGGACGTCGAGAACATCATCCAGAAGCTGCTGCAGAACTGCGACTACGACGTCGACAAGGCCAAGCGCGGCATCGT
>CAYMVA010000160.1:0-4294 GCA_964393745.1 uncultured Enterobacteriaceae bacterium | reverse complement strand
CCACCACGAGCGCAAGGATGCCGGGAAAGAAGAAGATCACGTACAGCACCAGCTCGACGGTCGCCTGGGTGCGGTCGGACCACTTCCGGTACAACATGTCGGCGCGCACGTGGCCGCCGCGCGACAGCGTGTAGGCGCCGGCCATGTAGAACACCGCACCGTACATCAGATAGCTCATGTCGAACGCCCAGCTGGTGGGGTTGTCGAGCACGTAGCGCACGAACACCTCGTAGCAGGTGCCGAAGGTGAGGATGATGATGCACCAGGCAAATGCGTGCCCGATGGTCTTGTTCAACTGGTCAATCGCGAAGATCACGCGCTGCATGGCTCAGCCCCGGGCGGGAAAGAAAATGGGGCGGCACCCGCAGGTACCGCCCCAGCCGTCACGATTTGCTTGCGCCCCGCTCAGACCGGGATCTTGGTCTTGAAGATGTGCTCGTAGCCGAGTTTATAGTCCGCCTCATTGAGGAACATGTAGTAGGCGACGCGCTTGGCCCACGCGCGCTGCGATTCGACCACCTTGGCGAAGAACGGGTCCTCCTTCGACAGCTTCTCGGTAAGCGTGTCCCAGGCCGTGAGCTGCGCGGCCATGATCGACTTCGGCGTGCGGATGATGTTGACCTTGTGCTTGTCCCTCAGCTCGATCAGGTCGCGTGAATAGTTGTCCATCGCGGTCCACCAGTTCGACGAATTGGCGGCCTCGGCGGCGTACTGCAGGATCGCCTGCAAGTCCTTCGGGATGGTGGCCCACTTCTTCTTGTTGAACGCGATCTCGAAGAACTCCATCGCCTGGTGGTAGCTGCCCAGCATGTAGTTCTTGATCACGTCCTGGGAGCCGAAGCGCATGTCGGAAGTCGGGTTGTTGAACTCGAAAGCATCGATCACGCCCTTTTCCAGCGCGGGGATGATCTCTCCGCCCGGCAGCTGCGTCACTTTCGCGCCCATTTCCTGGAACAGGTCGGCCGCGAGACCCACGGTTCGGTACTTGAGGCCCTTCAATTCCGCCGCGGTCTTGATCGGCTTCTTGAACCAGCCCAGCGGCTGCGTCGGCATCGGCATGGCGAAGAAGCCGATCACGTCGAGGTTGATCTTGGCGAGCAGTTCGTTGTAGAGCGCGAGGCCGCCGCCGCGATAGATCCACGCCATCGTCTGGGGAGCGTCGCAGCCATTGATCGGTCCCGATCCGAAGAGGGATGCAACTTTGCTCTTGCCATACCAGTACACCGGCACGCTGTGGCAGGCATCCAGCACGCCCTTGCTGGTCGCATCCATCACCTCGAACGGCTTGACCACTGCGCCGGCGATCAGGTAATCGATGCGCAGCCTGCCACCCGCCATCTCGTTGACGCGCGTCACGTACTCCTGCGCCATCTCGTTGAAGATGTCCTTCGCGCCCCATGCGCCCTGCATCTTGATCACGATCGGCGCCTGCGACTTGACGATCGCCGGGAAGCCGAGCGCCGCAGCGCCCGTTGCCGCGGCGGCCGCGCCGGTCAGGAACTTGCGGCGCGATGCCGCGGGTTTGTCGTTCTGTGTGCTCATTTTCTGCCTCCTCCTGGGAAGTTGGGACCAGCGCGGGGGCTGCGCCCCCTCCGGAAATGCCCGCCGAATGCTACTCCCCGTTCCCGGGCGCCGCAAGGCGACTTCACATCGTGAAATCGCGCGCTTGCGCCGCGGCGTGCGGCTGGACCGCCTCGGCTGCGGGCTTGACCGGCGAACCGCGCTTGGGAGTCGGATGCCAGCCCGTGACCGCCAGCATGACGCCAAAGCCGACGATGTAGGCGAGCGTCACATGCCAGCCGTGCCACAGCCAGCGGCCGACTGATTTCGCCTCGGGGTACATGTTGGACAGCGCCACCCCGGCGCTGGATCCGAACCAGATCATCGAGCCGCCGAAGCCGACCGTATAGGCGAGCATGCCCCAGTCATAGCCGTCCTGCTTCAAGGCCAGCGCGGTGAGCGGGATGTTGTCGAACACCGCCGAGACGAAGCCCAGCGTGAACGCCGATTGCCAGGAGGCGGGCGGCAGCTTCTCCACCGGCATCATCGAGGCGCAGGTGACCAACGAGAGCAGGAACACCGAGCCCTTGAACGCTTCCGGCAGCAGGCTCCACTCCGGCTTGCGCAGAGGCGCGGAAACGAGAATCGCTATCCACACCGCGGCGCCGATCACAGGAAAGACGTCCAGCACGGAGTGGAACATCAGGTTCGCGACCACGTTGGCGCCGATCGCGGCAAGCAGGATGAAGGCGACGATGCCGACGCGCGTCCAGTCCACCGAGATCCCAGCCGCAGCATCCGTGGTGATCGGCGAGTACTTGTGCTGCTGCATCGCCGCAGGGATTCCGCAGATGACGAGCGCGACCGTGGCCGCGACGTAGGCGTCGAACACCGCGATCGGGCTGACGCCGTCGATCCACATCATGGTGGTGGTGGTGTCGCCGACCACGCTGCCCGAGCCGCCGGCATTCGACGCCGCCACGATCGCTGCGAGGTAGCCGATGTGCACCTTGCCGCGGAACACCACCCCCGCCATGCTGCCGCCGATCAGCGCCGCGGCGATGTTGTCGAGGAACGACGACAGCACGAACACGATCGCGAGCAGCGCGAAGGCGCCCTTCCAGTTGTCGGGCAGGTACCTGGGCAGCTCGGCCGGGATCTTCGACTCTTCGAAATGCTTGGACAGCAGCGCGAAGCCGAGCAGCAGCCCGAGCAGGTTGGCGAGGATCACCCACTCGTGCAGCAAGTGCGCTCCCAGCCCCGGCAATCCCGTGCCAGCCTTGAACCCGGTGACGCCGAGCTTGTAGAGGGTGATCGCGCCCAGGCCGATGAGCGCCACCTGCAGCGTGTAGTGGTGGAACAGCGCCACGCCCGCGAGCGTCAGGCCGAAGAGCACGAACTCGATCGGCACGCCGATCGCCGCCACCGCCATGGCGATGATGATGGCGCCGGCGAAAAGGCCGCGCTCGCGGGCAAGCCATCGCATCGCCAGGCTCCTCATTTCCTCAGCCGACCAGGACGATATGCACGCGGTACGGCCCGTGCGCGCCGAGCACGATGGTCTGCTCGATGTCGGCGGTGCGCGACGGTCCGGAGATGAAATTCACCGCGCGCGGCAATGATCCCTGTTCCGCGCGCAGGAGGTCCCAGCCGTCCTCCATGTGCGGCACGACGCGCGCCGCCGGGACCACCGCAATGTGCGTCTCGGGCAGCAGGCTCACGCTCGCCGGCGTGTCCGCGCCGGAGCAGACCATCAACGTGCCGGTCTCCGCGAGCGCGCAGAAAACGCCCGTCACGCCCACCAGGTCTTCGCCTTTCGCGGCGCGTGGCTCGAGCGCGAGGCCCGCGCTCTGCCATTCGAGGTGCGCGAGGCTCGGCCAGACGCAACCGGTTTTGGGGAGCTTGTGCGCGTCCAGGTAGCGCGCGAGCGCCGCCGGAACCTCGCGCTCGCTCGCGACGCGGTCAGTAGTGCTCGACGCCGCTTCGGCTTTGGCGCGGAAGCGCGCTATGAGATCGCCCCCCACCTCGGGCAGCGGGCCGCGCGGATGGCGCTTGAGGTACGTCTCGAGCTGCTCGATCTCGGCAGGCGAAGGCGCATTGCCGCCACGCCCCTGCAGGCGGCGGATTTTCGCAAGGATGCGTTCGCGCGAAGCCATCAATCCAGCGACTTGAGTATGCCTTCGACCACTTTCTTGGCGTCGCCGAACACCATCATGGTCTTGTCCATATAGAACAGCGGGTTGTCGAGGCCGGCGTAGCCAGCGGCCATGGAGCGCTTGTTGACCAGCACCGTCCTTGCCTTGTGCACGTCGATGATCGGCATGCCGTAGATCGGCGAGCCCTTCTCGTAGGCGAGCGGGTTGACGACGTCGTTCGCGCCCAGCACCAGCACCACGTCGGTGGTGCCCATCTCGCCGTTGATGTCGTCCATCTCGAACACCTGGTCGTAGGGCACCTCGGCCTCGGCCAGCAGCACGTTCATGTGCCCGGGCATGCGGCCCGCGACCGGGTGGATGGCGAAGCGCACCTTGACGCCCTTCTCGATCAGCATGTCGGCCATCTCGGCGACCGCGTGTTGCGCACGAGCCACCGCCAGGCCGTAGCCCGGCACGATCACCACCGACTCGGCGTTCTGCATCAGGAAGCTCGCGTCCTCGGCAGAGCCCGAGCGCACCGTCTTCTGCCCGGCGTCGGCCGCGGCCGCGCCCTCCTCGGCGCCGAAGCCGCCCAGGATGACGCTGAAGAACGAGCGGTTCATCGCCTTGCACATGATGTACGACAGGATCGCGCCCGA
>CAYMVA010000159.1:0-4976 GCA_964393745.1 uncultured Enterobacteriaceae bacterium | reverse complement strand
GCGCCGGCCTCGGCGCGCTCCGAATCGTGCTTCAGCCTGAACTCGGCCACCGGCACTCCGGCGGGGGTGTGGCGCAGCGCGCCCAGTTGCGAAATCACTCCGCTGAGCTCGACTTGGTTCGCTGCAGCTGCGCGCTGCGTCAAGCCGCTGCGGCCGGGGCCGCAGGTGCGACCGGTGCGGCCGCTGCCGCCGGGGCTTCGCCGGGCTTCGCCTCGCCGGGCCTTTCCATCATCGACTTGGACTTCTCCTCCTTCATCATCGGAGAAGGCGCCGTCTCCGCGCCGGGCATCCTGACCGTGAGGTGGCGCAGCACCGCGTCGTTGAAGCGGAACGAATTCTCCAGCTCGATCAACGTCTCGTTGTCGCACTCGATGTTCATGAGCACGTAGTGCGCCTTGTGCAGCTTGGCGAGCGGGTAGGAGAGCTGCCTGCGGCCCCAGTCCTCGAGCCGGTGCACCTTGCCGTTGCGGGCCGCGACCATGCCCTTGTAGCGCTCGACCATCCCGGGCACCTGCTCGCTCTGGTCCGGATGGACGATGAAAACGATCTCGTAATGCCGCATGCCGATTCTCCTTATGGGTACGCCGCCCGTCATGCGCCTCGGTGCGGCAAGGATGGGCGCTCCAACGGAGCGCAAGGGCGCGGATTATATGGGAAATCTGGTGGGCTGCACAAGCTCCGCGCGCTCGTGCGCGTCAGCGCCCCATGCGGCGGTCGTAGGCGTTCGAAATGCGGTTGATCAGCTGAGGATCCTGGCCAGTGGCGCCGGTGGTGTTGAGTTCCACGCGCACGCTGCCGTCGCCCTGCGTGCGCAGGTTCGCGATCACGTCGATTCCGCCGCGCCGTCCTCGGATGATGCCCGCATTGCGATCTTCGCTGGTGATCTGCACGCCCTGATCCTGGAACGCACCCATGGCAGCGTTCCACGAGGCGTCGAACTTCGGGGCCGGCGCCGTGGCGTAACCACCCGGACCGACGTCGTAGACTACGCAACCGGCGAGCAGCGCAGCGCTGACCATCAGCGCACCTGTGGTGGCGCGCATCCACGAGCTAATCATCATGCGCTTCCTTTCAGGGTTGTTTCCGGCCGCCGCCGAACCGATTCGTAAAGGCAAACGCCAGCGGCGACGGAGACGTTCAGGCTCTCTACCGAGCCGCGCATCGGAATGCGCACCAGCAGGTCGCAGCGCTCGCGAGTGAGGCGCCGCATGCCCTCGCCTTCGGCGCCGAGCACCCAGGCGATCGCATCCGGCAGCTTGGCGGCGTAGAGGTACGTATCCGCCGAGTCGTGGGCGCCGACCACCCAGATATTGCGCTCCTTGATCTCATCCAGCGTGCGCGCGAGATTCGTCACCATGATGTAGGGCGTCGCCTCGGCCGCGCCGCTCGCAACCTGCGACACCGCCGGCGTGATGCCCGCAGCGCGATCGCGCGGCGCGATCACCGCGTGCACCCCGGCGGCGTTCGCCACCCGCAGGCAGGCGCCGAGATTTCGCGGATCGGTGACCCCGTCGAGCACGAGGAGCAGCGGCGGCCCTTCGAGCTTCTCGAGCAGCTCGTCGAGGCTCTCCACCGCGTCCCGCACCTGCACGCGCGCCACCACCCCCTGGTGCCGGCCGCCGCCGTAGAAACCGTCCAGGCGCTTGGTAGGCACGCGCATCAACCGCACGCCCCCGCGCTCCGCCGCCGCTGCGAGATCCCGCGAGCGCGCATCGTGCCGGGTCTCGTCCAGAAAAATCTCGAGCACCGCCGTCGGATCGGCGCGCAGCCGCGAAAGCACGGCGTGAAAGCCGAACACCACCCGCGGCTCGCGGTCGCCGTGCCTGCTCATGCCGGAACGAGATCTATCCTGCGCGTCTCGAGGTCCGCGCGCACCAGCTTCACCTTGATGCGGTCGGCGAGCCGGTAGCGCTTGCCGGTGCGCTCCCCGAGCAGCATGTGGCGCGTGGCCTCGAAGCGGAAATAGTCGCGGCCCAACTCCGAGATGTGCACCAGCCCGTCCACGTAATAGTCGTCCAGCGTGACGAACAGGCCGAAGCCGGTGACCCCGGTGATGCTGCCCTCGAAAACGCCGCCGACGTGCTGCTGCATGTAATGGCACTTGAGCCAGTTCTCGACGTCGCGGCTGGCGTCGTCCGCGCGCCGCTCGGCCTCCGAGGTGAGGCGCCCGAGATCCTCCCAGTTCACGCCTTCGTACTTCTTTCCCGCGAGGCAGGCCTTGATGGCGCGGTGCACCAGCAAATCCGGGTAGCGCCGGATGGGCGAGGTGAAATGCACGTAGGCCTCGAACGCGAGCCCGAAATGGCCGACGTTGTCCGGGCTGTACACCGCCTGCTTGAGCGAGCGCAGCAGGATCGTCTGCAGGAGCGCGAAATCCGGCCGCTTGCGGATGCGCTCGAGCAGCTGCGCGTAGTCCTTGGGCGCGGGCTTCTCGCCGCCCGCGAGGTTCAGCCCCAACTCGGCCAAGTAATCGCGCAGCGCCTGCACCTTCTCCGGCGCCGGCACGTCGTGCACGCGGTACAGCACCGGGTGGCCGCGCGCATCGAGAAAATTTCCCGCGCACACGTTCGCCGCCAGCATGCATTCCTCGATCAGGCGGTGGGCGTCGTTCCTCGGCTCCGGCACGATGCGCTGGATCTTGCCGCGCGCGTCGAACTCCATGCGGGTCTCTACGGTGTCGAAGTCGATGGCGCCGCGCCGCTCGCGCTCGGCGTGCAGCACCTTGAATACTTCGTAGAGCGTGCGCAGGTTCTCCGGCGCCTTGCCTCCGGAGAGTTTCGTCCACACCTGCGTGTAGGTGAGGCGCGCATGCGAGCGGAACACCGCCGGGTAGAACTGGTAGCGCTCGACCGTGCCCTTGGGCGCGATCGCCATCTCGCACACCATCGCCAGGCGCTCGACCTCGGGGTTGAGCGAGCACAGGCCGTTGGAGAGCTTCTCGGGCAGCATCGGGATCACGCGCCGCGGGAAATACACCGAGGTGCCGCGCTCGCGCGCCTCCTGATCGAGCGCATCGCCGTGGCGCACGTAGTGGCTGACGTCCGCGATCGCCACCCACAGGCGGTGGCCCTTGCCTTCTCGCTCGGCGTGCACCGCGTCGTCGAAGTCCTTCGCGGTCTCGCCATCGATGGTGACGAAGGGGAGCTTGGTCAAATCGCGCCGGCCACGGCGGTCCTCCGGCGTCACGCCCTCGGGCATGGCGCGCGCGGCGCCGAGCGCGCGCTTGGAGAACTCGAACGGCAGGTCGAACTTGCGCAGCGCGATCTCGATCTCCATGCCCGGGTCGGCGTAATGCCCAAGCACCTCGGCGACGCGCCCGATCGGCTGCGCGTGCTTCGAGGGCTGCGCCACCAGCTCGACCGTCACCACCTCGCCCGGCTTGGCGCGGCCCGCTTCGGCCGGCGGCACCAGCACGTCCTGCGCGATCCTGCGGTCCTCGGGCGCGAGGAACATCACCCCGTGCTCCGAGTGCAGCCTGCCGACGATGCGGCGCTGCGCGCGCGCGAGCACTTCCACGATGGTGCCCGTGGGCCGGCCGCGCTCATCGCGCCCGGTGACGCGCACCGCAGCGCGGTCGCCGTGCAGTACCTGCTTCATCTCGCTCTGCGACAGGAACACCGAAGCCGAGCGGTCGTCGGGAAGCAGGAAGCCGTGGCCGTCGGCGTGGCCTTCGATGCGCCCCGCCACGACGTCGATCTTCTTCGCGGCGAGCAGGCTCCCGGCGCGGTTTTGCACCACGCGGCCGGAGTGCTCGAGCTCGGCGAGCGCGTGCACGAAGCCGCGGTCGCCGCGCTCGACGCCGAGCTGCTCGCCTAGCTCCTTCCGGGTGAGCGGCGCGCCGGCCTGTTCGAGTGCCTCGAGGATCGCCTCGGGGCTCGTGTCAGGCGTTTTGCGGCGCCGCCGCGATGTGAAATTCTCGTTTCTTTTCTTTGACATGCGTGGGGTCAGCTAATAAAATTCCGCTCCCTCGCCGAGGTGGCGGAATTGGCAGACGCACCAGGTTCAGGTCCTGGCGGTGGCAACACTGTGGGGGTTCGAGTCCCTTCCTCGGCACCAGTACAAATCCGGATTCTCCCTGGCCTCGGCGCAAGCGCGCCCTGCGCGCGCCTGCATACTACATTTTGACATTCCGAAGCTTACCGCTACTATATCTTGTATTGCCTGAGGTTCAGGCCGGGAAACAACAAGGAGAAGCCCGATCTTGACTGCGAGGGTGCGGCGGCGCTGCGGCTCAGGCGGTTTTTTCCCTCGCGCTTGCCACCGCTTCCCGGATTCCTGCACTCGCCGTCACGAACTGCGCTTCCGTCAACTTCGCCGCCTGCTCGGTCGCCTGGGCGCCGAAGCCATAGGCGGCCTGCGCCGCCTGCATGAACGTCTTCATCGCGCCGACCATCGGCTCCGAACCGGCCGGCGCTCCCTCCAGCATGCCAGCCACGCGCTGGTTGAAGCTCGCCGATTGCTCCTCGCACGATTTCATCGCCTGCAGCTGGCTGCGGTTGGCGGCTTCGAACAGCTTGCCCCAGTAGCCGAGCGCGACTTCAAGCTGGTGGTTGGCGAATTTGGCCTGCGCGCCCATCAGCTCCTCGGCGCTCGCGGCGCCGGAGATCTCGCGTGCCAACTCGGCGTTCTGCGCCAGCGCTTCGCGAATCGCTTCGAGCTGCTGAGTGCGCAGGCGCTCGGCTTCGTCCAGCGAGCCGCGCGCCGTGTTGATCATCGACTCGAGGCTGCTGCGGTAGAAGTCAAGGAATTGCGCTTGCGGATCGGCCATGGCGATCTCCTCGATCGGGGTGGGGTGGAGCAAATAAATATACGCCGCTCTCCGGGCGCCGGGAATCGGATTCCGGGCCGGGCGCTGCGCCGCAGTTATCAGGGATCAAACGCCGCGTTGCCCGCCGGTTTTCCAGAATGTCTCGCCAGAACATGGAGATAACAAGCTGATGGGACAGATCTTCCGCTTTGCCGACCACGCCCGGCGC
>CAYMVA010000158.1:0-34923 GCA_964393745.1 uncultured Enterobacteriaceae bacterium | reverse complement strand
TCGTGCCGAGCTCGATCGGTTGCTCGGGGCACACGGAGAGGTGGTTCTCGTCGTGCCTGGTCTGCTCGAAGGCCTGCCGAATGTGGCCAAGCTGGTTGCGCCCTGGCTCCAGACGGCCGAGCAAGTTCCGGCGCAGAGGCTGGCACGTATTGGCTGAGGTAATGGGCCGCGCGGCGACCGGACGCGTCGCGTTTGTTCTCAAGGGCTACCCTCGGCTGTCGGAAACCTTCATTGCGCAGGAAATTGCCGCGCTTGAACAGCGCGGGCTGCAAATCCTGATCGTTTCGCTGCGCCATCCGACCGATGCGCGCACGCACCCGGTGCACACGGAGATCCGGGCGCAGGTGGTCTACCTTCCCGAGTACCTCTACCAGGAGCCCTTCCGCGTGTTGCGCGCCTGGAGCAAGGTCAGGCGATGGCCGTCCTATCCCGCCGCGCGCGCGCTGTGGCTGCGCGATCTGGTGCGCGACCCGACTCCAAACCGCGCGCGCCGCTTCGGCCAGGCGCTGGTGCTCGCGGCCGAACTGCCCGCGGACGTGCACCACCTGCACGCGCATTTTCTGCACACCCCGGCTTCGGTGACGCGCTATGCCGCGCTGCTGCGCGGCCTGCATTGGACCGCATCGGCGCATGCCAAGGACATCTGGACGACGCCGGAATGGGAAAAGCGCGAGAAACTCGCTTCCTGCGACTGGCTGGTCACCTGCACCGCAGCCAACCGCGATCATCTTGCGGCGCTGGCGCCGCCCGGAAGCGTGGAACTCGTCCACCACGGCCTCGACCTCGGGCGCTTCCCGCCGCCGCCGCCGCCAACTGCAGCGCGCGACGGCCGCGACGCCAGCCATCCGATCAAGATCCTCTCCGTCGGCCGCTTGGTCGAAAAGAAGGGCACCGACGTGCTGCTCGAGGCGCTGGCGCGCTTGCCGGTCGGGTTGCACTGGCGCCTGGTGCATGTCGGTGGCGGGCCGCTCAAGCGCCGGCTCGAGCGCCGCGCGCGCGACCTCGGAATCGCCGACCGTGTTGCCTGGCGCGGCATGCTGGCGCAACAGGAGCTGCTGGAGCAGTACCGCGCGGCGGAACTTTTCGTGCTGGCGAGCCGGATTGCGCGCAGCGGCGATCGCGACGGCTTGCCGAACGTGCTGATGGAGGCGCAAAGCCAGGGCCTGGCGTGCATTGCGAGCGACTTGCCGGGAATCGGCGAGCTGATCCAGGATGGCGTCACCGGCGCGCTGGTGGCGCCGGATTCGGCAGGCGCGCTTGCGCAGGCGCTCGCAGCATTGATCGCGGACCCGGCACGGCGCATTGCCCTCGGCGCCGCAGGCATGGCGCGGCTGACGGCGAAGTTCGCGCTCGAACCCAATCTGGCCCGGCTGGCGCGCAAGTTCGGCGTGCCCGCGGCGGCATAAAATGCGTCATGCGAATCGCGTTCTACGCGCCGATGAAACCGCCTACGCACGGCGTTCCCTCGGGCGACCGGCGGGTGGCGGGGCTGCTGATGGAGGCGCTCGGCCGTGCCGGGCACCGCGTCGAGCTGGCATCCACCTACCGCAGTTACGACGCACATGGCGATCCCCAGCGCCAGGCGGCAATGCGCGACCAGGCGACCGCGTTCGCGCAAGGGCTGGCCGCGCAGTGGCGCCGCGGCGCGCCCGAGCTGCGGCCTGATCTTTGGTTCACCTATCACGTTTATTACAAGGCGCCTGACTGGCTCGGCCCTACGGTGAGCGCGGCACTTGGCATCCCGTACGTGATCGCCGAGGCGTCGTATGCGCCCAAGCGCGCCGGCGGTCCCTGGGCGATGGGCCACGATGCGGTGGGTAACGCGATCCGCTACGCCGCCTTGGTGCTGTCTCCGACACGCTACGACATCGCGTGCGTCGAGCCGCTGCTTGCTTCGCCTGACCGTATCGAGTTGCTGCCGCCGTTTCTGGACGCCGCAACGTTTCGCGCTGCGGCGCAGGCGCGCGCGTTGCATCGAGCCCGACTCGCCGCCGCGCACGGGCTGGACGCCGCACAACCGTGGATCGCGGTCGCAGCGATGATGCGGCGCGGCGACAAGCTGGCTTCCTACCGCCGGCTGGCCGCAGTGCTCGCGCAGCTGACCGACCTGCCGTGGCGCGTGCTGATTGCAGGCGACGGCGAGGCGCGCGGCGAAGTCCAATCGGCGCTGGAAGCCGCGGTACCCGGACGCAGCGCCTATCTGGGCGCGCTGCCGATGGAGGAGGTTGCGGCGCTCTACGCAGCCAGCGATCTTTGCATCTGGCCAGCAGTCAACGAGGCTTACGGCATGGCGATGCTCGAAGCGCAGGCGGCCGGACTGCCGGTCGTGTCCTGCGCGCTGCGCGGCGTGCCGGACGTGGTCGCGCACGGCAGGACCGGGCTGCTTGCGCCGGAGGGCGACGAACGGGCGCTCGCGCGCTTCGCGCGGGAGCTACTTATCGATGCGCCGCGCCGCGCCGCTCTCGGGCGGGCTGCCGGCGAGCTCGCGGGCAGCGAGCGCGGCCTGGATGCGGCGGCAGCGCAGCTCAAGCGCGCGCTCGCGCGCCTTACCGGAACGGCCGGTGATACCAGCGCTGCGACGCGCCCCGGGGTGGCTTGAGCCGCAAGCGAGTTTTTCTTTATGTCCAGCACCTGCTCGGGATCGGACACCTGAAGCGGGCCGCGGCGCTGGCGCAGGCGTTGGCCGCCGCCGGGCTGGAGGTGACGCTGGCAAGCGGTGGCAGGCCGGTAGCGGTGCTCTCAGTCGAGGGCGCTCGCTTCGTGCAGCTGCCGCCGGCTGCGGCCGCCGATCTGAGTTTCAAGCTTCTGGTGGACGAGCACGGCGCGCCGATCGACGATCGCTGGCGCGAGCGCAGGCGCGAGGCGCTGCTCGCCGCTTACGAGGCCGCGGCGCCGCACGTGCTCATGCTCGAGCTTTATCCGTTCGGCCGGCGGCAGATGAGCTTCGAGCTGCTGCCGCTGCTCGACGCGGCGCAGGCTTCGCCGCGCCGCCCGGCGATCGTGTCGTCGGTGCGCGACATCGTCGGCGGCGGGCGGCGCAAGCCGCACCGCCAGGACGAAATGCTGGCACTCGCCGAGCGCTATTTCGACCACGTGCTGGTGCATGGCGACCCGGGGTTGATTTCCTTCGAGCGCACCTTCCGCCACGCGCAGCGCATCGCGCACAAGCTGCATTACACCGGTTACGTGATCGGGCGCGCGCAGGGCGCCGCGCCGCGCGACGCCGCGGGGCAGGGGGAGGTGATCGTCTCGGCCGGCGGCAGCGCCATGGGTATGCGGCTGCTGGAGTGCGCGATTCGCGCCCGTCCCCTGACCAGCCTCGCAGATAGCACTTGGCGCGTGCTCGCGGGCGCCAACATGGCAGCGCAGGATTTCGCGGCCCTTGCGGCGCTTGTGTCAGATGCCGGCGGCGGCAAGCTGGTGCTGGAGCAGGCGAGGCCGGATTTTCCTGCGCTGCTCGCCCGCTGCGCCTTGTCGATCAGCCAGGCGGGCTATAACACCATGCTCGAAGTGCTCGATGCAGGTGCGCGCGCGGTGGTGGCACCGTTTGCCGGCGGCGAGGAGGTCGAGCAGGCGCTGCGGGCGACGATCTTGGCGGAGCGCGGCTTGATCGAGCTGCTGGCGGAGGATGTCCTGACGCCGGAAGCGCTCGCCGCGGCGGTGGAGCGCGCGATGCGACGACCGCGGCCGCCGAAGGCCGCAATCGACATGCGCGGCGCGGAGAAAAGCGCCGAACTGGTGGCGCGCTGGGCTGGAGAGCGCCCGTGGTGAGCCGCGCTTGGCGCGCGCTCGACGCCGAAATTGAGCGCTGGCGCGAAGCGGGCCGCACAGTGGATTTCTGGTGGCGCGACGACGACGCCGCGGCACCGAACGCGGCGCTGGCGCGGCTGCTCGCGCTCGCAAACCGCGCGCACGTCCCGCTCGCTCTCGCGGTGGTGCCCGCGGCAGCTGATCCGCAGCTGCTCGACGGGCTGGGAGCAGGGTTCGCAGTCCTGCAGCATGGTGCCGACCACCGTAACCGCGCTGCTGCAGGACAAAAAAAGAGCGAGTTTCCTCCTTCCGAGCCGGTCGCCGCCGCGATCGGCCGCCTGGCGGCGGCGCGCGAGCGGCTAAGCGTTCTAGCGGGGGGTCGGTGGGTTGCCGCGCTGGCGCCCCCCTGGAATCGGCTGCATCCGGGGCTCGTGCCGCTGCTGGCAGCGGCCGGGTTCCGCGGCCTGAGCCGCTATGGCGCGCGCGATGCCGCCGCGGCCGCGGTCGGGCTCATGCAGGTGAACACCCATGTCGACATCGTCGACTGGCGGGGCACGCACGCTTTTGCAGGCGAAGAGCAGGTCCTGCAGTGCGCCGTCGATCACCTCGAGGCCAAGCGCTCCGGCAGGGCAGATCCCGGCGAGCCGACCGGCTGGCTGACCCACCACGCCCGCCACGACGAAGCCGCCTGGAGATTTCTCGAACGCCTGTTCGAGTCGACCGCCGCGGCGCCGGGCGTTCGATGGCGCGAGGCCGAGGAATTGTTTCCCGATCCGAGCGCGCATTGAAGGCCAGCTACCGCTATCCAGCGGGCGCACTCGCAGCCGACTATCTGCGCGGGGGACTCGGCCTCGCCGCCACCGCGGGTCCGCTGGCTTTTGTCGATCCAACCCCGGGGCTGGCGTGGGTTCTGGCGGCGGCGGCGGCGCTATTCCTCGTATACTGCGCGCGGACGGTCTGTCGCCAGTTGACCATCATCGCGCTGGACGAGACCGGAATCCGCGCCAGCGGCCCGCTTGGCGCCGGCATCCGGTGGGACGAGTTGCGCTCGATGCGGTTGGATTACTACTCGACGCGGCGCGATCGAGAGGGAGGATGGATGCAGTTGAAGCTGCGCGGCGCGGGGCGCGCGATGCGCATTGATTCGGAGCTCGAGCACTTCGCCGACCTGGTGCGTGCCGCGGCCGGCGAGGCGCGCCGGCACGGCCATCAGTTCGACCAGGACTCGCGCGACAACCTGAAGGCGCTCGGCCTCGCGGATCTCTGATGCCCGACGTCCTGACAATCCGCGATCTCAAGGTTTATCTCGAGGTCGACGCCGGCACGGTCAAGGCGGTGGACGGGGTGTCGTTTCGCGTTCCCGCGGGCAGGACCGTGGCGCTGGTCGGCGAGTCGGGTTCCGGAAAGAGCATGGTGGCGCAGGCGATCATGGGGATCCTGCCGCGGGTCGCGCGCATCGAGGCGGGCGAGATCCTGTTCGCCGATCCGGCGCAGCCGGGCACGCTGCAGGACATCGCCCGGCTCGACACCGAGGGCGAGCAGATCCGCGCCATCCGCGGCGGCCGCGTGTCGATCATCTTCCAGGAGCCGATGACCGCGCTCTCTCCCCTGCACACCATCGGCAACCAAATCGGCGAGGCGCTGGCGCTTCACCGCACATCGATCGGCCGGGTCGAGCGGCGCGATGCGGTGATCGAGATCCTGCGCCACGTCGGTTTCCCGGACCCGGTCAAGGCGGAGCACACCTACCCGTTCGAGCTCTCGGGCGGCCTGCGCCAGCGCGCCATGATCGCGATGGCGCTCATTTGCCGGCCGACGCTGCTGATCGCGGATGAGCCGACCACCGCGCTCGACGTCACCATCCAGGCGCAGATCCTGCAGCTGGTCAAGGCGCTGCAGGCCGAATTCCGCATGGCCATGCTGCTGATCACGCAC
Source organism: uncultured Enterobacteriaceae bacterium (assembly GCA_964393745.1). Lineage (GTDB taxonomy): Bacteria > Pseudomonadota > Gammaproteobacteria > Burkholderiales > SG8-39 > 2-02-FULL-66-14. The sequence continues at coordinate 29,238 of CAYMVA010000158.1, read as the reverse complement.
GACCTGGGCATCGTCGCCAATATGGCCGAGGAAGTGGTGGTGATGCACCACGGCAAGGTCATGGAGGCGGGCACGCTCGAGGACATATTTCGAGACCCGCGGCATCCGTACCTCAAGGCGCTGATGCGCGCGGTGCCGCGCTTCAACATGGCCCCGGGCGAGCGCCTGACGCCGATCCGCGAGATCCAGGCGGCGACCAATCACCTGATCTCCGGGCGCGGCCGCCCGCACGCCGGCAAGGCTGGTGGCGATCCGCTGCTGGTGGTTCGCAATCTCTCCAAGCGCTTCGCGACGCGCAAGACTTCGCTGCTCGGCCGCAAGCTCGCGGGCGAGGTGTACGCGGTGGACGACGTCAGCTTCCACGTCGAGGCCGGCGAATGCCTCGGCCTGGTGGGCGAATCGGGCTGCGGCAAGACCACCACCGCCAAGATGATCATGCGGGCGATCACGCCCGACCGGGGCGAGATCGTGTACAACGAGCGCGGCCGGCCGCGCGACGTGCTGGCGCTGCAGGGCGCGGAGCTGTTCGCCTACCGGCGCAAGGTGCAGTTCGTGTTCCAGGACCCGTTCAGCTCGCTCAACCCGCGCATGACGGTGAACGACATCCTGAGCGAGCCGCTGGTGATCCACGGCATCGGCGACGCGGAGGAGCGCTTCGCGCGCGTCAAGGAACTCATGACCCTGGTCGGACTGGACGTGCGCTTCCTGCGCCGCTATCCGCACAGCTTCTCCGGCGGCCAGCGCCAGAGGATCGGCATCGCGCGTGCGCTCGCGCTGGGGCCGGAGCTGCTGATCTGCGACGAACCGGTTTCGGCGCTCGACGTCTCGGTGCAGGCGCAGGTGCTGAACCTGCTGCTCGACCTGCAGGAAGCGCTCAACCTGACCTACGTCTTCGTCTCGCACAACCTTGCCGTGGTGCACTATCTTGCCGACCGCATCGCGGTGATGTGCGCCGGGCGCTTGGTCGAGATCGGGCCTTACGATGCGCTGTTCCGCAACCCGGTGCACCCGTACACCAAGGCGCTGCTGGCGGCCGTGCCCGACCCGGACCTGGACAACAAGCTCGACCTCACCTCCCTGATGGAAGGCCGCGCCTCCGACCCCTCGGCCTGGCCGGAGCCGTTCCGGTTGAACGGCGCCGTTGCAGCCGGCATGATTGACATCGGCGACAACCATTTTGTGCGCGCCCACGCGAGCGCCAACGCTTCGGAGCTCAGAGCATGACGAATCGCTTCACGCTCTCCCTCCTTCTCGCGCTGGCGGCGCCATGGGCGCAGGCTGCGCCCCTGAAGCTGCTCGAGACGCCGTTGCTTCAGGAAGAAGTCAAGGCGGGCAAGCTGCCGCCGGTCGAGAAGCGGGTGCCGGAGGCGCCGCTGGTGGTGAAGCTGGATACCGGCGCCGCTCTCGGTCAGCACGGCGGCACGCTCAACATGCTGATCGGCCGCAGCCGCGACGTGCGCATGCTGGTGGTGTACGGCTACGCGCGCCTGGTCGGTTACGACAGCAAACTGAGGTTCGTCGCCGACATCCTGGAGTCGTTCGACGCCAAGGACGAGCGCGTCTTCACCATGAAGCTGCGCAATGGGCACAAATGGTCCGACGGCCAGCCCTTCACGGTCGAGGACTTCCGCTACTTCTGGGAGGACGTGGCGAACAACAAGGAGCTCAGCCCGACCGGCCCGCCGAGCGACCTGATAGTGGACGGCGAAGCGCCCAAGGTGGAGTTCCTCGACAAGCACACCGTGCGCTACAGCTGGTCGAAGCGCAATCCGGAATTCCTGCCGCGCATGGCGGGCGCCTCGCCGCTGTTCATCTTCCGGCCGGCGCATTACCTCAAGCAGTTCCACAAGAAATACAGCAAGAAGGTGGCCGAGGCGGAGGCAAGCGGCGCCGCCAAGCGCAGCTGGGCCGCGGTGCACAACCGCGAGGACAACATGTACCAGTTCGACAACCCGCGGCTGCCGACGCTGCAGCCCTGGATGAACACCTCCAAGCCGCCCGCCGACCGCTTCGTCGCGGTGCGCAATCCGTATTACCACCGCGTCGACGAAAACGGCCGCCAGCTGCCGTACATCGACCGGGTGGTGATGCCGGTGGTCGAGGCGAAGCTGATCCCGGCCAAGACCGGCGCCGGCGAATCCGACCTGCAGGCGCGCGACCTGCATTTCAACAACTACACCTTCCTGAAGAAGAGCGAGAAGGGCAACAACTTCCGCACCCTGTTATGGGGCACCGTCAAGGGCTCGCACGTCGCCCTTTACCCGAACCTGAACGTCAACGACCCGGTGTGGCGCACGCTGCTGCGCGAGGTTCGCTTCCGCCGTGCGCTGTCGCTCGCCATCGACCGTTCGCTGGTCAACCAGGTGCTGTATTTCGGCCTCGCCACCGAGGGCAACAACACGGTGGTTTCCGACAGTCCGCTCTACCGCAAGGAATACCAGACGCGCTGGGCGCAGTACGACAAGAAGGCCGCCAACAAGCTGCTCGACGAGCTGAACCTGAAGCGCGGCACGGACGGCATCCGGCGCCTGCCCGACGGGCGGCCGCTCGAGATCATCGTCGAGACCGCGGGCGAATCCAGCGAGCAGACCGACATCCTGGAAATGATCCGCGAATCCTGGCGCGAAGCCGGGATCAAGCTGTTTTCCAAGCCTTCGCAGCGCGAGGTGCTGAGGAACCGCGTGTTCTCGGGCGAGGCGCTGATGTCGGTGTGGGGCGGGCTGGAGAACGGCATCGCCAACCCCGACGTTCTGCCCGACGAGCTGGCGCCCACCAGCCAGCAGCAGCTGCAGTGGCCGAAATTCGGCCAGTACTTCGAGACCGGCGGCAAGTCGGGCGAGGCGCCCGACATTCCCGAGGCGGTCGAGCTGATGAAGCTCAATGACGCCTGGCGCAAGGCGGGCTCGCGCAGCGAGCGCGAGAAAATCTGGCACCAGATGCTCGGCATCCACTGCGAGCAGCTGTTCGTGATCGGCGTGGTGAGCGGCGTTGCCCAGCCGGTGGTGGTGCGCAACACGCTCAGGAACGTCCCGGAGAAAGCCATGTACAACTGGGACCCGGGTGCGTTCTTCGGCATCTACCGCCCCGAGACCTTCTGGTTCGCCGACGGCGGCAAGGTTCCGGCAAAATAGCACCCCGCAACAGGGAAGCTCTGAGCAAGTTCCGCGTGCGCGACGGCGGCGATTTTCGTGCAGGGCGAGACAGCGGACGCCGCCGTGTACTGGATGTACATAAGGCGGCCGATGGCGATGCCATGCGCGAACGCGCAGGCGCTTGCGCCTGCGCTCTTCGCGCCTCGCGCGACCGAGGGGGCGCGCAGCGGCAAAGCCGCTGCCCAGCGCCCCGTCCCTCTGGGCGGCGAGGCCATGCCGCCGGGGTGCAAGACAGAGGCCCTCGCCGCCTTCGGGTTGCGGCCGGAAGTCGTGATCTCCGGGGTACGATAGCGCGATGACACCGGTGCCTGCCAACGAAAGGGGTGGGGGCCCCTTTTGTTCCCCCATGGTGCTCGGCCTTGCGATATCGACATATCGCTGCGGCCTCGCGCCTAGCAGGCGCCGCGTTCCGGCCGCAACGCGCATGCGCGCAACTTGCTCAGAGCTTCCCTAGCGGCGCGCAGCCATGCTCACATACACCATCCGCCGCCTGCTGATCATGATCCCGACGCTGCTCGTGATCAGCTTCCTCACGTTCACCATCATCAAGCTGCCGCCGGGAGATTACCTCTCCAACCAGATCGCCGAGCTCAAGAGCCAGGGCGACAAGGCTGCCCTCGAAAAGATCGAGTTCCTGCGCAAGCAATACGGCCTGGACAAGCCGTTCGTCGAGCAGTACGCGGTGTGGGTGGGGCTGTGGCCGGCCGAGCGCGGCTTTTCCGGCCTGCTGCAGGGCGATTGGGGCTGGTCGTTCGAGTACGACCAGCCGGTCGGCAATGTGGTCGGCGACCGCATGCTGCTGTCGTTCATCCTCAATTTCACCGTCATCCTGTTCACCTGGTCGGTGGCGTTCCCCATCGGGGTGTACGCCGCCACGCACCAGTACAGCTGGGGCGATCACGGCCTGACGCTGCTCGGCTACATCGGTTTGGCGACGCCGAACTTCCTGTTCGCGCTGGTGCTGATGTACTTCGCCAACGTCGAGTTCGGGCTCTCGATCGGCGGCATCATGGACCCGGAGTACCTCGACCAGCCCTGGAGCTTCGCCAAGTTCGGCTCGGTGCTGACGCACCTGTGGATCCCGGTGATCGTGATCGGCACTTCCGGCACCGCCGGCATGATCCGGCGGCTGCGCGCCAACCTGCTGGACGAGTTGCAGAAGCAGTACGTGGTGACGGCACGCGCCAAGGGCATGCCGCCTTTCCGCCTGCTGATGAAGTACCCGCTGCGCATGTCGCTCAACCCGTTCATCGCCGACATCGGCAACCTGCTGCCCTCGGTGATCTCGGGCTCGGCGATCGTGGCGGTGGTGCTTTCGCTGCAGACTTCTGGGCCGATGCTGCTGGAGGCGCTACAGAGCCAGGACCAGTACCTGGCGGGATCGTTCCTCATGTTCCTCGCGATGCTCACGGTGATCGGCATGTTCGTCTCCGACCTGCTGCTGGCGGTGCTCGATCCGCGCATCCGGCTCACCGGCGGGACTGCGAAATGAGCAGCAGCGACGGCCGGCTCGAGCATTACGTCTCGGAGGCGCCGTTCGAGCCGTATGCCGGCGAGAAGCTGACCGCGGCGCAGGAGCGCTTCTACCGCGCCTCGCAGTGGCGCATCATGTGGTGGAAGTTCAAGCGCCACCGCATTGCGGTGATCGCGGCGGCGATCCTGCTCGCGTTCTACGCCTCGATCCTGGTCACCGAGGTGCTGGCGCCGTACAACCTGCACACGCGCGACACGCGCCATATCTACGCGCCGCCGCAGACGCTGCACCTGTTTCACGAGGGCAGGCTGGTCGGGCCGTTCGTCTACGGCTACAGCGTGCACCTCAACCTGCAGAGCATGAAGCGCGAGTTCAAGCCCGAAACCACCAAGGTGCAGCCGCTCAGGTTCCTGTGCCGCGGCGACGACTACGAGTTCTGGGGAATGTTCGAGGGCAGCTTCCATCTGGTGTGCCCGGCCGAGGGCGGCACGCTGTTTCTGCTCGGCACCGACCGCCTCGGGCGCGACGTGCTGTCGCGCATCCTCTATGGCACGCGCATCTCGCTCACCGTGGGGCTGCTCGGGATCGCCGTCAGCTTCGTCATCGGCATCGTGCTGGGCGGGATCTCGGGCTACTACGGCGGCTGGGTGGACACCGTGATCCAGCGCTTCATAGAGATGGTGCGCTCGTTCCCCGAGCTGCCGCTGTGGATGGCGCTGTCGGCGGCGCTGCCGGTGAACTGGAGCCCGGTGCTGGTTTACTTCGGCATCACCGTCATCCTCGGGTTGCTCGACTGGCCCGGGCTGGCGCGCGCAGTGCGCTCCAAGCTGCTGGCGTTGCGCGAGGAGGATTTCGCCGCCGCCGCAGTGTTGATGGGCGCGAGCCCCGGCCGCGTCATCGGCCGCCACCTGCTGCCCAGCTTCACCAGCCACCTCATCGCCTCGCTCACGCTGTCGGTGCCGAGCATGATCCTGGGCGAGACCGCGCTTTCGTTCCTCGGCCTGGGACTGCGGCCTCCGGTGACCAGTTGGGGGGTGCTGCTGAACGAGGCTCAGAACATCAACGTTGTGGCGCTGTACCCGTGGCTCATGATGCCGGTGGTGCCGGTATTCATCGTGGTGCTCGCGTTCAATTTCTTCGGCGACGGGCTGCGCGACGCCGCCGATCCGTACAAGTAAGCAGCTACTTCAACCTTGCGGTGGCGTTGCGCAGCCGCTCCGAGAGCGCGAGCAGCATCGAGACGCCGAACGAGGGCCGGGCGCGCACCAGCGTGAGGAAGGCGTCGCGGTTGATCGGCAGCAGCGTGCAGTCGGTTTCAGCGATGGCGCGCGCGGTGCGGCGCGACTTCTCCAGCAGCGCCATCTCGCCGAAGGCGCCGCCGATGCCGACGCGCTGCACCACGTTGCCTTGCACCTGGATCGCGACGCGGCCGTCAAGCACCACATACATGCGCATCGCCATCTCGCCCTCGCTCATGATCACTTTGTTGCGGTCGAAGTAGACCGGCGGCTGGTCGTGCAGCATCGCGCCCAGCGACTTGAGCTCGTCCTTGCCGAACACGGCGGCGTTCTTGTCGCCGGCCGCGCCTGCGGGCGGGCCGCCGGCGCCGGCCCGGGCGACGGTCTGGCGCATGCGCTCGATCATCAGGCTCATGAGCGCAAGCGCGAAATCGGGCTTCGCATTGATCGCCTTCTGGAACTGCTTTTCGTCGAGCGACAGCGTGCGACATGCGCTCGCCGCGAGCGCGGTGGCGCTGCGCGGCTGCCCGGTGATGGAACCCATCTCGCCGAAGATCTCGCCAGACTTGACGCTGGCGATCGGCTTGCCGCTCGAGGTCAGGCTGACATCGCCCTCGAGCAACAGGTACATGCGGTCGTTGGCGAGGAACAGGCCCTTGCTCTTCTGGTTCTCCTGGAAGATCTCGGTCCCCTGGGAGAAGCTTTCAGCCTTGCCGGAGGATTTGAAGAACTCGGCCGCGGCCGCCGGGTCGTAAGCGCTCAAATTCGCACCTCGGTTCAGGGGTTGAGGGTCAGGCCTTCGCGCGCCACCACCGCTCCCGGCAGCGCCGCCGCCACCTCGGCCGCGATGGCGTCGAGACTGTCGTCGTCGTGATCCGGATCGTGGTGGAACACGGCCAGTCTCTTGGCCCCGGCGGCGCGGCACAGGCGCACCGCCTCCTGCCAGGTCGAGTGGCCCCAGCCGACGTGGCCTTTGGCGTATTCCTCGTCGGTGTACATGCAGTCGTAGATCACGAGGTCGGCGCCGGCGATCAGCGCGAGCACGTTGCGGTCGGGCGAGCCCGGCACGTGCTCGGTGTCGGTGACGTAGCAAATCGAGCGCCCGCCATACTCGACGCGGTAGCCGGTGGCGCCGTCCGGATGGTTGAGTGGCGCGGTGCGCAGCGTCACGCCGGCCATCGGCTTCAGAGTGTCGCCGGCGGCGAAATCGCGGTAGCCGATGTCGGCCCGGAACACCTCCGGCGGCACCGGGAACAGCGGCGACATCATGAACTCCTGCAGCACGCGCTTGATCGTCATGCGCTCGCCCAGGTGCCCCGCCCACAGGCGGAACCGGTTCTGCGGGTGGAAGAACGGCGGGAAGAAGGGCAGGCCGCAGACGTGGTCGAAATGCGTGTGGGTGAAGAACAAGTCGGCGTCGAGCGGCGACTCGCGCATGATTTGGTTGCCGAGGTAGCGGATGCCGGAGCCGGCGTCGAACAGGATCAGGCGGCCGCCGCAGCGCACTTCGAGCGAAGAGGTGTTGCCGCCATAGCGCGCGGTCTCCGGGCCCGAGCACGCGATGCTGCCGCGCACGCCCCAGAACCGAACCGAGAAATCGTTCCCCGCGCTCACCGATCGCGTTCTCCCCGGGCCGCACTTTCGCATGAAACGGGGCGGATCGCATCCCCGCGTCGCGGCCCCGGCGGGGTGCAGCTATGATTAGCCCCTGCAGCCACAGGGGGCGCAAGTCCGGGCCGTGACGGCCCACATCGCGATGGAACGCACGCTTTTCGGATTCATTCTTCGGTACAGCAGGCGCGAGCAGCTGATGGTCGTGCCGCTGGTGGTGGCGTCGATGCTGATCTATTTCGCGATGCTCGACCTGCCCAAGGCGATCATCAACGAGGCGATCGGCGGCAAGCGCTTCCCCAATCCAGACTCGAGCGTGCCGTTTCTCTCGATCTCGCTCAAGCTGCCCGAGTTCCTGGGCGGCGCGAGCCTGCGCCTGTTCGGCGGCTTCGCGCTCGAGCAGCTGCCCTACCTGGTGGCGCTCACGCTGACGTTTCTGCTGCTGATCATCGTCAGCGGCGCGCTCAAGTTCCAGATCAACACCATGAAGGGCTGGATGGGCGAGCGCATGCTGCGGCGGCTGCGCTACGGGCTGCTCGATCACATCCTGCGCTTCCCGCTGGCGCGCTTCCGACGCGTCAAGTCCGCCGAGCTGGCCACCATGGTGAAGGACGAGGTCGAGCCCCTCGGCGGCTTCGTCGGCGAGTCGCTGATCGCGCCGCTGTTTCTCGCCAGCCAGGGGCTGACGGCGCTGTTCTTCATCATGTACCAGCACGTCTACCTCGGCACCATCGCGCTCGCCGTGGTGCTGGCGCAGGCGTTCATCATTCCGAAGCTGCGGCTGCGGCTGCTGACGCTCGCCAGGCAGCGCCAGCTCACCGCGCGCCAGCTCGCCGGGCGCATCGCCGAGGTCGCCGACGGCGCCGCCGAGATCCATGCCCACGACACCTCCAACTACGAGCGCGCCGAGATCTCCGCCCGTCTGGGCAGGATCTTCCGCATCCGCTTCGAGTACTACCAGCGCAAGTTCCTGATCAAGTTCCTGAACAATTTCCTGTCGCAGGTGGCGCCGTTCGTGTTCTATCTGGTGGGCGGCTACCTGGTGATCAGCAACCGCCTCGACATCGGTACCCTGGTCGCGGTGATCGGCGCCTACAAGGATCTCCCCGCGCCGGTGAAGGAACTGATCGACTGGGACCAGCAGCGCATGGACGTGCAAATCAAGTACACCCAGGTGATGGAGCAGTTCATGGTCGACGACCTGGCGCCGCCGGAGAAGCAAGCGGTGCTCGAATCGCCGCGCCTGCCGGAGAGCGGCAGCGTGCGCGTGTCCAACCTGTCGCTGGCGGGCGAGGCCGGCACCAAGCTAGTGGACACGGTGTCGTTCGAGGTGCCGCTCGACCGCCACGTGGCGCTGGTCGGGCCGCACGCCTCGGGAGCGAGCGAGCTGTCGCAGTTGCTGGCGCACCTGATCACGCCGACAGCGGGCATGGTGGAGATGGGCGGCATCGAAATCACCAAGGCGCCCGAGGCGGTCACAGGGCGCGCCACCGCCTACGTCGGCGCGAGCGCCTACATGTTCCCGACCAGCGTGCGCGAGAACCTGCTCTACAGCTTGAAGCGCCGCCCGATGCGCGAGGCGCACTATGAACCCGCGGCGCTGCGCGAGCGTGAATTCCAGCTGCGCGAGGCCGAGCGCACTGGCAGCACGCGGCTGGACATCAACGCCGAATGGGTGGACTACCAGGCCGCGGGCGCCTCCGGCCCTGAAGAGCTCGACCAGCGCATCCTGGAGACGCTCAAGGTGGTGGAGCTGGAGGAGACCATCTTCGAGCTCGGCCTGAGGAGCGCAGTGGATGCCAAGGGCACGCCGGGAATCGCCGACGGCGTCTTGCGGGCGCGCGAAACGATGCGCGCGCGCCTGTCCGCGCCGGGCATGCAGAACCTGGTCGAGCGCTTCGATGCCGCGAGCTACAACCGCAATGCGACGCTGGCAGAGAACCTGCTGTTCGGCACCCCGATCGGCAAGATTTTCGACATCGACAACCTCGGGCACAACGAGTACGTGCGCCGGGTGCTGGAGGAAACCGGGCTGACTGCGGACCTGCTCAAGACCGGGCACAAGCTCGCCGAGACCATGGTCGAGCTGTTCAGCGGCCTGCCGCCCGGGCACGAGTTCTTCGAGCGCTTCGCCTTCGTCAAGCAGGACGAGCTGCCGGAAGTCAAAGCAGTGCTCGGCCGCGTCGCCGACGCCGGGCTGGCGGGCATCGGGGAGGCCGACCGCGACATGCTGTTGGCGCTGCCGTTCAAGCTGATCTCCGCCCGGCACCGGTTGGGCCTGATCGACGAGCCCTTCGAGGCGCGCATCCTGGAGGCGCGGCGCTATTTCGCGGCCAACCTGCCGGCGGCGATGCGCGATGGCGTCGAATTCTTCGACGACGCTCGCTACAACAGCGCCGCGACGCTGCAGGACAACATCCTGTTCGGCAAGGCCGTCACCGCCCAGGCCGAGGCCGGGATCCGGATCGGCAAGCTGCTGCGCGAGATCCTGGACGAGCTTGGGCTGCGCTCGCTGGTGGTGCGCATCGGCCTGGACTATTACGTCGGCGTCGCGGGAGCGCGCCTGCCGCCGGCCGACCGGCAGAAGATCGCGATCGCGCGCGCGCTGATCAAGCGCCCGGCGGTGCTGATCCTCGATCAGGCCGCCGCCGCGCTGGATGCCGCCTCGCAGAACCGCCTCGTCGCCAATGTCCTTCAGCATCGCAAAGGCCGGAGCGTGTTCTGGATGCTGCAACGCAACGATCTCGCCGAGCGCTTTGACCACGTCATGGTGCTCGACCGCGGGCGCGTTGCCGAGCAGGGCAAATTCGAGCAGCTCAAGAGCAGCGGTGGCGCGCTGCAGAAGCTGCTGAGCGCCGGCTAGCCGGAAAAGGAGCACGCCATGAGCCTGGAGCAGGAATTCGAACTTATCCGGCAGGTGCCGATCTTCAGCACCACCGACCCGGCGATGCAGAAACTGCTGTGCTTCTCCAGCGACCGCCTGACCTACGAGCCGGGTCAGGTGATGTTCAGCGCCGGCGACCCGCCCGACTGCGCCTATATCGTGATGGAGGGCCGGGTGGACATCACCGTGCCGACGCCCAAGGGCCCGCTGCTCGTCAACACCCTCGGCCGCAACGACGTCATCGGCGAGATCGGCATCTTCGGCGACGTGCCGCGCACCGCCACCGCGGTGGCGCAGACCAAGCTCGAAGTGCTGCGCATCTCGAAAGACGTGTTCGTGAACGTGATCCGCGGCAATCCCGACGCCGCCATCGCGCTGATCAAGATCCTCGCCGACCGGCTGGCGAAGACCACGGCGCAGCTGCGCCGCATCGCCGCCGAGTCGCGTTAGAAGAACGACGATGCGCTGCGCTGCAACGTCCCGCTGCAGCGCACCGCGAACGCCGGAAAAGGCTAGTGAAGGACCCGCGGCACTGAGAGCGTGAACTCGGGGATCGGCGCCTCGAAGCGCGTGCCGTCCTCGGCCACCATCTGGTAGCTGCCGCGCATGGTGCCCACCGGCGTCGCGATGGCGGTGCCGCTGGTGTATTCGTGCGACTCGCCCGGCGCCAGCACCGGCTGCGCGCCGACCACGCCCAGGCCGCGAACTTCCTGCACCAGCCCCTGCGAATCGGTGATGACCCAGTGCCGGCTGATCAGCTGCGCGGTGGTATTGCCCGCGTTGCGGATTTTGATGGTGTAGGCGAACACGTAGCGCCCGGCTTTTTCGTCGGACTGGTCGGCGAGATACTGCACCGCCGCGCTCACCGCGATGTCGTAACGTTTCTCCTGCGCCATGCGCGCATTGTAAGTAGAATGCGGCCGCCATGGCCTACCGCATCGCGCCTTCGATCCTGTCGGCGGATTTCGCGCGGCTGGGCGAGGAAGTGCGCGCGGTGGCGGCGGCCGGCGCCGACCTGGTGCACTTCGACGTCATGGACAACCATTACGTCCCCAATCTCACCGTCGGGCCGCTGGTATGCGCGGCGCTGCGGCCGCACACGCAGCTGCCGATCGACGTGCACCTGATGGCGAAGCCCGTGGACCGCCTGGTGGTCGACTTCGCCAAGGCCGGCGCCAACCTGATCAGCTTTCATCCCGAGGCCTCCGAGCACGTCGACCGCACCATCGCGCTGATTCGCGAGCACGGCTGCAAGCCGGGTCTGGTTCTCAACCCGGCGACGCCGCTCGCGTACCTGGAGCACACGCTGGAAAAGCTTGACCTGGTGCTGCTCATGTCGGTGAACCCGGGCTTCGGCGGCCAGCAGTTCATCGCCTCGGTGCTGCCCAAGATCGCGGCAGTGCGCAAGCGCATCGAGCAGAGCGGGCGCGACATCTGGCTGGAAGTGGACGGCGGCGTGAAGGCGGACAACATCGCCGCTATCGCCGCCGCGGGCGCCGACACGTTCGTCGCCGGCTCGGCGATCTTCGGCTCCAAGGACTACGCCGCGACCGTGCGCGAGATGCGCGCCCAGCTCGCCGGCGTGCGCCGCGCGGCGTAAGCCGCGGGGTGCGCGGGCCCGGGAGCGATGGTATAGTCGCGCCGCTTGCGCAAGCGCAGCGACCACACCATCGTGCCCGCAAGTTCTGACGTGAACCGAAACCGCACCGACAACTGGCTCATCTCCCGGCATAGCTGGCGCCCCTGGCGCCGCTAGCCCACCCTGCGCCGCCGCGCGGCCGGCCGGCGCAGGCTTCCCAGCCGCAAGCAGTTCCGATTCGATCAGCCAGTTGGAGTACCGCTTCATGATGGACCCCGATTTCAAGCAGCTCGCTGCACAAGGCTATACGCGCGTGCCCGTCGTCGCCGAGGCGCGCGCCGACCTGTTCACGCCGCTCGCGGTGTATCTCAAGCTCGCCGGCGGCCCGTATTCCTACCTGCTCGAATCGGTGGTCGGCGGCGAGCGCTCCGGCCGCTACTCGTTCATCGGCCTCGCGTGCTCCGAGCGCATAGAGGCACGCGGCGGCATCGTGCGGCGGCTGCTGCGCGACGCGCGCGGCGCCGATGTCGCGATCGAGCGCGAGGAGGGCGCCGACCCGTTCGACTTCGTGCGCCGTTACCTCGAGCGCCTGCACGTGGCGCCGGTGCCGCCGCAGCTGCGCTTCGGCGGCGGGCTGGTGGGCTACTTCGGCTACGAGACCGTGAAACACATAGAGCCGCGCGCGATCAAGGGAGAAAAGCCCGACCCTCTGGGCACGCCCGACATGCTGCTGCTGGTGTCGGACGAGGTGGCGGTGGTGGACAACGTGCTCGGCAAGCTCTACCTGGTGGTGTATGCCGACCCGCGCGAGCCGGACGCCCTGCGCACGGCGCGCGCGCGGCTCGAGCGCCTGCGCGCGCGGCTTGCGGCGCCGCTGCCCGAGTCGATGGTGCTCGCTGGCGGCGGCCACGCAGTGCCGGAAGGAGTGGGCGCGGGGGAGCAAAGTGTAAAGCGTAGCTTTACAGTCGAGGGCTTCTGCGACGCGGTGCGGCGCTCGAAGGAATACATCTACGCCGGCGATTGCATGCAGGTGCAGGTGTCGCAGCGCACCTCGCGCGCATTCGATGCGCCGCCGCTCGCGCTGTACCGCGCGCTGCGCGGCGTCAATCCTTCGCCCTACATGTACTTCTTCGACTTCGGCGACCACCACGTGATCGGTGCCTCGCCCGAGATCATGGTGCGCCTGTCGGGCGGCAGCATCACCCTGCGGCCGATCGCGGGTACCCGGCCGCGCGGCAAGACCGCGGAAGAGGACGCGCGCATCGCCGAGGAGCTGCTCGCCGATCCCAAGGAGCGCGCCGAGCACGTGATGCTGATCGACCTGGGGCGCAACGACGTCGGCCGCGTCGCCGCCACCGGCTCGGTCAAGGTGACAGAGAAAATGGTGGTCGAGCGCTACTCGCACGTCATGCATATCGTTTCCAACGTCGAGGGCGCGATCGCGCCGGGACTGGATGCGCTGGATGTGTTCCGCGCCAGCTTTCCGGCGGGCACGGTCACCGGCGCGCCCAAGGTGCGCGCCATGCAGATCATCGACGAGCTAGAGCCGGTGAAGCGCGGCGTGTATTCCGGCGCGGTCGGCTACCTCGGCTTCAACGGCGACATGGATGTCGCGATCGCGATCCGCACCGCGGTGCTCAAGGACCGGATGCTGCACGTGCAGGCGGCGGCGGGGATTGTCGCCGACTCCGATCCGCAGTCCGAGTGGCAGGAAACGCTGCACAAGGCGCGCGCCATCCTGCGCGCCGCCGAGATCGCGACCGCCGAGCATGCGGAAAATCGAGGGGAAAATCGGGGTCAGAGCCCGATTTCCGGGAGCAACGCGGAAATTGGTCTCCGGAAATCGGGCTCTGACCCCAGGGGCCGGCATGCTCGCGATGCTCGACAACTACGATTCGTTCACCTACAACCTGGTGCAGTACCTGGGCGAGCTGGGCGCGGAGGTGAAGGTATTCCGCAACGACCAGATCACGGTGGACGAGCTGGAGGCGCTGCGCCCCGAGCGCATCGTCATCTCGCCCGGACCGTGCACGCCGAACGAAGCCGGCATCACGCTCGAGCTGATCGCGCGGCTGGCGGGCAAAGTGCCGATCCTTGGCGTGTGCCTGGGCCACCAGGCGATCGGCCAGGCGTTCGGCGGCAAGGTGGTGCGCGCGAAAAAGGTGATGCACGGCAAGGTGTCGAACGTCCGGCACGACCGCAAGGGGGTGTTCGCCGGAGTTCCGGATGGCTTCACCGCCACGCGCTACCACTCGCTGGTGGTCGAGCGCGCCTCGCTGCCAGAGTGCCTGGCGGTGAGCGCGGAATCCGAGGACGGTGAGATCATGGGTCTGCGGCACCGCACGCTGGCGGTGGAAGGGGTGCAGTTCCATCCCGAGGCCCTGCTCACCGAGCACGGCCATGCGATGCTCAAGAACTTTCTCGAGGAGAGACGGCAATGAAAATCACCATCTCCGAGGCGATCCAGCGCACCGTCGAGCACCGCGAGGTGTTCCACGACGAGATGCTGCACATCATGCGCCAGATCATGAGCGGCGAGCTGACGCCGGCGCAGATTGCCGGCTTCATCATCGGCCTGCGGGTGAAAAAGGAAACCGTGGGCGAGATCGCGGCCGCGGCGCAGGTGATGCGCGAGTTCGCCACCCGCGTGCCGGTGGCCGATCCCGCGGCGGTGATGGACATCGTCGGCACCGGCGGCGACGCGGCGCACACCTTCAACGTTTCTACCGCGGCCGCCTTCGTGGTGGCGGCGGCTGGCGGCAAGGTCGCCAAGCACGGCAACCGCGCCGTGTCCTCGCGCTCGGGCAGCGCCGACGTGCTGGAGGCGTTCGGCGCCAATATCGATCTGCCGCCGGAGAAAATCGCCGCCGCGGTGGACAAGATCGGCATCGGCTTCATGTTCGCGCCGGCGCACCACCCGGCGATGAAATACGCCGCGCCGGTGAGGAAGGAGATGGGCGTGCGCACCATCTTCAACATCCTCGGCCCGCTCACCAATCCGGCCGGCGCGAAGAACCTGCTGCTGGGCGTGTTCCATCCCGACCTGGTTGGCCTGCAGGTGCGCGTGCTGCAGCGCCTGGGCGCCAGGCACGCGATGGTGGTGTACGGCAGGGAGGGACTGGACGAAATCTCGATCTCGGGTGAGACCATGGTGGGCGAGTTGGCAAAAGGGGAACTGCGCGAGTACGAGATCCATCCGTCGCAATTCGGCCTCGAGCTTTTCGACCGGCGCGCGATCCAGGTCAACACGGTGGAGGAATCCAAAGCCATGATCCTGGCGGTGCTGGAGAACCAGCCCGGCCCGGCGCTCAACATCGTGCTGCTCAACGCCGGCGCCGCGATCTACGTCTCCGGCCACGCAAAATCCATCGAGGCCGGCATCGAGCGCGCGCGCAAGGTGATCGCGAAAGGCGAGGCGCGCGCCAAGCTCGACGAGTTCGTGGCGTGGACACGGCAGCACGGACGCAAGTCCTGATCTGGCGCGAGGGTATAATTTCCAGTGACATGAAGATCCACGCGAAATCCTATTCCCGCTCGCGCACGGCGGCCGCTCGGAGCACACCGCGGCGTTTGCGTGCACCCGCGCCGGTACCGCGCGGCGAGCTCAAGCGGCAGTGCGCGCTCGCCAACGAAGCGGACAAGCGCGACTCCTGGCGCCAATTCATATTCCTGCCTGAATGAATTTCCGCCGCGGGGACCTGGTGTGGGTCGCCGTCAAAGGTCCCTACACCGGCAAGCCCCGCCCTGCGGTAGTGGTGCAGGCAACCGCAGACTCGGACGTGATGGCGGACAAGATCGTCACGGTGCAGAAAGATGCGATTGAGTCGCCGGCTTTCGGGCGTCTGAGTCCGCGAGAAGTCGCGCGTCTGAACGGGGCACTGCGCTTCTGGCTCGGCCTGTAGGATTGGAGAGCCGGCGTGAGTGACCTGCTGGCACGAATCCTGGCGACGAAGCGGAGGGAACTCGCCGAGACGCGCCGCGCGGTGCCGGACGCCGAGATGGAGCGCCGGGCGCGCGCTGCGCCTGCGGCGCGCGATTTCGCCGGCGCTATCCGCGCCAGGCTCGCGGCCGGCAGGCCGGCGGTGATCGCCGAGATCAAGCGCGCGAGTCCATCCAAAGGACTGCTGCGCGAGAGCTTCGACCCGGCTGCAATCGCAAGCAGCTACGCCGAGGCGGGCGCCGCCTGCCTGTCGGTGCTCACTGACCAGGATTACTTCCAGGGTGCGCCGGAACATTTGCATGCGGCGCGCGCCGCTTGCGCGCTGCCGGCGCTGCGCAAGGACTTCATTGTCGAGCCCTACCAGGTGCTCGAGTCGCGCGCGCTGGGCGCAGACTGCATCCTGCTCATCGCCGCGGCGCTCGAGACC
Organism: uncultured Enterobacteriaceae bacterium; assembly: GCA_964393745.1. Lineage (GTDB taxonomy): Bacteria > Pseudomonadota > Gammaproteobacteria > Burkholderiales > SG8-39 > 2-02-FULL-66-14. The sequence goes on along the minus strand of CAYMVA010000158.1, from coordinate 12,933 downwards.
AGTGCCATGCGCGCGCTGGAAAAGCAGGCACACGAGCTCGGCATGGCGGTGCTGGTCGAAGTGCACGATGCGGCCGAGCTGGAAGCGGCGCTGGCGCTGGAGACGCCGCTGCTCGGCGTCAACAACCGCAACCTGCGCAGCTTCGAGACCACGCTCGACACGACCATCGGCTTGCTGCCCAAAATCCCCGCTGGGCGCATCGTCATCACCGAGAGCGGCATCCTCGCCCAGGCGGACGTGGCGCGCATGCGCTCGCACGGCGTCAACGCATTCCTTGTAGGCGAAGCGTTCATGCGTGCGCCCGAGCCCGGCGAAGCGCTGCGCCGGCTGTTTTTCGCGGACCCAAAGGACGCGGAGCGAGCGTGATCCCGAGCCTGCGAACCCTGATCGAGACCGCGCTGCGGCAACTCGATGACGACCAGCCCGCAGAGGCCGAAAAGAGCCTGCGCGCCGCGCTCGCCATGAATCCGCGCGACGACCAACTGCTCAACCTGCTCGGGGTGTCGCTCGTTCGGCAGCAGCGCGAGGAGGAGGCGATCGAGCCGCTGCAGAAAGCGATCTCGCTCAACCGCCGCGACGCCGAATACCACAACGCGCTCGGCTGCGCGCTGCGCAATACCGGCCGCATCGAGGAGGGCATCGAGAGCCTGCAGCGGGCATTGAAGCTCGAACCCGATCTGCACGGTGCGCGCTTCAACCTGGCGCAGGCCTTCCAGTACCAGCGCGACTTCGCGCAGGCCGATCGACTGTTCCGGGAGGTGCTTGCTCAGCGCCCCGACGATGTTGAGACGGTGAACGCGCTTGCCGCACAGCAGTGGCAGTTCGGCGAGTACGAGGAATCACTGCGCACTCTGCGCCAAGGGATCGAGCACGCTCCGGCGAGCGGCGACCTGCGCTTCGTGCTCGGCGAGAAGCTGCTCGCCCTCGGGCGCTGGGAAGAAGGCTGGTTCCGCTACCTGTGGCGCGTCAACCGCCACGGTTTCCTCAGGAAGTTCGGGCTGGCTGTCGACAGCCCAGAGCTGCAGGAACTGCTGCCGCAGCGGCTGGATGGCGTCACGCTCAAAGTGCACGCTGAGCAGGGCATCGGTGACGATCTCTATTTCCTGCGCTTCGTTCCGTTCCTGCGCCAGCGCGGCGCGCGCGTGGAGGGCGCGGTGACCCCGCGGCTGGTGGAGATGGTGCGGCGAAGCGGGGTGCTCGATGCGGTCGAGGACGCCCCGGAGCGCATTCCGCCGAATGCCGGCTATCGCCTGTTGGGCGATCTGCCTTACCTGCTGCACGCCGCCGAGTTGCCCATTCCCGGGCCGATCCGCTTCGCGCCGTTGGCGGACCGCATGGCGGAGGTCGCGGCGCGGCTGGAGGGACTGAAACGGCCGCTCATCGGCCTCACCTGGCGCGCGGGCACCGGCCCGGAGTCGGGCAACCGCAACGTGCTCTACAAGGAAGTCAAGTTCGCCGATTTCGTCGCCATGGCGAAATCGCTGCCCGGCACCCTGCTGGTCTTGCAGCGCAACCCGAAAGCCGAAGAAGTGCGCGCGCTGGACGAGGCCTGCGGCGAGCGGGTGGTGGATCTTTCGGCGCTGAATGCCGACCTGGAGGCGATGCTCGCCCTGCTCGCGCAGATCGACGACTACGTCGGCGTCAGCAACACCAACATGCACCTGATGGCCGCGCTTGGCCGTAGCGCGCGGGTTTTGGTATCGCGCCTGGCTGAGTTCCGGTGGATGGCCGAAGGAGCCGAATCTCCCTGGTTTCCAGGCTTCCGCGTCTACCGCCAGAAGGGGGACGGAACCTGGGTTACGCCTTTATCATCTGTCAGTACCGATATTGCAGCGTTGTTTAGTTAACACACTGATTTGTATTGAGTTTAATGTCATTCTGTCCTCTGGAATTGGTGTTGCATAAAGGCAACATCAACCTTTGGAATTCTCTCTGGGACCAGATTTCTTTTGCTGCTGCGTCAAGGGGTTTGGGAGAATCTTGCCGACTTCCCATCAAGGGGGTTTGGCGGTTCGTGCCGCCAAGGCAAAAACAAGCAGAGGAGAAGATATGAACAGGAAAGTTCTAGCGGTAGCAGTAGCGGCCGCATTCGTCTCACCGGTTGCGTTCGCGCAGACCTCGGTGACGATCGGCGGCACGGTCAACATCATGTGGGATTACGTGAAGGCGAGCGGCGCGACACAAGGCGGTGGCGGCGTGAACGCCGACATGAAGTCGCACGACCGGGTACGTGACGGCGCGGGTTCCAACATCCGCTTCTTCGTCAACGAGGATCTGGGCGGCGGCAATTCGGCGTTCGTGCAGGTCGAGTCCGCGGTGATCATCAACTCCGACACGCGCAGCAACGCGGTGGGCTCAGCCGCTGGAGTCAACGGGTGGGGCAACCGGAACAGCGCGATCGGCGTGCGCAGCAAGGCGGCCGGCCGCTTCCTGATCGGCGTGTGGGACCTCCACTACGACGAGACCTACAAGATTGATCCGGGCTGGCTGACTGCGAACTCGAGCTCCTCGATCCTCGGCCTGATGAACACCTTCGGGCTTGGCGGCACTGCGACCCCGGGTGCGGGTGCGGCGTCGGGCGTTGTTATCGGCGCGCGCTACAGCAACGTGATCCGCTGGGATTCCCCGGTGTGGGGCGGTTTCAGCATCACTGCCGGCTACGCGCGTCCGACGGATACGCAGCCGGTCAACCAGGCAGGCGATCCGCGCGATAGCAAGAAGAACCGTGCGTATAACCTTGCGCCGCGCTTCGAAACTGGCGGCCTCGTGGTCCAGTACTCCTACCTTCAGGACAAGGACATCGGATTTGCCGGAACTATCAGCCTCGGGTACGGCACGAACTTGGCCAATGGCACCGGTAACCTCAAGGTCACCAGCAACCGTATCGGGGTGCGCTATCGCTTCGGCATGGGCCTGGGCATCGGCCTGATGTATGACGACTCCAAGCTGAACGCCACCACGATCGCCGGTGGGACCGACCTCAAGCGCGACGTGTGGTCGATTCCGATCACCTACGACATCGGCAACCACGGGGTGAACTTCAGCTACTCTCAGGCGGATGACTGGAGCGGCAACGTGTCCAACCTGAGTGGTGTCCCGCTAAACGGCGACACGGTCAACCTGGGTAGCGATACGGGCGCCAAGATGTGGACGATTGGCTATTCGTACAAGCTGAGCAAGCGCACCAACGTGCACGCCAGCTACCAGCAGATCAAGAACGACAAGGCGGCTCGCTACGACTTCTTCGCCAACTCGGCCGGGCAAACCGGTTTTGGCGCGGATCCGCAGAGCTTCGCGCTGGGCCTGCGGCATACGTGGTAAGCAACATCCGTTCGGGGTAGCCGGCTCCGGCCGGCCATCCGGAACTGGAGAACGGGCGCCTCAGGGCGCCCGTTTTTTTTTATACTCGGGTGACGATGCCATACAGCCGCGCCAACCCAAGCCCGAGATACGTCGAATTGATGGGTCTGTATCGCACCATGCACCGGGCGGGCGATGTCGCGCACGGCATTCCTGCGGAGAAGACCTTCGCCGGGATCAGCCTGCCGCGGCAGGCGCATCGCATCCGCTCGCTGATCGCGCGTACCGGGGCGCGCAGCCTCCTCGATTACGGCTGCGGCAAGGGCACGCAGTACCGCCCGGCGCCCATCGCCCAGCAGGGGGTGGTGCGCTGGAACAGCATCCAGGAATACTGGGGGGCCGAGTCGATCCGCTGTTACGACCCCGGCTACGAGCCGTTTTCCGAGCTGCCGCAGGGACGCTTCGACGGCGTGATCTGCACCGATGTGCTCGAGCATTGCCCGGAGGACGACCTGGACTGGATCATTGAAGGCCTGTTCGGCTACGCGCAGAAGTTCGTATTTGCGAACGTGGCCTGCTTCCCGGCAAAGAAGACCCTGCCCAACGGCGAGAACGCCCACTGCACCATCCGGCCCGTAGGCTTCTGGAAAGCGTTGTTCGAGGCCTCATCGGCCAGACATCCGGGCGTGTTGTGGGAGGTCTGGCTGGAGGAAAGCCGGGGTGTGCCAGACGAGCGAATGGCCAATTTCCCGCTGCCGCAGCCCGAGCAGCCGGCACGCCCCGGCGCTGCTGTATGGCGGATGGTTTAGGAGCGCAATTGATCGACCAGGCCATCTCCGCTTTCGACGTTGCCCTGCGGGCGATCGCCGGCGTCCACCAGGCCGAGCGCCCCACGCCCGCGGGCGATCTCGAAGAGGGCGACCTCAGCCCCTCCGAGCGCGACCACGCGGCTGCCCTCATGCGCGTTAACCACGTAGGCGAAGTCTGCGCGCAAGCGCTCTATCAGGGACAGTCGCTCACCGCGCGCAACCCCGACAACCGCCGCGCCCTCGAGCAAGCGGCGCGCGAAGAGCAGGATCATCTCGCCTGGAGCGCGGAACGCATCGAGGCGCTCGGCGGCCGGCTGAGCCTGCTCAATCCCCTGTGGTACGCAGGCGCTCTGGCGATGGGCGCCGCCGCGGGCCTCGCGGGCGACCGCTGGAATCTCGCATTTCTCGCCGAGACCGAGCGCCAGGTCGAGGCGCACCTCGAGGGCCACCTGGCGCAGCTCTCGCCCGAGGACCGGCGCACGCGCGCCGTGGTCGAGGCGATGCGCGACGACGAGGCCAGGCACCGCGCCACTGCGATCACATTGGGCGCCGCCGAGCTGCCCGAGCCGCTCAAGCGCGCGATGCGCGCAGCGGCAAAGCTGATGACCACGGTCGCCTATCGCATCTAGCGAAATTCGGGCCGCGCGGTGCATAATATGGCATGCACCCAAAGCATAATATAGTTGACACGCAAATGAATGCGCTCGGCGCCGCCGTGGCGCAGGCGCGGCAGCGGCTCGGCCTGACCAAGAAGGCGCTCGCGGCCGCTGCCGGGCTGTCACGGCTCACCATCGCGCAACTCGAGGCAGGGACGGTCTGCGACCTTGGAATCCGAAAGGTGCACAGGGTGCTGGGAGTTCTCGGCCTGACGATGAAGGTCGCCGATCCGGCGGCACTGCCGGCCGCGGCCGTACGATCCGCGGTCGCGAACGGCCGCGGCGCGGCGCCGTCGTCGCAGCTTGGGCGCCTGTTCGCGCGGCGCGCAACCGAGCGCCGGGACCGGGCGCTCGAACTGGCCGGCCGGACGCTCGACGCGCTGCGCCGCTCCGGGGTATCGGTGCGCGTCGTCGGCTCTCTCGCCCGGGGCGGCTTTCGCGCGGATTCCGACGTCGACTTCCTGATCGAGAACCGGGGCGGACTGGCGGAGTCCCGCATCCTCGGCATGGTCGAAGCCTCGATGAAGGGATTTCCAGCCGACGTCACGTTCGCCGAGCGGGTGGACGCGCGGCTGCTGGCGATGATGCGGGAGGAGGCGCTCGATGACGCATCCGCTGTTCGCGCGGCTTGACCGGCAGCTCGAGCTGGTGCGGCGCGAGCTTGGCAACGTGGCGGAGGCGGATCGGCGCTTTCGCGAATTACGCAAGCTGACTGCTCCGGGAAGCAAGCGAGGCGGCCTTTACCACGAGTGGTCGCACTGCGCCAGCCTTGCAGACGGCGCTGCAGCGATCTACACGGGGCTGGAGTCTGTACTCGAGGCGATTGGCAACGAAATCGACGAGTACGTCCCCCGTGGCGAGGGCTCGCACGCCGAGCTGCTGGACGGGATGGCGGTCGCCGTCCGGGGCGTCAGGCCTGCGGTTCTGAGCGAGGGGACGCGGCGGCTAATGCACGAGGCGAGAAAATTCCGCCACGTGGTGCGGCATAAGTACGCGCTGGAGCTGAGGCGGGCCGATGTGACGAAGAATCTGGCGCTTGCGCGCAAGCTGGTACCGGCTTTCGGGCGCGACTATCGCCGCTTCGCCGCGCTGATGCTCGAGGTCGGCGCGCCGCCGCGGCGGACACGGAATGCATCTCGAACTCGACGCAAGCGCTGAACCCGATGCCCGGCATGCTCCAGGTCTTCATCGGCTACGACCCGAACGAAACGGTCGCGTACCACACGCTGGCGCATTCGATCCTGAGGCGCGCGTCGATCCCGGTGTCGGTCGCGCCACTGATGCAGTCGCAATTGAAAGGCATCTATACGCGCCCGCGCGGGCCGACCGAATCGACCGAATTCAGCCTGACCAGGTTCCTGGTGCCGCACCTGAGCGGCTACCGTGGCTGGTCGCTGTTCATGGATTGCGACATGCTGTGCCGCGCCGACATCGCCGAGCTTGCGGCGTACATTGACCGCGCGGCGGACAAGGCGGTGCTGGTGTGCAAGCACGATTACGTGCCGAAGACCGAGCGCAAGTTTCTCGACCAGGTGCAGACGAAGTATCCGCGCAAGAACTGGTCGAGCCTGATGCTGTTCAACAACGAGCGCTGCAGGGGGCTGACTCCCGATTACGTGAACTCCGCCTCTGGGCTAGAGCTGCACCGCTTCGCTTGGGCCGAGGACGCGCGCATCGGCGAGCTGCCGCTGGAGTGGAACTGGCTGGTGGGCGAATACGCGCATAACCCGGCGGCGAAGATTGTGCACTACACGCTCGGCGGCCCGTATTTCGACGACTATCGCGGCTGCGACTACGCCGAGGAGTGGTTCGCCGAGCGCGGCGCCATGACCCGCGCCACAAACCGATAATCGGGGTCAGAGTCCGAAAGGCAAAACCGGGGACAGACCCCGAAGCGGGGAAAACCGGGGTCTGTCCCCCAAGGGCTCTGACCCCTATTGCTCGACGATCTCGAAGTCCTTGGTCATCTCGGCGGTCTTGCCGAGCATTGCGCTGGCCGAGCAGTACTTCTCGTGCGACAGGCGCACCGCCTGCTCGACCAGGCTCGGTTTCAGGTTCCTGCCGCGCACCACGAAATGCATGTGGATCCTGGTGAACACCTTGGGGTCGCTCGGCGCGCGCTCGGCGCTCAGCTTGACGTCGCAGCCAGTGATGTCCTGGCGGCTTTTCTTGAGAATCAACACCACGTCGTAGGCGGAGCAGCCGCCGGCGCCGGCGAGCACCAGCTCCATCGGGCGCGGCGCCAGGTTGCGGCCACCCCCATCGGGTGAGCCATCCATCGCCACCAGGTGGTTGCTGCCTGTTTCGGCGACGAACGCCATGCCCTCGCCGGTCCAGCGAACGGTGCAGTCCATTGTTTTCCTTATGAGTCCATAAGTAGCGCTATGTTACTTTGCTGGATTGGGAGCAACCTCATGGGGTTGCGCCCCTTTTTTTGATAAGATTCGCGCCCTTTCGCACGATCCGGAACATGACAACTTTCAGCGCCAGGGCCGAGACCGTCAACCACGGCTGGTACGTGGTGGACGCGCAGGGCAAAGTGCTCGGCCGCCTCGCCACGCAGATCGCCTCGCGGTTGCGCGGCAAGCACAAGCCCGAGTACACGCCGCACGTCGACACCGGGGACTTCATCGTCGTGGTCAACGCGGCCAAGCTGCGCGTCACCGGCCGCAAGGCCGAGGACAAGAAATACTACCGCCACACCGGCTATCCGGGCGGGGTGCGGGAAACCACATTCGGCAAGCTGCACTCGCGCTATCCCGGGCGCGTGCTGCAGAAGGCGGTCAAGGGCATGCTGCCCAAGGGGCCGTTGGGAAACGCGATGCTGAGAAAACTCAAGATCTACGCCGAGGGCACGCACCCGCACGCCTCGCAGCAGCCCAAGGCACTGGAGATATAGACCCATGGTCGGCGACTACTACTACGGCACCGGGCGGCGCAAGAGCTCGGTGGCGCGCGTGTTCCTCAAGCAGGGCAAGGGGCAGTTCCTGGTCAACGGCAAGCCGGTTGACGATTTCTTCGCCCGCGAGACCGGGCGCATGATCGTGCGCCAGCCCCTCGAGATCACCAAGAGCGCGGCGAGCTTCGACATCAAGGTCAACGTGCAAGGCGGCGGCGAGAGCGGCCAGGCAGGCGCGGTGCGCCATGGCCTGGCGCGGGCGCTGATCGAATACGACGCGACGCTCAAGCCGGCGCTCAGCGCCGCGGGCCTGGTGACGCGCGACGCGCGCGAGGTGGAGCGCAAGAAGGTCGGCTTTCACAAGGCGCGCCGGCGCAAGCAGTACTCGAAGCGTTGAATCGAACGGCTCCGCGACCTCGCGTCCAGCACAGCCGCCTTAGGGCGGCTGTTTGCTTTCTGGTGCTGCAAACCGCATGGCAATGAGCGGCCGCCTGGCGAAGCTGCGGCAGCGCTTCGGCATCGCGGCGCCGAAGGTGGCGGTGCGCACGCACATGCCGTGGTACCTGCGCTGGCTCGCGCTTGCCGTGCTGCTCGCCTTCTCGGCGGCGCTCGCGGCGTGGATGTACGACGCCGGGCGGCGCTTCGCCGGCTTCGACCGCGACGAAGTCGAGCGCGAGCTCGGCGCCTCGCGCCGCGAGGTGGATTCGGTGCGCAGCGAGCTCGAGCGCCTGCGCGCAGTGGCCAATGCCGCCGACAGCAGGCTCTCGATCGAGCGCACCGCGCAGCAGAAGCTGGCGCAGCAAATCCGCGCACTGGAAACCGACAACGCGCGGCTGCGCGAGGAGCTGGCGATCTTCGAGAGCATGCTGTCCTCAGACACTGCCGCCGCAGCCTCGCTCTCGATCCTGCGATTCAAGGTCGATGCCGAACCGACCCCCGGGGAGTACCGCTACCGGCTGCTGCTGCTCGCGCCCAGCACCCGGCGCACACGCGACTTCCAGGGGCGGCTGGAGCTGGTGGTGAACCTGACGGAGTCGGGGCGGAGTGCTATCATCACTTTCCCTGGCGCAGCCGAGGCCGAATCGCCCACTTTTCTGTTGTCTTTCAAGCACTTCCAGAAGGTGGAAGGCACGTTCCGGGTGAACCCCGGCGCGCGCCTGGACACCGTCCAGGCGCGGGTGTACGAAACGGGTTCGGCGCAGCCGAGGGCGACGCAAAGCACGGCGCCGATGTAGCGTAGCCTGAGGGCAGGTCCTGAAACGGGAGGCAGCCATGTTCCGCAAGCAAAGCAAGCCGGATAACCGCATCGACAGCCTGATCGGCGCCACCACGCGCATCGAGGGCAACGTGTTTTTCAGCGGCGGACTCAGGGTGGACGGCGCGGTGCGGGGCAGTGTCGCGGCATTGCCCGAACAGCCGGCGACGCTGGTCGTCTCGGAGCACGCGCGCATCGACGGCGAAGTGCAAGCCACGCACATCGTGGTGAACGGCACCATCAACGGCTCGGTGCACGCGCAGGAGACCCTGGAACTGCAGATCGGATCGCGGGTCAAAGGTGACGTGTACTACAAGAGCATCGAGATCCAGCAGGGCGCCGTGATCGAGGGCCGGATGGTGCACCATGGCGCGGAAGTGAAAGCGGTCGAATTGAAGCTCGCCTCGTGAAAATTGCCCTCAATAACCCTTTTGACCCGAGGGCAACAGGCGCGGGATAATTCGCCATCAGGATTCAGGAGCCAAGCATGGACGCAGTGACCGAAGCAGTGACCGAAATGCCAGCGCCGCTGATCTTCACCGACAACGCCGCGAGCAAGGTGAAGCAGCTGATCGAGGAAGAGGGCAACCCCGAGCTCAAGCTCCGCGTGTTCGTCACCGGCGGCGGCTGCTCCGGCTTCCAGTACGGCTTCACCTTCGACGAGGTGAAGAACGACGACGACACCGTGATGGAGAAGAACGGCGTCGCGCTGCTCATCGACCCGATGAGCTACCAGTACCTGGTGGGCGCCGAGATCGATTATTCCGAAGGCCTCGAGGGCGCGCAGTTCGTGATCAAGAACCCGGGCGCCAAGAGCACCTGCGGCTGCGGGTCGTCCTTCTCTGCCTAGGGCGGATACACCGCACCCAGCACCCGCGCGCCTCGCGCGCCGGTGACCGCAGCAAGATTTCCAGGCTTTCCATCGAGCGCCTGCTTCGCCAGCCAGGCGAAGGCGCTCGCTTCCACCAGCTGCGGCTCGATGCCGTAGCGATCGCTCGTCTCCAACGCAGCAGGCGCAAGCAGCTTGCCGAGGCGCCGCATCAGGGCGCCGTTTTTCACGCCGCCGCCGCATGCGATGACGCGGCGCGCGCCGCGGCAGTGGCGCCGCACGGCGCGCGCGATGGTGCGCGCGGTGAGCTCGAGCAGCGTAGCCTGCACCGAGCGTACGTCCTCGTCGCCTTCCAGCATCCGATCCAGCCACCCTTCGTTGAACAAGTCGCGCCCGGTGCTTTTCGGCGGCGACAGGGCGAAGAACGGTTCCGCCAGCATGCGCTCGAGAAGCGCCGGTACCACCCTGCCGCCCGCCGCCCACCTGCCCCCCTCGTCGTGCGGTTTGCGCAGGTGGAGCGCGGCCCACAGGTCCAGCAGGCAATTTCCCGGCCCGCAGTCGAAGCCGGTGACGCGCCCCGAGCGCGGCAGCCAGCTCAGGTTGGCGATGCCGCCGAGGTTGAGCGCGGCCCGGCTCTCGTCGCGGCTGGCGAACACGGCGGCGTGGAACGCCGGCACCAGCGGCGCGCCCTGGCCGCCGGCAGCGACATCGCGGCTGCGGAAGTCGGCCACCACGCGCATCCCGGTTAGTTCGGCGAGCAGCGCCGGGTTGCCGATCTGGACCGTGTAGCCGCGCTCGGGATGGTGGCGCACCGTCTGACCGTGGCAGCCGATGGCGCGGACCTTCGACGGAAATTTTCCCGATCGGGAAAATAATGCCTTCACCGCATCGGCATAGTGCCGCGCGAGCAGGTTGCCGGCGAGCGCGCCGCGCTCGATCTCGTTGACCCCAGGGGCGTTGAGCGCCAGCAACTCGGCGCGCAGCGTCGCATCGAACGGCGCATGGGCGCGGGCGAGGATGCGCGGCTGCGCGCCCGACAGGTCCGCAAGCACCGCGTCCACCCCGTCGAGGCTGGTGCCCGACATGATGCCGACGTAGAGCTCGGCGGCCACAGCCGCAGCTACTCCACCAGGGCGATCTGGGTGCTCGCGAGCAGGTCGAGCCGCGCGGCGAGCGGCTCGGAGTAGGCGCGGAATGCGCCCAGCTCGTGCGCCGGCACCGGCAACGCCGCCGGTAACGCGATGGTGAGCGGATTGCGCGCCTCGGCGCCGACCCGGAACTCGTAGTGCAGATGCGGGCCGGTCGCCCAGCCAGTCTGCCCCACCATGCCGATGGTCTCGCCCTGCGTCACGCGGGTGCCCTTGCGGATGCCGCGCGCGAAGCCCGAGAGGTGCGCGTAGATCGTCGAGTACTGGCCCTGGTGGCGAACCACCACCATGTTGCCGTAGCCGCCGCTGTTGCCGGCAAGCTCGACCACGCCGTCGCCCACCGAGCGCACGCGCGTGCCGACCGGCGCCGCGTAGTCCACTCCCTTGTGCGCGCGCCAGCTCTGCAGGAACGGGTGCATGCGCATGCCGAAGCCCGAGGAGACGCGCGAGAATTCCAGCGGCGAGCGCAGGAACGCTTTCCTCAGGTTCTTGCCGTCCGGCGCGTACCAGCCCCCGCTTTTCTTCCCCTCGGCATCACTGCCGGGAAACCAGACGGCGCGGTGCGTCTTGCCGTGGTTGACGAACTCCGCCGCCAGCACGCGGCCGGAGCGCACCGCGCGGCCGTTCAGCATCTGCATTTCGTACACCACCGAGAATCGGTCGCCTTTCCTCAGGTCGCGCAGGAAGTCGATGTCGCCGCCGAAAATGTCGGCGAGCTGGATCGCCACGCTGTCCGGGATTCCGACAGCGTCCGCGGCGCCGAACAGCGAAAGCCGGATCACCGCGCTTTTCATCTCCGTGCGTACGCTCAGCGCGGCGCGCTCTTCGGCGGCGTGCATTCCCTGGCCGACGCGCTCGATGCGCACCAGCGCATCGCGCGGGCTGAGGAAGCTGAGCACCACCAGCTCGCCATCGGGGCGAACTTCCGCAGTCAGCGTGGTGCCCGGCCGCAGGAAGCGCACCTGGGGCATGCGCAGGAGCTTCTGCAGGTCGGCGTCCGTGATTCCGAGGCGCGCGAGCACACCGGCAAGCGTATCGCCGCGCTGGAAGCGGTCCTCGCGCAAGTAGCTTGTGGGCGCAGGGAGCAACGCCTCCTCGGTTCGGATCGGCAGGGGTTCGGCCGTCGCCACCCGGCCGAGCAGCAACTCGACCTCGGGCGAGGGCGCGATGGTCGCGAACGCCACCACCGCCCCGCAGAACGCGAGGGCGGCGACGGCAGCGGTGCGCCAGATTGGCGCCAGGCGGCTCATGGCTCGGCTAGAATGTTCGGCTAGAATCCGTTGATTATCATATGCCTACGAAAGTCTAGCACGCCATGGTCCCGGTTGCCGAAGCCCTCGAGCGCATCAAGCGAGGCAGCGAGGAACTAATTCTCGAAGAGGACTTGGTGCGCAAGCTGAAGAGCGGCCGCAAGCTGCGCGTCAAGCTCGGCCTCGACCCGACCGCGCCCGACCTGCACATCGGCCACACAGTGGTGATCAACAAACTGCGCCACTTCCAGGACCTCGGCCACCAGGTGCAGTTCCTGATCGGCGATTTCACCGGCATGATCGGCGACCCGACCGGCAAGAACCAGACCCGGCCGCCGCTGTCGCGCGAGCAGATCCTGGAGAACGCCAAGAGCTACCGCGCGCAGATGTCCAAGATCCTCGATCCCGAGAAGACCCAGGTGCTGTTCAACTCCGAGTGGTCCGACAAGCTCGGCGCCGAGGGCATGATCCGCCTCGCCTCGCGCTACACGCTGGCGCGGCTGCTGGAGCGCGACGATTTCTCCAGGCGCTATAAGACCGGGCAGCCGATCGCGGTGCACGAGCTGCTCTATCCGCTGATGCAGGGCTACGACTCGGTGGCGATGAAGGCGGACGTGGAACTCGGCGGCAGCGACCAGAAATTCAACCTGCTGGTCGGGCGCGAGCTGCAGCGGGATTTCGGCCAGGAGCCGCAGTGCATCATGACCATGCCGCTACTCGAGGGCACCGACGGCGTGGAGAAAATGTCCAAGTCGCTCGGCAACTACATCGGCATCGCGGAACCCGC
>CAYMVA010000157.1:0-22514 GCA_964393745.1 uncultured Enterobacteriaceae bacterium | reverse complement strand
GGCATGTTGAAGGTCTGGATGAGCCACGGCGACAAGGTGGCCCAGCTGCCGCCGGGGTTCGGTGTCATGGCCTCGACCGAGGCCTGCCCGATCGCGGCCATGGCCGACGAGGCGCGCGGCTTCTACGGCGTGCAGTTCCATCCTGAAGTGACGCACACGCGGCAGGGTGCGCGCATCCTGCAGCGCTTCGTGCACCAGATCTGCGGCTGCGGCAGCGACTGGAGCATGCCGGATTACGTCGCCGAAGCGGTCGCCAGGATCCGCGAGCAGGTCGGCGCCGACGAGGTGATCCTCGGCCTCTCGGGCGGCGTCGATTCGTCGGTCGCGGCGGCGCTCATCCACCGCGCCATCGGCGATCAGCTCACTTGCGTGTTCGTCGACCACGGCCTGCTGCGCCTGGACGAGGCCGCACAGGTGATGGAAACGTTCGCGCGCCACATGCACGTCAAAGTGGTGCACGTCGATGCGAGTGCCGATTTCTTCGCCGCGCTGCATGGCGTTGCCGACCCGGAGGAGAAGCGCAAAGTCATCGGCCGGCAATTCGTAGAGGTGTTCCAGCGCGAGGCAAGCAGGATCCGCGGCGCCAAATGGCTCGCCCAAGGCACGATCTATCCTGATGTGATCGAATCGGCGGGCGCCAAAACCAAGAAAGCGACCAGCATCAAGTCGCACCACAACGTCGGCGGGCTGCCCGAGACACTGCACCTGAAGCTGCTCGAGCCGTTGCGCGAACTCTTCAAGGACGAGGTGCGCGAGCTCGGCCTGGCGCTTGGCCTGCCGCGCGAGATGGTGTTCCGCCACCCGTTCCCGGGCCCGGGGCTGGGAGTGCGCATCCTCGGCGAAGTGAAGCGCGAGTACGCCGCGCTGCTGCAACGCGCGGATGCGATTTTCATCGACGAGCTGCGCAAGGCCAAGGATGCGGACGGCACCAGCTGGTACGACCGCACCGCGCAGGCGTTCGCCGTGTTCCTGCCGGTGCGCTCGGTGGGTGTCATGGGCGACGGCCGCACCTACGAGAACGTGGTGGCGCTGCGCGCGGTGCAGACCACCGATTTCATGACCGCGGACTGGGCGCCGCTGCCGCACGAGCTGCTGGCGCGCGTCTCGAACCGCATCATCAACGAGGTGCGCGGCATCAACCGCGTCACTTACGACATCTCCTCCAAGCCACCCGCCACCATCGAGTGGGAGTGAGAAAAAGTCTTTCAGAACCTATCGAAGACTATCGATTCACGCGGTCAAATGATCTCAGGCATCGACTTCGAGCGCGAACATGCTTTCGAGGTCTATCGAGATGTATCAGCAGAATGCAGTACGTTTTGACGGCAAATCTTTCCGCCGCGGTTCTGAAAAGAAACCCATGGCGGTCAGGCGCCTCGCACCATTGCGATCACCCGTCCCATGTCGAGAGTTTCGGCCTGTTGTCTAATTTGCGGCATGTACTGCGTCTGCATTTGTTTGGCCGGCCCCAACAGGTTCTGGAATGTATCGCGCAGCACGGTGGTGTTCATCACCCGCCCGCCGGCGTAGTAGCGTGTGGAAAGTTGTCCCAGCGCATAGGTGGTGGCAAAGGAGAACGCCATGCCAGTGGCGGAGCCGCCGAGCTTGCCGAAGGTCTTGCCAGCTGCTTTGCCGAGCAGCCCGCCCAGCAATTTGCGGCCGAACTGTTCAAGATATTGGGAGGTGAGGCTTACGGCCTGCGCGACGAGGAATACCTGCGACTGAAAGTTCTCACCTGCATGCTCCCGAAGCTCTAAAAACCCTCAAAATCACCCACTTGAATCCGAGAAGACCCCAAATTCTTTGCCGCCCATTGATTCCGCCCAAGGTCTGTGCAGATTGCCACCAGCGCGCACAGACAAGAGCAGAGCATGCGGGTGGCCTCGCACCTGCCTCGCAACACCAAGACCGTACTGTAGGTACTCCTATTGCGCTCAATTGTCAGGACAGGCCGTGACAAAGGTAGGACTAGGTGCTATAGTACGCTGTGCTGAAAAAAACCTCTGAAACGAGCTTTCAAGACAGCCTGGTTCAGCAAGGCAGCGACGAAGGCGCGCATCGGTGATCCTGCGTTGATTGCGGCGATTCGCGAGGTAATGCAGGGGCAGGCTGACGACCTGGGTGGAGGCGTGTACAAGAAGCGGTTGAACAAGAACATGCACCGCTCGATCGTGCTGGCGAAGGGTGGGCGGCATTGGATATTTGCGTATCTGTACGCCAAAAAGGACCGGGATAACATCGATGCCGGTGAACTTGCTGATTTCAGAAAGCTGGCGCAGGCGTTTGGCCGCATGACCGAGACCGAGTTGGCGTCCGCGCTGAATCAGGGTGACTTACGGGAGCTATGCAATGAAGAGTAAAGCCAAGTTCAAGAGCGACGCCTTCGAGGCGATCCACAGCGCAGCCCAAGGGCTGCATCGCGCCGGGACCATCGACAAGGCGACCATGCGCGAATTTGACGAATCGTGCCTCACTGCGCCGTCGGCGATCCCTCCTAAAGAGATCAAGCGAATCCGCGAGGGGGCGCATGTCAGTCAACCTGTATTCGCACGCTATCTGAACACCAGCGAGTCGACGGTACAGAAGTGGGAGGCCGGCACCAAGCGGCCCAGCGGCATGGCGCTCAAGTTGCTGGCCGTGGTCGAGAAGCACGGTCTCAAAGTGCTGGCTTGAGCTCGATGCCATTTGCTACCAATAGGTAGCGATAGATACTGAACGATCACAGGACGAGAAAAACGTTACCAGCGATAGGTACCGATAGATCCCGACCGATCCTGAAGGGGTACATGCAACAGGCTGTCGATAGTCTGCGATACGTGCCGATAGATGCTGAATGCAAATTTTGGGTATCGGATGCAAATGACGGTAAATCTGACGGTAGAAATGGTAGTCGCAGAAAAAACTTCTAGACATGCCAACGGCTTACAAGCGCCGTTGATGATTGAGTGGGAATAGCAGCGTCCGGGCCCAGCCGCCGAAGTGTAAAGTCACACTTTACACTTCGGCCCCAGGCGGCCGCTGCCCGCGACGCGCCTAGAGCGCGTCCGCCGCGACTGAGAAAGTGACGCGGTTTTTACCGCCCGACCACGCGTAATTCACGTCCTTGCCCAGCTCGCGGATGAGCAAGATGCCCAGGCCGCCGACGCGGCGCTTCGCCACGGGGGCCTGCAACTCGCCTTCGGCGGCGGATTGATCGAACGCGTCGTGCTGCGGCGCATCGTCTTCGTAGCGGATCGCCATCGGTTCCGCGCCGCCGAATTCCACCGCTACCGTGACCGATATCGGCGCAGCATCGCGCCTCCCATGCTTGACCGTGTTCGAGAACAACTCCTCGAGCACCAGCTGGACGCGAGCACGCTGTCGCGGGGAGCACCGGGCCTGATCGCAGGCCCGGTCGACGAATTCTTGCAGGCGCGGGTAGTCGCTGTCGTCGGCAGCCAACACCAATCGCATAGGAGCAGGAAAAGGCGCCGCCATATGAGAAAGATTACATGAGCCGGGACTGGAATTTATGCGATCATGATTATCAATTTGTCTTGCCACTAGTGGTAATAAGTCACGAATTCATCGGCCCCGAGAGGAGATGCAAATGCCTGCCAAACGTGTCAAAGCCAACCTGCTTGCGCTGTGCGCGCTCGTCAGCGGACTACTTGCTGCTGCGCCGGCCGTGGCCGACGATATCGCGCAGATCAAGGTACTGAGCGGCACCGTGATCATCGAGCGCGGCTCACAGCGCCTCATCGGCGCCCCCGGAGCGCGGCTGCAGCAAGGCGACGTCCTGCGCACCGGCATCGAAGGCTCCGTCGGCATCACATTTACGGACAACACCATGATGTCGGCCGGCCCGAACAGCGTGCTGGCACTCGATCACTATGCGTTCAATTCGACGACCCACGAAGGCCGGCTGGACGCTTCCGTGCGCAACGGCACGCTGTCGGTGGTCTCGGGCAAGATCGCCAAGCAGTCCCCGGACGCCATGACGGTGAAGACGCCGGCCACGATCCTGGGCGTGCGCGGCACCGAGTTCTTCGTCCAGGTCGACGAGCCGAAGTAGGCGGTCGGGTTCACATGGCGACCGCGAGCCGCACGGGCTTGATGGTGGTGGCCGCCGCGCTGTCGGTGGCGTGCGCGCAGCAGCCTGCTTACCCGCCGCAGACGGTGGTCCTGGTCCCGGACCGGGACGGCAAGGTCGGCACAGTGATGGTCACCGGGTCCGAGGGCAGCACGACGCTCAACCAGCCTTACGCGGCGGCCCGGGGCGACGCGCACGGCAAAACCGAGACGCGTGCCGTGACCGACGGCGAGGTCAAGACCATGTTTTCGGGCGCCATCGCCGCACAGCCGGTGCGCCCGGTTTCGTTCCTGCTCTACTTCCAGGAAGGCACGGACGAGTACACGCCTGAATCGAAGGACGCCTTCGAGAAGATATTTGCCGAGGTCGCACGCCGCAAGGTGGCGGAGGTCGCGATCATCGGCCACACCGATACCGTGGGCAAGCTCGAATTCAACGACGCGCTGTCGCTGAAGCGCGCCGAGCGCGTGCGCAAGGATTTCACCGACCGCGGGATCCCCTCCGTTGCCGTCAGCGTAGCCGGACGGGGAGAGCGCGAGCCGATCGTGCCGACCGCCGACGAAGTCACCGAAGCCCGCAACCGGCGGGTGGAGATCAACGTCCGGTAGCTTTCCTGCCTCGCTCGCTGGTCACTGCTTGCCGCGCCAGCGCACCACGAGCACCGTCACATCGTCGGCCATCTCGGCCCCCTGCGAGAATTTCCGCACCTCGCTGCCCACGGCAGCGACGCGCTCCTCGGCGCTCAAGCCCGGGGGCATCGCCGCCAGCATCTGCCGCACGCGCGCCCGGCCGAAAAGCTCGCGCGCCGGATTCATCGCCTCCGGCACGCCATCGCTCAGCAGCACCAGGGATTCGCCCGGCGCCATGCGGGCGCGCCCTGTCTGGTAGGGGAAGTTCTCCAGCGTGCATAGCGGCGGTCCGCCGCCATCGAGCGGGCGCACGCTCCTGCCGTCCGCGGCAACGACGTGCGGCGGCTCGTGGCCGGCGTTGCAGTACACGAGCTCGCCAGTCTTAGCGTCGAGCATGCACGCGATCACCGTCACGAAAAGCATCTCGGGGTTTTCGCGCGCGATCTCCACGTTGGCCTCGGCCATGGTGAGGCCGAGATCTGGCAGGGTGCGCAAAGCGGTGCTCTTATAGAGCGCCTTGGACAGCGCCATGAATATGCTCGCGGGCAGGCCCTTGCCTGAAACGTCTCCCACCATCATGAACAGGCCCGAGTTGTCCAGCATGAAGAAGTCGTAGAGGTCGCCGCCCACCTCCTTCGCGGGTTCCATGCTCGCGTGCAGTTCGAAGCGGCGCTCGCCCCGGAACGCAAGCGCGGCAACGGGCAGCATGCCGACCTGCACCCGGCGCGCCGCTTCCAGCTCGCCCGCCATGCGCGCCGCGGCCTCGCGTTCCGCATCCAGCTGGCGCTTGAGATGCTGCCGCTGGCGGTCGGCCTCGGTGAGCGTCGAGCGCAGCAGGCCGCCGAAAAGGATATTCAGGCCGATGAAAGGCGCCGCCGCATCCAGCAGCAGCCCGGAATAGCGGAACAGCGCCATGCCGAGGAGCAGCAGCGCTCCGGTTATCCCAAGCATCAGGAGAGAGGAGCGCAACGGCGTCACCGCCGGCACCGCCAGCACGAGCAGCGCGCCGAACGCGGCGAGCAGCGCAGTTTCCACCCAGAGCATCCAGTGCGGGCGGCGCAGCGGGTTGCCGTCGAAAATGTTCTCCAGCAACTGGGCGTGGACTTCGATGCCGGGGATGCGCTCGGCGAGCGGCGTCGCCTGCTGGTCGACTAGGCCGATGCCGGTGACGCCGAGGAGCACGAGCTTGCCCTCGATGCGGTCCGGCGCCACCGTGCCGGCGAGGACGTCCGCCGCGGAAACGAAACGACTGGCGTCGTGCGGGCCGAACCGCACCCAGACCTGGCCGTCGCGATCGGTCGGGATCACGGCATCGCCGACGCCGACCGATTCGACGCCGTGCGCGCCCGTGCGCACCTGTATTTCTTTGGCGCCAATGCCGACCCGCAGCGTCTCCAGGCCGAGGGAGGGCAGGGGATTGCCGCCCACCGCTGCGACCAGCGGCACCCGGCGCACGATCCGGTCCCGCACATCGGCGCTGAACAGCGCGCGGCTGGTGGCTGCCTCGTCGATGAGCTTCAAGCTGGTCAGCGCGGAGGGGAAATGCCAGAGATGGGGCAGGGGATCGCCCTGCATGCGAAACACGGCCGCTGAGTGCGGCGGGGCGCCCTTGCCGGGCTGATCGAGGCCGGCCACGCCCAGCACCACCGGCAGCCGCCTGAGCGCTGCGGCGAGCGCCTCGTCGTTGCTCGCCAGGCTTTTCAACTGCTGCGCGAGCGCGGCATCGATGTGCGGATGGTGTTGCGCGATCGCCTGCGGCGAGAGCCGGTCGGGCTCGGCGAAAATGACGTCGATGCCCACCACCAGCGGACGGTAGCGGCCGATCGCGTCCATGAGGCGTGCGACCAGGGTGCGCGGCCACGGCCATTGCCCGAGCTGCGCCAGGCTCTTTTCGTCCACTGCCACGATGACGGCTGGCTGCGCGGTGCGCTGCCGCGGCATCATGCGCTGATAGGAGTCAAACCAAGCATTACGCAGCCAACCCTGCGCGGCGGTATCGAAGAAGAGCTGGCAAATCGCGAGGCTGGCGAGCAGCAGAATGCCCAGGGGTCGCGGACGCAGCAGGCGGGCATGCCACGGAACTGCCGGCGTCGCCTCGGGCCCGCGCGCGCTCAGATGATGATCTCCATGCCGTCGTAAGCGCTGGAGACCTTGAGCCGGTGAGCCTCGCGCGTGATCTCCTCGAGACGGACCGTCTCCTCCAGCACCGATGCGATCTTGGCGTCGCTGCTGGCGGGCTCGTGGTGGAACAGGCAAAGGTGCTTGGCGCGCGCGAGCTGGCAAAGCTCTACGCCGACGATGTTGCTGGAATGCCCCCAGTCCTCCTTCACCGACACCATGTCCGCGAGCGAATACATGGCGTCGAAAATCACCAGGTCCGCTTCGCGGAAGAACTCCACGAACTCGCGCGTCGATTGCGCGTCGTCGGTCTTGTGCTCCGAATCGGTCGAATAGACCACCGCCTTGCCCTGGTGCTCGAAGCGATAGCCGTACGAATCCCCGCCGTGCAGCTGCAGCTTGGGCGTGACCTCCAGGCCGGCGACGCGGTGGCGCGTTCCCGGCTTCAGCGCCACGAACTCGATCTTTGCGGACAGCTGCGAGAACTCAACCGGGAAGCAGGGTGCCGCCTGCTGCCTGCGGAATGCCTGCTCGATGGCGTCGTGGCAGCCGTAAATGAAAATGCGGTTGCCCGGGAGGTACGCCGGCTGCAGGAACGGGAACCCCATGATGTGGTCCCAGTGCAGGTGCGACATGAAGACATGGAACGTGCTCGGCACCGGCGCGCCCTTGCCTTGAGCCAGCACATGCTGGCCGAAGGGGCGCGCGCCCGTTCCAAGGTCGCACAGGATGTACTCCCCGGAACCGACGTCGATCTCGACGCACGACGAATTGCCGCCGTAGGTGTGCGCAATGGAATGCGGCAGTTCTTGTTCTACGAAGGATTGCGCCTCCTGCCGCGTGGCGAAGCTGCGTCCGCGAGCGGCGAGCAGCGACTCGACGATCTTGTGCCTGATGTCGGCGGCGGTGAGGGCCACCGGCAACGAGCCGCGCGTGCCCCAGAACCGGATGCGCAACGTGCCTACCGCGAGTTCAGGGCGGCGAGCGCCGCCGGGGAGATCTGCTGCAGCGCCTGCTGCAGGGAATCGAACAGCTCGAACACCAGCGTGAACTTGCTGATCTCGAATATTTCCCTTACCACCGGTTGCAGCGCCACCGCGATCAACTTGCCCTGCCGGGCGCGGGCTTCGCGCGCCGCGATCATCAGCACGCGCAGCCCCGCGCTGCTGATGTACTCCAGCCCCGACAGGTCGAGCACCACCTGGTCGCCGCCGGCGGCGACGCTACCGAGGTGCGGCATCAGGGCGGTCTTGAATTCGTCCGCGTTCACGTAATCGATGCGCCCGCCGACGGCGAGCACGAGAACATCGGCGTAGCGCTTTGCTGCGACCTGCACCGGCCATTCTCCTGACTGTCGAGCCTGGAATGATTGTAGCCGAACGCCCGCAGCGCGCCGGCCGCGGATGTGGTCAGCGGCGGCGAAGATACAGCGCGAGGTTCCAGGCGACCGCGACCGCAAGCGCCGTGAGCAGCGCGGCGGCGGCGCTCATGCGTGCCGCGGCGAGATGCAGCACGGCGAGCGCGGTGCCGAAGCCGACCAGGCCTTTCAGGCCGTTCGCCAGCAGCGACGCCGTGAACCGCCCGCCGCAGGCCGGCTGAAAGATCAGCACCAGGCAGGTGAACACCACCGGGTAGGTGGCGATGACGCCCGTCGCCGCCGGCCCGGCCAGATGCGAGGCGGCCGTGGTCGCCACGACCACCGCGGCCACCAGCGCGGCGCGCAGCGCGAGGTCATAGCGGGCGCGCGGAGCGCGCGGCGCCGGACCGGTGACGGCGAAGCG
Source organism: uncultured Enterobacteriaceae bacterium (assembly GCA_964393745.1). Classification (GTDB taxonomy): domain Bacteria; phylum Pseudomonadota; class Gammaproteobacteria; order Burkholderiales; family SG8-39; genus 2-02-FULL-66-14. The sequence goes on along the minus strand of CAYMVA010000157.1, from coordinate 13,914 downwards.
CGCAAGGCCGCGGATTGCGAGCGCGAAGGTTGCCGCAAAAAGCAGGCACGCCTCTGCGAAGGTCCACGCTCGCAGCTGCAGGGCGAAGGCTACGGCGAACCAGGCCAGGGTTGCGACCGCGAGCGACGCGGCCGTGCGCAGGCGCTGCGCTGCGCAGGCGTATGCGGTGATGAATGCAGCGATCGCCGCGGTGGCAGCGACGCTCATGCGCGCCGCGTCCGACACGAAGGCCGCGCCGTGGTCCATGGCGAGGAACACGTACACCGGGCCGGTGGACACGGGCAGCGTTGCGATCATTGAGCCTACGAACGGGCCGGCGCGCTCGGCGGCACGCGAAGCCGCGACCACGATCGCCACCGCCGCCGCGACCTTCGCGGCAAGCAGGGGCCAGTTCAGGCTCGCGTCCATCTCTTGCGGCGGACGGAAGATCGCATCACGCGCCATGGTAGCAATCCGCCCGCGCGTTGCTGTCGAACCGCCTTGCGCTACCATGCGCCGATGCCAGCCAGTCCGCAAAGCGCCGAATCGCGAGCCGAAGACGAGGCGCACATGCGTCGCGCGTTGGAACTGGCGCGGCGCGCGCGCGATGCGGGCGAAGTGCCGGTAGGAGCGGTGGTGGTGGCGGAGGGCCGCATCGTAGGCGAGGGCTGGAATCGGCCGATTTCCTCTGCCGATGCAACCTCGCACGCCGAAACCGAAGCCATCCGCGCCGCCTGCACCGCGCTCGGCAACTACCGCCTGGGCGGCGCGACGCTCTACGTCACCTTGGAGCCATGCGCAATGTGTGTGGGGGCCATGTTCCACGCGCGCATTGCACGAGTTGTGTTCGGCGCTGCCGACCCCAAGACCGGCGCCGCGGGCAGCGTGATCGACCTGTTCGCCGAAACTCGGCTCAACCACCACGCCAGCGCCACGGGCGGAGTGCTGGCCGATGAATGCGGCGCGCTGCTCAAGGAATTCTTCGCCGCGCGCCGATGAGAATCGAGATCGATCTCGCCAAGCAGGAGCTGGCGCTGCAAGACGGCGGGCGCGTAGTCAAGCGCTATGCGGTCTCAAGCGCGAAAAACGGCTCCGGCGAGCAGAGCGGCAGCTTCTGCACGCCGCGCGGGCGCCACATCATCCGCGCCAAGATCGGGGTCGGCGCGCCGCTCAATGCGGTGTTCGCGCGCCGCCGGCCGACCGGCGAGATCTGGACCCCCGAGCTGCACGCCATGTACCCCGGGCGCGACTGGATCCTGACCCGCATCCTGTGGCTCTCGGGCTGCGAGCCCGGCCGCAACCGGCTGCACGAAGTCGACACCATGCGGCGCTACATCTACCTGCACGGCACGCACGAGCTCGCCGAGCTGGGCAAGCCGGGCTCGATCGGTTGCATCCGCATGCGCGGCGGCGACATCATCGAGCTGTTCGACCTGGTGCCGCCATATACCGAGGTGCTGCTGCGCTGAGCGGCGGGGCCGCGCGCGTCACCTGCGACGCACGGAGAACGAGAAGGAGCTGCGCGAACTGCCGGAATACCCCTCCTCGTCGGAGCTGGTGCAGGCGTAGCCCAGCCCCCCGATGATCAGCAGCGTGGCGACCGTGCTGATCGCGCTCCTCACCCAGCCGCCGGGAGTCGAATCCTCCTCGTCCGCGGCGACCGCGGCCTGCTGCTCCACCGCCTTGCGTTGCGCTTCCTGCTGCGCGGCGAATTGCGCCCCGGACACCACCTCCGCGCCGGCCATAGGCTTAACCGAGTAGTACACCTGAGCCGCGGCCGTACCTGGAGAGATCTCGCGCACCAACGTACCCATCGAGCCGTTGAGGGTGCCCGAGAGCACCAGCGGCGCCTTGGGCATGCCGCCAGGCGGCTCGCCGAGCGCCCCCAGCACCTTGAGCTTCTGCACCCCAGAGAGGGTGTATTTCTCGCCCATCACGGTGACGCTGCTGCCCGATGCGACCGGGCCGGTGGTAACAGGGAAGGGGCGCAGCAGCAGAAAGTCGTCGCCGCGGTCCTCTAGGATCTGCGACGGGCCGTACTGCGCGGCGAGCAGGTAGCGCGTCGTGAGCTTTTCCTGCGGGTTCTCGTACTGCACGTAGCCCGCGACCCGCATCGGCTTGCCGCCGAGCGACACTTCCTCGTCGAGCTTGAACCTTGCCGGCTTCAGCGCCATCCAGCGCCCTAGTCAAAAAGACGCCGTAAGTCTAGCGCGTAAGCAGCGCGGCCACTTTTTCCCGGTCGGGGGCGAGCACCACCCCTTTTTCGCACACCAGGGCGCTGACCAGTTCCGCCGGCGTGACGTCGAATGCGGGATTTCGTACCCTCACGCCCTCTGGTGCCCAGCGCACGCCGCCGTAGCCGGTCAGTTCCTCCGCGGCACGCTCCTCGATCGGAATCTGCGAACCATCCGCGATGCTGGCGTCGAAGGTGGAGAGCGGTGCCGCGACGTAGAACGGCAGCCGGTGGCGCCGCGCCAGCACCGCCAGCATGTAGGTGCCGATCTTGTTGGCGACGTCGCCGTTGGCGGCGATGCGGTCGGCGCCAACGATCAGCAGGTCGACCTCGCCGCGCGCCATCAGGTGGCCCGCCATGTTGTCGGCGATCAGAGTCGCCTGAATGCCTTCCTGCACCATCTCCCAGGCGGTGAGGCGCGCGCCCTGCAGGTAGGGGCGGGTCTCGTTGACGATCACCGAAATGCGTTTGCCGGCGTCGCGCGCCGAGCGGATCACGCCGAGCGCAGTGCCGTAGCCCGCGGTGGCGAGCGCCCCGGCATTGCAATGGGTCATGATGCGGGCGCCGTCGGGGACCAGCGCAGCGCCGTGTGCGCCCATGGCATGGTTCGCCGCCAGGTCCTCGGCGAAGATGGCACGCGCTTCGGCCTCGTGATTCTTCGCCTTGCGCATGCGCTCGAGCGCCCAGAAAAGATTCACTGCCGTCGGGCGGCTCTTGGCGAGCGCCTCGAACGCGGGCTCGAGCGGCGCGCCGCGCCTGGCGTCGAGCGCGATGCCGAACGCCGCAGCGCAGCCGATCGCCGGCGCGCCGCGCACCACCATGTCGCGGATCGCCTGCGCGACCTCGGCCGCGGTGCGGCATGCGACATAGATCATCTTCGCCGGCAGCTTGCGCTGATCAAGCAGCTCGAGCGTCGCGCCCGTCCAGCGCAGCGGCTCCACAGCCGGCATCGCGCCTGGCACCACGCCCATCAGACCACGCGCTCGTTGCCGCCGTCCACCGGCACCTGCGCGGCGGTGGTCTTGGCGAACAGCGCGCCGCACATCTCGGCGGCGAGCTCGGCGACATCCTTAGCCGTCACTTCGGTCTTGAGCAGGTTGCGCTTCTTGTATTGCTCGACGCTCAGGTTGTAGGCCTTGGCGCGGGAGGCGAGCACCTCCTCGGTCCAGAGCGCGGTGTCGTACACCGCGTCGGGATGGATGCTGTTGACGCGGATGCCGTCCTTGGCCCACTCGAGCGCCGCCACCCGCGCCAGCTGATTGAGCGCCGCCTTGGAGGCCGAATACGCGGCCGCGCCCGGTCCCGGCGCCCGCACGTTGCGCGAGCCGATCACCACCACCCGGCCGCCGTGCGGCGCCGCCTTGAGCAGCGGGTGGCACGCTTGCAGCAGAAGCAGGTTGCCCTCGACGTTCACCGACATGGCGCTGCGCCAGGTGTCGACGGCGATCTCCTGGATCGATTGCGAAGACGGGAAAATGCCGGCGTTCAGCACCAGCATGTCGATGCCGCCGAAACGCCGCACCGCTCCATCCAGTGCAGCTGCCACCTGGGGTAAAAGTGTAAAGTCACACTTTACACCCAGGTAATCCGGGCGCCGCTCGAGCGTCTCGACCGCCGGGTTGCGGTCCAAGCCCACCACCGCGGCGCCGCGCTTGAGAAAAGCATCCACGCAGGCCTTGCCGATACCCGACGCCGCACCCGTGACCAGCACCACCTCACCGGCAAAGGCGGGCGGGCTGCCGGCCTTGCGCAGCTTGGCCTGTTCCAGGTCCCAGTACTCGATGTCGAAGATGTGCCGCTCATCTACCGCGCGCCAGCCGCCGAGCGCTTCCGCCCGCAGGATCACGTCGATGGTGTGGTCGTAGAGTTCCTCCACGATCGCGGCGTCCTTCGCCGTGCGGCCGGCCGAGGCGAGGCCCAGCACCGGATCGAGCGCCATGCGCGGCGCGGCGTCGAGCATGGATTTCTTTTCCTTCGCCTGCGGCGCGTGGCGCTCGAAATACTGACGGTAGCCCTGCGTGAATGCGGCGATGTCGCGCCCGAGCATCGGCAGCGGCTTGGTGCGGATGACGTGGTCCGGGGTCGCCGGCCCCTGTTGCGAGATGCGCTTCGCCTCCGGGTGCTGGGCGAAACCGAGGAACTTGGGCGCATCGTTCACGCGCACGATCATCGGTACCCCAGCGCAATCGGAAATCGCGCGCCTGAGCGCGGCGATGTCCTCGCGCTTGGCCGCCGCCGCCTTGGGCTGCGGCGGCGCCACCTCCCACGCACGCTTCGACTTGAGGTAATCCTCAGCCATGCCGACGAGCTTGACCATGCGCTCGTAGGATTCGCGCGCGTCGCCGCCGAACGAGAACACGCCGTGCGACAGCAGCACCATGCCGATGGTGTTGCGGCCGGCTTCCTTGGCGAACGCGCGCGCGCAAAAGGCCGCAAGATCGAACCCCGCCATGATGTACGGGATCACGACTACCTGGTCGCCGTAGATCTCCCGGATGCGCTTTTCGCCCTCGGGCGCGTTGGAGATCGAGAGCACCGCGTCGGCGTGCGTGTGGTCCACGTACTTGTGCGGCAGGATCGCGTGCAGGATCGTCTCCACCGACGGCGCCGGAGCGCCTGAGCGCAGGGTGTGCGTGGCGAGCTCGTTCACCATTTGCGGGTCGGTCAGCCGCTCGAGCGACGCCAGGCGCTTCACGTAACCGAGCGCAACCGGCGTAAAGCCCGCCGCCTCGATGGTCTCAAGGTCCCAGCCGCTGCCCTTGACGTACAGCACCTGCTCCTGCTCGCCGAACAGGTTCTTCTCGGCGAGCTTCACCGAGGTGTTGCCGCCGCCGTGCAGCACCAGCGATTTGTCGCGCCCAAGCAGGCGCGAGGTGTAGACGCGCGGGCCGAGCGGCCCTTGCGCTTCGAATTGCGCCGCCTCGGCGTCGTTCCAGAGGCTTTTCATGGATGCGAATTATACTTTCGAGAAATGATTGCGATCGAGATTTCCAGTTGGCAGAAAGTGCGTGCAGAGGCGTCGCGCATCCGCTTCGCCGTGTTCGTCGAGGAGCAGCGCGTGCCGGCCGCGATCGAGATGGACGAGCACGACGCGCAGTGCGTGCACGCGATTGCCTACACCGAGGACGGGCTCGCGGTCGGCACCGGGCGCCTGCTGCCCGACGCCCACATCGGCAGGATGGCGGTGCTCAAGGAATGGCGCGGCAAGGGCGTGGGCGCCGCGATCCTCACCGCGCTCATGGCGGAGGCGCGCCGGCGGGGCGATGCCGAGGTGGCGCTATCGGCGCAAACCCACGCCCTGGAGTTCTACCGCCGGCACGGTTTCGCTGCCGAGGGCGAGGTATACGAGGAAGCGGGCATCCAGCATCAGGCGATGCGCCGGGCGCTCTAGCGTGCGGGTAGTTCGAAGCGCACGGTTTGCCCCTCACTGCCAGCGGCGTCGAACGCCCGCTCGGCGAAGCGCATGCTGCCGTCGCGACCCTTGATCAGTGCCGTGGCGCAGCGCGTGCCGTACTCCGGCGCCACGATTTTCGAGGCTGCCAGGACGCTGAAAAGCGTCTCGATAGCGGGCGCGGGCTCGATGGCGCGCGCGAGCTGCGCTTTGGGCTCGGTCACCTCGGGCGTGTCGAGCAGGAAGTTGCCGAGGCCGTAGATACCGGGCTCGAGGCGGCGCGGCTCGCTGTCCCGGTTCGAGCACCACCACAGCTTCTTGCCATCGTCGACGAGCAGGTTGAAGCCGCTGTACCGGGCGCCGCGCGCCGCCACTTCGGCGACGTACTCGCCAGCCGGCGCCGCGCCATTGAGAAAGCGGCTCACCAGCAGGCCGCGCGACTCGGCGGCGCGCGACTCGCGCCCGCCGCGGTAATTGGTCAGCGCCGCAAACCTGCCCGAGCGCGAGGCGCCGAGCCAGGTGCCGTTCGCTTCGAGGTCGCGCCCGGCTAGGATCCCGGGGTGGTTCTGCCAGAACGCGGCGCGCTCGGCGGGGCGGGCATGGAACTCGTCGCGGTTCGCCGCGACGATTAACGGATACTCCCGGTGCCTGCGCCAGGCGACCAGGATCAGGCACATACGAAGCGCTCGACCTTGCGCTCCAGCCCCAGCGCCGCGGATTCGCGCGCGAGCAGAGCCTCGAACGCGCGCTCGTCCTTCACGCCTTCGTAGACCTCCATGTAAGTGGTGGCCTCGTCGCGCCGGCGCATCCATTGGCCGCGCACGCCGGTTTCGCGTTCCACCGTGGCGAACAGGCGCTCGATCGCGCCGCGCAACTCGTCGAGCCGGGCGGGATCCACCCGGTAATAGACGTAGTAATTGGTCACCGCGAGTAGGGCAGGGGAAGCGCTTCGAGCGCCGCTCCGCCCGCCTCGGCGCGGATCGCAGCGCCGCTTTCCAGCGAAGCGATCTGCAGCACCGCGAGCGCTTCGCCGCCGGCGGCATTGACCACGGTGCCGCTCGGCTGGCCGGAAACGTCGTCGCTGTAGAGATCCTGGCCCGGGCGCAGCGGCACGGGCGCGCGCAGCCGCGCCATGCGGCGCTTGAGCTGGCCGCGGTACTGGGTGCGCGCGACGATCTCCTGGCCCGGATAGCAGCCCTTCTGAAAATCCACGCCGCCGGTAAGCTCGAGATTGACCATCTGCGGCACGAACTGGTCCTGCGTCGCCAGCACCACGTGCGGCCGGCCTGCGCGAATCTCGGCGAGCGCCCATTCGTCGGCCGCGGCGTTTACCGCGAAATCCACTCGCGTCGCAGCCGGCGCGAGCAATACATAGCGCTGCGGCGCGAGGCGCACGGCGATCACGTCGTTAGATTGCGAGGCCGCCAGGTCTTCGGCCGGAACCGCAAGCCCAAGCGCGCCAAGCTGCGCCTCCGCGCCGTCGCCCCAGAGGCCAAACTGCGACCATTGCGCGCTCGCGTCGGCGAGCTTCACCTTTGCGCGCAGGATAAACATCGAAAGCCGCTTCGCCACCGCCGGCGCCAAATCGCGCGCCAGTTGCAGCAGGAAGCCGCCGGCGTGCGGTACGACCACGAGTGTCGCCAGCAGGCGACCCTTCGGCGAGCACCAGCCCGCGTAACGCGCATGGCCGGCGGCAAGGTGCTCGACATCGTTGCTCAGTTGCGCGTGCAGGAACGTGCGCGCCTCCTCGCCTGTGACTTCCAGCAGCCCGTAATCGTCAAGCACTGCAATGCGCGGCGCAATGTTCATCGTAGAATCATGATTTTAGTGGGTTTCCTTGCTCAAAGCGCTTTTCACGATTGCGTTTCTCGCGCTGCTGGCAGCCGGCGGCTACGCGGCATGGTACGTGGCGACGCCGGTCGCCGTGCGCCAGCTGCCGGTGGAGTTCGAGATCCCTCCCAAGAGCGGATTCCGGGCTGCCACGGCTCGCATCGAGACGGCGGGCATCGCCGTGGGCCGGCTGCAGTTCGAGCTGCTGGCGCGCGCGCTCGGCCGCGGGCACGAGGTCAAGGCGGGGATTTACGAGCTGACTTCGGCGCCGACGCCGATCGAATTGCTCGACAAGCTCGCGCGCGGCGAAGTCGTGCAGGCCGAGGTGCGCTTCATCGAGGGCTGGAATTTCCGCCAATTGCGCGCGGTGCTGGACGCGAGCCCGGCTGTGCGGCACGAAACGCGCGCGCTTGCCGATGCGCAACTGCTGGCGAAGCTCGGCGCCTCCGAGAAGCATCCGGAGGGACTTTTCTTTCCCGACACCTACCTGTTCGCCAAGGGCTCGAGCGACCTCGACATCCTGCGCCGCGCTTACGAGGCGATGCGCCGCCACCTGGAACGCGAATGGACCGAGCGCGATCCGGCGACGCCCTACAAATCGGCCTATGAGGCGCTGATCATGGCGTCGATCGTGGAAAAAGAGACCGGGCGCGCCGCCGAGCGCGACCTGATCGGCGGCGTGCTGGTCAACCGGCTGCGCATCGGCATGCTGCTGCAGGCCGATCCCACCGTGATCTACGGGCTGGGCGAGAAATTCGACGGCAACCTGAAGAAAATCCATCTCCTCACCGACGGCCCGTACAACAGCTACACGCGCGCCGGGCTGCCGCCGACGCCGATCGCGGCGCCGGGATTGGGGGCGCTGCGCGCCGCGCTCAGGCCGGCCAAGACCGACGCGCTGTATTACGTCGCGCGGGGCGACGGCACGAGCGAGTTCTCGCGTTCGCTCGAGGAGCACAATCGCGCCGTGCGAAAATACCAATTGCATGGCGCGCGCTAGCCCCGGCGGAAAATTCATCACGCTCGAGGGCGTGGACGGCGCCGGCAAATCCACCCACATTGCCTGGATCGGCGAGCGGCTGCGCGCCCGCGCTGCCGAAGTGATCGTGACGCGCGAGCCCGGCGGCACGCCGTTCGCCGAGAAAATGCGCGTGCTGGTTCTGTCCGAACCCATGGATGCGCTCTCCGAGACGCTGCTCATGTTCGCCGCGCGCTCCGACCACGTCAGTCGGGTGATCGCGCCGGCGCTCGCGCGAGGCGCCTGGGTCGCGTGCGACCGCTTCACCGACGCCACGCTCGCCTACCAAGGCGGCGGCAAGGGCGTCCCCGAAGCCCTGATCCGGCAGCTCGCCGAGGCGACGCACCCCGGCCTCGCACCCGACCTCACCTTGGTGTTCGACTGTCCCTACGAGATCGCCCAGGCGCGGCTCGAAGGAACGGGGCGGCAGCTCGACCGGTTCGAGAGCGAGGGCAAGGGGTTCTTCGACCGGGTGCGGGATGCCTACCGGAGACTGGCCAAGCAGGAGCCCGGGCGGGTGAAACTGATCGATGCCGCCGGGAGCCATGATCTAGTTAAGGTCATGGTTTCGAATGCACTGTCAACTATTTGAATAATATGATATCTGAACTACAGAAACATGTCTGGAAGGAGCTCCTTGGCAAGCTGGACCGGCTGCCTCATGCCCTCCTGCTGCACGGCCTTCCCGGGGTCGGAAAGCTGGAGCTTGCAGAGCGCTTCGCCAACTTCCTGCTTTGCGAGCGGGCGAGCCGCACCGACCAGCCCTGCGGAACCTGCGAAGGCTGCCGTTGGTATGCCGCGGGCAGCCATCCGGATGTCCGCTTCATAGAGCCCGAAGCGATAGCGCGCCATCCGGTCGACACGGGCGAGGAGGGCGACGAGCAGGAGCCGTCGCGGAAGAAGGCGGCGCGCAAGCCGAGCAACGAGATCCGCATCGACGAGATCCGCGCCCTCGCCGGCTTCGTGAATATCGGCTCGCACCGGGGAGGGCGCCGCATCGCGATCGTGCATCCGGCCGAAGACATGAACGCGCCGGCGGCGAATTCGCTCCTCAAGAGCCTAGAGGAGCCGCCGCCCGGCGCGATGTTCATCCTGGTGTCGCACCGCCCGGCGCGCCTGCTGCCTACGATACGCAGCCGTTGCGTCGCGGTTCCCGTTCCCGTGCCCGAGGCGCAGGCGTCGCAGCGCTGGCTCACGGCGCAGGGCGTGCGCGATCCGGCGCGCTGGCTCGCATTCGCAGGCGGAGCGCCACGGCGCGCGCTCGAATACGCCACCGGCGATCAGGGCGCCGCGGTCGAGCGCATCCTGCGGGCGTTGGCTGCCGGCGAAGGCGGCGTGCTCGGCGTAGTGAGCGAGCGCGCGGATCTGGAGCTGCTCGCCGAGATCCTGCAGAAGATCGCCCTCGACCGGGCGTTCGCGGCGCTCGCCGGCCGCGCCAAGTATTCGATCACGGGTGGAACTGCGGGAGAAACTGCGGGCGCGCCTTCGGGCGGCGCCGCGGCCTGGCTCGCGTATGCGCGCGCCATGGGGCGCAATCGCGCGCTCGCGCGCCATCCCCTGAACCCGAAGCTGTTCGCCGCCGAGATGCTCGGCGCGATGCCGTCCGGCCAGGCGCGCGAATGACCGCCGGCAGGCTTGGTCGAGCGTTCGCCGCGGCTGCGCTGTGCTTCGCAAGCGTCGCCGAGCCCGCGCAGCCCACGCCATTGGAGGAAATGCTGGGCGCAGTGCAAAGGGGCAACGCGAAGGCGGTGCAGGCGTGGCTCAACAAGGGAGTGGATCCCGATTCGGTGAACCCCAAGGGCTTCACTTTACTCATGCTGGCAGCGCGGGAGAACCATCGCGAGGTCGTCACCGTGCTGCTGGACCGCAAAGCGAAGATCAACCAGCGCACCGCGTACGGCGACAGCGCCCTGATGCTGGCGAGCTTCAAGGGAAACCTCGACATGGTGCAGCTGCTAGTGGCACGCGGCGCCGAGGTGCAGCACCCTGGCTGGGCGCCGCTGCATTACGCGGCTTTCGAGGGCCGCGCGGAGGTGATCCGCTTCCTGCTCGGCAAGGGAGCGGACAAGAACGCGGTCGCGCCGAACGGCTACAGCCCGCTCATGCTGGCGGTGCTGAACAAGCACCTGGACGCCACACAGGCGCTGCTTTACGCGGACGTCGAGGTGAACTTGCGTGGACCGAAGGGAGAGACGGCGCTCGGGATCGCTTTGCCCAAGGGCGAGGCCGAGATGATCGAGCTGCTCAGGCGGGCGGGGGCGGTGGAGTAGCAGGATTCAGGATTGAGGATCCAGAAGAACAGGTGGGATTAAACGGCTGGTATATTTAACATAATACACATTGGCCATTAGTTCCACGCCCCCGAAGGCGGCACAGGCAGTCTGGCAACAGGTACGCCTTCCTCGAGTAGCGCATCGTGCTCTTCCTTCGAGGCGCGGCCCCGGATCGAGCGTTGCGGCGCCTCCTCGTAATGGATGCGGCGCGCTTCGGCGGGGAATGCGTCCCCGACGTCCTCGGTCTTGCGCAGGATCTCGTCGAGCATATGGGAGAAAAGGATCTGTGCTTGCGCGAAGGCATCCTTCGCCTCGGCTTGGGCAGGCTTCTGGGCTGCAGGGAGTTCGGCGCCGGCATTGAAGCGCGTCGCCGATGGCACGCGCTCGACGCCCTGCACCCCACAGCTCGGGCAGCTCAATAGGCCGCGTTCCTTCTGGCCGGAGAAATCCTCGGCCGAGGAAAACCAGCCCTCGAACCGGTGGCCGCCTCCGCAAAGCAGGTCGAATACGATCATCGCCAGGGGATTTTAGCGGATTCGAAGCTGGTGATAGCCTCCCGCCATGAATGAGGACCGCAGGCCGGCCGGAGAACACGCTTGACCCCGCTGGTCTTCCTGCACGGCGTCGGTGGCGGCCATCACGCCTGGGACCGGCAATTGCCCTGGTTCGCCGAGCGCGGCTTTGCGGCGCACGCCTGGGACCAGCCCGGCTATGGCGAAAGCGCGTTGGTCGAACCCTACGACCTGGAGCAGGTCTCTGCGGCGCTCAAGCGCCTGATCGAAGCGCTCGGCGAAGGGCCGGTGGTGCTGGTGGGACACAGCATGGGTGGTTTCATCGCGCTCGAGTCCTACGCGCGCCACCCCGAAGTGATCAAGGCGCTGGTGCTCTGCTTCACCAGCGCGGCGTTCGGCGGCGCGAGCGGTGATTTTGCGAAGCAGTTCGTTGCCGAGCGCCTGGCGCCGCTCGACGCCGGAAAGTCTATGGCCGAAATGGCCGCCAAGCTGATGCCGGCGATGGCCGGCACGAAATCCGACCCGGCGGGCCTTGCACTCGCACAACGGGTGATGGCGGAGATTGCGCCGGCGACCTATCGCAAGGCAGTGGCGTTGCTCACCACATTCGACCGCCGCGCCCTGCTGCCCACGATCAAGGTCCCTACCCTGCTGGTCGCAGGGAGCGACGACCGCACCGCGCCCGCTTCCGTCATGGAGCGCATGGCAGCGAAAATTCCCGGCGCCGAATACGTCCTGCTCGAAGGCTGCGGCCACCTTGGCCCGGTGGATCAGCCGGACGAATTCAACCGCGCGCTCGAGAACTTCCTAGCGCGCCACGCACTGTAAGAGCGACCAAGCTGCGGCCCTTCAGTGCAGCGCCACCGAGGCGCCGTTCAGTCTACGTGCAGCGACACCTCGCCCAGCGCCCCGGCGGAGAAGCGCACCACGTCGCCAGGCTTCGGGAATTTGCTCGTCACCAAGCTGCCAGTGATCACGACGTCGCTCCGCCATAGCCCAAGCCCGCGCGCCGCCAGGTTATTCGCCACCCAGGCGAGCGCCTCGAACGGATGGCCCATGACGTCGCGCCCGTGGCCCGCGCCGACCTCCTCGCCGTTGATCGTCACCACGCCGCGCAGCGCCGCCAGGTCCACGCTGCGCCAGTCGCGCAGCGGCGCGCCGAGCACCGCGCCCTCGTTCCAGCCGTTGTCGGCGATCAGCATCAGAGAATTCGCCGCCAGCGTGCTGTAGTCGGCGTTGCGGTCGTCGGCCAGCTCGAGCGCCGGCATCACCGCGCCGACCGCCTGCGCGACGCGCTCGCGCGTGTACGGCGCGCCCACCGCGGGCAGGTCCTCCGCCAGCTCGACGGCGATCTCGAATTCCACCAGCAGCCGCACGTAATCCACCGAGCGCACCAGCGCCGGGCTGCGCAGGATGGTTTTTTCGAGTATCTCGCCGGCAGTGGAATCGTCGAGCCCCACCATCTTGCGCATCGCCGGCGTGGTGAGCGCGATCTTGTAGCCCGCCACCGAGCCGAGCTTGCGCGCGCGCATGCCGACGAATTCGCCCTGGATGGCGTAGGCCTCCTCGGACGAGTGCGGCGCCAGTTCCGGCGGCAGGGGCGCGAAGCGCTCGCGCCGCTCGTGGGCCTGGAACAGCCAGTCGGCGGCGCGCTCGATGCGCTCCAGATGTGGTTTGGTTCGCTTGCTGCGCATGACAGCGCATTCTAGCGCCATCGACCCGATGGCCGCGGGCCCGGATTACTTAAATACGGTCTGCACCAGCACGCTCGGCAGCCAGGTCGCGGTCGCCGGGACGAAGATGACGATGAGCAGCGTCGCGACGTCAGCAAAGAAGAACGGGATGGAGCCCTTGATAACGGTGGTGATTGGAATTTTCGAGACTCCGCTCACCGCGAACAGGTTCAGGCCGACCGGCGGCGTAACCACGCTCATTTCGACGGCGAGCGTGAGCATCACACCCAAGTGCACCGGGTCGACCTTGAGGGCGTAGGCGATCGGGAAGATGACCGGCACGGTGAGCAGAATCATGGCAACGCCGTCGACGAAGCAGCCGAGGATCAGCAGCACGCCCATGTAGGCGAAGATGAAGCCGAGCTGCGTCAGTCCCCAGTCGGTGACGACCTGGGTGATCTGCTGCGGCCAGTAGAGGTTGGCGGCGAGGAACTGGAACACGCCGACGCTGCCGACCAGGAACAGGATCACGGCAGTCAGGTTGAGCGCGCGGCGCGTGATCGGCACCAGCTGCGCCATGAACTTCGCTCGGCCGGTGACGACACCGAAAATCATTGCGTAGCCGCAGGCGGCCGCCGCGGCCTCGGTGGGAGTGAAGACGCCGCCGTAAAGGCCGCCAAGGATGATCACCGGCATGCCCAGGCCGGGCAGTGCGCCGACAAACTCGTGCCATAGCCGCGCCAACCCGAAGCTGCCGCGCGGCAGCTTGACGCGGAAGCTGATGATCATCACGGCGATGATGCTGGTCAGCGCCAGCAGCAGGCCCGGGATGACGCCGGCGAAAAACAACTTCACGATCGAAGTCTCGGTGACGATGCCGTACAGCACCAGCGGGATGCTCGGCGGGATCAGGATCGCGATGCCGCCGTTGCCGGCGACGATGCCCGAGGACAGCCAGTCCGGATAGCCGCGCTTTTTCATCTCCGGGATGGCGATGACGCTCAT
>CAYMVA010000156.1:0-7868 GCA_964393745.1 uncultured Enterobacteriaceae bacterium | reverse complement strand
CAGGGCAAGGGCGACACCACCTTCACCTGGAACTACGACACGCAGAGCGAAGACCTGCTGCGCCTGTACTCCAAAGGCAAGCAGCAGCAGTGGGACGCCGAGAAGCGCATCGACTGGTCGATCGACGTCGATCCCGACGACCCGATGCAGGTGGACGAAACCGTGCTGCCGCTCTACGGCACGCCGCTGTGGAAGAAGATGTCGGAGCGCCAGAGGTCCGACCTGCGCTATCACGCCCAGGTGCATAATCTCTCGCAGTTCCTGCACGGCGAGCAGGGGGCCCTGATCTGCGCCGCGCGCATCGTGCAGGACGTGCCGACCATCGAATCCAAGTTCTACGCCGCGACCCAGGTGATGGACGAGGCGCGCCACGTAGAAGCCTATCGGCGGCTGCTGACCGAGAAATTCCGCTTCGTCTATCCGATCTCCAAGCCGCTGCAGGTGCTGCTGGAGAAGGCGCTGACCGACAAGCGCTGGGACTTCACCTATCTCGGCATGCAGGTGCTGATCGAGGGCCTCGCGCTGGTCGCCTTCCAGCGGATCCGCGACTACGCCAAGAACCCGCTATGCCAGGCTGTGAACGCCTACGTCATGCAGGACGAGGCGCGCCACGTCGCCTTCGGGCGCCTCGCATTGCGCGAGTATTACCCGCAACTGACCGAAGCCGAGCGGCGCGAGCGCGAGGAGTTCGTGATCGAGGGGTCGTACCACCTGCGCGACCGGCTGAACTCGCCCGAGATGTGGGAGCGCCTCGGCATCGACTATGAAGACGCGCTGCGCGAGTTGGAAGGCGCGGAAGGGCAGATCCGCTTCCGCAAGCGCCTGTTCTCGCGCATCGTGCCCACGGTGCGCGACATCGGCCTGTGGAGCGAGCGTGTGCAGAAGGCCTACACGGAATTGGGCGGCATCCAGTACGCCAACACCAATGCCCAGGAAATGCTGGACAAGGACGCGCGCGTCGCCGAAGAGTTCGACCTGAAGATGAAAAAATCGGGGTCAGAGCCCGATTTCGGCGCACGAAAGCCCAGCGAAATCGGGCTCTGACCCCGATTTTTTCCCGCTCAGGGAGCGGCCGCGGCCAAGGTGTAGCTCTGCACCAGCTGCTCGAAGCCCTTGAGGCGCAACGCCTCGCCGGGGCGCAGTTCGCCGCCCTGGGCGGCCTGCCCGAGCAGTTCCATGGTGCGCCCGTCGATCAGGATCTCGCCGTGCGCCGCCTCGGAGCACAGGCGCGAGGCAAGGTTGACCGCCGGCCCGACCGCCGTGTATTCCAGGCGCGCAGCGCCGCCGACCACGCCCACGGTGACCACGCCGCTCGCCACGCCGACCCCGACGCCCAGATGCAGCGCCGCGTCGGACCAGCGCGCCGATAGCTCCATTCCGGTCTGGCGGATGCGCTTGGCCAGTTGCAGCGCGCGCTCGGCGTGGTCGGCAAATGGCAGCGGCGCACCCACCAGCACCAGTACGCCGTCGCCGGCCAGGTCCTTGATGGTGCCGCCGGATTCGGCCGCCGCGGCGCCCACCACGTCGTAGTACTCGCGCAGAATCTCGATCACGCGGTGCGACGAGGTGGCGCCGCTGAAGGCGGTGAAGCCGCGCATGTCGCAGCACACCACCGAGATCTCCAGCGTCTGGTCCTGGGTGGCGCTTTTCAATCCCCGGCTGCGCACCAGCTCGGCGACCTGCGGCGCGAGGAAGCGCGACATGAAGTGCGCGCGCTGGCCTTGCGTGACGTGGTATTGCACCGCGCCGACCAGGAAGATCAGCAGCCCGATCGCGGTGCCCACCGGCGCGAGCGCCGGCGGCAGCACCAACCCCGAGACCATGAACGGCGCGCCGACGAGGAACGCCAGCATGCGCTGCGTCTCGGCGCGGTCGGGACGGCGGTTGAACAGGATCAGCCCCGAGGCGGTGCCGAGGACGAGCGACAGGCCGAGCGGCACCGCGAACAGGTAAAAGCCCGGGCGCTCGAGCGCGTTCATGAGGCCGACGCCGATGAACTGCTCCTGGCGCTCGATCGGGTAGGCGAACGCGAGCAGGCAGTAGAGCACCGTCAGCGCCTGCGCCAGGCGCAGCAGGCGGTCGGGGCCGCGCGTGTTCAGGGCGCGCGCCGGGATGGTGCGCCGCACGCGCAGGATCCATTCGTAGGCGAACCAGAACGCGAGCGACTCGGGGATCGCGAATACGCCGTCCCAGCGCGCGACGCCGCGCGCCTGGTGCAGCGGGTAGGCGATCAGCACCCCGACCGCGATCGACAGGCCGACGAAAGCGAGAAACAGCGCCAGCGCGCGGCTGGTGGGCGAGTGCCGGTCGGCGACGTAGAAGGCGAGCGCCATACCCAGCGCGAGCAGCGCGGTGATGACGTGCGGCGTGGTGACCAGCGGCATGCGCCCATCTTACTTTAGCGGCGGTTAGCTGCTCTTGTCTGCGGTGCCGTCGTCTTGGCTTTGAATTCGCATAGATCGCGGATCAGGCACTGCGGGCATTTCGGCTTGCGCGCCACGCACACGTAGCGCCCGTGCAGGATCAGCCAGTGGTGCGCGTCCTTCAGGAATTCCGCCGGCACGAGCTTGACGAGCTTGTGCTCGACCGCGAGCGGGTTCTTGCCCGGCGCCAGGCCGGTACGGTTGGCGACGCGGAAGATGTGGGTGTCCACGGCGACCGTAGGCTGGCCGAACGCGATGTTCAGCACCACGCTGGCGGTCTTGCGGCCCACGCCCGGCAGGCTCTCGAGCGCCTCGCGGGCAGCGGGAACTTCGCCGCCATGGCGCTCGATGAGCAGGCGCGAGAGCTCGATCACGTTCTTCGCCTTGGTGCGGTACAGCCCGATGCTGCGGATGTGCGCTTCCAGCCCGGTGACGCCGAGCGCGCGCATCTCGCGCGGCGTGCCCGCCAGCGGGAACAGCTTCGCGGTGGCGGCATTGACCGACTTGTCGGTCGCCTGCGCGGAAAGCACCACCGCGACCAACAGCTGGTAGGGCGTGCTCCAGGCGAGTTCGCCCGCCGGATGCGGGTTGGCGGCCCGCAGGCGCGAGAAAATCTCGTGCCGCTTGGCGGGATTCATTGCGTGCGCTTGGCGGCGGCGCGCGCAAGCGACGCGCTGATGGTCGCGCGGCGCGCGCTGCGGTCGGCCGGGCGCGGCGCCACCTGCGCGCGCGCGTCGCGCAGCTTGCGCTGGGCGAAGCGACCCTTGGCAGCGCGCGCGTCCGTCGCGCTCCAGGAATGTCCTGCCGGCGGCGGCGCCATGACGATGCAATCCACGGGGCAGGGCGCAAGGCACAGCTCGCAGCCGGTGCAGTAGGCCGCGATCACCGTGTGCATCAAGCCTTGCGCGCCGGCGATCGCATCCACCGGGCAGGCGGCGAGGCAATGCGTGCAGCCGATGCAGCGCGCCTCGTCGATGAGCGCGACCGCGCGCCGCTTCATGCGCCAGCCTCGCCGTATTTCATCTCACGTTGCAGCGCGGCCCGCGCGCTCCGCATGTTCCCGGATCGCCTTGACGCACTCGGCGATCAGCCCGGGGCCGCGGTAGATGAGCCCGGTATAGAGCTGCACTAGCGAGGCGCCGGCGCCGATTTTTTCTACTGCGTCCGCGCCCGAGAGGATACCGCCGGCGCCGATCAGCGCCAGCTCGCCTTTCAGCGCGGCTGCGAATCCGGCGAGCACGCGCGTCGCGCGCTCGCGTATCGGCGCCCCGGAAAGGCCACCCGCTTCGCCGGCGTGCCGCAATCCTTCCACGCCCTCGCGCGCGAGCGAGGTGTTGGTGGCGATGACCGCATCCATGCGGTGGCGGCGCACCGCGTCGGCGATGGCGCCGATCTGCGCCGCATCGAGGTCGGGCGCCACCTTGAGCGCCAGCGGCACGCGGCGGCCATGGCGCTCCGCAAGGCGCTCGCGCAGCTGCGTGAGGCGCGCGAGCAGCGCTTCGAGCCCGTCTTTTTCCTGCAGTGCGCGCAGCCCGGTGGTGTTGGGCGAGGACACGTTCACTGCGACATAGCTGGCGTGCGCGTAGACGCGCTCCAGGCACATCGCGTAATCGTCCGCCGCGCGCTCGTTCGGGGTATCGAAATTGCGCCCGATATTGACTCCTACTATGGCACGCGACGAGCGGCGCGCGAGGTTGGCGACGAAGCCATCCAGGCCGACGTTGTTGAAGCCGAAGCGGTTGATCAAGGCGCGCGCCTGCGGCAGGCGGAACAGCCGTGGCCGCGGGTTGCCCGGCTGCGGGCGCGGCGTCACGGTTCCGACCTCCACGAAGCCGAAGCCGAGCGCGGCGAGCGCATCGACGTGCTCGGCGTTCTTGTCCAGGCCGGCCGCGAGCCCGACCGGGTTCGGGAACTCGAGCCCCATCGCGCGCACCGGGTGCATTGGCGCGCGCGCGAAGCGCAGCAGGCCGAAGCGCAGCGGCGCGTCCGCCAGGCCGAGAGTCAGTTGGTGCGAGGTTTCCGGATCGAGCGCGAACAGCAGCGGCCGCGCCAGCGCATACAACATTTAACGAGGCGTCGCGGCCATGTCGCCCGCCCCGAGGCGCTGCCAGGTGCCGCCGAGGAAGCCCTCGATCGGCGCGAAGCGCGACTTGTACGCCATCTTCGGGCTTTCGTTGATCCAGTAGCCGAGGTACAGGTAAGGCAGGCCGAGCGCGCGGCAGGCCTCGATCTGCCACACCACGTTGTAGGTGCCGAAGCTCGCGCTGCGGCGGTCGGGCTCGAAGAAGGTGTACACCGAGGACAGGCCGTCGGGCAGGTAGTCGACGATCGACACCATCACCAGCTGCCCCTGCTCGCGGAACTCCACCAGGCGCGTGTCGACGCGGCTCTGCAACAGGAAGTGCGAGTACTGGTCGCGGCTGTCGTTGTCCATGCCGCCGCCGGAGTGGCGCCGCGACTGGTAGCGCAGGTACAGCGCGTAGTGCTCGAGCCGGAACTTGAGAGGCTGCGCCTGCGAGGTGAGGTCCTGGTGCTGGCTCCAGGCGCGGCGCTGCGAGCGCTTGGCGCTGAACTCGGCCACCGGGATGCGCACCGGCACGCAGGCGCGGCAGGTGTCGCAGTGCGGCCGGTAGGTGAAGATGCCGCTGCGGCGGAACCCGGACTTGACCAGCTCGCCGTAGAGCTCGGTGTTGATCAGGTGGCTCGGGGTCGCCACCTGCGAGCGCGCCATGCGCTCGGGCAGGTAGCTGCACGGGTAGGGCGCAGTGACGTAGAACTGCAACACTGCGTGCGGCAGGTCATTCAGCCTCGACATTCTGGTCCCGTTTCGCCTCTCTCCATGGTGCGGGTCGTTCGGCGTAGTTTACCAATGCCAGCAAACGGCGCAAAAACTCACGCCGCGGGATCTCGCGCGCGCCCAGCGAGGCGAGCAGCGGCGTGCGCATCTGGCAGTCGATCATGGGGAAGCCGCGCGCGCGCAATTCCCCCACCAGCGCCACCAGCGCCACCTTGGAGGCGTCGGTGGCGCGCGAGAACATGGACTCGCCGTAGAACATACGGCCGATCGCCACCCCGTACAGGCCGCCGACCAGCTCCTCGCCGCGCCAGCACTCGAAGCTGTGGGCATAGCCGGCGCGGTGCAGCGCGCTGTAGGCGCGCCGCATGTCCTCGCCGAGCCAGGTGCCGCCTCCCGAAGAGGCGGGCCGCGGCCCGGCGCAGCTCGCGATCACCTGGCGGAAAGCGCTGTCGCTGCGCACCTCGTAGCCCTTGTTGCGGACGCTCTTGGCGAGCGAGCGCGGCACCTTCAGCTCGTCGCTGAACAGCACCATGCGCGGGTCGGGGGACCACCACAGCAGCGGCTCGTCGCCCGAGTACCAGGGAAAGATGCCGTGCCGGTAGGCATCCAGCAGCCGATCCAGCGACAGCTCGGCGCCGGCGCACAGCAGGCCGTTGGGGTCCTTCAGGGCGCGCTCGACCGGCGGAAACGGGTCCTGCCGCTCGAGCCAGCGCAGCACCTCAGCGCCCCTCTAGCACTTCGGTCCTAGCACTTCACCTGCTGGCGGCAGTAGTTCTCCAGCGCCTGCACCACGCAGGTGTCGGCCGCGACGCGCCGGCGCGCCTCGCCGTGTTCCAGCGCGAGGCGGAACTCGTACTTGGCGAAGAACTGGTTGAACATCTCGCCGCCAAGGGTGCCGATGGCGAAGATCTCGTCGCTCGCGCGCTCGTGCTCGAGCAGGATCGCGGCGAGCGGCTGTGGCGCCGGGCCGGCCACCACGCGCGCGCCCTCGGCCGGATCGTACTGGCTGTGCTCAGCGCAGCAGTGAATCACGTTGGCGTGCGGGTTGCGGGCGCTTCTCTCGGCGCGGTAGCTGATGAAGCTGATGTCGCGCGTCGGGTAGGCGAGCTGGTGCGCGCAGATCGCGGAATAGGCGACGATCGAGCGCTGCGCCCCGATGCCGCCCTGCCATTCGTAACTGCGCCGGTCGGCGGTGGCGAGGCGCGCGCCGGTTTTCGCCGGGCGCCCGAGGTTGAGCAGGAAGCAGGGCGTGCTGGCGTAGGGATAGTGGAAGATCAGGTTGCGGTGCGCCGGCACGCCCGCTGCGCGCAGCGCCGCGCCGCTCTCGTCCACCAGCTTGGCGCGCGTGTAGAGGGTCGGCGTCGCGCCGCCCGCGGCGAAGCCGTCCACACCTGCCGTCGCCGTGGCGGCGGCGCACAACCTGAGGAATTCGCGTCGTTTCATGCCATTGCGCTCGGCGTGGCGCGCACTTTAGCCTCTCACGCCGCGCCTTGGCGAGCGGGTATTCACGGGCGAAGGCGTGCTCGATGTAGAAATTATCCGGGAAATCATGTATTTAACAGGCTGCAGGGAAATCTTGCATGATGGCTGCGATTTCCTGCACAGCGAACTACACGGAGGCACTGCATGGAAGCTCTCAAATCCGGTTCCGACGTACTTTTCGTCCTGATGGGCGCCGTCATGGTGCTCGCAATGCACTCGGGGTTTGCGTTCCTCGAGCTCGGGACGGTGCGCTCGAAGAACCAGGTGAACGCGCTGGTGAAGATCCTGGCGGATTTTTCGATCTCCACGGTGGCCTATTTCTGCATCGGCTACGGCCTGGCGTACGGGGTGTCGTTCTTCACCGGCGCCGAGACGCTGGCGCAGAAGAACGGCTACGAGCTGGTCAAGTTCTTCTTCCTGCTGACCTTCGCCGCGGCGGTGCCGGCGATCGTGTCGGGGGGCATCGCCGAGCGCGCCAAGTTCTATCCGCAGCTGATCGCCTCGGCGCTGGTGGTGGCGCTGGTGTATCCGTTCTTCGAGGGTATCGCCTGGAACCAGAAATTCGGCGTGCAGGCGTGGATGAAGGGCAGTTTCGGCGAGGAGTTTCACGATTTCGCCGGCTCGATCGTAGTGCACGCGGTCGGCGGCTGGCTCGGCCTCACGGCGGTGGTCCTGCTCGGCGCGCGCAAAGGCCGCTACGGCAAGGACGGCAGGATGCAGGCCTATCCGCCGTCCTCGATCCCGTTCCTCGCGCTCGGCGCCTGGATCCTGTCGGTGGGCTGGTTCGGGTTCAACGTCATGTCGGCGCAGGCGATCGACAAGGTGAGCGGGCTGGTGGCGGTCAACTCGCTGATGGCGATGGCGGGCGGCACGCTGGCGGCGATGGTGGCGGGACGCAACGACCCGGGCTTCGTGCACAACGGGCCGCTCGCCGGGCTGGTGGCGATTTGCGCAGGCTCCGACGTGGTGCACCCCGCGGGCGCGTTCGTCATCGGCGCGGTCGCGGGCGTGCTGTTCACCTATCTGTTCACGATCACGCAGAACCGCTGGAAGATCGACGACGTGCTCGGCGTCTGGCCGCTGCACGGCCTGTGCGGCGCCTGGGGCGGCATCGCCTGCGGCATCTTCGGCTCGAAGGCGCTCGGCGGCATGGGAGGGGTGGCGTT
>CAYMVA010000155.1:0-2297 GCA_964393745.1 uncultured Enterobacteriaceae bacterium | reverse complement strand
ACGCGATCCCGACGACGAAGCGGTCATCGCCTGCGCGCTCGCCGCGCGCGCCGACCTCATCGTCTCGGGGGACCAGGACCTCCTCGTCCTCAAGACCTACCGGCGCATCCGCATCCTCAGCGCCGCCGAGGCGCTCGAGCTTATCGCGCAGAGCCAGTAAAACGACAATGGCATCGCCTCGCTTTCCCGGACACCACCCAGAGCTTGGCCGGTGCCCGAAGAGCACTTCGGAACGCTGCTGGTAGCCGTTTGAGCAAGCTGCCCCGGCTCTCGGGCCGCGACTGCGTCAGGACGCTCTCCAAATCTGGCTTCTACCAGAAGCGCCTGATGGTGAAGCCAGGGCATGCGCTCTCGCTACAACTGCACCGCAAGCGCGCCGAGCACTGGGTGGTGGTATCCGGCCGCGCGCGCGTGACGCGCGGCGAAGACGACATGGAGCGGTTTGAGGACCGCTTCAACCGCGGCTGAGAGCTGTTCGAGCGCCGGTGGCGGGTATACTGAGCGTCGCACTGCGCTCAACGTGCTTTCGCAAACGGCGGGTATATATGACTCAGATCACCAAACGCATTGTGACCGATGATGGCAACCGGCCGGTTGCCGTCCAGATCGACTACCAGGACTGGCTGGAGATCGAGCACAAGCTCAAGCTCATCGAAGCGGCGCGGAAGCCCGTGGACATGGACAGGTACCGGGGCGTACTGGCACTGCGGGAGGATGGCGTCGCGTTCCAGCGACGGATCCGAGACGAGTGGGCGTGACCTACTGTCTGGACACGAATGTCGTTGTCTATCTGACGGGCTTCGTGCAGTTCCTCCGGATGCTCTACGAGAGACGGTTGTTGTTGAGTGAAGCGTAGCAGCCTGCTGACCCATTTGCGCCAGCATCGGGGCAAATTGCGCGCCAGCGCGTGCGCGCCGGTGGCTGCGAACGTTATGCACCCTGGACACGCTCCGGTAGAATTGCCCGTTTGCCACGACTTTCGATTACCCGAATACGCGATCTGGTTCGTTCGCTGAACTATGTCGTATCCGTCCACGCCGCCGAAGAACTGGAAGATGACAATCTCACGATCCTCGATCTCGAAAACATCATCCTCACTGGCCGCATCGTCGAGCGCCAGAAGGATCGCCAAACGCACGAAACCAAAGTCGTCATCCGAGGGGATACCCTTGATGGCCGCGAAGCCGAAGCGGTCGTCAAAGTTGGCCACACGGGCGCGCTCTACGTCGTCACGGTCTACCTCGTCTAGGTATCTCTGCGCCTCGTGCGGCCGCGCGCGCGTACAGCTTAGGCGAGTCGCCCGGACCTTTGGCGGTGGGCGAAGCCTTCTTGTGGTCGAAGGAATTCCGATGTGGTCTTGTCCGCACTGCGGAGAGTCCTACTTCACGGCACAGACGATGCACGAGCTCGAACGCATCAAAGCTCTCAGGAAATCGGTAGCCGTGCGGAAGTCCGTATCGGTTGCTGAGTTTCATCGAGCGGGTGCATAACCCTTTGCTGCTGCGGACGGGCCAGTCCGGGGTATGAAGGACAACGACATCAGGCGATCCGTCGAGCATCCGGAGGCGGATCGAAAGCAAATCGCCGAAGTACTCGAATGATTCAAGGCACAGGGGCCTGGTTATCAGACACGCATGAACGCCGTACTAAAGGCATTCAAGGATGCTTCCGTCCAACTTAAGCGGAACGGACGGGCCGCGAGCGCCGCGCCGCTTTTCATCGTCGAGGTGCAGTCGGGGAGTTACCTCGGCGAAGACAACATCGAGCGCTTCGAGGACCGGTACCATCGCGCCTGAGGCGCGGCCCCTTGGGGGCTTGAGCAGTCAGGCCTGCACATTAGAATTGGTCCCTCTAATATGCAAGCCTTGTACGAAAGGCTCCCTGCTCCTCGGCTGCTCGACCTAGCGTGCCGCTTTCCCGCGCTAGTCATCGTCGGGGCGCGCCAGGTCGGCAAGACCACGCTGGCGCGCGCGGTGTTCCGCGGCGCAATCGATGCACAGCCCAGCCGCGCCTGATCCGGGGCGTCGCCGAATCGCTGACCGGCCGCGCGGCGGTGCTCGAGCTCGATCCGCTTACCGCCTGCGAGGCAGCTACCGGAGAGCATGCCGCCGATTGGCGAACCCTCTGGCTGAAGGGCGGATTCCCCGACGCGCTCGGCGGCGACTTCCGCGAGTGGTGGGAGGCGTACCTGCGCACGCTGCTCGAGCGCGACCTGCCCCAGTACGGCGCCGCCGCGGACCCGCTGTTCGCGCGGCGCCTGCTGACCATGCTCGCGCACCAGCACGGGGGCCTGTTCA
>CAYMVA010000154.1:0-1866 GCA_964393745.1 uncultured Enterobacteriaceae bacterium | reverse complement strand
GGCCCACCCCGCCGCGGCCGCAGCGAGGCAAAGTGTAAAGCGTGACTTTACACTTGGGGCCGCTACGGCCCCTCGATCAGCAGGCCCTGCGGCGTGAGGTGCGCGCGCAGCCAGCGCGCGTGCGGCCAGCCCCAGACCTCGATGCGCCGCAGGTTCGGCAGCGGCTCGTCGTCGCGGAAGCGGTGCGTGTCGCCGTGCACCAGGGTCACCTTGGCGTGCCGCTCGCCCGCCGCGTGGGCCAGCCACTCGAGCAGCGGGTCGAAGCCGCTCGGCCCGCCGTCGCGCGGAACGAGGAACGGATTGCCCTGAAATAGCACCACCAAGCCGTCGCGCCCGCGCGCGAGCGCGAGCGCCTCGTCCAGCCACGCGAACACCTCGCGCATGCGCGCCGCGTGCTCGGCATCCATGGCGCTCGTGCGGCCGAGATTGTTGTTGCTGCCGGGAACGTTTACTCCTGCGAACACCCAGCCGCTGCTTTCCCAGCGCACGTTCTCGCAGTGCGCGCCGCGTTGGCGCACGAAGCCGGGCAGCGCCACCTCTGCGCAGAACAATGCGCGCCATTTCGCGAGGCGCTCGAGCGGATCGAAGCCCTCGCGGTGGCAATCGGTCCACTCGTTGTCGCCAGGGAGCAGCACGAACGGGTGGCGGATGCGCGCGAACTGGCGCTTGCGGGCTTCGAGCCATTCATCGCCGCACGGCCCTTGCCCGGAGGTGATATCGCCAACGTGCGCGACGAACGCCAGCGGCTCAGCGTTCAGCTCGTCGATGACGGACTCGAGCAGGTTTGCGTGCGGCTGCGAGTAGGGCACGTCGCCCATGAGCGCGAACGCGATGCCGCCGGCGGGCGGCGGCGCGCTGGCGCAGCCCGCCAGCGCGAGCGCCGCGGCCAGCAGCAGCCTAGATGCCGTACGCTTTGCGAAGCAGCGCAAGCGGATGCGCGGTCTGCGCCTGCGGCGCGTCGGCGCCGACGCCCTGGCGCAGGTGGCGGCCGGCGATCGGGCAATCTGAGCTGATCCAGTCGGGCTGCGCCTGCGCCATGGCGCGCATCACCGGGCGGCCGATCTTCATCGAGTTGTCGTAGAACTCCTTCTTCACGCCCCAGGTGCCGTCGTGCCCGGCGCAGCGCTCGATGGTGGTGATCTCGGCGCCGGGGATCGCCTCGAGCAGCTCGCGCGTCTTCTGGCCCACGTTCTGCACGCGCGAGTGGCACGGGATGTGATACGCGACCTTGCCGAGGCCCGCCTTGAAGTCGGTCTTCAGCAGGCCGTCCCTCTTGCGCAGCACGAAATATTCGAACGGATCGAACATCGCTTCCTGCACCGCCTTGACGTCGGTGTCGTCGGGGAACATCAGCGGCAGCTCCTGCTTGTACATCAGCGTGCAGGAGGGCACCGGCGTCAGGATCGCGTAGCCCGCGCGCGCCAGCTTCGCCAAGGGCGGGATGTTGATTGCCTTCAGCTTCGCCACCGCCTCCAGGTCGCCGAGTTCCAGCTTGGGCATGCCGCAGCAGGCCTCCTTTTCCACTATGACGTGCGGGATCGCGTTGTGCGCCAGGATCGCGAGCAGGTCGTGGCCGATGCCCGGCTCGTTGTAGTTGACGTAGCAGGTGGAGAAGATCGCAACCTTGCCTGGCGTGTTCTTGCCCTCCTGCACCGGGAACGAATCATCGGGTCGGGCACCGGAGCGGAACTTCTGGCTGGCATAGGGCGGCAGCTGGCGATCGCGGTGCACCTCGAGCACACCCTCCATGACGCCGCGCGCGAGCTGGTTGCGGTTCGCGAGGTTGACCGCCTGCGCCACCACCGGGATCGCGGCGAGCTTGCCGATGGCGTCGGTGGAGGAGAGCAGCCGGTCGCGCAGCTTCAC
>CAYMVA010000153.1:0-37380 GCA_964393745.1 uncultured Enterobacteriaceae bacterium | reverse complement strand
CGCAGGCGGTTGCCCGGCGGCTCGTTCATCTGGCCGAACACCATCGCCACCTTGGACTCAGTCAGGTTGTCGAGCTTCACCACCTCGGCTTCGATCATCTCGTGATAGAAGTCGTTGCCCTCGCGCGTGCGCTCGCCCACGCCCGCGAACACCGACAGGCCGCTATGTTGGGTGGCGATGTTGTTGATCAGCTCCAGCATGTTGACCGTCTTGCCGACGCCGGCGCCGCCGAACAGGCCGATCTTGCCGCCCTTGGCGAACGGGCAGATCAGGTCGATCACCTTGATGCCGGTCTCGAGCAGCTCGACCGACGGCGAGAGCTCGTCGAACTTGGGCGCCGCCTGGTGGATCGAGCGCAGCTTGTCGGACTTGATCGGTCCGCCGTCGTCGATCGGCCGGCCCAGCACGTCCATGATGCGCCCGAGCGTTCCCAGACCCACTGGAACCGAGATCGGCGCGCCAGTGCTCGTTACCTTCATGCCGCGGCGCAGGCCGTCCGATGATCCGAGCGCGATGCAGCGCACCACGCCGTCGCCGAGCTGCTGCTCGACTTCGAAGGTGAGCCCCTTCTCCGCCAGCCCCGCTTCGCCGGTTTCCTCGAGCCTGAGCGCGTCGTACACCTTGGGCATGTGCTCGCGCGGGAACTCGATGTCGATCACTGCGCCGATGGTCTGGACGATGGTGCCTTGTGCTTGTGCCATGTTGTGTTCCTTTACACGGCGGCTGCGCCGCCTACGATCTCGGAAAGTTCCTTGGTGATGCCGGCCTGGCGGTTCTTGTTGTAGATCAGCGTCAGCTCGTCGATCAGGGTCTCGGCATTGTCCGAAGCGGCTTTCATTGCCACCATGCGCGCCGACTGCTCGCAGGAGATGTTCTCGGCCACGGCGTGGTAGATGATGGTCTCGACGTAGCGCGTCATCACCTGGTCGAGCACCGCCTTGGCCTCGGGCTCGTAGATGTAGTCCCACACCGTCTCGGGCGTGCCCAGGCCCTCCCCCGAGAGCGGCAGCAGCTGGCCGAGGAACGGCTCCTGCTTCATGGTGTTGACGAAGCGGTTGCCCGCGATCATCACCTTGTCGAAGCGATCGCTGCTATAGCCGTCGAGCATCACCTTGACCGCGCCGATCAGCTTTTCCATCGGCGGCCGGTCGCCGAGTTGCGTCACCTGCGACACCACGTGGGCGCCCATGCGCTGCATGAAGCCCAGCCCCTTGTTGCCGATGGCGCAGACGTCGACCTCCTCGCCCTGCTTCTGCCATTCCTTGAATTGGCCGAGCACCA
Source organism: uncultured Enterobacteriaceae bacterium (assembly GCA_964393745.1). Classification (GTDB taxonomy): domain Bacteria; phylum Pseudomonadota; class Gammaproteobacteria; order Burkholderiales; family SG8-39; genus 2-02-FULL-66-14. Next base: position 36,099 of record CAYMVA010000153.1, on the reverse strand, counting down.
GGCGCAGCACGTTGGTATTGAGCGCGCCGCACAGCCCCTTGTCGGTGGTGACGATGATCAGGCCGACGCGCTTCACCGAGTCGCGATCCACCAGGAACGGGTGCTTGTATTCCGGGTTGGCGTGGCTGATGTGCGCGGCGATGGCGCGGATCTTCTCGCTGTAGGGCCGGATGGCGCGCATGCGTTCTTGCGCCTTGCGCATCTTGGAGGCGGCCACCATCTCCATCGCCTTGGTGATCTTCCGGGTGTTCTGCACACTCCGGATCTTCACTCGAATCTCTTTGGTGCCGGGCATGGGTCAGCTCAGTACGAGCCGTTCTTTTTCCAGTCCTCGATCGCCGCCTTGAGCTGCTTCTCGTCGTCGCCGCTCAAGTCCTTTTTCTCTTCCATGCGCCCGACCAGGTCGCCGTACTTGCCCTTGACGTAGTCACGCATGCTGCGCTCGGCGGCGAGCGCCTTTTTCACGTCGATGTCGTCGAAGTAACCGTTGTTCACGGCGAACAGCGTCAGCGCCATCTCCCACACCTGCAGCGGGTGGTACTGCGGCTGCTTCATGAGTTCAGTCACCATGCGGCCGCGCTCGAGTTGCTTGCGCGTGGCCTCGTCGAGGTCGGAGGCGAACTGCGCGAAGGCCGCGAGCTCGCGGTACTGGGCGAGCGCGAGGCGCACGCCGCCGCCGGTGTCGCGCCGCTTCATCACCTTGGTCTGCGCCGCGCCGCCTACCCGCGACACCGAGATGCCGGCGTTGATCGCCGGCCGGATGCCGGCGTTGAACAGGTCGGTCTCGAGGAAGATCTGGCCGTCGGTGATCGAGATGACGTTGGTCGGCACGAACGCGGTGACGTCGCCGGCCTGGGTCTCGATCACCGGCAGTGCGGTAAGCGAGCCCGTCTTGCCCTTGACCGCGCCCTTGGTGAACTTCTCGACGTAGGCCGCGTTGACGCGCGCGGCCCGCTCGAGCAGGCGCGAGTGCAGGTAGAACACGTCGCCGGGATAGGCTTCGCGCCCGGGCGGCCGGCGCAGCAGCAGCGACACCTGGCGATAGGCCCAGGCCTGCTTGGTCAGGTCGTCGTAGATGATGAGCGCATCCTGGCCGCGATCGCGGAAATATTCCCCCATGGTGCAGCCCGAGTAGGGCGCGATGTACTGCATGGCCGCGGATTCGGAGGCCGAGGCCGCGACCACGATGGTGTAGGCCATAGCGCCATGCTCCTCAAGCTTGCGCACAACGTTGACGATGGTCGAGGCCTTCTGGCCGATGGCGACGTAGACACAGAACAGGTCCTTGCCCTTCTGGTTGATGATGGTGTCCACCGCCACCGCGGTCTTGCCGGTCTGCCGGTCGCCGATAATCAGCTCGCGCTGGCCGCGGCCGATAGGCACCATCGCGTCGATGGCCTTCAAGCCTGTCTGCACCGGTTGCGACACCGACTGGCGCGCGATCACGCCCGGGGCGACCTTCTCGATGACGTCGGTCAGCTTGGCGTTGATCGGGCCCTTGCCGTCGATCGGCGCGCCGAGGGAATTGACCACGCGGCCAAGCAGCTCCGGGCCGACCGGCACCGACAAGATCTTGCCAGTGCATTTCACCGTGTCGCCCTCGGTGAGATGCTCGTACTCGCCCAGGATTACCGCCCCGACCGAGTCGCGCTCCAGGTTCAGCGCCAGGCCGAAGGTGTTCCTGGGAAATTCGAGCATCTCGCCCTGCATCGCATCGGACAGGCCGTGGATGCGGCAGATGCCGTCGGTCACCGACACCACCGTGCCCTGGGTGCGCATCTGCACCCCGGCATCGAGGTTCTGAATGCGGCTCTTGATCAGTTCCGAGATTTCGGAAGGGTTGAGTTGCATGACTGCTCCTTAGGGTCCGGGAGACGCGTCTCCCGTTCTTATCCAGCTTTCAGTGCGCTCTCGAGCGCGCCCAACTGCGCGCGCGCGGAACCGTCGATGACCTTGTCGCCGATGACGACCTTGACGCCGCCGATGAGCTCCTTGTCCACGCTCACCCTGGCCTTTACCTTGCGGCCGGTCTTTTTCTCCAGCCGTGCCACCAGGTCAGCGAGTTGGTGCGCATCCAACTCGAACGCGCTTTGAACCTCCGCCTCAACCGTGCCCTCGCGCTCGTTCTTGAGCGCCTCGAACTGGGCGCGGATCTCGGTTAGCACCTCGAGCCGCCTGTTCTCCGCCAGCACGCGCACGAAATTCTCCGCTTCGCCCGAGAGCTTGCCGGCAAGGATCGAAAGGAAGATCCCGGCGACCTTGGCGGCCGGCAGGTTCGGATCGCCGATCGCGCCAGCCACTCGCTGATCAGCCGCCACCGCGGCGAGATTCGCCAGCGCCGCCGACCACTCGGCAAGCTTACCCTGGCCCTCGGCCAGCCTGAAGGCTGCCTCGGCGTAGGGCCGCGCAATGGTGCTGGGTTCAGCCATCTCTAGAGTTCGCGCTTGATGCGGTCGAGCAGTTCGGCGTGCGCTTTTGCGTCCACCTCGCGGCGCAGGATCTTCTCCGCGCCCGCCACTGCAAGCGCCGCGACCTGTTCGCGCAATTGCTCGCGCGCTCGTGAAGCTTCCTGCTGGATCTCGGCCTTGGCAGCGGTTTTTTCGCGCCCGGCCTCGTCTTTGGCTGCGTTTTTGGCCTCCTCGACCATCTGCGCGGCGCGCTTCTCAGCTTGCGCCACGATTTCGGCGGCTCTCCCGCGCGCTTCGCCAATCGCCTCTCCGGCCTGGCGCGTCGAAAGTTCGAGCGACTTGCGGCCTTGGTCGCCTGCGGCCAGGCCATCGGCGATCTGCTTTTGCCGCGCCTCGATGGCGCGCAGCAGCGGCGGCCAGATGAACTTGACCGTGAACCAGATGAACAGCGCGAACGCGGCCGCCTGGGCGAACAGCGTCAGGTTAATGCTCATGCCGTCCCCTTCGGGATGAGGTGGTTTATCGGACCACCGCGAGCAGCGGGTTGGCGAAGGCGAACATCATCGCCAGGCCGACGCCGATGATGAACGAAGCATCGATCAGGCCGAGCAGCAGGAACACCTTGGCCTGCAGCGAGTTGGTGAGCTCTGGCTGGCGCGCCGCAGCTTCCAGAAAGCGGCTGCACATCACGCCCACCCCGATGCAGGCGCCGGCGGCGCCGACCCCGATCATGAGACCGATGCCGATGCCGGTGTAGGCCTGGATCATCGCTAGAGCCTGGAGTTTTTCCATTGCGTTTACCTTTCTTGAGCGGAAAGTTTAAATTTGACGGTCAGTGATGCTCGTGCGCGAGCGCGATGTACACCACCGTGAGCATCATGAAGATGAAGGCCTGCAGCACCACGATCAGGATGTGGAAGATCGCCCAGCCCAGGCCGAGGACGGTAGCGAATATTGTGCCGGCGAGCCCGGTCGCCGCCCACAGCCACAGCAGCAGGAAGATGATCTCGCCCGCGTACATGTTGCCGAACAGCCGCAACGAGTGCGACAGCGGTTTGGACACGTACTCGATGAAATTGAACAGCAGGTTGGCCGGCCACAGCAGGGGGTGAGCGCCGAAGGGCGCGCAGAACAGCTCGTGCACCCAGCCGCCTAGGCCCTTCACCGCGATGTTGAAGTAAATCATCAGTAACCAAACCGAGAGCGCGAGCGCGAAAGTGGCGTTGACGTCGGCAGTGGGCACCATGCGCCACTCGTGCAGGCCGAGCGCGCCGAGCCCCGCGGCGATAATGTCCACCGGCAGGAAATCGAGCGCGTTCATCAGCAGCACCCAGACGAACACGGTGAGCGCTGTCGGGGCGACGAAGCGGTTGCGGTCGCCGTGGTGGAAGATGCCTTTCACCTGATCGTCGACGAATTCGTACGCCAGCTCGACGAACGCCTGCCGCCTGTTCGGCACCCCGGAGGTGGCGCCGCGCACCACCCACCAGACGAAGCCCAGGCCGAGCACGCCGACCAGCAGCGACATCACCAGCGTGTCGACGTGTAGCGCCCAGAACGCGCCCTCGCCGACCGGCTGATTGAAAAACGTCAGGTGATGGCCGATGTAATCGGTGGGAGTGAGTTCTTTGCCGGCAGCCATCGAGGCGAGCTATTCGTATTCACGCACAAAAAACGCCATGGCGAAGATCAGGACCGTCGCGAAGAACGACCCGAAGAACGCAAGCGCGACGACTTCACCATACGTCGCAAGCACCAGCCAAAGCAGGACCACCATCAGGCCGATCTTGACGCCTTCGGCCCGCAACGCGCCGACCAGGATTCCCCCTGCGGACTGCGTCCTGCCCATCGAATCCACCATCGCCGAAACCCCTCCGGCGAACAGGCTCACCGCACCCCCAAGGGCGGCGGACAATGCCCCGTGGACTCCGGCCAGCAGCCCGGCCACGATCGTCAGGGCGACGGTGGCGATGAGCTGCCACCGGAGAACGGTGCGAATCGGCTTGCCCAGAGCACGAGGCTTAGCGTTCATATTCCCCGCATCCGGCAAAGCCCAAAAATTATAGCGGCTTAGGACTTCCCGGGTCAACGTGCTGCGCCGCAATAACCGCTGCTCGAGGTCAACGCAGCTTCTTCAGCAGCTGCTCCAAATGGTCGAGGCCCGAATAGTGCAGCACGATCTTGCCGCTGCCCTTGCGCCCCGCACGGATCTCTACCGTGGTGCCGAGGCGTTCGGAGATTTCTTCTTCCAGCCGCGCCAAGTCACGGTCGGTCCGAGGCTTGCGGCGCAACGTCTGGCCGCGCAGCATCCGCGCCACCAGGGCTTCAGTTTCACGCGCCGAAAGGCCGCGCGCGGCAACCCGGTTCGCGGCTTCGATCTGGCGCGCGCCATCGAGCGCGAGCATGGCGCGCGCATGGCCCATCTCAAGCATCCCCTCCATCAGCATCTGCTGCACTGGCTTGGCGAGCTTGAGCAGCCGCAGCAGGTTCGTGGTGGCGCTGCGCGAGCGACCGACCGCGTCGGCCACCTGCTCGTGCGTCATACGGAATTCGTCCACCAACCGCTGCAGGCCGGCGGCTTCCTCGATCGGATTGAGGTTCTCGCGCTGGATGTTCTCGATCAGCGACATGGCGAGCGCAGCTTCGTCGGGCACCTCGCGCACCAGCGCCGGGACTTGCTCCAGCCCCGCCATCTGCGCCGCGCGCCAGCGGCGCTCACCGGCGATGAGCTCGTAGCGGTCGTGCTCCAAGGGGCGCACCAGCAGTGGCTGCATCAGCCCTTGCACGCGAATCGACGCAGCGAGTTCGGCCAGCGCGGTCTGGTCCATCCTGCTGCGCGGCTGATAACGCCCGGGGCGAATCGCGCCTACAGGCAGCGATGCGAGCGCGTCCTTGGGCGGCGCGTCGTCGCCACCAAGCAGCGCGTCCAGCCCGCGCCCGAGGCCCTTGGGCTTGCTCATGTCGTCCCCCTGATGATCTCTTCAGTGAGCTGCAAATATGCCTGCGCGCCCTTGGATGCCTGGTCCCATATCACCGCGGGCGCGCCGTAGCTCGGAGCCTCGGCAAGGCGCACGTTGCGCGGCACCACGGTGCGGTAGACCTTGTCGCCAAAGTGCGTTTCGAGCTGCTGCGAGACTTGTTGCGAAAGGGTGTTTCTTGGGTCGTACATGGTGCGCAGCAACCCTGCGATCCTGAGCGTGGGATTGAGATGCGCGCGCACCCGCTTGATCGTGCCCACCAGGTCGGTGAGCCCCTCGAGCGCGTAGTACTCGCACTGCATCGGGATCAGCACCTCCTCCGCGGCGGTGAACGCGTTCACCGTCAGCAGGCTGAGCGAGGGCGGGCAGTCGATGAGGATGTAAGCGTAGTCGCCGGCAATGGTGGCCAGCGCGCCGCGCAGACGGCCCTCGCGGTTGGGCAACGCGACCAGTTCGACTTCCGCTCCGGCAAGGTCGCGGTTGGCAGGAATCAGGTCGTAGCCGCCGCTCTCCGAACGCGTCCGGATCTCTGCGATGTTGCCCAGGCCGAGCAGCACGTGGTACACCGTGCGCGCGAGCTTGCGCTTGTCCACGCCCGATCCCATGGTGGCATTGCCCTGAGGGTCGAGATCCACCAGCAGCACGCGCTTGCCTGCCTGCGCCAGGCCGGCGGCGAGGTTGACGCTGGTGGTGGTCTTGCCGACGCCGCCCTTCTGGTTCGCCACTGCGACGATGCGTGCCATCAAGCCTCGCACCTGAGGCGGCAGAGCACCAGATGCCGCTCCGCCTCGAGCAGCGGGACTGAGAGCCGGTGCACTTCACCGCAATCACAATCGGCAGGCAGGCGCGCAATTTCCTCCCGCGGATGCACGCCCTTCATCGCCGCAAGCAGGCCACCAGGCGCGACCAGATGGCGGCAGGCGGCAACGAACTCCGCGAGCTCCGCAAATCCTCGCGTGATCACCACGGCAAAGCGCTCGAGCGGCCGCCAGGATTGCACGCGCCCGATGTACACATCGGCATTGGCGAGCCCGAGCTCGATCACCGCCTGGCGCAGGAACGCGCCGCTCTTTTCATTCGCATCATTGAGGCTCACGCGCCGCTGCGGCTCCGCGATCGCCAGCGGAATTCCAGGCAGCCCGCCGCCGGAACCGACGTCTGCGAGCGCACCGTCCTTTTGTACTAGCGGCAAGTGTGGCAGCACGGCAAGCGAGTCGAGCAGATGGTGGCTCACCATCTTGAGGGGATCGCGGATCGCGGTCAGGTTGTAGGTCCGGTTCCACTTCGCCAGCAATTCGAGATAGGCGAGCAGCTTCTGCTGCGCGCCGGCAGGCAGCGTGAGCCCTAGCTCGCCGAGCCCGCGGTCGAGCGCGGCCTGCGGTGTCATGCGCGGCGCTGTTCCAGCTTCTGTTCCCTTGAATCGCTCTTCTGCCGGCGCTTCAGGTGCACCAGCAGCAGCGAGATCGCTGCCGGCGTCACGCCCGAGATGCGTGCCGCTTGGCCGATCGTCTCAGGCCGATGAAGGCCGAGCTTGTGCTGCACCTCTACCGAGAGCCCGCGCACTGCCCGGTAATCGAGATCCTGCGGCAAGGCGGTTGACTCATTCGCTTCGCCGCGCCTGACCTCTTCCTGCTGTCGCTCGATATAGCCTTGATACTTGATCTGAATTTCGACCTGCTCAGACACCGTATCATCATCAACAACGGTGCCAGACATATCCAATTCGATAAGCGAGCGATAACTGACATTTGGTCGGCGCAGCAATTCCTCGAGCGAGTACTCACGCGCGATCATCTGCCCGAGGACTTGCTCGGCAGCCGTCGGCGAAACGGTTCTTGGATTCACCCAAGTGGTCCGCAGGCGCTCCAGCTCCCGGGCCACCGCGTCGCGTTTGCGACTGAACGCCTCCCAGCGGACGTCGTCCACCAAACCCAGCTTGCGGCCGGTCTCGGTCAGGCGAGCATCGGCATTGTCTTCGCGCAGCATGAGGCGGTACTCGGCGCGGCTGGTAAACATCCGGTATGGTTCCGACACCCCGCGCGTCACCAGATCATCTACCAGAACGCCGAGATAGGCCTCGTCCCGGCGCGGGCACCATGGTGGCTGGTCACGGACTTTGAGGGCAGCATTCACGCCCGCCAGCAGCCCTTGAGCGGCGGCCTCCTCATAGCCTGTCGTGCCGTTGATCTGACCGGCGAAAAACAGGCCGCCAATGGTCTTGGTCTCGAGTGAGACTTTGAGATTGCGCGGATCGTAGTAGTCATACTCGATCGCGTACCCCGGCCGCAGAATGTGCGTCCTCTCGAGTCCCTTGATCGAGCGCACCAGTTCGAGCTGCACATCGAACTGCAAGCTTGTGGATATGCCGTTAGGGTAGATCTCGCTCGTAGTCAAGCCCTCGGGCTCGAGGAAAATCTGGTGGCTCGATTTTCCGGCGAAGCGGTGGATCTTGTCTTCGATCGACGGGCAGTAGCGTGGTCCGACCCCCTGGATGACTCCGGTGAACATCGGCGAGCGATCGAGTCCCCGGCGGATGATGTCGTGGGTGCGCGCATTGGTATGCGTTATCCAGCACGGCAGCTGCTGCGGGTGCATGTCGCGTCGGCCGAGGAACGAGAACACGGGCTCCGGCCGGTCTCCGGGCTGTATTTCCATCACCGAGAAATCAATCGTCTTCCCGTCCAGACGCGGCGGGGTCCCGGTTTTTAGTCGACCGACCGGGAGCTTCATCTCTCGCAGGCGGGCTGCGAGCGTGACCGCGGCGGGATCGCCAGCCCGGCCAGCCTGGTAACTCTGCAGCCCTACGTGGACCAAGCCCGAGAGGAACGTGCCGGCGGTAAGGACGACCGCGCGGCCCCGGAACTGAAGACCTATCTGAGTCGCGACGCCCACGACCCGGTCGCCCTCGAGCAGGATGTCGTCGACCGCCTGCTGGAAAACGGTCAGGTTGGCTGCGTCCTCGAGCCGCCGTCGAATCGCGTGCTTGTACAGGAGGCGGTCAGCCTGCGCCCTGGTCGCACGCACCGCTGGGCCCTTGGAGGCATTCAGCGTCCGAAATTGAATTCCGGCTTCGTCGCTGGAAATCGCCATCGCACCACCCAGCGCGTCAATCTCCTTCACCAAGTGCCCCTTGCCGATCCCTCCGATGGACGGATTGCAGGACATCTGGCCTAGCGTCTCGATGCTATGGGTCAGTAGGAGCGTGGCGCAGCCCATCCGTGCCGAAGCCAGTGCGGCCTCGGTGCCTGCATGGCCGCCGCCCACTACGATCACGTCGAATTCAGCAGGGAATTGCATGGGGGTGCGCTAAGGAGGCGCGATCATACGTGAATGTTTCACGTGAAACCAGGCAGCCGCTAAGCTTGGCTAACGTTTCACGTGGAACAACCGTGACTTGCGGTAATGCTGCGATGCAGCAATCATTTCTTGCGTGCGACAATCCGCCCCCCGTCTGCCGGCTTCCTCATGTTTTCCCTCGCGCGCTACGCGACGCTGCTATCGCGCCCCGAGCTGAAAGCGACGATCATCGCCTCGGTGATCGGGCGTTTGCCGATCGGCATCGCCGGTCTCGCGATCTTGCTGCTCGCGCAGAACACGAGCGGCTCGTTCGCCCATGGTGGCGCGGCGGCCGCCGCGTACACCGCCGGCCTCGCCTGCACTGCGCCGCTCTTGGGCCGGATGATCGACCGTTCCGGGCCGCGCGGCATCCTGATCGCGTGCGCCATCGCTTACCCGAGCGCACTTTGCGCGTTCGTGTTTTCTATTCAAGGCGGCGCAGCCGCTGGGCCCGCGCTTGCGCTCGCGGCGCTCGCTGGAGCGTTCTTCCCGCCAATCACGGTGTGCATGCGGACTTTCTACCGCCAGCAGCTCGGCGACGACGGCTTGCTCGCCGCGGCCTTCTCGCTGGAGGCGATTCTCATCGAGACCATCTTCATCCTCGGTCCGATGCTGGTGGCATTTTTTGTCGCCGCCCTGTCCGCCGCGGCTGCCGTGCTGTTCGCGGCCGCTTGCTCACTCGCCGGGGTAACTTTGTTCCTCGGCTCGCCAGCGCTTCGCCGCTGGCGCGTCGAGGCGCGCGCGCGCGCGACGCTATTCGGGCCGTTGGCTGAACGCGGCTTCGTGCCGCTGCTCGCGGTCATCCTGTGTTATTCGGTGGCGTTCGGCCTGGTGGAGATCGGCGTGACGGCGCACGCAGCGGAAGCAGGCACCCCGGCACTAGCAGGGGTGCTGCTGGGCGTAATGAGCGCGGGTAGCGCTGCGGGCGGCCTCGCCTACGGCAGCCGCAGCTGGGGCCTTGCGCTCACAAAGCAATTCTCGGCGGTGCTGTTTCTAATGGCCGCAGGCGTTGTCTTGCTCGCGTTGGTGCGCAACGAATGGCTGTACGCGCTGCTATGCACGATCGCCGGCATCGTGATGGCGCCCGCTCTTACGATCCAGGCAATGCTGGTGGCAAAGACCGCTTCGCCGGAGCATTCGACCGAGGCATTCACCTGGTCGGCGACCGGATTGCTCGCCGGCGTGGGGGCGGGGCTTGCGGCTGGAGGTTGGCTGGTGGAACGCTGGGCCTCACCCGCGACCTTCTTGGTGGCGGCGGCCGCTGCACTGGTCGCGAGCGCGCTCGCGCTTTTGCTGCGCGCGCGGATCTAGGCGGCCAATTTCCGATGCAAGAAGCCGCGGCGCTGCTCCAGCGCCTGCGGCAGGCGCGCACCGAGCTTGGCGAACAACTCGTCATGCGACTTGAGTTCCTCGCCCCAAGCGGTTTCATCCACTCGGGTGATCTCCTCGTAGCGCGCGCGCTCGAATCCTTCGAGCGCGTTCCAGCTCAAGTCCTCATAGCGCGGAATCAGGCCAAGCGGGGTTTCGCTGCCCTGCGTGCGACGCGCACAGCGGTCCACGATCCATTTGAGGACCCGCATGTTCTGCGCAAAACCCGGCCAGATATAACGGCCGTTCGCATCCTTCCGGAACCAGTTGACGCGGAACACGCGCGGCGGGTTGGCGACCGATTGGCCGACCTTCAGCCAGTGCGAAAAGTAATCGCCCATGTGGTAGCCGCAGAAAGCCAGCATCGCCATCGGATCGCGCCGCACCACGCCGACTTTGCCGGTGATTGCGGCGGTGGTCTCCGAGCCTAGCGTAGCCGCCATGTAGACGCCGTCCTCCCAACTGGGGGCCTCGACCACCAGCGGCACGGTGGATGAGCGGCGTCCGCCGAAGATGAAGGCGGAAATCGGCACCCCTTGCGGATCCTCCCAGCGCGGGTCCATGGACGGGCATTGCACTGCGGACACCGTGAACCGGGCGTTCGGGTGCGCCGCCGCGCGTCCGCAGCCCGGCGTCCATTCCTTGCCCTGCCAGTCGATCAGGCGCGCAGGCGGCGCCTCGGTCATCTCCTCCCACCACACGTCGCCTTCGGGCGTGAGCGCCACGTTGGTGAAAATGACGTTCTGCTGCAGCATCCGGATCGCGTTCGGATTGGTCTTCTCGGAGGTCCCGGGCGCGACGCCGAACAAGCCCGCCTCCGGATTGATGGCGTAGAACCGCCCATCCTTGCCGGGTTTGATCCACGCGATGTCCTCGCCAACGGTGGTGACCTTCCAGCCCTGGAAACCTTCGGGCGGGATCATCATCGCGAAGTTGGTCTTGCCGCAGGCGCTCGGGAACGCCGCCGTCACGTAATGCTTCTCGCCGCCAGGGGCCTCGACGCCGAGAATCAGCATGTGCTCAGCGAGCCAGCCCTCGTCGCGCGCCATGACCGAAGCGATGCGCAGCGCGAGACATTTCTTGCCCAGCAGCGCGTTGCCGCCATAACCGGAACCGTAGGACCAGATCTGCCGCGTCTCCGGGAAATGCACGATCCATTTCTCTTTCTCGTTGCATGGCCAGGGCACGTCGCGAGCCCCCGCCGCGAGGGGCGCGCCGACCGAATGCACGCAGGGCACGAAAGTGCCGTCCTCGCCAAGGTGCTCTAGCACCGCCCGCCCCATGCGCGTCATCAGCTTCATGTTGACCGCTACATAGGCGGAATCCGAGAGCTCGACCCCGACCTGCGCGATGTGCGAGCCAATCGGGCCCATCGAGAAAGGCACCACATACATGGTGCGCCCGCGCATGCAGCCGTCGAACAACCGGTCGAGCGTGGCGCGCATCTGCGCCGGATCTATCCAGTTGTTCGTCGGGCCGGCGTCTTCCTTGCGCGCCGAGCAAATGAAAGTGCGGTCTTCCATGCGCGCTACGTCGGAGGGGTGCGAGCGCGCCAGATAGCTCGCAGGCCTCAGCTTGTCATTCAGGCGGATGAAGCTTCCGCCCGCGACCAGTTCAGCGCACAAGCGCTCGTATTCGGACTGCGAGCCATCGCACCAGACGACACGCTCGGGTTTGGCGAGCCGCGCCATCGCAGCCACCCACTCGCGCAGCTGACGGTGCCGCACCCACTGCGGTGCGCTGTCGGCTTGCGAGGCTGCGTGCTGGCGCTGGCTCATCGAGGGGCTCCGAAAAACAAAACGGCCCTGGACTCTGGCCCGGGCCGGCGGATGGATTCTGCTTAGGCCGAATTCTACTCCGCCGCCGCAGCCGAGAAAACCGCGCCGCGCCAGGTGATTTTTCCCTTTTCTCTCATGGGCATACTCAAACGCCAGCGTCACTTTCCAATGCAGAATTTGGCGAAGATCTCGCCCAGCAACTCATCTGCGCCGACGCGACCTGAAATCTCGCCCAAGGCTTCCTGCGCCAGGCGCAGTTCTTCGGCGAAGAATTCCCACTGCGCTTGCTGTGCGCTCGCCGTTTCCAGGTGAGCCTTGGCTCGCGCCAGCGCACGCAAGTGCCGCTCGCGTGCAAGAAACACCGATTCCCCGGCCGCGCGCCAGCCTGCGGCTTGCAGAATGGCGCGGCGCAGTTCCGCAAGCCCCGCCCCTGTGGTGGCCGACAGCCAGACTTGCTGCGGCTCCCCGGCACGCGCCCCCGGCTGCTCGCCCGGCAAAAGATCGACCTTGTTGTAGACGTGTATCCGGTGCCCCTCGGGCGGCAGTTTCCGCAGCCAAGCGCGGTCCTCTGCTCCAACCCCCGCCGCGGCGTCGAACACGACCAGCACGACGTCGGCACGCTCGAGCTCGTGCCAGGTACGCTCGATGCCGAGGCGCTCGACTTCGTCGCGCGCGTCGCGCAATCCGGCGGTGTCCACGAGCACGATCGGCACTCCCTCAATCTGGATCGTCTCGCGCAGCGCATCGCGTGTGGTTCCCGGTATTGCCGTAACGATCGCTCGCTGCTCGCCAGCGAGCCGGTTCATGAGGCTCGATTTGCCGACGTTCGGTCGTCCGGCGATGACCAAATGGATGCCGCTGCGCAGCAAGCTGCCCTGGCGGCTTTTCTCGAGAACCTGGTCGAGTGCGGCGCTTAGCCCGGCGAGCCGTGCCTGCGCGTCGCCGCGGTACAACGCGTCGACTTCTTCCTCTGGAAAATCGAGCATCGCCTCGGTCAGGGCGCGCAGTTCGGTCAAGCCGCCAACCAGGCGTTCGACGGCAGTGGAAAATTCACCGCTCAGCGAACGCTGGGCCGAGCTCACCGCTGCGCGGCTCGACGCGTCGATCAGGTCGGCTACCGCCTCGGCCTGCGCCAAGTCCAGGCGCCCCCCGAGGAACGCACGCTTCGTGTATTCGCCCGGCTCGGCAAGCCGCGCCCCGGCATCGACCAACGCCTCGAGCAGGATTTGCATGACTACCGGCCCGCCATGGCCTTGAAACTCGAGCACGTCCTCACCGGTGTAGGAATGCGGCGCCGGGAAGTAGAGCGCGATTCCCTGGTCGAGCACGACACCGCGCGCATCACGCGCCGTGCACAGGGTGGCGTGGCGCGGCTTTGGCAGCCGGCCGAGAATCTTGCGTGCGATCTCCGGCGCTTGCGGCCCGGACAGACGCAGCACGCCGATGCCGCCGCGCCCGGGGGCTGTTGCAACTGCGGCGATCGTATCGACAGCGGCGCGTGGCGCGCGCCTCACACCTTATCTCTTGCCATGCGCCGGCCTGTCGCGGTCGAACATGCGCTGAATCTGCCACTGTTGCAGGATCGAAAGGATGTTGTTCACCAGCCAGTACAGCACCAGCCCGGCGGGGAAGAAGAAAAAGAACACGCTGAACATGTACGGCATGAACTGCATCACCTTCGCCTGCACCGGGTCGGGCGGCGTCGGATTCATCCGGGTCTGCAAGATCATGGTCACGGTCATCAGTACCGGCAGCACATAGTAGGGATCGAGCGCCGACAGGTCCTTGATCCAGAAAATGAACGGCGCGTGGCGCAGTTCGATCGAAGCAAGCAGCACCCAGTACAACGCAATGAACACCGGGATCTGCACCAGGATCGGGAAGCAGCCGCCAAGTGGATTGATCTTCTCGGTCTTGTAGAGCTCCATCATTGCCTGGTTCATCTTGGTGCGGTCGTGCTGGTACATCTCGCGGATCTTCTGCAGCCGCGGCGTGATCAGTTTCATCTTCGCCATGGATTTGTAGCTGGCTGCCGATAGCGGAAAGAAGATCAGCTTGATCAGCACCGTGAGCAAGATGATCGCCACGCCCCAGTTGCCGGACCATTTGTAGAAGAATTCGAGCACCGCAAACAGCGGCCAGGCGATGATCGTCAGCCAGCCGAAGTCCACCACCAGGTCGAGTCCGGGCGCCGCAGTCTTTAAGCGCTGCTGCTCCTGCGGCCCCGCAAACAGCGCCACGTCGATGCGCGCCTTGCCGCCGGGTTCGATCGCCGGCGCAGCGAGGATCGCGCCCGCCGAGTACAGCCCGTCTGGAAGCTTCTTGGCGTAGTTCTCGCGCGCTGCCTTGTCCTGCGGCAGCCAGGCGGCGACAAAGTAGTGCTGCACCATCCCGATCCAGCCGCTCGCGGCCTGCTTCTGGAACTCGCCCTTATTCTTATCCAGGTCGGAGAACTCGACCTTCTGGAAAGCCTTCTCCGGCGTGTACACCGCGGCGCCGGTGAAGGTGTACATCATTGCGGTCTCGCCGGCCGGCGCTTTGCCGTCGCGCACCACCTGGTAGTAGGCGTGCAGCGCCACGGGCGAGGCACCCCGGTTGGAGACCTCGAACGCCACATCGACGATGTAGCTGCCGCGCCTGAAGGTATAGCTCTTTTCGACCGAGCTGCCATTGGGGCCGTCGGCGATGAGCTTGATCTCGATGCGGTCGCCGTCCGGCTGCAACTCGCGCACCCCGGGCTGCACGCGCCACGGTGTGCGATGGTTGGGCAGGCCCTCACCGATCAGGCCGCTTTGCGCGCTGTAGCTGTGCTCTGGCCCGAACAGGACGAAGTTTTTCGCCGGGTCGATGGCGTCTTTGTGCTTGAGCAGCTCGAGCCGCTTGAGCGTGCCGCCCAGCGAGTCCACTTCGGCGATCAGCACATCCGTACGGACGCGCACGGTTTCGCTCTTGGCCACGGCGGTCTGGGCCGCCGGCACGCTCGCCACCTTTTCCTGCGGTGCCGCGGCCGGTGCGGCGGCCGGCGCTGTAGTCGGTCCAGGGGCAGGCGCGGGCTTCGACGGCGTCGGCACGCCGGTCGGCGCCGGCGCGCTGGCCGCCGACTTCGGGCGCTTCTCCTTCTCCCACTCGGTCCAAAGCATGAGCAAGGAGAAGCTGAAGATGAAGAACAAGATGAGTCTCTGCGTATCCATGCCGGCTATACCGCTGTGCTGCTGCGGTGTTCTTCGGGCACCGGGTCGAAGCCACCGGCGCTCCATGGGCCGCAGCGGCACAGCCGCCGCGCTGCAAGCCAGCCGCCCTGCAGCGTACCGTGGCGCTGCAACGCCTCTTCGGCGTACGCCGAGCAGCTTGGATGGAAACGGCAGGAAGGCGCCAGCAGCGGGCTGATGAAGTACCGGTAGCCGCGCACTAGCATTGCAAGAACTCGCTTCACGCGCGCAACTCCGTAAACAACGCCCGCAAGCGCTCGATCAGCGCCGCGCCTGGCCGAGCGCCGTATGGCGGCCGTACCAGCACATCGAGCGCCCCAAGTTTGCCCTGCTCAAGCCGGAAGGCCTCGCGGATGCAGCGTTTCAGATAGTTTCGCACGGTCGCCTTGGCAGCATGCTTGCGGGAGATCAGGATGCCGAGGCGTGGCGGGCCGTCCTGCCGCCGCGCCACGTAAAACGTGAAGCCCGATTGGCTGCGCCTCGCGCCCTCGCGCAGCAGGCGCTCGAACCCGGTGCGCCGCGTGAGCCGCTGGTGCTTGTCGAGCCCGAAACGTGCCCGCTGTTGCCGGTGCACGTCAAGCGCCCACTACACCGACAGGCGCTTGCGGCCCTTCGCCCGCCGCGCGCGCAGCACAGCGCGCCCGCCCCGCGTGCGGCTGCGCACGAGAAACCCGTGGCGGCGCGCGCGGCGCGTCTTGGAAGGCTGGTAGGTTCGTTGTGTCGCCATGTTCCGCTCGAAAAAGGGCGGTATTAGAGCCCCTGCGCTGAAGCCTTGTCAAATCTAAAAATTTGCGCGCCGCTGCTGTGGATAACGCGCGCCGGACGGAGTAAAATTCGTGCTCGTCGACGGGCGCTGCGCAGCGCGCACCGGCGATCCACGAAGCCAGCGCGCAAGGACTCCGCAATCACGATGCACACCCTCTGGGACGCTTGCCTGCGCCGACTGGAGCAGGAGCTGCCCGCACAACAGTTCAATACCTGGATCCGACCGCTGGTTCTGGAGATGAACCCGGCCGAAGCCGGCTCGCTGGTGCTCGCGGCACCCAACCGATTCATTCTGCAGACGGTGCGAGAGCGCTTCGCGCCACGCATATCGCACCTGGCGGCAGAGGCAGGCGGGCGCGAATTGCCCGTGAAGCTGGTGCTTGCTCGCGCGGCGGATGGTGTGGCGCGGGCACCGGCGGCAGCGAGCCAGCGGCCCGCGGAAGTCTCCGTCGCAAGCGATCGCGCCCGGCTCAACCGTCAATTCAATTTCGACAACTTCGTCACCGGCAAAGCCAATCAGTTGGCGCGCGCCGCGGCGGTGCAGGTGGCGGAGAATCCCGGCACTTCCTACAACCCGCTGTTTATCTATGGCGGCGTCGGGCTCGGCAAGACCCACCTGGTGCAGGCGATCGGCAATCACGTCGCCGCCAGCCGCCCCGATGCCCTGGTACGCTACATCCACGCCGAGCAGTACGTAACCGACGTGGTGCGGGCCTACCAGCAGAAATCGTTCGAGCCGTTCAAGCGCTACTACCACTCGCTCGACCTGTTGCTGATCGACGACATCCAGTTCTTTTCCAACAAGGACCGCACCCAGGAAGAGTTCTTCTACGCCTTCAACGCGCTGGTCGAGGCCCACAAGCAGATCGTGATTACCTGCGATACCTACCCCAAGGAGATCGCAGGCATGCAGGAGCGCCTGATCTCCCGCTTCGGTTGGGGGCTGACGGTGGCGATCGAGCCGCCGGAACTCGAAATGCGCGTCGCGATCGTGCTCAAGAAGGCTGAGGCCGAGGCGGTGCAGTTGTCGGAGGACATTGCGTTTTTTATCGCCAAGCATATTCGCTCCAACGTGCGCGAGCTGGAGGGTGCGCTGAAGAAGGTGCTGGCGTTCTCCCGCTTCACGGAGCGCGAACTGTCACTTGATCTCGCGCGCGAGGCGCTGCGCGACATCCTGCACGTCGCCAACCGCCAAATTAACGTCGAAGGCATTCAGAAGACGGTAGCCGAGTATTTCAAGATCAAGATCGCCGACATGCACTCCAAACGCCGCAGCCGCAACGTCTCTCGGCCGCGCCAGGTGGCAATGGCGCTCGCCAAGGACTTGACCCAGATGAGCCTGCCGGCGATTGGCGAAGCGTTTGGCAACCGGGATCACACCACCGTGCTGCATGCCTGCCGCACCATCGCGCTGCTGCGCAAGAAGGACCTGTCGCTCAACCGCGACTACCACCTGTTGGAGCAGGTGCTCAAAGGATGACGCAAAACCTGTGCATGACAGCGGGGTCAATTGTGCATAACTCGCGCTGTTTCGGCGCCGCGCCAAACTGTCCACAATCGTTCCCGCAACGCCACACAGGTTACCCCGTGCCGAGCACACCGCAACTGCCTGCGCCAATGCGGATTTTCGGATTGTTCATGTTCGACGGCTGTCTTATTAGTTACTACTAGTATAAAAAGGAATAACAATGATCCTCGTGAAAGCGAAGCGCGAAGATCTCCTCAACCCTCTCGCTGCGGTGAGCGGCATCATCGAGCGGCGCCACACGCTTCCGATCCTGTCTAACGTGCTGATCGAGCGCGGCGCAGGTGCGTTGTCGTTCCTCGCCACCGACATCGAAATCCAGATCACGGCTCGGGGCTCGGTAGAGTCCGCTGGAGAGGCGCGGGCGGTGACGGTCGGCGCACGCAAGCTGGTCGATATCCTGCGGGCGCTGCCGGAAAGCGCCGAGGTCACTCTGCAGCAGCAGGACAAACGCCTGCAGGTGAAGGCCGGCAAGAGCCGCTTCGCGCTGCAGACGCTGCCAGCGGAGGATTTTCCGCGGCTCGCGCGGCCCGCCGGCGAGGTCGCCCGTTTTTCACTGCCACAAAAAGCGCTGCGCCGCCTGCTCGGGCTGGTGCAGTACGCCATGGCGCAACAGGACATCCGCTATTACCTCAACGGCCTGCTGATGGTAGTGGAGGAGAGCGAACTCAAGCTGGTGGCCACCGACGGCCATCGCTTGGCGTACGCCGAACTGTCCTTGGAGGCGAAACTGCCGCGCCAGGAGGTGATCGTGCCGCGCAAGACCGTGCTCGAGCTGGCGAAACTGCTCGCGGACAGCGAGGACGAGGTGCGCATAGAGCTCTCGGGCACTCAGGCGGGTTTTTCTTTTGCCAACGTGGAGCTGGTTTCCAAGCTGGTGGACGGCAAGTTTCCGGACTACACGCGGGTCATTCCCGGGGCGCAAAAAAACCACCTCACCATCGACCGCGAGGTGTTGCGCCAGGCGTTGCTGCGCGCGGCCATCCTCTCGAACGAGAAATTCCGCGGCGTGCGCTGGGTGTTGACCGACGGCAGCCTCAAGATCGTGTCCTCGAACGCCGAACAGGAGGAGGCCGAGGAAACGCTCGAAGTGAACTACTCGGGCGACGCGCTCGATATAGGCTTCAACGTCAACTACCTGCTCGACGTGCTTAACAACGTAGCCGGCAGCGATGTCGCGTGCGGCTTCGGCGACTCGGCCTCGAGCGCGCTGCTGACATTCCCGTCGGAAACGCAGTTCAAGTACGTCGTCATGCCCATGCGGATATGAGAATCGCCTCGGCCGTCATGATCGGAAAGGAAAGGGCGCACAAGCATGGGTGAACCCGACAAGCAGCTGCCTGACGCAGACAGCTACGGCAGCGACTCGATCAAGATCCTGAAGGGCCTTGAGGCAGTGCGCAAGCGCCCCGGAATGTACATCGGCGACACCGCTGATGGCACCGGCCTGCACCACATGGTGTTTGAAGTGGTGGATAACGCGGTGGACGAGGCGCTGGCAGGATTCTGCGACGAAATCGTGGTCACCATCCACACTGACAACTCTGTGTCGGTGCTCGACAACGGGAGGGGCATTCCCACCGGCGTCAAGGAGGACGACGAGCAGAAGCGCTCGGCCGCCGAGATCGTCATGACCGAGCTGCATGCCGGCGGTAAATTCGACTCCAATACCTACAAAGTCTCGGGTGGCCTGCATGGCGTAGGGGTGTCAGTGGTAAACGCCCTCTCCAGCTGGCTGCGGCTCACCATCTGGCGCGACGGCAAGGTGCATCAGATCGAATTCACCGACGGCGCTGCCACCGGCCCGCTGCGCGTCACCGGCACCAGCGAAAAGCGGGGCACAGAGGTGCACTTTCTCGCTTCTCGCGGCGTCTTCGGGGTGGTCGATTACCACTATGACATTCTGGCGCGGCGCCTGCGCGAGCTGTCATTCCTCAACAACGGCGTGCGCATCATTTTGGTAGACCAGCGTTCCGGCAAGGAGGAGAACTTCGCTTTTTCCGGTGGCGTGCAGGGCTTCGTCGAATACATGAACCGCTCCAAGACGGTGCTGCACCCGAACGTGTTCCATGCCAGCGGTGAGAAGGACGGCGTGATCTCCGAGGTGGCGATGCAGTGGAACGACTCCTACCAAGAGAGCGTGCTTTGTTTCACCAACAACATCCCGCAGAAAGACGGCGGCTCGCACCTCACCGGGCTGCGCGCAGCCATGACGCGCGTGCTCAACAAGTACATCGAGGGCAACGAGCTGGCGAAAAAAGCCAGGGTCGAGACCACCGGCGACGACATGCGCGAGGGCCTGGCGTGCGTGCTGTCGATCAAGGTGCCAGAGCCCAAGTTCTCGTCCCAGACCAAGGAAAAGCTGGTGTCATCCGAAGTCCGGCCGGCGGTCGAGGAGGTGGTGGCAGAGAAGCTGCGCCAATACCTCGACGAGCGGCCGGCCGACGCGCGCATCATCACCGGCAAGATCGTGGAAGCGGCGCGCGCGCGCGAGGCGGCCCGCAAAGCGCGCGAGATGACGCGTCGGAAGGGCGTACTAGACGGCATGGGCCTGCCCGGCAAGCTCGCCGACTGCCAGGAAAAGGACCCGGCGCTGTCAGAGCTCTTCCTAGTCGAGGGCGACTCGGCGGGCGGCTCGGCCAAGCAGGGGCGCGATCGCAAGTTCCAGGCGATCCTGCCGCTCAAGGGCAAGATCCTCAATGTCGAGAAGGCGCGCTTCGACAAGCTGCTTGCCTCTACCGAAATCGCAACGCTGATCACGGCGCTCGGCTGCGGCATCGGCAAGGAAGAGTACAACCCGGAGAAACTGCGCTACCACCGCATCATCATCATGACCGATGCCGACGTCGACGGCTCGCACATCCGCACGCTGCTGCTTACGTTTTTCTACCGCCAGATGCCCGAGCTGGTGGAGCGCGGCCACATCTACATTGCGCAGCCGCCGCTCTACAAGTCGAAGTTGGCGAAGGAAGAGCGCTACCTCAAGGACGAACACGAGCTGAACGAATTCATGCTGCGCCAGGCGCTGGTGGATGCGGCCTTGCATCCGACCGCGCGGCGTGAGCCCATATCCGGGGACACGCTTGCCGAGCTCGCCAAGTCCTACTTGCTTGCGGAAGCGGTAATCGAGCGCGTCTCGCGCTGGATCGATCGCGACGTGCTGATCGCCATGCTGCGCGGGGTACGGGTGGAGTTGGCGCGGCGCGATGCCGCCGAGACCTCAGCCGAGGCGCTGGCGGCAGCGCTAACGGCGGAAAACGGGGGCAACGGAGTGCGGGTGAGCGCGCACTTCGACCCTAAGACCGAGCGCTATCAGGCGCGCATCGAGCGCACCCGGCATGGCAACGTGCGCATCACCACCATCGACTCGGAATTCGTTCATTCCGGCGACTATGCCCAGATCCGGCAGAGCGCCGAAATGCTGCGCGGACTGGTGGGTCCGGGCGCTTACGTGCGGCGCGGCGACAAAAAACACCCGGTACGGGATTTTGGCGAGGCCATGCGCTGGCTGCTGGCGGAAGTGCAGCGCTCGATGAGCCTGCAGCGCTACAAAGGGCTGGGCGAGATGAACCCCGGGCAGCTGTGGGAAACCACCATGGATCCCACGACCCGCCGCCTGCTCCGGGTGCAGATCGACGACGGCATCGCGGCTGACGAAATCTTCACCAAGCTGATGGGCGACGAAGTCGAGCCGCGGCGCGCGTTCATCGAATTGAACGCGCTCGGCGTTCGCAACCTCGACGTCTAGCCGCCGCTAGGCGGCGCGCCGCTTGCGGCTCGCCGGCTTGGCCGCCTTGATTGGCTTGGAAGTCTTGGGCGGCGCGCGCCGGAGGGCCTTTACCTCTGCGGCCGCCCCGGCAGCGGGCCGCGGTTCCGGCTTGGCACCGGCTTTCGCCGGGCGCTCGGCGCGCGGCAGGAATTCAAAGCCGATCTTGCCGCCCGGCGTCTTGACCAGAAAGGCCTTGAATTTCCTGCCCTTCCTGGAGATGAATGCGATGAGCAGATCGGTCTTGCCGGTTGCGAGCAGCTTCTGCATCTGGGCACGCTCGATCGGCTGCTGCAGGATCACCTTGCCGGAGCGGAACTCGCAACTGCGCGCCGCACCCACCGCCTTCTCGCAGACGTAGGCAGCACCGTGCTCGAACACCTGCGCTTTGCACATCGGGCAGGCGCCCAGGCTCTGCTGCTGGCTGAAATCGGGCGCCGCCTCGCCCAATTCCGAAGCGGTGCCGCGGCCAAAGTCGAACTCGATCCGCAAATCGTCCGTCAAGCGTAGCCCGGCAGAGAACGGCCGGCCCTGGCGGCTGCGGAAACCGGTCAGAGGCCCGACGAAGCGCTTGCGGAACAGCTCCGCCATCTCCTCCGGGTCCCACTCGCGGCCGGAGATCACCTTCCAGAGCGAATAATCGCACTTCTGGCATTGGAACTTGCGGTAATTCTCCTGCACCGCGCCGCCGCACTTGGGGCACGGTGCGGGCACCGTGGCGAAAGCGGTGTCCGGGATCTCGCCGTTGCGGATGCGCTCGACCAGATCGCGGGTGACCGACTCGATGTGCTCCATGAACTCGCTGCGGCGCAGCTTGCCGCGCTCCATCTGCTTGAGCTTCAGCTCCCAGTCGCCGGTCAGTTCGGGCGAGGTGATTTCATCGACACCGAAATGCTTCAGGGCGAACAGCAGCGAGAATGCCTTCGGCGTGGGCTGCAGTTCCTTGGCATGGCGGTGGACGTACTCCTCGTTGATCAACCCCTCGATGACTGCGGCGCGCGTCGCTGGCGTGCCCAGGCCCTTCGCTTCCATCGCCGCGCGCAGCTCGTCGTCCTCGACCAGCTTGCCCGCGCCTTCCATCGCCGAGAGCAGGGTTGCCTCGGTATAGCGCGCAGGCGGCTTGGTTTGCGCCGCGACCGCGTTCACCTCGAGCGTCTTCACCTTCTCTCCCGGCGCGATCGCTGGCAGGTTCTCGCTTTCCTGCTGCGCGCTCTTGCCGTACACGGCGAGCCAGCCGGGCTCCTGCAGCACGCGGCCCTCGGTGCGGAATTGCTGCTCGCCAATACGGGTGATGCGCGTGGTTTGCAGGTACTCCGCCGACGGAAAAAACACCGCCAGGAAGCGCCGTACCACCATGTCGTAGATTTTGGCCTCGGGCTCGGACAAGTGGCCTGGGGCCTGCAGCGTCGGAATGATCGCGAAATGGTCCGAGATCTTGCTGTTGTCGAAGATGCGCCGGTTGGGGCGTACCCAGCCCGCCTTGAGCACCTGTTTGGCGAAGGGCGCGAACTCGCGCCCTTTGCCGAGCGCCTCCATGGTCTTCTTCACCGTGCCGATATAGTCCTCGGGCAGCGCTCGCGCATCGGTGCGCGGATAGGTCAGTACCTTGTGTCGCTCGTACAGCGCCTGAGCTATCGACAGCGTATTCTTGGCGGAAAAGCCGAAGCGACCATTGGCTTCCCGCTGCAGGCTGGTGAGGTCGAATAGCAGCGGCGCGGCCTGCGTCTGCGGCTTGCTCTCTTCGCTGGCGATGCCGGGCTGGCCGCGGCAGGCGTTGGCAAGCGCCAGCGCCCTGCGCTCATCCCACAAGCGCTCCGGTCGGCGCTCGGCATCGTCGCTTTTCTTGAACGCAGGGTCGAACCAGCGCCCGCTGTACTCGCCGGCGTGGGCGGCAAAGCGCGCCTGCACCTCCCAGTAGTCGCGCGCCTTAAAGCTGCGGATCTTCTGTTCGCGCTCCACCAGGATCGCGAGCGTCGGCGTCTGCACGCGCCCTACGGTGGTCAGGTAGAAGCCGCCCTCCTTCGAATTGAACGCGGTCATGGCGCGAGTGCCGTTGATGCCGACCAGCCAGTCGGCCTCGGCGCGGCATTTGGCGGCATCGGCGAGCGGCAGCAGTTCGCGGTCGGGGCGCAGCCCCTCGAAGCCTTCGCGGATCGCGCTCTGCGTCATGGATTGCAGCCACAAGCGCTGGATCGGCTTCTTGGTGCGCGCGTGCTGCGCTATCAAGCGGAAGATGAGCTCCCCTTCGCGGCCGGCGTCGCAGGCGTTGATCAACTCGGAGACGTCCTTGCGCTTGATCAGCCGCAGCAGCACGTTGAGCCGATTCTCGTTGCGCTCGATCGGCGCCAGCTCGAAGTGCGGCGGGATCACCGGCAGGTGCGCGAACGACCACTTGCCGCGCTTGACGTCGTACTCCTCGGGCAGCGCGAGCGAGAGCAGATGCCCGACTGCCGATGACAGCACGTACGCGTCGCTTTCGAAATAATCGCCGTGGCGCGTAAAGCCGCCGAGCGCGCGCGCGATATCCGCGGCGACGGAGGGTTTTTCGGCGATGATCAGTTTTTTCGACATGGGCGGCGCGAAAGGCCGCAGATGATAAGTGCAAACTCCGCGCCCTGACAACCCGGCACGGTCCTACGCGCGCGCGTATGCGCGCGCGCGGCGCAGCTCAACTCGGCACGCGCATGCTGGCGACCGACAGCAAATCTTCGGCTACCAGCCGGCTGCTGGGCGTTTGCTGGTTCCAGAGCACCATCAGCACGATCAGCTTGAGTTGCTCGAGGGTGAGCGTCGCGCCCGAGGCGGCTAGCGCGCGCTCGATCACGTGCTCCCGCGTCTGCGGCGTGAGAATCCCCGACTGCTCGAAATGCAGCAGCAGGCCGCGGCACTCGGCATCGAGCTTGGCCAGCTCCTTGGGGGCGAAGGCGCGGAAGGTGGTGCGCGCGTCGGGGAGCGGCGCGATCAAGCGGTGCGGACCACGCATCACGCCCGCAAGCCAGCTGAGCGCCTCGCTGATGTCCGAGTCCTCGAACCCGGCGGCGGTGAGTTTCTTCGCCACCAGCTCGCGGTCGAACGACAGCTCGTACTGCTGGCAGTTCTCGAACAAGTAAGCCAGGATGTCGTACATTTTTATTATTCTCTCAGGCTAGGCGTTGAAAAAGGCCGCCAGGCAGCGCTGCGACGCGCCCGGCGAGCTCGAGGCGCAACAATTCAGCCGACACGTGCGCCGCCGGCAGGCCGGCGCGCGTGCAAAGCGAGTCTACATCCACCGGCTCATCGCCCATATGGGCGAGGAGCGGCTCCTCACCGTCCGCTACCGAAGCGGATACGCTGGCAGCGGTGCGGGTGGATGCAAAGGCGGAGCGACGGAAGGCGCTCAATTCGCTGAGCACGTCGTCCGCCGACTCCACGAGCTTGGCCCCGGACTTGATGAGCGCATGGCAGCCCTTAGCCAGCGGCGCGTGGATCGAGCCTGGAAGGGCGAACACCTCGCGACCCTGATCCGCTGCAGTGCGCGCAGTGATCAATGAGCCTGAGGCAAGCGCGGCTTCGACTACTAGGCAGCCCTGCGCCAGTCCGCTGATCAATCGGTTGCGTCGCGGGAAGTGGTGCGCCAACGGCTTACTGCCAAGCGGGAACTCCGACAGCAGCAGGCCGCGCTCCGCGATCTCGGCGGTGAGCGCAGCATTCGCCGGCGGATACACCACGTCGGCTCCAGTGCCAAGCACGGCGATGGTGGAACCGGCCGCGGCGAGGCCGCCGCGGTGCGCGGCGGCGTCTATGCCTTGGGCCAAACCCGACACGATGGTGAGCCCCGCTTCGCTGAGTGCGCGAGCGAACTGCTCGGCATTGCGCACCCCTTGAGTGGTGGCGTTGCGGCTGCCCACCACCGCAAGCGCAGGGCGATTGAGGAACTGGAGCTGGCCGCGGCAAAAAAGCAGCAGCGGTGGATCCGGAATCTCGAGCAGCAGCTTCGGAAACTCCGCGTCACCGAGCGTTACTGCGGAGTTTCCCGGTGCCTCCAGCCAGGCAAGCGCGCCCTCTACGGCACGCGCCACTTCCCCGGAGTGCAAGGCATCGATTGCGCTATCGGGCGCGAAGCGCGCCAACTGGGCGCGTTTGGCGGTGATGATATTTTCGGGTGGGCCGAACTGCCGGAGAAGCTGCAGAATCGCAGCTGCGCCGAGGCCGGGCGTGAGCGCAAGTTGCAGCCAGTTCGCCAGCCCCGGGTCTTGCGTCATGCCGGTGGCTTGGGCCGGAGCAGCGCGCCCCGGTGATCCGGCGGACGGCTCACGCCGCCGCCGGCATCGCGTTGGGAAGGCGGGCGGATCCGGTCAGGGGTTCTGAACCACATCCAGAGGATTGACAGGCCTCGTGACGTGCATCACCAATGCGTAGGATACCTGCTCGAAAACGCGGAATATGAACGCCACGCCATAGCGCTCGTTCGGCAGCATGATGGTGGACGGGTTTACGCCGTGCTGGGGCTGCGAAACGTCAACCACCGTTGCGCCCTGGCGGTAGAGCGCGAGCACGTGTCCGACCTCGAGACCGCCTGCCTTGCCGCGGTTCAACGCGATCACGTCTTGCGGACCCGCCTCCCCGAGAAGGCCGGCGCCACCGTAGAGCGAAATCACTCGCCCTTTCACCTGTACCGCGGGCGGGCGCGGCGCGTAATTCACCACTTGCGGGCGGCCGGCGGGTACCAGCTTGTCGCCGGCGGAGATTTCCCGCGTCACCGTGGTGAGCTCTACGGTGGCCGGATCGCCCGGCACCAGCACGCGCGCAGTGCCGAGATACACCGCCTCGATACCGAGCGTGGTGTTGGTGTCCGGGTCGACCAGCGGATTGCCAGGGCGATAGACGAACCAAACTTGTTCCTTGGAGGCACCGATGCCTCGGACGAAGGCGCGGTTGCCGGGTCCCAGCACGACGCGGTTTTCTTCGGTTCCGACGATGGTGGCCGCGTTGTCCAAGCCGTCCGGTTCGATCACCAGCGGACGCGTCAGGAACGGCTCGATGATCGCCGGAGGAATGCTCGGGATCTCCTGCTTGGCGGTGGACTCGGCGCGAACCCGCGGACTGAGCTTGACGGTGTCGGCTAGCGCGAGCCGCGCACGCGCGCGGTCGATCACGATTACATTGCCCGGGTAGATGAGGTGCGGGTTGCGGATCTGGTCCTTGTTCATGTCCCAAAGCTCGCCCCAGCGCCAAGGCGAATCTGTGTAGCGCTGGGCGATCCCCCAGAGCGTGTCCCCCGGCACCACGACGTAGCGATCGGGCGCGTCCGGTTTGAGCGCTAGCGGCGACTTGGGCACCTGCCCAAATGCGGCGGAAAAAGCGCTCCCCGCGAGGACAAAAATGAGTGTTGTGATAGACTTACGTATTAGATCGTGCATGGGGCCCCCGATCGGTGGCTGGCGATTGCGGCGGTTGGTGGATGCCGTTTGTCCGTCAGAATGTAGCACAAAGCCCATAGTGCTTAAGTGTGGCCTGAAATATCGCATGTAACTTGTTTATTTAGCAAGCTATTTTGTCACAGATGCCGCTGCTGAACATCCTCCGCTACCCGGATGCACGCCTGCACAAGGTGGCGATGCCCGTCACCGTGTTCGACGAGGCGCTGAAGAAACTGGTGCGCGACATGGCTGAAACCATGTACGCCGCGCCCGGTATCGGGTTGGCGGCTACGCAGGTGGACATGCATAAGCAGCTCATCGTGATCGATGTTTCGGAGCGCCGCGATTCGCTGGTGGTGCTGATCAATCCGGAGATCGTGGACTCGAGCGGCGTGTCCGACATCGAGGAAGGCTGTCTTTCGGTTCCCGGCATCTACGAAATCGTGGATCGCGCCGAGCGCGTCAAGGTGCGCGCGCACGATCAGAACGGCAATCTGTTTACCCTCGAGGCGCAGGGGCTGCTGGCGGTCTGCATCCAGCATGAGATGGATCACCTGAAGGGCAAGGTTTTCGTAGAGCACCTGTCGCAACTCAAGCAGCAACGCATCCGCGCCCGGCTCGCAAAGCAGCTTCGCAAGAGCGCATAAGGGCAACTGCGCCGCGGCAGTGTGTGCTGCCCCGCGGTCCAATCCGCCATGCGCATCATCTTTGCAGGGACTGCGGAGTTCGCCGAGCGCGCGCTCAGCGCGCTGGTAGATGCCGGCCACGAAGTGGCCATGGTCCTCACTCAACCCGATCGACCCGCAGGGCGCGGCTTGCGTCCAGGCGAGAGTCCCGTCAAGCAACTGGCACGCGCGCGCAAGCTGGAGGTTTATCAGCCGGCAACGCTAGGGGATGAGACGTCGTTGGCTCGGCTCCGCGGCGTGCATGCCGATGCGCTGGTGGTCGCCGCCTACGGTCTGATCCTGCCGCAAACAGTTCTGGATCTGGCACCGCGTGGGGCGTTCAATATCCATGCCTCACTG
Organism: uncultured Enterobacteriaceae bacterium; assembly: GCA_964393745.1. Classification (GTDB taxonomy): domain Bacteria; phylum Pseudomonadota; class Gammaproteobacteria; order Burkholderiales; family SG8-39; genus 2-02-FULL-66-14. The sequence goes on along the minus strand of CAYMVA010000153.1, from coordinate 8,542 downwards.
CTGCCGCGCTGGCGCGGCGCGGCGCCGATCCAGCGCGCTATGCTCGCCGGCGACCGCGAGACCGGGATCACCATCATGAAGATGGACGCGGGCCTGGACACCGGGCCGACCATGGCGCAGCGGCGAATCGCCATTGACGATGATGACGACGCGCGGACGCTGCACGACAAGTTGGCTGTGCTCGGCGCCGAAATGATCGTAGGCGCGTTGGCCGAGATCGAAGCCGGCCGGGCTCAGTTCATACCGCAGCCCGCAACAGGCGCGAGCTACGCGCGCAAGCTCGAAAAGAGCGAGATGCAGCTCGATTGGTCGCGGTCGTGCGTGGAACTCGAACGCGCGGTACGCGCTTTCCGTCCTGCGCCGGGCGCGCAGTCCGTATTGCGCGGCGAAAGGGTGAAGATCTGGCATGCGCACTGCGCCGATGCGCAGGGCGAGCCAGGTACGGTGCTGGCAGCCAGCGCGAATGGCGTGCTGATTGCCTGTGGCAGCGGTGCCCTCGCGGTGACGGAACTGCAGCGCGCTGGCGGCAAGCGGCTTGCGGTGACGGATTTTCTGCACGGCTGCCCGATCGGCCGTGGCGAGCGATTTGGCGCCACTCGCTGACTCACTGGCTGCCGCGGCCAATCTGGTGGCGCGGGTCACCGGCGGGCGCAGCCTCGCTGCCGGGCTGGAGCGCGGCGCCGAACAGGAAGGCGACCCACGCCGCGCCGCGCTGCTCGACCTCTGCCACGGCACCCTGCGGCGCTATGGCAGGGTGCAGGCAATCGTTGCCGCGCTGTCGCGGCGCACGACGCAGGCGCGCGATCCATTGGTCGAGGCGCTCCTGTGGTGCAGTCTGTATGCGCTCGATTCCGGACGCTACGCGGCCTACACCGTTGTCGACCAGGCGGTGCGCGCCTGTGCGCTATTGCGGCGTGACGCCGCCAAGGGCTACGTCAACGCGCTGCTACGCGCGTACCGGCGAGGCGGCGCTGTGCTGCAGGACCGGCTTGCTGCGGATGTCGAGGCACGTTACTGGCACCCGCGCTGGTGGATCGAACGCGTGCGCACGTCGTATCCGCAGCATTGGGAGGAGGTGCTTGCGGCGGGCAACTCGCATCCGCCGATGGGCCTGCGCGTGAACGCCCGCAGGATGAGCGCCGCGGCGTACCTCGAACAGCTGAGCGCGCACGGCATCGCCGCCGGGCACAAAGGCGAATCGGCGCTGCTGCTCGCGAAGCCGCTGCCGGTGGACCGCTTGCCGGGTTTCGCGCAGGGCGACGTATCGGTGCAGGACCTGGGCGCGCAGCGCGCTGCCCGGCTGCTCGACCTGCGCGCGGGACAACGGGTACTCGATGCGTGCGCGGCGCCGGGCGGCAAGAGTGCGCATATTCTGGAAAGCGCAGCGGTGGCGCTGACAGCGCTCGATGCCGACGCCGCGCGCAGCGCCGATATCGCGCGCAACCTGTCACGGCTCGGACTCGAGGCGCGGTTACAGGTTGCCGATTGCACGGCGCTCGATTCCTGGTGGGACGGCGAACCGTTCGAGCGCGTGCTGGCCGACGTGCCGTGCTCTGCCTCAGGCGTCGCGCGCCGCCATCCGGACATCAAGTGGCTGCGTCAGACCGCAGATGCGGCTGCGTTCGCTACGCGCCAGGCGCGCATCCTGGATGCGCTTTGGCGGGTGCTGGCGCCGGGTGGTAAATTGCTATATGTCACCTGCTCGGTGTTTCCAGAGGAGAATGGCGCCGTGTTGGATGCGTTCCTCGCACGCGCGCCGCTGGCGCGCCGCCTGCCACTGCCCGATGGCGCTGCCGCTCAGCTCCTGCCCGGCCCGGAGCACGACGGATTCTATTTCGCGCTGTTAGAGAAGAGCGCCTGACGCCAAGCGCGATGCGAGGCATCGCCCTGCTCAAGACCCTGCTGATTGCGCTCGCGTACGTTGCGGCGCTGGCGACGTTTGTGGCGCGCGCCAACGAAATCGAGGTGCGCGAAGCGCGGCTGGCGCCGACCGAGGACGGCATCGTGCTGGATGCCGATTTTTCCTTCGAATTCAGTCCGCGCCTGGAGGAAGTGGTGGCCAACGGCGTGCCGCTGTATTTCGTGGTCGAGTTCGAGCTGACGCGGCCGCGCTGGTGGTGGTTCGACGACAAGGCCGCGGCCAAGCGCCTGCAACACCGGCTTTCGTACCACGCGCTGTCGCGCCAGTACCGGCTTTCGACCGGACTGCTGCAGCAGAACTTCGCCACGCTCGAGGAAGCGGTCAATGTACTGCGCCGCGTGCGCGGCTGGCTGGTGGTGGAACGCCACGCCACGCTTGCGGAGGCCCCCTACGAAGCGGCGGTGCGCATGCGCCTGGATGTCACGCTGCTGCCCAAGCCCTTCCAGTTGAGCGCGCTTACCAGCCGTGATCTCAACCTCGAATCGCCGTGGCGACGCTTCAGCTTCCGTCCGCCGCCGCCGCCCCCGGCGCCGGTCGAGAGTCGCGAGCCGCCTAGGGAGGCCGAGGGCAAATGAGGATGCTGCTGCTCCTGGGCACGGCGCTCGCCGGTGTGCTGCTGTTCATGCTCGCGACTGCGAGCGCGAACACCACGCTGTTCGCGCGCCACTACCCGCTGCTGCTCGGACTGAACGCTGCCCTCGCGGCGCTGCTCGCGGCCCTGGTGACCTGGCAGATCGTGGTCCTGGTGCGCAAACTGCGCGCGCGCGCGTTCGGCTCCCGCCTCACCCTGCGCATGCTCGTCATGCTCGCGGTCATGGCGCTGGTACCGGGCGCGCTGGTGTACACGGTATCGGTGCAGTTTCTCGCGCGCAGCATCGAGTCCTGGTTCGACGTCAAGGTCGAGGCGGCGCTCGAAGGCGGCATCAATCTCGGCCATTCGGCGATCGACCAGATGCTCGGCGATCTTCAGGGCAAGGCGAAGGCGTTCGCGCTCGAGATCGCAGACCGCTCGCCGGCGCAGCAGGTGGCGATGCTTAACCGCCTGCGCGAGCAGTCCGGCGTGCAGGAAGTCGTCGTAGTGACGGCAAGCGGCCGCGTGCTGGCAAGCGCCAGCACCGAGCTCGGGCGGCTGGTGCCCGAGATACCCAGCGCGCAAGTGCTGCGCCAAGCGCGCTCGAGCCGCGGCTACACCTCGGTGGACGCGCAGGCAGGCAAGCCGCTTGCGCTGCGTGTGGTGATGCCGGTGACCGGGCTGTCGCTCTCCGAGGAGCCGCGCTTCCTGCAATTGCGGCAAACGGTGCCCGAAACCTTCGGTCGCAGCGCCGAGGCGGTCGAGGCGGCGTATCGCGATTTCCGCGAGCTGGCGCTGGCCCGGCAGGGGTTGAAGCGCATCTATATCGTCACCCTGACGCTCGCCCTCTCGATGGCGCTGCTGGTGGCGATCGCACTCGCGGTGCTGCTCGCCAACCGGCTCGCCGAGCCGCTGGCGAGCCTGGCGCAGGCGACGCAGGCGGTGGCGCGCGGCGACTTCAGCCGCCAAGTGGCGGTGACCAGCCGCGATGAGCTGGGTGTGCTTGCCGAATCGTTCAATTCGATGACCCGCCAGCTGGACGATGCGCGTCGCGTGGTCGAGGCCAATCGGGCCGCACTCGAAACCGCCAAGGCGCGCCTGGAGAACGTGCTCGCCAACCTCTCCGCGGGTGTGCTGGTGCTCGACGGCGAGCTGCGGCTTTCGATCGCCAACCACGGCGCACGCGCTATCTTTGGCGCCGAGCTCGACGCCTGTGCCGGGCGCAAGCTGGAGGATTGGCCCGCGGCGCTGCAACCGTTCGCCGGCCCGGTGCGCGAGCAGCTCATCGCGCGCAGCGAGCGGCCCTGGCAACTCGAGCTGCGGGACTCCGGCAAGGTGTTGCTGGCGCGCGGCGTTGCGCTGCCGCAGGCGCCGGAGGGCGGCTGCGTGCTGGTGTTCGACGACATCACGCAGCTTGTCCAGGCACAGCGCGCCACTGCCTGGGCGGAAGTGGCGCGGCGCGTCGCGCACGAGATCAAAAACCCGCTCACCCCGATCCAGCTGTCGGCGGAGCGCCTGGAGATGAAGCTCGCCGGCAAGCTCTCGGCGGAGGACGCCGAGACGCTGGCGCGCAGCACGCACACGATCGTCACCCAGGTGGCCGCGCTCAAGAACATGGTGGACGACTTCCGCGACTATGCGCGCATGCCCGCGCCGGCGCTCGCCGGGCTCGACCTCAACGCGCTGATCACTGAGGTGCTCGTGCTCTACGAGACCTCGCCGGTGCCGATCAGGCGCGTGCTCGCCCCCGAGGCGCCTGCGATCTGGGCCGACTCGGTGCAGATCCGCCAGCTGCTGCACAACCTGGTGCAGAACGCGCAGGACGCCCTCGCCAATCGCAGCAACCCGGTGATCGAGGTGCGCACCGAGCGCGCCGGTGACAAGGTGCGGCTGTCGGTGTCGGACAATGGCGGCGGCTTTCCTGAGGAGATCATGGCGCGCGTCTTCGAGCCCTACGTCACTACCAAGCCGCGCGGTACCGGGCTTGGGCTGGCGATCGTGAAAAAGATCGTCGATGAGCACCACGGTGAGGTGGCGATCGAAAACCGGCCCGAGCACGGCGCCTCGGTGAGCGTGCTGCTGCCGCTGGCGAAGGCCGCCTAGGACGATGGCTCAGATCCTGGTCGTAGACGACGAAGTCGGCATCCGCGAGCTGCTCTCGGAGATCCTCGCTGACGAGGGCCACCAGGTGCTGCTCGCCGAGAATGCCGTGCAGGCGCGGCAGCAGCGCGAGCGCGGCCGCCCCGACTTGGTACTGCTCGACATCTGGATGCCCGACACCGACGGCATCTCGCTGCTCAAGGAATGGGCGGCGAGCGGCCAGCTCAGCATGCCAGTGGTGATGATGTCGGGACACGGCACCATCGAAACCGCGGTCGAAGCGACGCGCATCGGCGCGCTCGACTACCTGGAAAAGCCGATCGCGCTGCAACGCCTGCTGGCGACGGTGAAGCGCGCGCTGCGCCATCAGGCGGGCGCGGCGCCGCGTGAGCTCTCGCTTGCGGCGCTCGGCCGCTCTGCGGCGCTCACCGAGGTGCGCAAGCGGCTGGCGCAGCTCGCCCATTCTCCGGCGCCGCTGATGCTGCGCGGGGAGCGCGGCATGCAGCCGGAGCTGTTCGCACGCCTGCTCGCCCCCCCCGGGACCCCGTTCGTGGGCGGCGACGACGTCCTCGCAGAGGTGTCCTCCGAGTCGCTGGCGCGCGCCGGCGGTGGCATCCTGTTCGTCGGCGATCTGTCGCGCCTGGGGCGTGTCGAGTACAAGAACCTTGAGTTCCTGCTGGCGCGCGCTGACAAGCACAAGGCGCGGGTGGTGAGTTATTCGCCGCTCGACGCTCGCTCGCTCGCCGAGAAGCACGAGCTGGATGCCGAGCTGGTCGGGCGCCTCTCGGCGCTGGTGGTGAAGCTGCCGGCAGTGCGCGAGTTCGCCGAGGACGTGCCCGATCTCGCCCGGCTGATGCTGACGCAGTTGATCGAAGCGCATGTCTGTCCGCCGCGCCGCCTGTCGGTGGCGGCGCTCAACGCGCTACGGCACCACAGCTGGCCGGGCAATCTCGCCGAGCTCGAGGGCGCGGTGAAGAACCTCGCCCTAGGCGCGCTCGATGAGGAAATCGGCCTGGCCGACGTCGAGCGCGTGCTCGCCGCCAGCAGCCCGCCGCCGGTGCTGCCGGAGATCGGCCTCGACCGGCCGTACCGCGAGGCGCGCGAGGCGTTCGAGCGCATCTATTTCGAGCGCCTGCTGGCGAGCGAAAACGGCAGCATGTCGCGCGTCGCCGAGCGCTCCGGCCTTGAGCGCACGCACTTGTACCGCAAACTGAAGGCGCTCGGCCTGCCGGTCGGCAGGCGTGAAGAGGGGCAATAGCGCTACAATGCGCGCCCTTTCTGGCCTGGACGGGTTCGCGTGAAGATCGTCATCCTCGGCGCCGGGCAGGTCGGCACCTCGGTCGCCGAGAACCTGGTGTCGGAGCAGAACGACATCACCGTCGTCGACCTCGATACGCAGCGGCTGCGCGACCTGCAGGACCGGCTCGACCTGCGCACCGTCACCGGCAGCGCCTCGCACCCTTCCGTGCTGCTCGAAGCCGGCATCGCCGACGCCGACCTGCTGATCGCAGTCACGCGCTCGGACGAAACCAACCTGGTGGCGTGCAAGCTCGCCAGCCAGCTGTTCAACGTGCCGCGGCGCGTGGCGCGCATCCGCGCCACCGATTTTCTCAACGACGAGAAAATCCTCGGCCCGGAGGGCTTCGAGGTCGATCTCTCGATCTGCCCCGAGCAGGTGCTCACCGACTACATCGTCAAGCTGGTCGAGTTTCCAGAGGCGCTGCAGGTGCTCGACTTCGCCGATGGCCGCGTCTGCCTGGTGGCGATGCGCGCCTACGCGGGCGGACCGCTGGTCGGGCATCCGATCAAGGACCTTCGCCAGCACATGCCGAACATCGACGCGCGCATCGTCGCCATCTTCCGCCAGGACCAGCCTGTGGCGCCGGACGGCGATACCGTGATCGAGGCCGGCGACGAGGTGTTCTGCCTCGCCGCGGAGCGCGACATCCGCCAGGTGATGAAGGAGCTGCGCCGCATGGACCGGCCGGTGAAGCGGGTCATGATCGCCGGCGGCGGCAACATCGGCCTGCGCCTTGCGCTGGCGCTGGAGGGCGAGTACTCGGTGCGCGTGATCGAGCACAACAAGCGCCGCTGCGAGATCCTGGCGGCGAGCGTCGACCGCACCCTGGTGCTCGCGGGCGACGCCACCGACGAGGAGCTGCTGGAGCAGGAGAACATCGGCGAGATGGACCTGTTCGTCGCCGTCACCAACGACGATGAGAACAACATCATGAGCTCGCTGCTCGCCAAGCGCATGGGCGCGCGGCGCGTGGTGGCGCTGATCAACCGCAGGAGCTACGTCGACCTGGTGCAGCGCGCGCAGATCGATATCGCGATTTCTCCGGCGCAGGCCACCATCGGCAAGCTGCTGGCGCACGTGCGCCGCGGCGATGTGGTGGCGGTGCACAGCCTGCGGCGCGGCGCCGCCGAGGCGCTCGAGGCGGTGGTGCACGGCGACCGCGATTCCTGCCGCCTCACCGGGCGCAGGATCGAGGAGATCGAATTGCCGCCCGGCAGCCTGATCGGGGCGGTGGTGCGTGGCGAGCAGGTGCTGATGGCGCACCACGACACGCAGATCGAGTCCGGCGACCACGTGATCGTGTTCGTCGCCGACAAAAAGACTCTGCCCCAGGTCGAGAAGCTGTTCCAGGTGGGCGCGCGCTTCCTCTGAGCCCTCAGGGAACCTAGCTTGCTGCAGCTTCTCGCGGTCCTGAACGTCCTCAGCGTCGTGATCCTGGTGTTCGCGCTCGCCATGGCGGTGCCGCTGCTGGCCTCGTTCGCTCTCGCCGACGGCACGCTGGGGGTCTACGAGCAGGCGATGCTGATCACGGCCGTCGCCGGCATGCTGATGCGCCTTGCCACCAAGGGGCGGCGGCGCGAGCTGCAGGTGCGCGACGGCTTCCTGCTGGTGGCGCTGGTGTGGACGGTGATTCCGGCATTTGCGACGCTGCCGCTCCTCATCTACATGCCGGGGCTTTCATTCACGGACGCGTACTTCGAGACTGTATCGGGCTTAACCACCACCGGCGCCACCGTGCTGTCGAGCCTGGACAACCTCCCGGCCTCGATCAACTTGTGGCGCGCGCTGCTGATCTGGCTGGGAGGCATGGGCGTCATCGTGCTGGCAGTGGCCATCCTGCCTCTGCTCGGAGTCGGCGGCAGCCAGTTGTTCAAGGCCGAGACCCCGGGGCCGATGAAGGACACCAAGCTGACGCCGCGCATCGCCGAGACCGCCAAGGGTCTTTGGCTGGTCTATCTCGGGATTACCGTGGCTTGTGTGCTCGCCTTCCGCTGGGCGGGAATGACCTGGTTGGACGCCGTGATCCATGCCTTCAGCACCATGGGCCTGGGAGGCTTCTCCAGCCACGACGCCAGCTTCGGCTTCTGGGACTCGCCGCGCATCGAGGCGGTGGCGATCATATTTATGTTGATCGCGGGAATCAACTTCGGCACCCACTTCCTTGCCTGGCGCCGGCGCTCGCTCACGCCCTACCGCAGCGACCCGGAGACGGCTCCGTTTCTTGCCGTCACCGTGCTGTCCTGTCTGGGGATTGCCGCGTACCTGTATTTCCAGCAGGTCTATCCCGATTACCTGACGGCGCTGCGTTTTGCCTCGTTCAACTTGGTCTCGATCGCCACCACCACCGGCTTTGCAAGCACCGACTACAACCTGTGGCCGATCTTCGCGCCGCTGTGGATGTTGTTTCTCTGCAGTTTTTGCACCTGCGCCGGCTCAACCGGCGGCGGCATGAAGATGATCCGCGCGCAGATCCTGTTCAAGCAGCTATTTCGCGAGCTGCTGCGCATCATCCATCCGCGGCTCTATAACCCGGTCAAGATTTCGGGCCAGGCGGTGGAGAACAAGGTGGTGTTCGCGGTGCTCGGATTCGCTTTCGTCTATGTGTCCTGCATCATTCTCATGACGCTGGCGCTGACCGCCAGCGGGCTCG
>CAYMVA010000152.1:0-42379 GCA_964393745.1 uncultured Enterobacteriaceae bacterium | reverse complement strand
CTGCCAAAAGTCGTCTCTGACCCTACTTTTCGGCCGGCTACCTCAGAGCTGTTCCCACGGCAGGCCTTCCTTCCGCCAGCCGGAGACGCTGCCGCGGTGGTGGGTGTCGTCGAGCGGCCCCTCGAATCCGTCGAGCACGTTGTAGACGTCGGAAAATCCGGACTTCTCGAGCGCCATGCCGGCGTCGAGCGAACGGTGCCCGCTGCGACAGATCAGGATCACCGGGCGGTTCATGCTCGCCACCTTTTTCACCTGGCCGATGAAATGCGGATTGATTTCCCAATCGGGTCCGTCGTTCCACGCGACATGGTGTGCGCCGACGGGGTGACCGACGAAGAAATACTCCATCTCGCTGCGGCAGTCGATGAACAGCGCGTCGGGGTTCTTCTGCAGGAACTCCTGCGCCTGCTTCGGCTCGAGATGATCCATTGGACGTATTATCGGACGTGATGGGCAACGAGTTCAAGGAACTCAGCGCCCAGACTCGATCCAGTAGATCGCCAGCCCGAGCGCGATCAGGACGATGTCCGCCAGGCCGATGACCAGAATCAGGAACGTGATACGCCGCGCGGCGGGCTTCAGCGGCAGCCACAGGCGTCGCGTGCACCGGCGGTACAGTGGAATCCATCCCCAGCGCCGGTCGCGCTCCAGGTGCGTCTTGAGCGCTACACCCCATGCGTGCAAGCTGCGATCGACTTCGGCATCCTGCGCGCCTGCGCCAGCCGAGCTGAATTCGTCGGTGATGGTGAGCCGGCTGCCGGTGGGCGTTGGCTCGATCTCGAAGAGAGTGCTTTTCTTGAGACCCTCCGCGTAGTCCACCCGCAAGGCGCGCTCCGACGTTCGTGCGACGGACGCCGCCATCACCGTGCGCTGCCCGTTGCTGTGATTCAGGACTTCGGCCCGGAAGCGGCCCGGCGCACTCTGCTCCCACGATGCGAACTCGAGGAAGGGGTTGATGCGGTAAAGCTGCTCCAGATCGCGGCAGAACGCGGCGAGCTGAGCAGGGTCGAGGGATGTTTCCAGCACCACCCAGGCCGCGTCCCGGCCGGGCGGTGCTCCGGTCCCGCTCACCCGGGATGAGGCGCGATCAGCAGCGGTACCGCCAGACCGCGCACCAGCGTTTCCAGCTGCATGCGCGAGCGCAACCCGCGCACCCCCGCGGGGCGCGGCGACCCAATCACCACCAGGTCCGGTTTGAGCATCGCGGCCGCTTCGAGCAGGCACTCGGCCGGCTTGCCGAGCACGACGCGGCGCTCGTAGCACAGCCCCATCTCGGCCGCGCGCTCCCGCACGCGCGCGATTTCCACCTCGATCTCGCGCTCCAGTTGCTGCTCGACGTGCCTGCCGTAGGCGTCGCGCGTAGAGGCGTTATTGAGCCAGTCGTCACCCATCATGCCTTTCCAGAAATCAGGCACGACGACGAGCTGCGAGAGTCGCGCACCGGGTGCGGCGAGCGTGAACGCCATGCGCTCGCCCTCCCGCGCCCCGGCGGTGCCGTGGCTCGCGAGCAGAATGTGGGCGTACTTGGCCAGCTAGATGAAAATGTAAACCAGCAGCGCGATGACGAGCGAGAGCACGAGCGCCATGAAATCCTCGTACCGGTCGCTCTTGAACACGGTCAGTGCGGAACCGCGGTCGAACTTGTCTTCAGCCATGGTTGTCTCCCGGATTCAGATCGTTTCAGCGACCAGCAGCCACACCACGATCAGCGAGCCGACTGCCTTGATGATCCCCACGATGCTGCCCACCACCAGCGGCTGCCCGCCGGCCTGCTTGATGGAGCTCATGGTGATCTGCATCCCCAGGCCCACCAGGCCGAAGGTGAAGAACCAGGCGATCAGGTCGCGGAACATGGCGATCTTCTTCGCCGTGTGGCGCACCGCGCGGTGCGCCTTGGTCAGCACGTCGTTCGCCGCCTTGCTCATGATCTTGGCGTTGACCACGCCGCGCAGCGTGTCGTCGTCGTCGATGGACATCAGCTTCTTGTTCTCGATCAGCCGCTGCAGCGCGGCCTTCTGGTCCTGGCGCTGGACTTTGTCGGCCTCCGCCTTCAACGCGCCGAGGTCCTTGTCGCCGAGCAGCGTGCTGGCGGCCTTGCCGTCCTTGTCCTTCGTGGTCATCGCCTTTTCGCTGTTGTCGAAGTACGAGCCCTGGTAGTGCTGCGCGGGCGCGAAGATGCCGGTCGAGGACAGCGCGAACATCAGGATGAAGCCGAGGACGAACACCGGGAACTTGCCGACGACCACCTGGACCAGGTCCACCTTCTCGGCGCCGACCTCGCGCTTCACGTACCACACCGCCAGCCACAGAACGATGATCGGCAGGAACAGCACGCGGGTGATGTTGAAGATCTCGGCGACTTTCAGTGTCTCGATGCCGTTGGGCTGGAAGGCGAGCGCCGCGCCGGCCACCTGCGCCGAGTTGAGGATCCCCGTGCCGGCCCACGCGCCGAACTGGATGAAGCCCATGCCCATCGCCTTGCCGACGATCGGGAAGAGGAACATGCAGATCACGCCGAACAGGAGGATGGTACCGATGGTGTAGGCGATCTCGGTGGATTTTGCCTTCACCACCGGGGCGACCGCCACGGCCGCAGACACCCCGCACACGCCGACGCCGGCGGCGAGCACTCCGGTCATCGAGTTGGGCATGTTGCGGCGCGCGCCCATCCACAGCACGACGCCGACCGAACCGAGCACGAACACGCCGATCAGCACCACTGAGAGGCGGCCGAGATGCGCCAGTTCCGCGAGGCTGTACAGAGCGCCCAGCAGAATCACGCCCGTCTTCAGGCCGAGCCGCGAGAGGCGCACGCCGTTCTCCGCCCAAGCCGGCACCTTGAAGACGTTGACGATGATGATGCCGGCGAGGATGCCCATCACGACGTAGTTCAGGTTCATCACGCTGGCGAAATTGAAGCCGAGGGTCGGCTGCGCCCCCCGCCCCCATTGCGCCATCAGCGGATCGAGCCCCCATTTCACGATGAAGGCCACCATCATGATGAAGACTACGCCGCCGACCGTGGAGAGGATGTAGTCGGTCTGTCCTTCCTTGGGCGAGGCGAGTAGTTGCCATAGGCCGGCGAGGATGCCGATGGCGCCGAACGCGTAGCCGAGGATCTGCATCTCGCCCACGATACGCCCGGTGCCGAGGAACTTGATGACCGGCTCCATCGCGCCGGACTGCACCAGGTATGCGTAGGCCGCCATGATGATGCCGAACACCAGCGGCCAGACCGTTCTACGTGTATAGACCATTGCTTGGCGCCTCCCGATTGTCGTTGTGCTTTGGAGCAGCGCGGCAAGCCGCGAACTGCGCTGCTTGTGACATTCTTACAGGGCATGGGTCCGGTGGCCAGATGTAAATTTCATAGACCCCTTAGTGCTTTCTATAGCGATGGACGCGAGCAATGCTGCACCGCGGGAGATCCGCGCGGCTACGCGGCGGGACGCACGACGTGCGCATCCTGCGCGGCGACGAGGCGTTCCTTGGCGAACTGCACGAAGCCGCTCACCAGCCGCGAGTGGAACCTTTCCTTCGCATAGACCACCGACAGATGGCGGCTGATGCGCGGCGACAGCGGAATCTGCACCAGCTGCCTGAGCTGCGTCTCCTTGGCCACGGTGGCGCGCGACATGATGGCGAAGCCCAGGCCGGTGGCCACCAGCCCTTTCAACGCCTCGGGGCTTCCCAGCTCCATCACCACCTGCATCGAGTCGGGCGACACGCCCGACTTCTGCAGGTAATGGTCGATGACCTCGCGCGTGCCCGATCCCGGCTCGCGGCTGATGTAGGCATGTTCGGTGAGCGACTTCGGCGTCGCCGATTTCATCTTCGCCAGCGGGTGCGAGGGCGCGCACACCACTTCCAGCTCGTCGTCGCAGCACACGTCGGTGACGAGCGAGGGCAGATGCGAATCGCCCTCGATAAAGCCCAGGTCGAGCGTGCGTTCCGCGACGCGGTCCTGCACGGCCTCCGAGTTGGCCACGAACAGCCGCGGAACCACGGCCGGGTAGCGCGACTTGAATTCGCCGAGGATCTGCGGCAGCAGGAACTCGGCGATCGTCGTGCTCGCGCCGATGAGCAGCGGCCCCGCGAAATGGCCGCTTATCTCTTTCAGCCGTGTGTCGAGCTCGGCCGACATGCCGAGGATGCGCTCGGCGTACTCCAGCGCCAGGGTGCCCGCGGGCGTGAGCGCGATGCGCCCGTGCGCGCGGTCGAAGAGGCGCGTGTTGAAGTGCTCCTCCAGCTGTCGGATCTGGAAGGTCACCGCGGGCTGGGTCATGAACAGCGCCTCGGCCGCCTTGGTGAAGGAGAGGTGCTTCGCGACCGCGTGAAAGACCTGGAGGCGCCTGTCGGCCATGGCCTATTCAAGCACAAAAAAGGGGCCTCCATAAGGAGGCCCCCTGAAACTGCTTATGACCTGCTAAGTTCCCGCGCCCGTCACTTTCGCAATAACTCGAAGCCCTCGACGATGCGGTCGACGGGAAGCTTGGACATCTGCCATTCACGGGTCTTCGGGTCGTATTGCGACCCGGTGAAGCAGTGCCAACTGCCGTCGTCGAGCTCCGGGCTCGAAGTTCAGCCCCGTCAGTCGATGATGTGGTGGACCGGCGTCTTCTCCATTGCCCACTTGCCGGAATGCCGGTCGTAGCGGGACAGGGTGAAGCAATGCCAGTTCTCGTCATCCAGCTTCATGTGATCGCCCCGATAGTAGTAACCCGGCCAGCGCGTTTCCTTGCGGAACAGCGTGTGATGGGTCACGGACTCCGAGGCCAGGATCCGGTGGTTCAGCTCCCAGGTGCGCATAAGCTGGTGCAGGTCTTCGGCACCCATGCTGTTCATGTCTTCCTTCAGCATGGTCAGCAACTCGAGGCCGCGCTCGAGCAGCATGCTGTTCGTGACGTAGTTGGCGCTGATGCCGCCGACGTATTCGTCCATGATCTTCTCGAGGCGCTGAAGACCGTGGATCGGGAGGAGGTAACTCGGCGATACCGTCCCGGCAACGATCTCGTTGCGGCCGACCCGGTAGTTCTCCAACGGCTGGTAGATTTCCTTTTCGAGGCCGCGATATTCCTCTTCGCTGACCTGAGGCTGGTCCCGGCCTTTCTCCATCACGTACTTGACCGCCGCCTTGGCGGCGATCCGGCCTTCGGTGAAGGATCCCGACGAGAACTTGTGGGCGCTGCCGCCGATGGTGTCGCCGGCGCCGAAGAGGCCATCGACCGTCATCATGCGGTTGTATCCCCACTGATATTCCGCGGGGGCACAGTCTTCCGGTCCGCTCGCCCACGCGCCGGAGCAGGTGGCGTGAGAGCCCATGACGTAAGGCTCGGACGTGGTCAGCTCGGGATTGATGTACTTGGGGTCGATGTTCTGCGACGCCCAGACGACCGCTTGCCCGATCGTCATGCCGAGGAAGTTTTCCCAGCCGACAGTCTCCTTGTGCGGATCCTGGAAGGCTTCCTTGGTCACCATGCGGATGGGGCCACGGCCGGCCGCCACTTCCTGCAGGAACGCGTGGTTGCGCAGGCAGGTCGGCGTCGGATGGTGGTCAATGTAATCGCCGACCAGCGCCCGCGTGTGCTCTTTCCACTTCGACTCGTACTCGTCGCCGTAGCCGTTCTGCGTGTACGTCTTCAGATGGAGGAAGTAGGCGCCGACGGGCCCGTAGCCATCCTTGAATCGCGCGAGCACGATGCGGTTTTCCATCTGCATCATCTTGGCGCCGACCTGGATCGGCAAAGCATAGGCGGACCCGCTGCTCCAGGGCGCATACCAGGTCCGTCCCATGCCTTCGCCCACCGAGCGCGGCTTGAAGATGTGCGACGCGCCACCGGCGCCCACGATCACAGCCTTGGCGCGGAACACGTGGTAATCACCCGTGCGGACATTGAACCCGACGGCGCCGGAGACCCGCTTGGCCTTGTCGTCCATCAACAGGTGCGTCACCATGATCCGGTTGTAGACCTCGGTCGCGGCCTTGCGGGCGGCCTCGGCGACGATCGGCTTGTAGGACTCGCCGTGGATCATGATCTGCCACTTGCCTTCGCGCTGGTACCGCCCGGTCTTGGGGTCCTTCATCATCGGCAGGCCCCATTCCTCGAACTGGTGCACCGAGCCGTCCACGTGCCGCGCGATGTCGTAGCCCAGGTCCTCGCGCACCAGGCCCATGAGGTCGTTGCGGGCGTAGCGGACATGGTCCTCGGGCTGGTTCTCGCCCCATTGCATGCCCATGTAGCAGTTGATGGCGTAGAGACCCTGGGCGACCGCGCCGCTGCGCTCGATGTTCGCTTTCTCGACGCAGACGATCTTCAGGTCGCGTCCCCAGTACCGGGACTCGTAGGTTGCCCCGCAGCCGGCCATGCCGCCGCCAATGACGAGGATGTCCGCGTCGACGAAAACCGTTTTCCTGCCTCCGAACAGCCCCATCAGACCACCCCCGACTTCAGTGGGTCCGGGCGCAACATGGGTAATCCCCCTTTGATGTTGAGCGCTTCCGGTTCGTGCGCGAGTTCTTGCTTGGCGAAATCCTCGGGGCGAGGCGCATCGTACTCGGCAGGCCCCTTGATCGACCCCCAAGGCGTCGTCCGGATCGGGGACTCGAAGTTCTTCTCGCGGCCGTCCCGGACCTTGAGCCGCCACGAAATAGTCGCCTTGGCCTCTTCCCGAAGCACACGGACGCTGTGGCCCAGGGGAGCGAAGTCGGCATAACCGCGGACATCGATGGCGTTCTGCGGGCAGGCCTTCACACAGGAGTAGCACTCCCAGCACATGTTCGGCTCGATGTTGTAGGCACGGCGATAGGTCTTATCGATGTGCATGATGTCG
Source organism: uncultured Enterobacteriaceae bacterium (assembly GCA_964393745.1). Lineage (GTDB taxonomy): Bacteria > Pseudomonadota > Gammaproteobacteria > Burkholderiales > SG8-39 > 2-02-FULL-66-14. The sequence continues at coordinate 35,548 of CAYMVA010000152.1, read as the reverse complement.
GACGGGCAGATATCGACACAATGCCCGCAACCGTCGCACCGGGTCATGTAAACGAATGTTGGCATGTGCTTCCTTGTCGCCCGCAATGAAGACCGATGATGAGCTGATCAGTAGTGCCGGGGTTGTTCGCGAGCGCTGCCGAACAGCTCGGGCTTGTCGGCAGGCCCGGGCAGGTTGCTCCTGGAACCGATCGCGTAGGAAACCCTCTTTTCGAAGGCCGCCGCAGGCTTGAAAAACATGTGTGCGAACTTGGACCACGGCACCGATCCGAACAGCACCGTGGTGGCCACAACGTACAAGCCGAAGAACGCGTTGGCCCCGGAATTGCCGCTCGTTTGCAGGAAGGCCCAGATCAAGCCCAGTGTTGCGCTGCCCAGAAGCGAGAGGATGAACAGATCCGCGCGCATGACGCGCAGCGGCGAATTGCCCTCGGCGGCGACATCCACCCGGATGAAGAACCAGAACCAGTATCCGCCGAGGCATATCATCAAGCCGCCCGTCCACCATAGCTGCGGCAGAATGCCGGGCGTCGGGGCCGCGGGCGTCGGGTAGGCGAACACCATGACCGCGCTGGTGGCGAAGTAGATCAGGAACCCGTACATGGTCAGCAGATGGGCGACCCGGCGACGCGCGTTGCAGAATTCCCCGGATGCCAGGACGTCCACCAGGCCGGCTTTAATGGCGAGCGACACCAATTCGCCGCCGCCGACCTGCTGCGGCCCTTTGCTCTTCGATTTCCGCCAATTATCGAAAAAATACTTGGCGCTTCCCTTGTGCACGACGTCGAACAGAGTCCCCGCCGCAACCAGGGCAATCATGATGACGACATAGGCCTGCATGACGGCAGGCGGTATGGACGCCGAAAGTCCGGCAAACGGATTGCTGGTGAACATTTCCTGTCTCCTCGCTGCTCCGGCGTGGATTCTATGCGTTGCCTGCGGGCGGCTGCCCTAGTATTCGCTATGCGTTTATAGAACAGTCGAATGCCGGTGGCCGAGCTCGCGCACGGCTTGCGCGAGTGCATCGGCCCGGTCATGGCTGTCTGAAACGATGCAGATTTTCATTCATCCTATGTTAGCCCGTGAACCCGACATCGCGGTAGGCCGTATATAGGGGCATAGACGCGTCGAATCGCCGCAGCGAGACGGCGTGCGTTACCCTTACCCGCTGTTGGATCTGCCGGACACCTGACGGGGCGCAACATGGCGTGGCTGGATCGACTTGCCGAAATCGAAGAGTTGGACGGAGCGCAGTTCGATCCGGCACTGATTGCCGCCTTCGAGCGGGCCGCACCATCGACCGCGGCGCGCGAGATCCGCTTCTCGACCCCCACCTTCAAGTCCTACTCCAGTTGCGAGCTGAACGGCTGCGGCAAGAACAGTTTCCCCGCGTTCTCGGTCACCGCCGGCGCCTGCGCGCTGCAGTGCGACCACTGCCAGGCGCGCATCCTCGAGCCGATGCTTCCGGCCACCAGCCCCGAGATGCTCGAGCACAAGGTGCGGCAACTGGTCGCGAGCGATGCCTTGCAGGGGTTTCTGCTCTCCGGCGGCTCGACGCGGCGCAACGAAATCCGCTACGAACGCTTCTATCCGGTGATCGAGCGTCTGAAGCGCGATTTCCCGCAGCTGAGGATCGCGATTCATTCCGCGCTGCTGGATGAGGCGCGCGCGCGGCGCATGGCGGCGGCGGGCGTGGACACCGCGATGATGGACGTCATCGGCGCGGAAGCGACGATCCGCGAGGTCTACCACCTCGAGCGCCCGGTGGCGGACTTCGAGGCGACGCTCGCCGCGCTGTGCACGACCGGCATGGAGGTGGTGCCGCATATCGTGATCGGCCTGCACTACGGCCGCATCCTCGGCGAGCCGCAAGCGCTCGATATCGTCAGCCGCCACCGCATCCAATCGCTGGTCCTGGTGGTGGTGATGCCGTTCTACGCCAAGCCCGGCACCTTCAGCACACCCGATCCCGCTGACGTGGGCCGCGTGTTCCTCGAGGCGCGCAGGCGCGTTCCGGACCGCGAGGTGCTGCTCGGTTGCGCGCGCCCGCCAGGCATGCACCGGCGTGTGACCGACGCCTACGCGGTGATGGCCGGGCTGGACGGGATTGCGTTTCCAGCCGATGGCACGGTGGCCGTAGCGCAGGCGATCGGCCGCTCCGCGGTGCAGGCGCATGCCTGCTGCTCGGTGAAAACCGGGCGCACGATCAAGCTTCATTCGCGACCGCTGGTGGCGGCGTGAGCGAGAGCTTGCGCCCGGTGGACGTGCTGGTGCTCGGCCTGGGGCCGGCGGGCGCGAGCGCCGCTGCCGAGGCGGCGCGCCGCGGTTGCAGCGTGCTCGCCGTGGACCGCAAGCGGGTTGCAGGCCAGCCGGTGCAATGCGCCGAGCTCGTGCCGGCGATGATCGGCGCCGATGCGGCCGCGATCGCGGCCTCCGTGCGCCAGGCCATCCGGGCAATGCACACTTACATAGAGGGACAGGCGCCGGACCTGGCGCTGGATTTCCCGGGGCGCATGCTGGACCGCGCGGCGTTCGACGCGGCGCTGGTGGCGCAGGCCGAGCGCGCGGGCGCGCAATGCCTGTTCGGCCTCGGCGTCCGGCGCGTGGCGCGCGACGGACGTGTGGTGCTGTCCGACGGCCGCGTACTCGGGGCGCGCGTGCTGATCGGCGCCGACGGCCCGAGATCGCTCGCCGGCCGCGCGATCGGGCAGGTGAACCGCGAGATTGTAGAGACCCGGCAGCTCACCGTACCGCTGCGCGCGCCGCACGATGCGACCGACATTTTTCTCTCTGCCGGGATCCCCGGCGGCTACGGCTGGATGTTTCCGAAGCGCGCTGTGGCGCACGTCGGCGCGGGGGTCGCGCCCGCGCATCGCGGGCAGTTGAAGCGCATCGTCGCAACGCTGCACCGCGAGCTGGTCACGGCAGGTCGCGTGGACGCGGAAATCCTCGCCCGCACCGGCGGTCCGATTCCGGTTGGCGGCATGCTCGATCCCAGCGGGCGGCTCGGAGACGCGCTGGTGCTGCTCGCGGGAGACGCGGCCGGGCTCGCCAATCCGGTCACTGGCGCCGGCATCGCCGCGGCGGTCCATTCCGGAGCGCTCGCCGGCCAGGCCGCGGCGGCGGCGCTCGGCGGCGACACGCAGGCGGCCGCGGCGTACGCCGAGGAGCTGGAGAGCGTCTTCAGGGTCGCGCTCGATCGCGCGCTGCGGCGCCGGCGCGAGCTTGCGGCCAGCTGGGACGCGGGTTCGGCGCCGGATGGCGCCGCGCTGCGCCGCGGCTGGATCGCCTATCCAGAATACTGGGCGCCGTGATCAAGGCGCGAACAAAGGAAACCTCTGCATGAGCTGCTACCGACCTGAAGCCTCCGAATCGCCGGCGCTCGCGGCCGCGGCCCTCGACCACAATCCGGCTGCGCTGATGCAGCCGCGCATCCCGATCGCTACGCCCAAGGATCTGAAGAACGGCGCGCGCGTCACCGCCAACAACGTCGCGCCGCACGGCGTCTATCTGCCGAACAACAATATCCTCACCCCGCACATGCGCTCGCCGGAGTACGTGCAGATGTCCACCGCTGCGGCGATCACGCTGGGCATCATGGCCGGGCGCATGCACCGCTGCGGCTGCACGCGCTGCCTCAACCTGCTGCTCACCTACCCGGAAGGCTGCCGCGCCAACTGCGCCTACTGCGGGCTGGCGCGCCACCGCGAGGCGGAGCGCGACTACGCCGACCGCAACTTCATCCGCGTCAACTGGCCGGCGGTGCCGCTCGAGGAGGTGATCGACAAGGTGGCGCGCGACGGCGCGGCGACCCCGTTTCACCGCATGTGCATCTCCATGATCACGCATCCCAGGTCGGACGCCGACACCGTCACGGTGCTCAAGCAGTGGAGCGCGCGCATCGATCCGGCCACGCTGCCGGTGTCGATCCTCTCCAACCCGACCACCATGACGCGCGAGGACGTGAAGCGCCTGCGCGACCTGGGCGCCGACATCTTCACCGTGTCGCTCGATGCCGCGACCCCGGAGATCTTCGATCGCACCCGCGGCAAGGGAGTGCAGTCGCCGCACACCTGGGCCCATTACTGGGAAATCCTGATGGCGGCGCGCGACATCTTCGGGCCGCAGAAATTCGGCGCCCACATCATCGTCGGCATGGGCGAGACCGAGCGCGACGTGCTCCTGCTGGTGCAGCGGCTGGTGGATCTGGGCGGCCACAGCCACATGTTCTGCTTCTTCCCGGAGAAGGGCTCGCTCATGGACCACCTGCCGGCGACGCCGCGCGACCAGTGGCGGCGGGTGCAGCTCGCGCGCTACCTGATCGACTACCGCGGCGCGCGCGTGGACAACATGGCTTTCGACGATGCCGGGCGGGTCACCGGCTACGGCATCGCGCAAAGCGAGTTGGAGAGCGTCATCGGCGAGGGCGTTGCGTTCCGCACCTCGGGCTGCCCGGGCAAGTTCCGCGACGACGTCTCGGCCTGCGATCGGCCTTACGGCGATTCGCCGCCCAGCAACATCGCGAGCTTTCCGTTCCAGCCCAACCGCCACGACCTGCGCAAGATCCGCCGCCAGCTGCGCATCGCCGAGCGCAAAGCTTGAAGCTGCTGCACGTCGTGCAGCACACCTCGGCCGAGTTTCTCGGCCTGATCGAAGACCATCTCGAAGGCCGCGGCCTGCGCTTCCGCTATCACCGGCCTTTCACGGGCGGCGCCAAGCTGCCGCCGCCAGAGGCGATCGAGCACGGCCTGATCCTGCTTGGCGGCGGGCCGTGGGGCAGCGCCGGCACGCGCAACGTGCCGACGCTGGACGGGGAGATCGCGCTCGCACGCGCCTGCCTGGCGCGCGATGTGCCGCTAATCGGGATCGGGCTGGGGGCGCAGATCCTGGCGCTCGCCGCGGGCGGACGCAGCGAGGCGACGGAACTGGTGTTCGAGGTGACGACCGCGCGCCGCGCGCGCGACGACGCCCTGAACGGTTACCTGCCGGCCGAATACCCGCTTGCCCTGTACATGCGCGACTGGCCCCTGCCGCCCCCGGGGGCCGCGGTGCTGGCGCACGACCCCGCCGGCCGCCCCGTGCTGTGGCAGCTCGGCCGCTGTGCCCTGGCTTTCGCCGGCCACCCCGGCATGAAGCTCGCCATGGCCGAGGACCTGATCATGGAGTTCGAGGAATCACCGCCCGGGGCGGCGGAGCGGCTCGCCGGCTTGCGCGCGGCGCAGCGCGCGCTCGAGGACAGCCTGGTGCCGATCATGACTGGCGTGGTGCAGCTGGCCGGCTGGATGGAAGCCGGCGGCGCTTGCTAGTTTAGATAAATCTAATATACTGGCCGCTCGATCCCGTCGAACCCGGAGTACTGCCGTGGCCAAGAAGCTGGTGATCGTGATGGCCAATACCGACCCGCGCCACGGCGAGGAGCTGGGCGCGCCCATCTTCCAGGCCTCGGTGGCGGCGGCCATGGAGTACCAGGTGGATGTGATCTGCACCGCCGCCGCCGGCCGCCTGATGAAGAAGGGCGTGGCCGAAAAGCTGTTCGTCAAGGAAGGCTCGCCCAAGTCGGTCTACGACTTCATCAAGGACGCGCACGAGGCAGGCGTCAAGTTCTACTGCTGCTCGCCCAACCTCGACCTGTTCGACATGACGCAGGGGGACCTGATCCCGGAATGCTCCGGCGTGATCGGCGGCGCCCACTTGATCGAAGAGATCATGGAAAGCGACTGCAAGGTGCTGACCTACTGAGCCGCGATGAGCGCCGAGACCGCGACCCGCGTCCAGCAGCACATCGGCGATCCCGTCTCCGGCGAGCCGCCGGTAGCGCGCGCCAAGCTCGAGGAGATCTTCAAGGACATCCAGTCCGACTTGCGCTTCGACCACGAGCTGCGGGGCTGCCTCAACTGCGGCATCTGCACCGCCACCTGCCCCGCGGCGCACTACTACGACTTCAGCCCGCGCGAGATCGTGCAGCTGTTGTGGACCGAGAACCTCGAAGGCATCTACGACGCGATGCAGGAGAAGATCTGGGCCTGCGCCCAGTGCTACACCTGCGCCGCGCGCTGCCCGTTCGGCAATTCCCCGGGCGGCCTGATCATGCTGATGCGCGAGACCGCGATCAAGCACGAGATGGAGTCGGCGAAGGCGGTGTTGCGCCCGTTCAGCCGCGTGATGCTGAAGCTGATCTCGACCGGCAACCAGCTCGCGCCCGACATGATCACCGCCGAGCATTTCCCGGACTGGGGCCCGAACGTCTCCAAGATCGACGCGCCGCTCAAGCTGCTGCGCAAGGCGATCCCCATGCCGACCCTGAACACCACCGCGACGGCCTGGGAAGTGAACCTGAAGACCTCGGTCGAGCTCTACACCATCTGGGAAGAAACCGGGGTGCTGAAGCAGCTCGAGGGCATCGACCAGAACCTGTTCGACGTGATCGCCGACATCATGGACGAGAAGCGCGAGGACTGGAAAGACTTCCTCGCCGACCAGCAAGATGAAGGGGACAACCGTTAGAAGGAGACCGACATGCTAAAGGATATCAAACTGGTTGTAGGCGACGCGAACGGCGGTGAACGCTTCACCGGCCACGGCGCCGAGTGGCGGGATGCCAAACTGACGTCGGAAGACGCGCGCCTCGCGACCTCCTGGGTCGAGCTGAAGATCGACAAGCGCTCGATGCAGACCGGCAAGGATCGCGTCGAGGACGTGCGCGACATCATGTGGCAGCTGGAGAAGGACGGCGAGATCGTCGTCCACCGCGTCTCCGACGAGCACCAGCCGGTCATGGTGAAGACGCTCTACGGCTGGGACAAGAAGATTCCGACGCGGCGGCTCTGGCACCACAAGTCCTGCGGACAGTGCGGCAACATCCCGGGGTACCCGGCCTCGCTGCTGTGGCTCATGAACCGCCTTAACATCGAGTACCTCGACGAGACCGACCAGACCTCGTGCACGGCATGGAACTACCATGGCTCCGGGATCGGCAATCTCGAGAGCCTTGCCGCGGTGTTCCTGCGGAACTTCCATCAGGCCTATGTGGCCGCGAAGGCGCAAGGGTTGCCCGAGGCCTACTACTACCCGCTGGTGCATTGCGGCACCTCGTTCGGCAACTACAAGGAAGTGCGCGGTTACCTGCTGCGTTCGGCCAAGCTGCGCGAGAGCGTCCGGAAAATCCTCGGCAAGCTCGGGCGCCTGGTGGACGGCAAGCTGCTGATCCCCGAAGAGGTGGTCCACTACTCGGAATGGATGCACGTGATGCGCGATCGCATTGCGGCGATGCGGGAGATCGATTGCAGCCACGTCCGCGCGACCATCCACCCCGCCTGCCACGTCTACAAGATGGTGCCGGAGGATGCGATCTACGACGATACGATCCTCGGCGGCAATCGTCTGGCGGTGACCACCAGCACCATGCAGGCGCTTGGCGCGCAGGTGATCGACTACTCGACCTGGTACGACTGCTGCGGGTTCGGCTTCCGGCACATCATCTCCGAGCGCGAGTTCACCCGCTCTTTCGCCATCGACCGCAAAATACGGGTCGCGGTCGAGGAGGCGCGCGCCGACGTGATGATCGGCCACGACACCGGCTGCATCACCACGCTCGACAAGAACCAGTGGATCAGCAAGGCGGGCGGCAAGGGGGTGGAGTTGTCCGTCCTAGCCGACTGCCAGTTCGCCGCCTTGGTGTGCGGAGCGCATCCGTACAAGATCGTGCAATCCCACTGGCACGCCTCTCCCACCGAAACGCTGATGGAGAAACTGGGCATCGACTGGCAGGCGAAGAAGGCGGAGTTCATGTCGTATCTGGACGAGGTCAAGGCAGGCAGGCAGGAAAACCTCTACGACCCGCGGCGCATGATCACCTCCGGCCCGGGCTTCATACCGATCGCGCGACACGCGTGAGCAAGCCGATCCTGATCGTAGGCGGCGGCCCTGCGGGGCTTGCCGCCGCCCATGCGCTCGCCAGCATCGGCCAGCGCTCGGTTCTGGTGGAAAAGGAGCCACGGCTCGGCGGGGCGCCGATTATCTCGGGCTACGCGAAACTGGTGCCCTCGGGCGAGTGGGCGAAGGATGCCATCGGCGGCATGGTGAGCCGGGTCGAGTCGAGCCCCCTGGTCAACGTTCACCGCGGCAGCCTGGTGCGCGAGTTCAGCGGCGCGCCGGGGGCGTTCCGGGCGCAGCTCTCCAACGGCGCCGCGCTCGAAGCCGGGGCGGCGATCCTGTGCACCGGCTTCACCCACTTCGACTCGGTCAACAAGCCCGAATGGGGCTTCGGCACCTTTCCCGACGTCGTGACCACCACGCAAGTCGAGCAGATGATCTCGTCGGGCAAGGGCGTGCGCTGCCCTTCGGACGGACGAAAACCCGAGCGCGTCGCGATCCTGCTCTGCGTCGGCTCGCGCGACCGGCAGATCGGGCGCGAATGGTGCTCGAAGATCTGCTGCACCGTCTCCTGCAATATCGCGATGGAGATCCGCGAGGAACTGCCGGATTGCCACGTCTATATTTACTACATGGACATCCGGACCTACGGGCTCAACGAGACCTACTATTGGCGCAGCCAGGAGGAGTTCAAGGTCAAATACATCAAGGCGCGCATCGCGGAGGTGACCTCCGACGGCAAGAAACTGATCGTCAAGGGCGAGGACACGCTGGTGAAGCGCCCGATCACCATCCCGTTCGACATGGTGGTGCACGCCATCGGCATGGATCCCAATGTGGACAACAAGTCGCTCGCGACGACCTTCGGGGTCGCGCTCGAGCCGCACGGCAACATCGCCAAGGGAAACGCCTACGGCGCCCTCGGCGAAACCTCGCGCGCCGGTGTCTTCGTCGCGGGTGCGGCCACCGGACCGGAAACGATCGACGATGCGATCGCGCAGGCGAAAGCTGCAGCGCTGGCGGCATTCGCTTTGGCGAATCAGGCGCCGGCCGAGGTTGCCGCGGCCTGAGATGCGCGCCGCGGGTCCCGTGACTGCGCCCAAGCAAGCGCTGAGCCGGCCGGAACCCGAGCGGCCCCGGCTCGAGTTGAGCGGCCCCAAGCTCGCGGCCGCGTTCGAGCGGCTGGTATCGGGCAGCGATGAGCACGGCGGCATCGAGCGCTACGTCACCGCGTTGCAGGCCAAGACGGCGGTATTTCGCCAGGCGCTCGAACGCGACCATGAACTCGATCTCAAGGCGGTCAAGACGCTGTGTGCGCTGAGCGCGACCGTGCGCCGGCGCGTGACCCCCTACCTGGCGCCCGCCAGGTTCCATGCGCTGCGAGCCGAGATCGTCCGGCTGCTCGCAGGCCGCGAAGACACGTCGACGACCGATGAGCGCATGGCCGCGTTTCGCGGTGCGTTTCCCGAGGACCGGGAGCATCGCTGGGTGCACGATCTCGGCGCCGAGATCCTGCACGCCGTGGACCCCGAGCGCTACCCCATGATGTGCCGGTGGGTGTGGGACGCGAAGGCCAACACCGGAGTGTTGCGCGAAATCTGGCATGCCGAGGACGTCGATCAGTGCGTGATCGACGCTCCCTCGCGCTACGGCACTTACCTCATGCTGCGCGAAGAGCTGTCGCAGTTCCTCGCCACCAACGGCGTCTTTCGCGACGTACTCTGGTACGTGGACCTGCTGAGCGCGCAGGTGTACGCCGATTACATCGGTGAGCAGGGCGGCACCTATCTGCGCACTGAATTCGGAACCCCCGAGGATCCCATGCAGCACCTGCAGCGGCTGCTGGGCCTTGACGGCGTCAACGAGAAGGGGCGTACCCGGCTGAAGGCGGTCGACGGCGAAGCGTTCATCGTCGAAGACGTGAAACTGCTCGACTGAGCGCTGCTACCGCGATGCCGATCCACGAAAAATCGCTGATCCGCCCGGAGAACATCAAGGCCCACGACAAGCTCGTCATCGACGGCGTCGACGTCTCCGGCCACTGGAGCACGTTCATCGAGCCGCGCGTGGTCACCGACTACAACGAGCGGCTGGAGGAGGAAATCGCGGCGCTGCCCGGGGGCGAACTCATCCACCGCTGCTGGCAGTGCGGCTCGTGCACCAACGCCTGCCCGGTCAACGCGTTGAATCCCGACTTCAATCCCCGTTACTGGATCTATCTCGTCCGCATGGGAATGGAGTCCGAGCTGCTGCGCGACAAGGAGATCATCTGGCAGTGCGTCTCGTGCAACAAGTGCACCTACGCCTGCCCGCGCGACGTCGTCCCCGAGGGCGTGATGAAGGCGACCGCGCACTGGCTGCAGCTCAAGGGCCATACGCCCAAGTCGAAGTCCATGATCTTCGACGAGGAGTTCACCGAGCAGGTCGTCGAGACCGGCAAGATCGAGGAAGGGCGCGTGATTCGACGGTTCTTCGCGAAAACCGGGCAGCCGCTGCTGCAGGACTGGCTGGTCGAAATGGTGAAGCGCGTCGCGCGGCGGCTGCCCGTGATGCAGGGCATCCTGATGGGCCTTGCCACACTGGTCCGCCCGCGCACCCGCGGCTGGGGCAAGGCGCGCGATGCGATCACCGAATACGTGCACGAACAGGAAACGCTGCAGCGCAAGGCGCTGGGACTGAAGGACAGCACATGAAAGCCGAATATAAGCGCGTCGCCTACTACCCGGGCTGCGCCCTCGAGGGCACCGGGCACGCATACAACAAGTCCACCAAGGAAGTCGGCAAGGCGCTCGGCCTAGAGCTCGACGAGGTGAAGAACTGGAATTGCTGCGGGGCGATGGAAGTGAAGAACGTGGACCCCAAGGTCCAGACCTATCTATCTTCGCGCGTCATGTCCATCGCTGCGAACGAGATGGGCGCCACGGTCGTGATGGCCCCCTGCAACGGCTGCTACCACAACCTCAAGAAGGCGGAGCACGAACTCGCGCACGACGCGCCCTCGCGCGAAGTCGTCGAGCGGATCTCGAAGAAGGCGGGACACGCGGCCTACCGGGCGGGGCAGGTGGAAACGATCCACGCGCTCGACTGGATCAAGGACGGCATCGGCGAGGACGAGCTCAAGCGCCGCGTCAGGAATTCGCTCAAGGGCCTCAAGATCGCCAACTACTACGGCTGCATGTACACGCGCCCGCGGCATATCTTCCCCGAGAAGGACCAGGGCGCGGGCAGCGAGTCCACCTCGAAGCCGCATTTCATGGACGACTTGCTCGAGGCGGCGGGCGCGGAGAACGTGGAATTCCCGCTCAAGACGGCGTGCTGCGGCGGCGCGCACGTGCTCTCGGACAGCGACACCTCGACCAAACTGGTGCTGAACATCCTGCGCGCGGCGGAAGCCGCCGGCGCGGACGTGATCGCCACCGAATGCCCGACCTGCCACTCCGGCCTCGAGATGCACCAGGTTCGCGCCGAGAAGGTGCTAGGCGAAAAGACCAAGGTGAGGATGCTTTACTTCACTCAGCTTCTCGGCATCGCGCTGGGGCTGTCGCCGCGCAAGCTCAGCGTCCATGAAAACGTCTCGGACGGGCTCGAGCTGCTGAAGGAAAAGGGGTTGGCGTGAGATCGCTCGCCGAACTCGAGACCGAACTCGACGCCTTCCAGCCGGCGCCGCATGCGGCCGACGCGGCGCGCAACCTGCTGACGATTGCGGAGCAGGCGCTCGAGCACTGGGTAACCGGGCGCGGCGAGGCGCCGAGCGCGGAACGCAACGAGGGCTTCCGTCTGCTCGCGCTGCATCGCCAGGGCGCGCGCGGCGAGCCCGGCTTCAATGCCTGCCGCGAGAGCTGCCGCGAAGTCGCCTACCATTACAACCTGCTGTGCGGCGAGCCGGGCCACCCGCAGGCGGCGCAGCGCCAGCGCATGATGGCGCTGCTGGCGAAGCATGTGGTGCTGTTCGTGAGCGGCAGGATGCAGCAGCAGCAGCTAGGCGAGTTCTGCTGCGCGTCGCGCCCGCTGCGCGCGGCGCCCGCCGCCGACGACAACAAGGAAAGGGAGTCGACATGGCTGTAGTGCGCGGATGCCAACTGCCAGACGAGTTGCTTTACGACGTCGAGAACCACATCTGGTTCAAGGAAATGGGCGACGGCACGGTCAGGCTCGGGATGACCACTGTAGCCGGGGCGCTGGCGGGGCAGCTCGTGGCTTTCACCCCGAAAAAAGCCGGCCGCGCGGTGCAAGCGGGGAAATCCTGCGCCACCATCGAGTCGGGCAAGTGGGTCGGGCCGGCGAAGTCGGCGGCCGCGGGTGAAGTGGTGGCGGTGAACGAAGAACTGGCCGCCAAGCCCACGCTCGCCAACGAGGATCCCTATGGCGCCGGCTGGATGGTGCTGCTCAAGCCCGAGGACTGGGCGAGCGTGAAGGCGACTCTCTCAACCGGCGCCGAGATGGCAGCGAAGTACGAGGCGAAGATGGCCGCGGACGGATTCTCGGGATGCGCCGCCGCATGAATCGCGCCCAGCAGAGCCGGCCCGAGGCCGCGGCCGGCGCCGACATGGCGCGGCTGCAGCGCAACGCGTTGCGCGGCGCCATGCTCCTTAAGGCGATGTCCAACCCTTCGCGCCTGATCGTGCTGTGCCAGCTCGCCGAAGGGGAAAAATCGGTCGGCGAGCTGGAGCGCGCCACCGGCCTGGGGCAGTCGGCGCTTTCGCAGCATCTCGCGATCCTGCGGCGCCGCAGGCTCGCCAAGACACGGCGCGCCGGGCAGACGATCTACTACTCGCTTGCCGGAGTGGAAGCCGCGGCGGTGCTGAGCACGCTCTACCAGGTGTTCTGCAGCCGCGTCACTCAGCGGCCTGCGCCGAGGTTGCGCGCGAAGGCCGCGTAAGGCGCTCGGCGCGCGGCAGCGCCGCGCGGATGAAGTAGATCATCGCCGCCAGCACCGGCTCCCGCGCCTGGTGCTGCGGATAGTGGCCGCAGCCGGGAATCGCCAGCGTCTCCAGCCTGCCGGGCAGCAAGGCGCGCAGCGCCTCGAGCTGCGCCGCTGAGAAGAATTCGTCGTCCTCGCCCTGGATCGCGAGCACTGGGCAGCGCAGCTGCGCGACCTGCGGCTCGAGGCCGAAGCCTGCGCCCGCCGGCTCCGTGGTCCAGACCTCGACCAACCGCGCGAACAGCGCCGCGGTGTTGGCGCCATGATGGCGCTCGAGGCGCGCTTTCAGGTCGCCGTGCTCGAAGTCCTCGATCTGGGCCTGGATTGCTGCGAGCGTTTTTGCTTCGCGGAAAAGGTGCGGCCCCAGCGCGATCACGCCCCGCACCCGCTCCGGATGCGCGCCGGCGTAAGCGAGCGCGATCGCGGCGCCATCCGATTGCCCGATCAGGACCGCATTGCGCACTCCGGCTTGCGCAAGCACCTCGGGCAGCGACTGCAGCGCCTCCACCACCAGGTAATCGCGCGCATAGGGCGGCGCCAGCGCCTCGGAATCGCCCGATCCCCAACGATCGTAGAGCAGCGCGCCGCAGCCGCAAGCGCGCGCCAGCGCATCCGGCAGGTCGCGCCACTGGCGGCTGCTGCCCAGAGCGTCGTGCAGGAACACCAGTGTGGGCGCGCGCTCGGGCCGCGTCCCGCGCCAGTGGCCGCGCAGCACATGGCCCGCGGCCCGGAACGTTTGTTGCGCCAGCGCCGCCTCGATCAACTCGCGGAAATCCGCCGCCACCAGCCCGATCGGCTCGCAAGCGGAGCGCTCAAAGAATTCCGCCACTGCCGCTCCCGCTTCGGCAACCGCGCAGCCCCGCAGCCGCGCTTCCAGGTCGTAGAGCGCGCGCGGCGGCGCGATGAAAAAATCGCCGCTGATGAGCGCCTCGCGGATGCGGCCGCCCCCCGGGCCCTCGAGCCGCAGGTCGGCGCGCAGCGCGCCGGCGCGCCGCACCAGCGTCGCGGAGACTGCCGCGTCGTCCGGCTCGGGCACTTCGATCGCGTGCACGAAGGCGTCGCCGCCGATTTCCTCGTCGTACAGGCGCTGCGCCAGCGCTTCCTCAAGCTCGCTCACCTCGCCCCACGCGGCTTCCAGCCCGAGATGCTCGCGAAAGCCCGCAAGCAGCGCGGCGTAGACCTCGCCGAGCGGCGGCACGCGCCCGAGCACCTCGCGCACCGTGACCACGCGGCGGCGCGCGTCATCCAGCTCGCGCCGCGCGAGCTTGTGCGCCGGCACCTTGAGCACCTCGATCATGCGCGTGGCGTCGAAGTCGAGCAGCAGCGTGCCCTGGAAGAACAGCGTGTCGCCGTCCACGAAGCCGCCGCTGCCGCCGATCTTGCGCCCGTTCACCTCGAGATCGTTGCGCGGGCGGAATTGCGCCGGTACGCCGAGCCGCTGCAGTCCCGCGGCGGCGGCCTCGCAGATGCGGGCCGCGGCGGTGGCGAGGCTGGTGCTGCCAAGGGCGTTGCGCCCGAGCACCAGCTCCCAGCCGATCTGTCCCTCGTCCAGGTAGAGTCCGCCGCCGCCGGTGATGCGCCGCCCGACCTCGATGCTGTTGCGGCGGCAGTAGTCGAGCCGGACCTCGTGCGACAGGATCTGGTGCAGGCCGACAAGCGCGCTCGGCCTGAAGCGCAGGAAGCGGATGGTGTCGGGGATGCGACGCGCGCCATGCGCCTCGATCAGCGCCTGGTCGAATGCGACGTTGGCGCGCGCGCCGCGGATGCCGGTGTCTATGACCCGCACCAGTTGGCGGCGCGCCGCCGGCGTCATGCCGCGCCTAGATAAACAAGCTGACGTCGGCGTCGCGCGCCATCGGCAGGAAGGTGGCGGCGCCGACGAAATCCTTCACTTCCGGGATGAAATCTTCGCGCTTGAAGCCGAACAAGTCCACGGTCATCTGGCAGCCGATCAGCTTGGCGCCACCCTCTACGCACGCGTCGCGCAATTCGGCGATGCCGGCCACGCCCTTGTTGTGGATGGTTTGTTTCATCAGCGTGGTGGCCATGGTCTCGAACCCCGGCACCATCGCCTGCACCGCATTGGGGATGTTCCAGTTGATGCCCTGGAACCACTCCGGTCCGAACGGCATCTTCATCGGCATGCCGGGGTTGCCCAAGGGGCTCACCTTGAGGTCGCCGAGGTCCTTCTTCAGCAGGTTCAGGCCGTAGAAAGTGAAGAACACCGACACCTCCCAGCCCAGCGCCACTGCGGTGGAGGCGAGGATGAAGGGCGGATAGGCCCAGTCGAGGGTGCCCTTGGTGGCGATCATCGTCATCGAGGGGGTCTTCTTAGCCTTAAGCTCGGCGAGCTTCTGCTCGATGCGCTGCGGCAGCAATTCGTCCAGCCGTCGCCGGATCAACTCGTCCAGCAGTGCTTCGTCCTGTGGTGCGCCCATGCAGTCCTCCGTCGATTGCGCCGGCGCTGCGCCGGTGAGCTATTAGAGACCCGAACGGCATGCTCGCGCAATCCCCCTTACCCGGATTTCAAGATTTCCTTATTCGCATATCAATGATTCACGGCGCGCGCCTTGGCCACCGGCTGCGCTATGCTATGTTGAGAATTGTTCATAGTCGGAGGCCGCACGATGCAATTCCACAAGGAACTCGACGCCCGCGGGCTCAACTGCCCGCTCCCGATCCTGCGCGCCAAGAAGGCGCTCGCCGACATGCAAGCCGGCCAGGTGCTGAAGATCCTGGCCACCGATCCGGGCTCGGTGAAGGACTTCGAGGCGTTCTGCAAGCAGACCGGGCACGCGCTGCTCGAGCAGGCCGAAGCCGAGAAGATCTACACTTTCTACATGAAGCACAAGTAAGCGTGCGCCGGATCCTGGCGGCTGCCATCACGGCGGCGCTGCCGCTCGCAGCGCAGGGCGCCGATGCCACGTTCACCGTGCGTGTGCTGACACCGGAGACCGCGCTCAAGGCGGCGCAGGCGGCGCTCAAGAAATGCCGCGACGGCGGTTTCCAGACGGCCATCGCGGTGGTGGATCGCATGGGCGTGGTGCAGGTGCTGCTTCGCGACCGCTACGCCGGGCCGCACACCCCCAGCATGGCGCGCGACAAGGCCTTCACCGCGGTCAGCTTCCGCACCAACACGACGCAACTCGCCGAAGCGACGCAGCCGGGCCAGCCGCAGAGCGGCGTGCGCAACCGGCCCCGCGTGGCGGCGGTCGGCGGCGGCCTGCTGATCGAGGCGGGCGGCTCGCTGCTTGGCGCCATAGGTGTTTCGGGCGCACCGGGCGGCAAGGACGACGACGTTTGCGCCGCGGCCGGCATCGCGGCGATCCGCGAGGACATCGAGCTCTAGCGATGGCTTTCGCGGCGCGCTGGATCCGATTGGGGACGGTGGAGCCGCAGGAACTGGGCAGCGCGGCGCGAGGAATTGCCGCGGTGCAATCGGCGCGCGCGCTACCGATCGTTCTGTGGGGGCGGCAAGACGGCGCGCTCGAATTCGCCCTCGTGGTGCCGGCGCGGCTGGCGCCGGGGAAACGCCAGCGCTGGTCGGCGTGGGCGCTGTCGCCCGCGGTCGCCGCGTATCGCCACATCGGCTTGCCGGCATATCTCGACGGCGCCGAGATCCGGCTGCACGGCAAGCGCATCGCGCAAGGCAGCATCGCCCTGATCGGCGCTTGCGTGGTCGCGGCCTCGGGCTTCGTAATGCGCTTTCCGGCGGAGGGCTACCTCGAGGACCTGTTCCGCGCGCGCATTGAGGCGCAGCACGGCTGGCATTTCGAAAGCTCCTGGCCGACAGCGCCCGAGCAGGCCGCCATGGTCGAGGCGCGCAGCGCGCCGCGCGAAGCGGCCATCGCAGATTTGCCGCGCTGACGGCTGCAACGCGCGATGCCTACACGGCGGCAGTGGATCGCACTTGCAGGCCTCACGCTGGCGGCGCGGTGGTCGCTGCTGCGCGAGGCGCTCGCAGCGGGGCGGGTGGAGAAGGGCGTCTACCGCGTGCGCGGCGACGCGCGCATCAACGGCGTGCCGGCGAAGCAGGGCATGGAGGTGAAGGCGGGCGACGTCGTCACCACGGGTCCCAATTCTGAGATCGTGTTCGTCACCGCGCGCGACGCGTTCCTGGTGCGCGCCAACTCGCGCGTCGAGACGCAGGGCGCCACGGGCGAACTGGTGCTCACCGGCCTGCGCATCGTGACCGGCGCGGTGCTGTCGGTGTTCTCACCGGGAGAGCGCAAGCGGGTGCAGGCGCAGACCGCCACCATCGGCATTCGCGGCACCGCCCTCTACATCGAGGCCGAAGCCGCAAAGACCTACATCTGCACCTGCTACGGCATCGCCGAGATCGAGTCCACCGCCGACCCGCGGCTGCGCGAAGTGATCGAGGCCACGCACCACGAGCAGCCGCGCTACGTCATGGCGATGGGCGCGCCCGAGATGCTGATGAAGGGGCCGGTGATCAACCACACCGACGCCGAGCTGGTGTTCCTCGAATCGCTCGCCGGGCGGCGGCCGCCGTTCCTCGACATGCCGGGCTACCAGCCGGGGCGCTACTAGCTGCCGATTCGCGCCAGCTGAGGGCGAAGCTTCTCCAGCGTCGCCTCGAAGCCTGCAAGCCGCTCGCGCTCCTGCTCGACCACCTTGGCCGGCGCGCGCTCCACGAACGAGGCGTTGCCGAGTTTCGCCTTGCATTTCACGATCTCGCCCTCTAGGCGCGCGATTTCCTTCGCCAGGCGCTCGCGCTCTGCGGCGGTGTCGACTTCTACCAGCAGCATCAGGCGGAAGTCCCCGACCACTGCAACCGGCGCCTCCGCCTTGGGCAGGTCGCTGACGGCCTTCACGCCCGCCAGTCTCGCGAGCGTCTGCAGGTAAGGAGCGAGCCGCTCGACGGTAGCCGCGTGGCCCGCGACGTACACTGGGGGGCGTTGCTGCGGCGAGAGGCTCATCTCGCCACGCAGGTTGCGGCAGGCGTCGATCAGTTTCTTCAACACCGCCATCTCGCTTTCCGCTGCGGCGTCGATTCTTTCCGGCTGCGCCTTGGGGTAGGGCGCCAGCATCACGGTCTCGCCCTGGCGGCCGGCGAGCGGCGCCACTTTCTGCCATAGCTCCTCGGTGATGAACGGGATCACGGGGTGCGCCAGCCGCAGCACCGTTTCCAGCACCCGCACCAGAGTGCGGCGCGTGGCGCGCTGCACCGCCGCGTCAGGCGACTGCAGCTGCACCTTCGCCAGTTCGAGGTACCAATCGCAATACTCGTCCCAGACGAAGCGGTAGATCGCGTTGGCGACGTTGTCGAGGCGGTATTCGGCGAAGCCCTGCTCGACTTCGGACTCGGTACGCTGCAGCAGGCTCACGATCCAGCGATCCACAAAGCTGAGCGCCACCGGCTGCGAGGCGTCGGCGCCGCAATCCTGGCCCTCGGTGTTCATGAGCACGAAGCGGGTCGCGTTCCACAGCTTGTTGCAGAAGTTGCGGTAGCCCTCGCAGCGCTTGAAATCGAAATTAATATCGCGCCCGAGGGTGGCGTACACCGCCATGGTGAAGCGCAGCGCGTCGGCGCCGTAGGCCGGAATGCCCTTGGGGAATTCCCGCTTGGTGCGCGCGGCGACCCGCGGTGCGTCCTCGGGACGCCGCAATCCGGAGGTGCGTTTCTCGAGCAGCGCCTCGAGCGAGCAACCGTCGATCAGGTCCACCGGATCGAGCACGTTGCCCTCGGACTTCGACATCTTGGTGCCCTCGGCGTCGCGGATCAGGCCGTGGATGTAGACGTCGCGAAACGGCACCCGGCCGGTGAACCAGGTGCTGAGCATGATCATGCGCGCCACCCAGAAGAAGATGATGTCGAAGCCGGTGACCAGCACCGACGACGGCAGGTAGCGCTCGTAGGCGTCACGGTCGGCGCCTTGCGGCTGCGGCCAGCCGAGCGTCGAGTGGCACACCAGCGCCGAGGAGAACCAGGTGTCGAGCACGTCGGGATCGCGCTCGAGCTTCGCACCCCTTGCCTGGGCGCGCGCCTCGGATTCGCTGCGCGCGACGTACACCTTGCCCTGCTCGTCGTACCAGGCGGGAATCTGGTGGCCCCACCAAAGCTGGCGCGAGATGCACCAGTCCTGGATGTTCTTCATCCACTGGTTGTAGGTACTCACCCAGTTGCCGGGAACGAATTTCACGTCGCCGCGCTCGACCGCCTCGATCGCGACCTGGGCAATCGACTTGCCGGGATGCGGCGCAATCGCTGGAGCGGGCTTGGACATGGCGACGAACCACTGGTCGGTGAGCATCGGCTCGACCGCGGCGCCGGTGCGCCCGCAGCGCGGCACCACCATGCGATGCGGCTTGACCGCTTCGAGCAGGCCTTGCGCCTTCAGGTCCGCGACGATGCGCTTTCTCGCCTCGTAGCGATCGAGACCGCGGTACGCCAGCGGGCCGTTATCGTTGATTTTCGCTTGCAGCGTGAAGATGTTGATCGTCTCCAGCACATGGCGCTGGCCGACCTGCCAGTCGTTGAAATCGTGCGCCGGGGTCACCTTGACGCAGCCGGTGCCGAACTCGCGGTCGACCGCCTCGTCGGCGATCACGGGAATCGAGCGCCCGGTGAGCGGCAGCTGCACGCGCTTGCCGATGAAGCCGCGGTAGCGCTCGTCCTCGGGATGCACCATCACCGCGGTGTCGCCGAGCATGGTTTCGGGCCGCGTGGTCGCCACCGTGACGCTGAAGCCCTCGCCGGGATAGCGTAGATGCCACAGGCTGCCGTCTTCCTCCTCGCTTTCCACTTCCAGGTCGGACACCGCGGTGAGCAGCACCGGGTCCCAGTTCACCAGCCGCTTGCCGCGGTAGATCAGGCCCTGCTCGTAGAGGCGCACGAATGTCTCGATCACCACCGGCGAGAGCTTGTCGTCCATGGTGAAGTACTCGCGCTGCCAGTCGCAGGAATCGCCCAGGCGCCGCATCTGCCGCGTGATGGTCGAGCCCGATTGCTGCTTCCACTCCCACACCTTGGCGATGAATGCCTGCCGGCCGAGTTGCGCGCGCGAGCTGCCCTGGGCCTCGAGTTGGCGCTCGACCACGATCTGGGTGGCGATGCCGGCGTGATCGGTGCCCGGCAGCCAGAGGGCGTTGTGGCCGCGCATGCGGTGGTAGCGCGTCAGAGCGTCCATGATGGTCTGGTTGAACCCGTGGCCCATGTGCAGCGTGCCGGTGACGTTGGGCGGCGGCAGCTGGATGCAGAACGCAGCGCGCCCGGGCGCGCTGCCGGCGGCGAACCAGCCCGCCGCTTCCCAGCGCGCATAGGTGGGCTGCTCGACCGCCTGCGGGTCGAAGCTCTTCGCCAGGCTCATGTCAATCAGCGGGCGGGGTCTTGGCGCGCGCGGCCAGGGCGTGCGCCACCGCCTCGCGCACCGCGCGCCGCATTTCCTTCTCCAGCTCGGCGCGCAGGCTGGCGAGGCGCCGGTCGAGCTCGGGCGCGAGGCGGGCGATCAGCGCGCGCTCGACGTCCGCGGCGAACGCGTCGCTGCGCACGTCCGCCGGCGGCAGCGCAGCCGAGGCATCGGGCTCGACCACCTCGGTGAGCACCGGCACCTCCTGCTGCGACTCCTGCTGCTGGCGGCGCATGAGCGCGTCGACGCGCTCGATCAGGCGGTTGGACTCTTTTTCGCTCATTCCCGGCTTTCCTTCGCCAGGTCATGATTGCGGATGGCGTAGCCGCGCTCGCGGTACCAGGCGTAGCGCGCGCGGCCGGCGTGTCGCTCCTCATTCTCCACCGAGACCACTTCCAGCAGGCGCTCGAAGCGCTCGAAGAACGGCGGGCACTCGGGCGCCAGGTTCAGCATCAGCTCGCACGCCGGCGCCGAGTCGCCCTCCACGGCAATCAGCACCGGCGACTCCGCCGCCGCCGCATCGCCGGCGAAGCAGTGCGGCACGAACGATATCGCGGGCCAGGTCCAGAGCATGCGGTCGAGGCGCTGCGCCAGCTCGGCCTGCGGCGCGTACAGCAGCAGGCGCTTGCGCTGCGCCAGCGCCTTGCCGGCGAGGCGGCAGGCGACCTGCAGCCGGTCGGCGGCGTTGAAATAGAAGTCGATGGTGGTCAACGGACAGCAATCAACGTCTGATTCCGGCGCCGCGCAGCGCGAGTCGCACCAGCAGCGGCACCGGCCGGCCGGTAGAGCCCTTGTCGCGCCCGCTTTTCCAGGCCGTGCCGGCGATGTCGAGGTGCGCCCAGCGCAGCTTCTTCGCGAAGCGCGACAGAAAACATGCCGCAGTGACGCTGCCGGCAGGGCGGCCACCGACGTTGGCCATGTCGGCAAAGTTGGAGCGCAGTTGCTCCTGGTAGTCCTCCCACAGCGGCATCTGCCAGACGCGGTCCCAGGATTCCTCGCCCGCGGCGCGGATGTCGTCGGCGAGCCGCTGGTTGTTGGCGAACAGGCCGGTGGCGATGTGCCCGAGCGCGATCACGCAGGCGCCGGTGAGCGTGGCGATGTCCACCACCGCCTGCGGCTGGAAGCGCTCGCTGTAGCTGAGCGCGTCGCACAGGATCAGGCGCCCCTCGGCATCGGTGTTCAGGATCTCCACCGTCTGTCCGGAAAGGCTGGTGACGACGTCGCCGGGGCGCGAGGCGGCGCCGCCCGGCATGTTTTCGCATGCCGGCATCACGCCGATCACGTTCACCGGCGCGCGCATGCCGGCAAGCGCGCGCAGCGCGCCGAGCACGCTTGCCGCGCCCGACATGTCGAATTTCATCTCGTCCATTTCGCCCGCCGGCTTGAGCGAGATGCCGCCGGTGTCGAAGGTGATGCCCTTGCCGACCAGCACCAGCGGCGGCTTCTTCTTCGCCGCGCCGGCGTAGCGCAGCACGATGAACTTGGGCGGCTGGTGCGAGCCGCGCGTCACCGACAGCAGCGCGCCCATGCGCAGGCGCTCCATGTCGCGGCGCTCGAGCACCTCGATGCCGAGCTTGAACTGGCGCGCCAGCTTGTGCGCCTCGTCGGCGAGGTAGCTGGGGGTGCAGATGTTGGGCGGCAGGTTGCCGAGCGTGCGGGCGAGATCGACGCCGTCGGCGGTCGCCGCCGCTTCCTTCACCGCAGCCTGCGCCTGTAGCGTCACCGGAAGGCCGCTGATCGCGAGCGTGACCGCGGCGAGCGCCGGCGGCGGCGGTTTTTTCTGCGTCTTGAGCTGATCGAAGCGGTAGAAGGCGTCTCGCAGGCCGAGCACCGTCTGGCGTACGTTCCAGGGCAGTCCGCGTCCCGCCACGCCCAAGTCGGCGGGGTACAGCAACGCGTGCTTTGCGCCCAGTTCCTTGAGCGCGCTGGCGGCGCCGCGCAGCGCATCGCGAGACGCGCTTACGCCGAATTCCTTGCGCTCGCCGAGCCCCAACAGCAGCACGCGCTCGGCGGCGAGGCCCGGGACGCGCTGCAGCAGCAATGTGGAGCCGGCCTTGGCCGAGAGGTCGCCGAGCGCGAGCGCGCGCCTCAAGGCGCCGCCGGCAGCGCGATCGGCGCGCTGCGTGGCGCGTGCCAACTCCGTGCCCCCGCCCGCCGTTCCCCGATACACGCCGAGCACCAGGCAGCCGGTTTTCGCCTTCTCCGGCAGTACGCTCGTTATGCTAAATTCCACCGCGTTCTCCCGTATTTTTCTTGCGGGGCGAATGATCGCATGATTCGCTCGGCGCCGGAACCGGAGCCAGGTCCAGAATGATCTTTCAGCGCGCGCTGCTGCGGGAATTCGCCAACCTCGCGGTGGCGGTTTTCCTGACCCTGTTCCTGATTGCGCTCACCACCCGCTTGATCCGCCTGCTCGGCCAGGCCGCGGGCGGCAAGATCCCCTCCGACGCGGTGGTCGCGTACCTCGGCTTCTTTGCGCTGCACGCGCTGCCGGTGCTGCTGTCGCTGACGCTGTTCATCACCATTCTGCTCGCGCTTACGCGCAGCTACCGCGACTCGGAGATGGTGATCTGGTTCAGCTCCGGGCTGTCGGTCGCGGCCTGGCTCAAGCCGGTGCTGAAGTTCGTCGTGCCGCTGGTGCTGCTGATCGCGCTGCTGACGTTTTTCCTGTCGCCGTGGGCGGCGCAGATGAGCGAGGTCTACCGCAGCCGCATGGATTCGCGCGACGACCTGTCGCGCGTCGACCCGGGCGCTTTCGGCGAGTCGCGCGGCCGCGGGCGCGTGTTCTTCGTCGAGTCGATCGCGGGCGACAGCCAGTCGGTGCAGAACGTGTTCGTCAGCTCGACGCAGCACGGCCGCACCGGCGTCATGGTGAGCGAGCGCGGCTACGCCGAGACCGGCGAGGGCGGCGACCGCTTCCTGGTGATGCTGCAGGGGCGGCGCTACGAGGGCACGCCCGGCGAAGCCGCCTTCACCAGCATGGAATTCGACCGCTACTCGATACGCGTAGAAAGCAAGGAGGGCGACGAGCCACAGGCGACGCAGAAAAGCCTGTCGACGCTGGCGCTGATCGAGAACCCTACGCGCCACAACCTGGGCGAGCTGATCTGGCGCATCGGGGTGCCGCTATCGGCGCTGATCCTGGCGCTGCTCGCGATCCCGCTCAGCTTCGTCAATCCGCGCGCCGGGCAGTCGGTCAACCTGCTGTTCGCGCTGCTTGCCTACATGGTCTACTCCAACTTGCTGTCGGTGAGCCAGGCGCGCGTGGCGCAGGGCAAGCTCGACTTCGCCACCGGCTGGTGGCTGGTGCACGGAGTGATGCTGGCGGTGCTCGGCCTGATGTTCGCGCACCGCATGGGCTGGTTCCGCCTGCGGCCGCCTGCGCGATGAGGCTGCGTACGCTCGAGCGCTACCTGGCGCGGCAGATCTATGCCTCGGTCGGATTCGTGCTGCTCGGCTTCCTGGCGCTGTTCGCGTTCTTCGACCTGATCGGCGAGCTGCGCGACCTCGGCAACGGCGACTACCACCTGCGGCAGATCTTCACCGTGGTGCTGCTGTGGGTGCCGGCGCACGCCTACGAGTTGTTTCCGATTGCGGTGCTGATCGGCACGCTCTACGTGCTGGCGCACCTGTCGAGCAACTCCGAATACACCGTGATGCGCGCGGCCGGCCTGTCGCCGCTGCGCGCAGTGGGGGCGCTCGCCAGGGTCGGGGCGGTGTTCGTGGTCGCCACCTTCGTCATCGGCGAGTGGGTGGCGCCGTTCAGCGAGGAGGCGGCGCAGCAGGTGCGCATGCGGGCGATGAAATCGCTGATCGGCGGCCAGGCGCTGCGCTCCGGGCTGTGGTTCAAGGACGGGCGCTCGTTCATCAACGTGCGCGAGGCGCGCGAGGCGCACAGCATTGCGGGCGTGCGCATCTACGAGTTCGACGCCACGCAGCGCCTGCAGCAGCTGAGCGAGGCGGCGCGCGCGGAATACGTGGGCTCCGGCAAGTGGCGGCTGATCGACGTCGCTCAGACCCGCTTCGGCGCCGAGGGCCCCGGCACCCAGCGCCTGGCGGAGGCCGAATGGCGCACCGCGGTCAATCCGGACCTGCTCAACGTGCTGATCGTGGTGCCGGAACGGATGTCGGCGTGGAAGCTTTTCAAGTACACCGAGCACCTCGCCGGCAACCGCCAGAAGACCGGGCGCTACGAGATCGCGCTGTGGAAGAAGCTGTTTTACCCGCTCGCTGCGCTGGTGATGATGGCGCTGGCGCTGCCGTTCGCCTACATGCACGCGCGCTCGGGGATGGTCGGCATCAAGGTGTTCCTCGGCATCATGCTCGGCATCTTCTTCCACATGATCAACAGCCTGTTCTCGCACATCGGGCTGCTGCAGGCCTGGCCGCCGATCGCGGCCGCGGCGCTGCCCGCGCTGCTGTTTCTCGGCACCGCCACGCTGATGATGGTATGGATCGAGCGAGTGCGGCCGTACGTGGTGCGCCTGTTCAGCCGCTAGATTTTTCGTTTCCCTTCGGCACCAGTTCGAGCCGCGTGCCGGCGAGCCGGTCGTGCAGGAATTGCCGGTCGCGGTCCACCAGCGCCCATCCCAGTCCCACGCCCGCCACGGCGAGCGAGGCGAACGCGAGCCATGGGTTGCGGTGCGCGAACGCGGCGGCGATCGCCGCAAAGAAGGTGCCGAGCAGCGCGCTGGCGTAGACGAAACGCAGCAATGCGGTCGCCGGTGGCACGCGCGCCTTGCCGGGTGCGACCAGCCGGATGCGCCAGGTCTTCATGGCAAGCGTCTGGCCGCCGCGCAACCAGCACCACATGAAATAGGACGCGAATACTGCGAGCAGGAACAGCTGCAGCGCGAGGCGCAGCGGGCCGCTCGCCTCGCGCCCGCCGCTGGCGAAGAAGAACACCCATGCCGCCACGAACGCGACCGCGAACAGCAGCAGCGACTCGTACAGCATGCTGGCGAGGCGCCGGGCGATGCTCGGCGCCGCAAGTGGCCCGCCGCTCACATCGGCGACGGGTAGGACAGTGGCGGCGGCGTCTTGGGCTTTTGTGCCGAGGCGGCGCGGCGTTTGCGCTCGGTGGCGCGCGTGTCGCTCGGCGGGACGTCGAACATGCGCCGCTCGTGCGGCGGCAGCGCCTGGTATTCGGCCCACAGCTGGCGCAGGTCCTGCTTTTTCTCGGGGGGCAGGCTGCCCAGGTTGCGGTACTGCGCGCGCGCCTCGGTGCGCTGCGCGGGCGTGAGCTGCGCCCAGGCTTGCATGCGGCGCTGCACGCGGACCTGCTCCTCGGGCTTCATCTTCGGATAGCGCTTGGCGATGCCGGTCCATTTGCGCCGGCGATCGGGCTCGATCTTTTCCCAGTCCGGCTTGAGCGGCGCCAGGATCTGCTGCTGATCGGCGGTCAGCTCGGCCCAGTGCGGGCCAGGCGCCTTTTTCGGCGGCGCCGCCGCGGCGGCGAATGCGAGCGCGCACAACGCCGCCGCAAGTCCGGCGCGCAGCAAAGTCGCGCTGGCTGCCGGCCTCAGCGCGCGGCGCGCTTCTTGAGCCACGCTTCGAAACCCTTGTCCAGGTAGGCGTCGATCGGCAGGTCGTCGGTGAGCAGCATGGCGTCGATTTCCTCGACGTCGGCGACGCGCTGGTTGCGCTCCCAGTCGTAGATCCCGGCGACGCCGGCAATTGCCAGCGCAATGGGGAGCAGCCAGCGCAGCGCGAAGCCGCCGACACCGCCGAAGCGCCCGAACACGTTGTCGGCCCAGGCGAACGCAGGCTCGGTTTCGAGCTTGCGGCGCTCGAGCGCGCGCTCGCGCGAGGCGCGCAGCCGCTCGGCGACCTGCGCCTCGAGACGCGTGCCCTGATTTAGGATCTGGCGGACCCTGTTTCCAAATTGCAGTTCGTTCATGGCATTGTCCCGGCGCCTTCGAGCCTCAGAGCGTGATGCCGCGCGCGCGTAGCGCCACTGCCAATGCGTGCGCAGCCCGGGAGCAGTGCGTCTTCACGCTGCCCTCCGAGCACCCCATCGCTCTTGCGGTCTCTGCGACGTCCAGTTCCTCCCAATAACGCATGAGAAAAGCTTCGCGTTGACGGGCCGGCAGCTTCTTGACCTCTTGCTCAATGATTTCAAGGACTTGCGCCTGCTCTAGCTGATCCGCCGGTTGCTCTGGCGAATTCGACCCGGCGGCCGCCTGCAAAGTTTCAAGCGGATCCTGGTCGTCATCCTCGCTGTGCCGGGGCACGAGCGACGAAAGCAGCGTCATCCACGTCGATCGGACTTTGTAGCGCCGGTAGTAGTCGCGGATCGCGTTCTGCAAAATGCGCTGGAAAAGCGGCGCCAGCTCGGCCGTCGCGCGGTCGCCGTAGCGCTCCGCAAGCCGCAGCATCGCGTCCTGCACGATGTCGAGCGCCGCCTCCTGGTCGCGGACGGCGAACACCGCCTGCTTGAAGGCGCGCCTCTCGACGCTCTCGAGGAACGCCGAAAGCTCGCTGCGCGATGCCAGGGGACGCCCTATTGGGTGCGGGTTGGGTGAGGCTTCTCGTTTTGCGGCGCATGTTACCAAATTGGCCGCCGAATACCCTCTGCGGCGGCTTGACCGCATCGCAGCAAGTCTTTAATCTTCAAGGTTTTCCGAGGGTTGGGCGCAACGCCATGGACCGCATCAAGACGCAGGAACTCACCGGTGCCGAAATCGTCATTCGCTGCCTCCAGGAAGAGGGGGTCGAGTGCGTTTTCGGCTATCCCGGCGGGGCGGTGTTGTGGATCTACGACGCGCTGTTCAAGCAGGACAAGGTCCGGCACGTGCTGGTGCGCCACGAGCAGGGCGCGGCGCACGCCGCGGACGGTTATTCGCGCTCCTCGAACAAGGTCGGCGTCTGCCTGGTGACCTCCGGCCCGGGCGTCACCAACGCCGTGACCGGCATTGCCACCGCGTACATGGACTCGATCCCGATGGTGGTCATCACCGGCCAGGTGCCGACTCACGCCATCGGCCAGGACGCGTTCCAGGAATGCGACACCGTCGGCATTACCCGCCCCTGCGTCAAGCACAACTTCCTGGTGAAGGACGTCAGGGATCTCGCGGTGACGATGAAGAAGGCGTTTTACCTCGCCACCACCGGCCGCCCGGGCCCGGTGCTGGTGGACATCCCGAAGGACGTCACCGCGCAGAGTTGCGAATTCCACTATCCCGAGACCATCGCGCTGCGCTCGTACAACCCGGTGATCAAGGGCCACGCCGGGCAGATCAGGAAGGCGCTGCAGCTGATCCTGGAAGCGCAGCGCCCGATGGTGTACAGCGGCGGCGGCGTGATCCTGTCGAACGCGGCGCCGCAGCTGCGCGAGTTCGTCAGGCTGCTCGGCTTCCCATGCACCAACACGCTGATGGGCCTGGGCGCGTATCCAGGCACCGATCCGCAGTTCCTCGGCATGCCCGGGATGCACGGCACCTACGAGTGCAACATGGCGATGCAGCACAGCGACGTGCTGCTCGCGGTCGGCGCCAGGTTCGACGATCGCGTCATCGGCAATCCAGAGCATTTTGCGCAGAACCCCCGCAAGATCATCCACATCGACATCGACCCGTCGTCGATCTCCAAGCGCGTCAAGGTGGACGTGCCGATCGTCGGCCAGGTGTCCGAGGTGCTCGATGAGCTGCTGAAGCTGATCAAGGCGGGCAAGCAGCGGCCGGAGCCGAAGGCGCTCGAGGCCTGGTGGGGCCAAATCAAGCAGTGGCGCGCGCGCGACTGCCTCAAGTACGACCGCTCCTCGAAGGTCATCAAGCCGCAGTTCGTGCTGGAGAAGCTCTACGAGGTCACCGGCGGCGACGCCATCATCACTTCCGACGTCGGCCAGCACCAGATGTGGGCGGCGCAGTTCTACAAATTCGACCGGCCGCGCCAGTGGATCAACTCTGGCGGCCTGGGCACGATGGGCTTCGGGCTGCCGGCGGCGATGGGCGCGACGCTCGCCAATCCCGGGGCCACCGTTGCCTGCGTCACCGGCGAATCGTCGATCCAGATGTGCCTGCAGGAGCTTTCCACCTGCAAGCAGTACCGGTTGCCGATCAAGATCATCAACCTGAACAACAAGTACATGGGCATGGTGCGCCAGTGGCAGCAGTTCTTCCACGGCAACCGCTATTCCGAGTCGTACATGGACGCGCTGCCCGACTTCGTCAAGCTCGCCGAGGGCTACGGCCACAGCGGCATGCTGATCGACAAGCCTGCCGATGTGGAGCCGGCGCTGCGCGAGGCCTTCAAGCGCAAGAACGACCTGATCTTCCTCGATTTCATCACCGACCAGGCGGAGAACGTCTATCCGATGGTGCCCGGCGGCAAGGGCATCACCGAAATGATCCTGGCGGAAGACCTGTAGTGCGGCACATCATCTCGATCCTGGTCGAGAACGAGGCCGGCGCGCTGTCGCGAATCAGCGGCCTGTTCTCGGCGCGCGGCTACAACATCGAGTCGCTCACCGTGGCGCCGACCGAGGACGCCTCGATGTCGCGCATGACCATCGTCACCAGCGGCTCGGACGACATCATCGAGCAGATCACCAAGCAGCTGAACAAGCTGGTCGAGGTGGTCAAGGTGGTGGACCTGTCGGAGGCCGAGCATATCGAGCGCGAGCTGATGCTGATCAAGGTGCGCGCCGGCGCCAAGGAGCGAGAGGACATGAAGCGCATGGCCGACATCTTTCGCGGCCGCGTCATCGACGTCTCGGACAACACCTACACCATCGAGCTGACCGGCGACGGCACCAAGCTCGATGCCTTCATCCAGGCGCTCGACCAGGGCTCGATTCTGGAGACCGTGCGCACTGGGACTAGCGGCATCGGCAGAGGGAATAGAATTCTTCGAGTCTAGGGTCGGCGAGGCAGGCCAGGGGGCCCGCCGCAGTCGATCCTTCGGTTTTCATCCAGGGGTTCCTATGAAGGTCTACTACGACAAAGACGCCGACCTGTCGCTGGTCAAGGGCAAGAAGGTCGCTATCCTCGGCTACGGCTCGCAGGGCCACGCCCATTCGCTCAACCTGCACGACTCGGGCATCAAGGTCACGGTTGGCCTGAGGAAGGGCGGCCCCTCGTGGGACAAGGCGAAGAAAGCGGGCCTGAAAGTGGCGCCGGTCGCCGACGCGGTCAAGGGCGCCGACATCGTGATGATGCTGATGCCCGACGAGCACATCGCCGCGGTGTACAAGACGGAGGTTGAGCCCAACATCAGGAAGGGCGGCGCGCTCGCCTTCGCGCACGGCTTCAACATCCACTACGGCCAGGTGCAGCCGCGCGCCGACCTCGACGTCTGGATGGTGGCGCCCAAGGCGCCCGGGCACACCGTTCGCTCGACCTACGCCGCGGGCGGCGGCACGCCGATGCTGGTGGCGGTGCACCAGAACCCGTCCAAGAAGGCGCGCGACATGGCGATCTCCTACGCCGCCGCGATCGGCGGCGGCAAGGCCGGCATCATCGAGACCAATTTCAAGGAAGAGACTGAGACCGACCTGTTCGGCGAGCAGACCGTGCTGTGCGGCGGCTGCGTCGAGCTGGTCAAGGCGGGTTTCGACGTGCTGGTGGAAGCGGGCTACGCGCCCGAGATGGCGTACTTCGAGTGCCTGCACGAGCTGAAACTCATCGTCGACCTGATGTACGAGGGCGGCATCGGCACCATGAACTACTCGATCTCGAACAACGCCGAGTATGGCGAGTACGTGAGCGGGCCGAAGGTGATCGACGCCGGCACCCGCCAGCGCATGCGCGAGATCCTCGGCCGCATCCAGTCGGGCGAGTACGCCAGGGACTTCGTGCTCGAGAACCGCGCCGGGGCGCCGATGCTGCTGGCGCGCCGCCGCATGACCGCTGAACTGCCGATCGAGAAAGTCGGCGCGCGGCTGCGCGAGATGATGCCGTGGATCCGGCGCAACCGGCTGGTGGATACGAGCAAGAACTAGGATTCAGGATCGAGGATCGAGGATTCAGGATGCAGGATTCGGCAAAGACCATAACGTTCGTCGCGGCGGCGCTACTGCTCGCCGCCTGCGGCGACAAGGTGCCGCAGTCGGAGGCGGCGAAGAAGATCGGCTCGATCCCGAAGCAGACGGTGGACCGCGCGGCCGAGCGCACAACCGAGGCGCTCAAGCAAGGCGCCGAGCGCACCGTGCAGGAAGAAAAGCGGGCCGAGAAGAATCAGTAGCCCATGGCCAGATATCCGCACCCGATCGTGGCGCGCGAAGGCTGGCCCTTCCTGGCGGGCGCGGTCGCCTTCGCCGTAGCGGTCGGAATTTTCGCCGGCTGGTGGTGGTCGGCTCCGGTCTGGCTGGCGGCGCTGTTCGTGCTGCAGTTTTTCCGCGATCCGCCGCGGGAGGTGCCCGAAGACCCGCGCGCGGTGGTCTCGCCCGCCGACGGCCGCGTGGTGGCGGTGGAGAAGGCGCGCGATCCATACCTGGACCGCGACGCGCTCAAGATTTCCGTCTTCATGAACGTGTTCAACGTGCACTCCAACCGCTCGCCCGTGGACGGCACGGTGCGCAAGCGCTGGTATCACGGCGGCTCGTTTCTCAACGCCGCGCTCGACAAAGCGTCGCTGGAGAACGAGCGCAACGCGCTCTGGTTTCGCACGCGCTGCGGGCGCGACGTCACCTGCGTGCAGGTCGCCGGCCTGATTGCGCGCCGCATCCTGTGCTACGCCGGCGAGGGCGCCGAGCTCGCGCGCGGCGACCGCTACGGCTTCATTCGCTTCGGCTCGCGCGTGGACCTGTACTTGCCGCCCGATTCGGAACCCAAGGCGGCGCTCGGCGACAAGGTGCACGCCACCGAGAGCGTGCTGGCGAGGCTGTCTGCCAATGCCTGAGTTCGAGGAACCGCGGCCGCCGCTGCCGCAGCAGGGGATCGGCGCGCTGCGCCGGCGCGGCATCTACCTGCTGCCCAACCTGTTCACCACCGCGGCGCTGTTCGCCGGCTTCTATGCCATCGTGCAGGCGATGAACGGCCGCTTCGAGATCTCGGCGATCGCGATCTTCATCGCCATGGTGCTCGACGGCTTGGACGGGCGCGTGGCGCGCCTCACGCGCACGCAGAGCGAGTTCGGCGCCGAGTACGACAGCCTCTCGGACATGGTCTCGTTTGGCGCCGCGCCGGCGCTGGTGATGTACGAGTGGGCGCTCAAGGACTTGGGCAAGCTCGGCTGGGCGGCGGCGTTCGTCTACTGCGCCGGGGCGGCGCTGCGGCTGGCGCGCTTCAACACCAACACCGAAGTGGTGGACAAGCGCTACTTCCAGGGGCTGCCCAGCCCGATGGCCGCCGCGCTGGTCGCGGCACTGGTATGGGTGATGGACGACTTTGGAATCCAGCGCGCCGAGGCGGTCTCCTGGGTGGCGTGGGTGTTCACCATGTTCGCCGGCATCACCATGGTTTCGAACGTGCCGTTCTACAGCTTCAAGGACATCAACCTGAAGAAGAGCGTGCCGTTCTGGGCGGTGCTCGCGATCGCTGCCAGCCTGGCGGTGATCTCGCTCAAGCCGCCGGTGGTGCTGTTCCTGCTGTGCCTGGGATACGCGCTCTCGGGCTACGTGCTCTGGGGCATGGGCAAGCGGGCGAAACCGCTGCCTTGATTTGAAGCAAGGCCAGCACCGCGCTGGCGCTTAGCATCGCGGTCATGATGCAGATCGAGGAACCCGCCGTTCGGCGATCGCCGCGCGGCTTCGCGCTCTTCAACCTCGGTTTCCGGCCGTTCTACCTGCTAGCGGCGCTGTTCGGCGCCGCGGCGGTGGTGGCGTGGGTGGCGAGCATCGAGGGCCGTATCGCGCCGCCCGGCGTTCACGCCGGAGCCGCCTGGCACGCTCACGAGATGGTGTTCGGCTTCGCGCTGGCGGTGATCTCGGGCTTTTTGCTCACCGCGGGGCGCGTGTGGACCGGGCTGCGCACGCCCGAAGGCCTGCCGCTCGCGCTCATCGTGCTGCACTGGATCGGCGCTCGCATCGCCATGCTCAGCGGCCCGGCGCCGCTCGCCGCCATCGTGGATGGCGCGTTTCCCTTCGTGCTTGCTGCGGTCATGGCGCGCGCGATCATGGGCTCGCGCAACGCGCGCAACTACTTCGTGGTGGCGCTGCTCATCGCTCTTGGCGCCGCCAACGCCGCCTTTCACGCCGGCTACGGTCTCGCCGCGGTGCGTGCGGCGCTCTGGCTGGTGGTGATGCTGGTGGTGGTGATGGCGGGGCGCGTGGTGCCGGCGTTCACCGCCAGCGCATTGCCGCAGGCAGGGGTCGTGGTGCGGCCGCGGCTCGACAATGCTGCCATCGCCTCCACGCTCACGGCATTCGTTTGCGACCTTCTCGGAATGAGTGGCTGGATCGTGGCGCCGCTTGCGCTCGCGGCCGCGATGCTGCACCTCACGCGCCAGGCCGGCTGGGCGCCGCGCGCGACGCTCGGCAGGCCGATCCTGTGGATCCTGCACCTTTCGCACGCTTGGATTCCAGTGGGCCTCGTGCTGCTCGCGCTCGGCGCGCTCGGCGTCGTCGCCGCGAACACCGCCATTCACGCCTTTGGCGCCGGCGCAGTCGGCGGCCTGATCATCGGCATGATCACGCGCACCGCGCTCGGCCATACCGGGCGGCCGCTCGCCGCGGGGCGCGCCGAGGTGGCCGCCTACGTGCTGGTGCACATCGCTGCTGCGCTGCGCGTGCTTGCCGCTCTTGCGCCGCAGCTTGGCTATGTACCGCTGCTCGGCGCCTCCGGGGTGTGCTGGGCGGGGGCGTTCCTGGTTTACTTCGCGACCTACCTGCCGCGGCTCATGACGCCCCGAGTGGACGGCAAGCCGGGCTAGCAAGCCAGCCGCCTGGCGACGCAGTCGATCTCGTCCCGACGCAGCCCGATGTCCTTGAGGAGGTAGTCGCTCAGGGCGCGCAACTCGCGCGCCGTGCGCCTCGCCTGCAGCGCCGACCGGAGCGCGGCGTCGATGGGGCTCCAGGCGGCCTTCAGCCAGCGCGCGAACCCGGAGAGCATGGCTGCAATCGCTGCGGCCCGCCGGCGACGCGCGGCGCGCTCGAACTCCTGCGTATGCACCCGCCAGGCCTCGCGCGCCGGACTGCCGGTCGCCGCGAGGAGGCCGTCTTCGAGTACGACCCTCGCTGCGCCGCCGAGCGGCACCACCAGCGTCAGGCCATCACGGCCGATGCGGAAGCTCTCGCCGGCGTGCAGAACCCGGTCACGCTGGTCCCCGTGCTGCGTCAGCCACACGCTGCCGCGAACCACGCCGACATGACGCCCTGCCGCATCCTGCAGGCCCAGGACCTCGCCTTGCCCGAGCTCGACCAAGCCTTGCTGCAGCAACCCCGTACGCATCATTCCAGTGTCCATACTGCCTCCTTGATTCATGAGAATCTGGCATGCAATAAAGGGCGGCACCGACGCCGTTCCCCTGCCAGTTGCTGGAGAGATGATGCGAGCAACGCTGCCACTGCACAAACGGCTTTTTCTCATCTCAAGGATGCTTCCTACGCATGCATGGCAAGCGCGGCCGCGCGCCAGGGGACGCTTGCCGCGGAGCGGGTTGCCGGGCCCAGAAAATGGGGCTATAGTCCAAACATGATTTCGGCGATCGCACTTCTTCTCGCCACCGCGCTTTCCGGCCTGCTGCTGGCCGGCCTGCTGCTGCGCCTCGCGCGCACAAACTAAAACCCCCAATTCGGCTGTACCCCTGACCGCCCAACCGGCGGCAAGGTCTTTTCGCATCCTCACTAGGAGCGGCACATGAGCAAGCAAAAACTCATCATCTTCGACACCACCATGCGAGACGGCGAGCAGTCGCCCGGCGCTTCCATGACCATGGAGGAGAAGCTGCGCATCGCGCGCGCCCTGGAGCGCATGCGCGTGGACGTGATCGAGGCGGGCTTCCCGGCGTCCTCCAACGGCGACTTCGAGGCGGTGCGCGCCATCGCGAACGTGATCAAGGACTCGACCGTCGCCGGCCTGTGCCGCGCCAACGACCGCGACATCCAGCGCGGCATCGACGCGCTCAAGGGGGCCAAGTCCTGGCGTGTGCACACCTTCATCGCCACCAGCGCGTTGCACATGGAAAAGAAGCTGCGCATGACGCCCGAGCAGGTACTCGAGCAGGCGAAGCTCTCGGTGCGCTACGCGAGGAACGCCTGCCCCGACGTCGAGTTCTCGCCCGAGGACGCCAGCCGCTCCGAGCCCGACTTTCTGTGCCGCGTGCTCGAGGCGGCGATCAAGGAGGGCGCCACCACCATCAACATCCCTGACACCGTAGGCTACGCGGTGCCGCAACAGTTCGGCGAATTCATCCGCAAGCTGCGCGAACGGATCCCAAATTCCGGCAAGGCTGTCTGGTCGGTGCATTGCCATAACGACCTGGGCATGGCGGTGGCCAACTCGTTCGCCGCGGTGATGATCGGCGGCGCGCGCCAGATCGAATGCACCATCAACGGCCTGGGCGAGCGCGCGGGCAACACCTCGCTAGAGGAAGTCGTGATGGCGGTGCGCACACGCGCCGATTTCTTCGACCTGGAGACGCGCCTCGACACCACGCAGATCGTGCCGACCTCGCGCCTGGTGTCGCAGATCACCGGCTTCGTGGTGCAGCCGAACAAGGCGGTGGTCGGGGCGAACGCCTTCGCCCACGCCTCGGGCATCCACCAGGACGGCGTGCTGAAGGCGCGCCAGACCTACGAGATCATGACCGCCGAGGACGTGGGCTGGAGCACCAACAAGATCGTGCTCGGCAAGCTCTCCGGCCGCACCGCCTTCCGCCAGCGCCTCAAGGAACTCGGCATCGAGCTCGACAGCGACGACGCGGTCAATAAGGCGTTCCAGCGCTTCAAGGACCTGGCCGACAAGAAGTCTGAGATCTTCGACGAGGACCTGCAGGCGCTGGTGTCGCAGCAGGCGGGCGTCTCGAGCGACGAGCAATGGAGCCTCGTGAACATGAGCCAGGGGAGCGGCACCAGCGAGCGGCCGCACGCCAGCATCGTCGTGAACGAAAACGGAACCGAAAGACGAGCCGAGTCGCAAGGCGATGGTCCGGTGGACGCGACCTTCAAGGCGATCGAGAGCGTGGCGAAGAGCGGCGCGGAGCTGCTGCTGTATTCGGTGAACGCCGTCACGACCGGCACCGAGTCGCAGGGCGAAGTGACCGTGCGGCTCGCCAAGGGCGGGCGCATCGTCAACGGTGTGGGCGCTGACACCGATATCATCGTCGCCTCCGCCAAGGCCTACATCAATGCCCTCAACAGGCTGGCGAGCAAAGTCGAGCGCCTCAACCCCCAACACCTCTAGCGCGGCGCGCGGGAAAGAGAATCGGGGACAGGCCCCGGTTTTCTCGCTTGGGGTCTGTCCACGATGTTTCCCACCCCTGGATTGCAGGTAGCGGGAATGACCGCT
>CAYMVA010000151.1:0-15787 GCA_964393745.1 uncultured Enterobacteriaceae bacterium | reverse complement strand
GCCGCAGGCGCTCGTGGATCAGCTCAAGCCGGGCGGCCGCATGGCGATCCCCGTGGGCGAGAGCTGGGAAGTGCAGCGGCTGTTGCTGGTGACCAAGAACGCCGACGGCAGCACTTCGCAGAAAACCGTGCTGCCGGTGCGCTTCGTGCCGCTGGTGCCGGGGAAGTAAGTTTGCAGCGGCCTCAGCCGGCGCGGCACCGGAATGGCAGCAGGCTCGCGGCAACGTTGGTGCGGTTCTCGCCCTTCGCGGTCATCTTGTCGGGCGTTGCCGCGTAGCCGCACACCCAGGTGACGGGCACGATCGGCGCATCCTCTACCACCGCGGGCCGCAGGCTGAGCACCTTGCCCTTGATGCGCTCGTTGGCCCGGTTGCCGAAGGTCATGTGGATGGCGCCGCCCTGGATCGCGACCGCGGCTACGAAATTGTTGACGATCTTGTCGGCGGCCGGCAAGCCGGCGGCTGCGTTGTCGGCGGAAAAGGTTTGCGCAGTGCTCCACGCTGCGGCGACCGGCGGTTTGGCGATGTCGGCGAGCGGCAGCGCCTCCACAATCTGGTCGCGGACGAACTTGTCCTGGTAGCTGGGCAGCGCCATCAGCGCCAGGATGGCGACGATGCCGATGACCACCATCAGCTCGATCATGCTGAAGCCGCGCTGGCGCATCACCCGGCCGCCAGGTCGCAAAGTGTAAAGCGTGACTTTACACTTAAAAAAATCGGGGTCAGAGCCCGATTTCCACTTGCTCACCGGAATCTGGCCCCCCGGAAATCGGGCTCTGACCCCGATTTTGTTCAGAAGCGCCGCGTCAGCGTCATGGTGGGGCCGTCGCGCTTCATCTCGACGCGGTTGAGGAAGGTCATGCCGAGCAGCGCCACGTTCAGCCCCTGCTCGATCACGATCGCGTCCACCGCCTGCAGCTCGATCGCGCCGACGCGCACGGTGTCGAGGCGCACGATGTAGATCGGCACCGCGCCCGCCGCGGTCTGCGTCATGCCGGGGCGGCCCTTCAGGTAGTCGATGCCCAGGCGCCTGGCGTCTGCCGCCGGCAGCGCGATCGCGGTGGCGCCGGTGTCCACCAGGAACCTGACCGCGCCGCCGTTCACCTGGCCGTCGGCGACGAAATGCCCGGCGCGGTCGGCGGCGAGGGTCACGCTCTGGCGGTCGGAAGTGGACGCGCTGACTCTGTAGCCCTGGCCGAGGAGCAGCACGCGGCGCTTGCCGTTCACCTCGACGGTGGCGCGTTCCTTCTCCACCGTGACCAGGGTTACCGCGCCGAGCTTCTGCCCGACCTTGATGGTGGTGGGTGTGCCGCCGTCGACCACGATAACCGCCGCCTTGTCGCCGATGACGCCTACCAGGCTCACGTCGGTGGCGAGCGCCGGGCACGCCGCAGCAAGCAGCGCGAGCGC
The DNA here is from genome assembly GCA_964393745.1 of uncultured Enterobacteriaceae bacterium. Lineage (GTDB taxonomy): Bacteria > Pseudomonadota > Gammaproteobacteria > Burkholderiales > SG8-39 > 2-02-FULL-66-14. The sequence continues at coordinate 14,379 of CAYMVA010000151.1, read as the reverse complement.
CGCCAAAAGCCCACTAAAATGCCTGCCCATGAAGCCAGTCGCCATCTTTCGCCATGTGCGCGCGGAAGGTCCGGCCTATTTTGCCACCTATCTCGAACGGCGCGCGATTCCCTGGAAGCTGATTGCGCTCGACGAAGGCAAGAAAGTGCCGAAGGACGCGCGCCAGTTCAGCGGCCTCGCCTTCATGGGCGGGCCGATGAGCGTGAACGATTCTCTGCCGTGGGTGGCGCCGGCGCTGGAATTGGTGCGCGACGCGGTACGCAAGGACGTGCCGACGCTCGGCCATTGCCTCGGCGGGCAGCTGCTGGCGAAGGCGCTCGGCGGCGAGGTGACGTTCACGCGCGTGAAAGAGATCGGCTGGGGCGAGGTGCAGGTGGCCGAAAACGGGGTGGCGCGCAAATGGTTCGGCGACTTGCAGGACTTCGAGGGCTTTCACTGGCACGGCGAAACCTTCAGCATCCCGCCGGGCGCCACGCGCGTGCTCGCCAATGAGCACTGCGCCAACCAGGCGTTCGCGACCGGCAAGCACCTCGGCATGCAGTGCCACGTCGAGATGACCGAGGAGATGGTGCGCCTCTGGGTGCGCGGCGGCAGGAAAGAGATCGTCGCCGCGGCGAAGAGCCCTGGGGTGCAGAAGCCCGAGGCGATCGAGCGGCGCCTGGCGCAGCGCGTGGCGGCGCTGCACAAGATCGCCGACAAGATCTACGGCAAGTGGTGCGAGGGGCTCAGTCGCGGAAGTTGATGAACTGGAGCGGAATGTCGGTCACCGACTTCTTCACCAGCTGGATCACCGCCTGCAGCTCGTCCTTTTTGGCGCCCGAGATGCGCACCGCATCGGCCTGGATCGAGGCGCTCACCTTGAGCTTCGAGTCCTTGACCAGCTTGACGATGCCCTTCGCCTTTTCCTGCGCGATGCCGACGCGCACCGTGACCGGGCGCTTCACCTTGTCGCCGGAAATCTTCTCCAGCTCACCGGGCTCGAGCGCGCGCACATCGACGTTCCTCTTCGCCAGGCGGCCGCGCAGCACTTCGAGCACCTGGCCGATCTTGAATTCGTCGTCGGCGAAAGCGCTCAGCACCAGCTCGGCCTGCTCGATGCGCGCATCCGAGCCCTTGAAGTCGTAGCGGTTGGTGATTTCCTTGTTGGTCTGATCGACCGCGTTCTTCACTTCCTGGCGGTCCACCTGAGAAACGATGTCGAACGACGGCATGAATGCGTCTCCTATTGTGCGGCGTGTTGAGCGGCGCTTGCGTCCGCTCCAACGCGCCGAGGGTAAACCGGCGCCGTCAGGCGTCCGGTTTACCGGCGGTTCAAGCGCCGCAGCTCCTCGACCCAGCGGCGCGTGGTGTCCACCAGCCAGTCGACGTCGGCCTGCGAGCTGTAGCCGGTATAGACCGAGAGGTTGAGCGCCCGGCCGCGCGCCAGTATCACGGTGACGGTCTGCAGCATGTACTGGTCGAGGCGCTTGTCGAGGATGCGCGGGTCGGGCGGCAGCTTGGCGCCCTGCAGCACCGAGATGAAATTCGGCTCGCGGCGCAGCTCCTTCAGCAGGTACGAGCGCCCGACCTGCTGCTCGTCCAGGAATTTGGCGTAGTCGGTCGACTCCGGCGCCTTGCCCAGCTCGCGCAGCGATTCGGTGACGATGCGCGCGAAGTCCTCGGTGGTGACGTTTTCCCGATCCAGCCCCTTGGGCGTCGCCACCAGCATGTAGCGGCGCAGCGACAGGCGCTCGCCGGTGCTGAAAGCGCGCATGTCGCCGTCGGCGATGGCAAACGCCAGGATCCGGTTGGAGGGCGAGGTGAGGCCCTCGGCGAGCTCGTTCAGGCGCGGCGAGGCGTGCGGCAGCGCATCCGAAAAGCCCGGCGGCGTCTCGAGCACCACGCGCTCCGGGCCGAGCTGGATGGCAAACGGCACCGCAAGCGCCGGCGCCGCGGCGAGCGCGAGCAGTAGCCCGGCCGCGGGCGCAAGCAGCGCGTACAGGCGCGGGGCGGCGCGCGCCATGTCAGCGCTTGCCCTTCGCCAGCCTGGCGGCGATGCGCAGGCGCAGGGCGTTGAGGCGGATGAAACCGGCGGCATCGGCCTGATTGTATGCGCCCCGGTCGTCCTCGAAGGATGCGATCTGCGGGTCGAACAGCGAGTCCGTTTTCGATGCGCGCCCCGTGACCAGCACCGTGCCCTTGTAGAGCTTGAGGCGCACCGTGCCGTTGGCGCTTTGCTGTGAAGCATCGATCAGCGTTTGCAGCAGCTGGCGCTCGGGGCTGAACCAGTAGCCGTTGTAGACCAGGCGCGCGTAGCGCGGCATCAGGTCGTCCTTGAGCGCCAGCACTTCGCGGTCGAGCGTGATCGACTCGATGGCGCGGTGCGCGCGCAGCATGATGCTGCCCCCCGGGGTTTCGTAGCAGCCGCGCGACTTCATGCCGACGTAACGGTTCTCGACCAGGTCGAGCCGCCCGATGCCGTGCTTGCCGCCCAGGCGATTGAGCTCCGCGAGCACCCGCGCCGGGCTCATCTTCTTGCCGTTCACCGCCACGATGTCGCCGCGCCGGTATTCGAGCTCCACGTATTCGGTGCGGTTGGGTGCCTTCTCGGGCGACACCGTGATGCGCCACATCGACTCCTCGGGCTCGTAGCCGGGGTCTTCGAGCACGCCGCCCTCGTAGGAGATGTGAAGCAGGTTGGCGTCCATGGAGTAGGGCGCGCCGCCCTTCTTTTTTGCGTAGTCCACCGGGATGCGATGGCGCGCGGCGTAGCGCAGCAGCTTGTCGCGCGACAGCAGCTTCCATTCGCGCCACGGCGCGATGATCCTCACCTCCGGCATGAGCGCATAGGCGCCCAGCTCGAAGCGCACCTGGTCGTTGCCCTTGCCGGTGGCGCCGTGCGAGATGGCGTCGGCCCGGGTCTTGCGCGCAGTTTCCACAAGGTGCTTGGCGATCAGCGGCCGCGCGATCGAGGTGCCGAGCAGGTACTCGCCCTCGTAGACGGCATTGGCGCGGAACATCGGAAACACGAAGTCGCGCACGAACTCCTCGCGCAGGTCCTCGATGAAGATGTTGCCCGGCTTGATGCCGAGCTTGAGCGCCTTCCTGCGCGCGGGCTCGAGCTCCTCGCCTTGTCCGATGTCGGCGGTGAAGGTGACCACCTCGCAGCGGTACTCGTCCTGCAGCCACTTCAGGATCACCGAGGTGTCGAGCCCGCCCGAGTAGGCGAGCACCACTTTTTTGATGTTCTCCTTCACGCCTTCACTCCTTCACTTTTCCCAGCAGCAGGAACTCCATCAGCGCCTTCTGCGCGTGCAGCCGGTTCTCGGCCTCGTCCCAGACCACGCTCTGCGGGCCGTCGATCACCTCGGCGGCCACTTCCTCGCCGCGGTGCGCCGGCAGGCAGTGCATGAAAAGGGCCTGCTTGTTGGCGGCGCGCATCATCGGCGCGTCCACCTGCCAGTCCTCGAAATCCTTCAGCCGCTCCTCGTTCTCGGCCTCGAAGCCCATCGAAGTCCAGACGTCGGTGGTCACGAGGTCGGCCCCCTTGACCGCGTCCATCGGGTCGGCGAACTCCTCGTAGTGGTCGTCGCCGTACAGCCCGGCGCGCTCGGGCTCGACCTCGTAGCCGGGCGGCGTCGAGACGTGCACGTTGAAGCCGAACACCTCGGCGGCCTGCAGCCAGGTGTTGCAGACGTTGTTCGAGTCGCCAATCCAGGCCACGGTGCGGCCGCGGATGTCGCCGCGGTGCTCGATGAAGGTGTAGATGTCGGCCAGGATCTGGCAGGGGTGGTACTCGTTGGTCAGGCCGTTGATCACCGGCACGCGCGAATTGCGCGCGAAGCGCTCGACGATGTCCTGCTCGAAGGTGCGGATCATCACCAGGTCGCACATGCGCGAGATCACCTGCGCCGCGTCCTCGACCGGCTCGCCGCGCCCGAGCTGCGAGTCGCGCGTGTTGACGAAGATGGCGCTGCCGCCGAGCTGGTGCATGCCGGCCTCGAACGAGAGCCGCGTGCGCGTGCTCTGCTTCTCGAAAATCATCACCAGCGTGCGGTCTTCCAGCGGCCAGTAGCGCTCGTAGCGCTTGAACTTGTCCTTGATCCAGCGGGTGCGCGCGAACACGTGCTCGAGCTCCGCGCGCGACAGGTCGCGGAACTGGAGGAAATGCCGCAGGGCGGTCTTTCTTGCTGCCATGAAAGGCTTAACGCGCGGCGGCGGTTTTCGGTTGAGCCGCGCCGCCGGCGAGGAACGCCTTGACGATCGGCGCCAGGCGCTCGACCACCTCGCGGCCCTCGGCCTCGGTCATGACGAGCGCCGGCAGCAGCCGGATGACGTTGTCGGCGGTGACGTTCAGCACCAGCCCTGCCTCGAGGGCCAGCCGGACGATGTCGCCGCAGGGGCGATCGAGCTCGACGCCGATCATCAGGCCCATGCCGCGAATCTCGCTCACCCCGGCGACGCCCTTGAGCGCCGCCGCCAGGCCGTCGCGGATCGCGGCGCCGACGCGCGCGGCGTTCTCGAGCAGGCCTTCGTCCTTCATGGTGTCGATGGTGGTCACCACCCCGGTCATGGCGAGTGGGTTGCCGCCGAAGGTGGAGCCGTGGTTGCCGGGCTTGAACACGCCCTTGGCACGGCCGCCGACCACGCAGGCGCCTACCGGCACGCCTCCCGCGAGGCCCTTGGCGAGCGGCACCACGTCGGGCAGGAAGCCCGCATGCTGGTAGACGAACCATTTGCCGGTGCGCCCCAGGCCGCACTGCACCTCGTCGGACATGAAAAGCCACTCGCGCTGCTGGCAGATTTCGAACAGGCCGCGCAGGTACTCAAGGCGCGAGACGTTGATGCCGCCCTCGCCCTGGATCGGCTCGATGAATACCGCCACCACGTTGCGGTTGTGCGCCGCGACCTGGCGCACCGCCTCCAGGTCGTTCAGCGGCACGCGCACGAAGCCCTGCACCAGAGGCTCGAAGCCGGCCTGCACCTTGCGGCTGCCGCCCGCTGACAGCGTTGCGAGGGAGCGCCCGTGGAACGCCTTCTCCATGACGATGACCGCCGGCTCGTTGATGCCGCGGTCGTGGCCGTACTTGCGCGCCACCTTGATCGCGGCCTCATTCGCCTCGAGGCCGGAGTTGCAGAAGAACACCTCGTCCAGCCCGGTGATCTCGGCCAACCGGTCGGCGGCCGCTTCCTGCAGCGGGATGCGGAACAGGTTCGAGCTGTGGATGATGCGCCCGATCTGCTCGCTGAGCGCGCGCACCAGGCGCGGGTGGTTGTGGCCGAGCGTGTTCACCGCGATGCCGGCGAGCGCATCGAGGTATTTCTTGCCGGCCTCGTCCCAGAGCCACACTCCCTGGCCCCTGACGAACGCGACCGGCTGCCTGGCGTAGGTGTTCATCACGTGCGACATGGCGCGCTCCAAAGCAAAACGGCGGCACCGGCCGCCGTCCGAAGGATGCTATCAGAGGCGCTGGGGCTTGTCAGCCGATGCGGCGCAGCGATTTCTCTTCCGCCGGCTTGAGCACCCGCACGCAGGGCGCGTAGCCCTGCAGCACGATGCCGTGCAGCTCGGTGCGCTTCTGCGAGCGCAGCAGGTTGGCGAGGAACTCGGTGATCGCGCCGGTGATCAGCTGGCCCGGCACCAGCACCGGGATGCCGGGCGGGTAAGGCACGATGCCATCGGCGCAGATGCGGCTCTTGAGCGCGCGGTTGACGCGCTCCTTGTCGTCGAACACCGGCACCAGCTCGCCGCCGCAGTAGTAGGCATCGCGCGGCAGGTAGCGCAGGCGCGTGAATTCGGGGATGTGGGGCGTCTGCACCAGGCGCCGCGCCGGCCGGCCGGCGCGCGCGATGCGCATGAGCGCGTCGTACAGGCGCGACACCTTGGAGCGCGTGGTGCCGATGGTAAGCAGCAGCGTCAACGTGTTGAAGGTGCTCTTCTCGACCTGGATGTTGTAGCGCTCGAACAATTCCTTCTGCAGCTCATCCACGGTGGTGCCGCAGCCGGAGACGTCGATGGTCACTTTGGTCGGGTCGAGCTGGATGCCGTCGTCTTTCACTTCGCCGGGCAGCAGGTCTTCGAGCTCGAGGCACCTGAAGACGCCGGTGGAGTTGATCTGCTTTCTCAGCTCGGCGGCCAGGCCGAGGGTGCGCGCGAGCAGCTTGTAGCCCTCCATCACCGCCTGCTTGCGCGCCACGTCGAGGCTCGCGATCAGCCCGTACTGCGGGCTGGTCGAGGTGTGCATGTTGAAATTCTCGCGAAACAGGTGCTCGTTGAACCCCGGGTCGTTGACGTGGATCATCGAGGCCTGCGAGAACGCCGACAGCACCTTGTGCGTGGATTGCGTCGCGTAGTCGGCGCCGGCTTCGAGCGCGGTGGGCCGGAACGCCGGGTGAAAGCGCGCGAAGCCGTACCAGGCCTCGTCCACGATCACCTTGATGCCCCGGTGGTGCGCTGCCTGCACGATCGGCGCCAGGTCGTAGCGCAGGCCGTCGTAGGTGCACGAGGTGAGGATCAGCGCCTGCGCGTCCGGGTTTTTCGCGATCGCCGTGAGGATGGTCTTCTTCGGCACCGGGCCGTACAGCCCGTACCTGCGGTTGAGCGCGCTCTCCAGGTACACCGGGTGCGCGCCCGAGAGCACCACGCCGTGGTGCACGCTCTTGTGGCAGTTGCGGTCCAGCAGCAGCTTCTCGCCCGGCGCCAGCAGCGTCTGGAAGATCACCTTGTTGGCGGTCGAAGTGCCGTTGGTGGCGAAGAAGGTGCGGCGCGCGCCGAACGCCTTGGCCGCCATCGCCTGCGCCTCCAGGATCACGCCCTTGGGCTCCATCAGCGAGTCGAGCATCGGCACCGACACCGACAGGTCGGCGTCGAACACGTGCTCGCCCATGAACTCGTAGAAGTCGCTCGCCCACGGGCTGCCGCGCAGGCTCTCGCCCGAGGAGTGGCCCGGCGTGTGCCACTGGTCCTTCGCCATCCAGACGTAGGCCTTGAGCTGGTCGTAGAACGGCGTGCGCGCCTTCTCCTGCAGCTGCGCGTTGAGGATGCGATAGATGCCGCGGTAGTCGCGCTCCTCGCGGTAGAAGTAGCCGTCCACCGCCTCGGTGAACAGCGCATCCACCACCTCGTCTTCGTGCTCCTTGGCGATCAGGATGTAGACGTCGAGCTCGGGGCGAAAGCGCGTAATGCGCTGCACCAGCTCGAGCGCCGACATCTGCAGCTGCTTGCGCGCGCTGCCGGCGGCGCTGCGCTTGCCGTTGGCCGCGGGCAGCGAGTAGAGCTTGTCGTCCACCAGCACCGCCTGGAGGTCGCCATCGGATTCGATCGCGGCGAGCGCCTCCTTCGCCGTGGCCACGCCGGCGAAGCCGATGCCGAGCGGGTTGTCGAGCGAGCGCGCCGCGGCGTTGAGCCCCTTGACGATCTCGCGCAGCGCCAGCAGCTCGTCTTCGATTACCAGGATGCGGCTGGCGGGCTTACCCATGAGCTATGATTTCGCATGCCCGAGCGATTTCGCATGCCCGAGCGCGCCAGGCTCGCCGGACTGCGGAGAGCGGAGAAGTGGCGGTAGTGGAGCGGCGCGCTGCCGGCTCAGGCGTGCGAGGCGGGCGCCTGCGCCATCGCCTTGATGGCGTGTGCCAGGCGGCGCTTGTGGCGCGCGGCGGCGTTGCGATGCAGCACGCCCTTGGCGGCGACGCGGTCGATCATGCGCTGCGAGCGCTCCAGCGCGGCGGCGGCGGCGGCTTGATCGCCCGCGGCGATCGCTTTCTTCACATTCTTGATAGCGCTGCGCGCGGCGCTCAGCAGGCTGATGTTCTGGGCGCGCAGCTTGATTGCCTGGCGGGCGCGCTTGCGCGCCGACTTGATGTTGGCCATGGATCGTTTTCCGGGGCGAAAAGGGCGCGAATTCTAGCATGAACCTTACTGCGAGCACTGGGCCGTGAACCTGCTTCGCGCCCTGGCCACGGTGAGCAGCATGACGTTCCTGTCCCGGGTGCTGGGCTACGTGCGCGACTTCCTGATCGCGCGCGCTTTCGGCGCCGGACTCGCCACCGACGCCTTCTTCGTCGCCTTCCGCATCCCGAACCTCTTGCGCAGGCTGTTCGGCGAAGGCGCGTTCTCGCAGGCCTTCGTGCCGATCCTCGCGGAGTACCGCAATCGCAACTCGCCCGAGGACACGCGCGCGCTCGCCGACTGCGTCGCCACGGTGCTGTTCGTCGCGCTGGTGGTCACCGCGGCACTCGGTGTCGCGCTGGCGCCGCTCATCGTGTACCTCTCGGCGCCGGGATTCGCCGCCGATCCGGGCAAGTTCTCGCTCACCGTGGCGCTGCTGCGCATCACCTTCCCCTACATCCTGTTCATTTCGCTGGTCGCGCTCGCCGCCGGGATCCTCAACACCTGGAACCGGTTCGCGGTGCCGGCGGCGACCCCGGCGCTGCTCAACGTCTCGTTCATCGTCGCGGCGGCGTTCTTCGCCGAGCATTTCGAGCCGCCGGTGCTGGTGCTCGCCTGGGCGGTGTTCGCCGGCGGCGTGCTGCAGCTTGCGCTGCAGCTGCCGTTCCTCGCCCGTATCGGCATGCTGCCGCGCTGGCGCCTGAACCTGCGCCACCCGGGCGTGGCGCGCGTGCTCAAGCTGATGGCGCCGGCAGTGTTCGGCGTCTCCGTGAGCCAGATCTCGCTGCTCATCAACACCATCTTCGCGTCGTTCCTGGTCACGGGCAGCGTGTCGTGGCTTTACTACGCCGACCGGCTGATGGAATTCCCCGCGGGAGTGCTCGGCGTGGCGGTCGGCACGATCCTGCTGCCGAGCCTGTCGCGCTACCACTCCGCCGGCGCGCCGGAGGAGTACAGCAAGCTGCTCGATTGGGGCCTGCGAGTGACGCTGCTGCTCGCGCTGCCGGCGGCAGCGGCGCTCGCGGTGCTCGCCATGCCGCTCATCACGACGCTGTTCCACTACGGCCGCTTCGGCACCGAGGACGCCTGGATGACGCGCCAGGCGCTGGTCGCCTACAGCGTCGGGCTGGTGGGCATGATCCTGGTGAAGATCCTGGCGCCGGGCTTCTACGCGCGCCAGAACGTGGTGACGCCGGTGAAGATCGGCATCGTGACGCTGGTCGCGACGCAAGCCATGAACTTCGCCTTCGTCGGGCCGCTCAAGCACGCCGGCCTGGCGCTCGCCATCGGGCTGGGCGCGTGCCTGAACGCGGGCCTGCTGTACCGCTATCTGCGCAAGCAGGGGATTTACGCGCCGCAGCCCGGCTGGGGATCGTTTGCGCTGCGCACCTTTGCCGCCGTCGCAGTCATGGCCGCGGCGCTGTACTACACGATGGGCGCGGCGGCATGGTGGCTCGCTGCGGGCTGGCAGGCGAAGCTGCCGGCGCTCGTCGGGCTGGTCGCGCTCGGCCTCGCGGTGTACGCCGTGTGCCTCGCGGTGCTCGGCTTCCGCTGGCGCGACTTCTCGCGGCGCGGAGCGGATTAGAGGCAGGACGCATGGCTTCACTCGTTCCGTTCGCGCAGCTACTGGCGCTCGAGGACGACAAGATCGATTTGTCGCGCGCCTGCCTGCTGATCGCCGAGGATGCCTATCCCGCGCTCGACGTCGAGGGCTACGCCGGCGAGATCGAGCGCTTCGCCAAGCGCCTGCGCGCGCGCCTCGGCGTCGGCCCGGGCGAGGAGGAGCGCGTGATGGCGCTGAACGAGTTCCTGTTCGACGACCTGGGCTTTACCGGCAACGCCGACGATTACTACGACCCGCGCAACTCCTACCTCAACGAGGTGCTGGACCGGCGCATCGGGATCCCGATCACGCTCGCGGTGCTCTACATGGAGATCGGCCGCATGATCGGGTTGCAGCTCGAGGGGATTTCGTTTCCGGGGCATTTCCTGGTGCGCCTGCGGGTGGGGAACGGGACGCTGGTGCTCGACCCCTTCAGCGGCGGCGTGCCGCAGTCCGAGAAGGACCTGCGCGAGCGCCTCAAGCGCGTGATCCCGCGCGCCGCCGCGGGCGGTGTGCCGGTGGGCAAGCTGCCGCTGGACCAGTTCCTCGAGCCGGCAAGCAAGCGCCAGATCCTGGCGCGCGTGCTGCGGAACCTGAAGGGCATCTACCGCGAGGCCGATAAGCCCGAGCGCGAGCTCGAGGTGCTCAACCGCATGATCCTGGTGGCGCCGGAATCTGCGGTGGAACTGCGCGACCGCGGCCTGGTCTACCAGCGGCTGGAGTGCTGGCGCCCGGCGCTCAACGATTTGCGCGACTACCTCGAGCGCGCGCCCGAGGCGCTCGATGCGGAGGAGATGCGCACCAAGGTGATGGAGCTGTCGCTGCGCTGCGCGCGCCTGAACTGACGTCGGCGTGGCCGACGTCATCCCCGCGCACGCGGGGATCCATGGGCCCCCGCTTCCGCGGGGGCGACAAACGGAGGGCAAGCGCGGAAAGCCGCTATAATTCAACCTTTTAGCGCGCAGATGGTCGTTTCGCACGGAAGCCTGCCGCAGGCCGCGGCTCGCCACGCGGTGACGGTCGGAAACTTCGACGGCGTGCATCTTGGCCATCGCGCCATGCTCGAGCGGCTGGTGGCGCAGGCGCGCGCGCTCGGCGTGCCGGCCTGCGCATTGACCTTCGAGCCGCACCCGCGCGAGTTTTTCGCGCCGCAGTCAGCGCCGGCGCGGCTGACGCGGCTGCGCGAGAAGCTAGAGCTGATCGCGGAGAGCGGCGCCGACCGGGTGCACGTGCTGCGTTTCGACGCGCGCCTCGCGGCGCTCGCGCCGGAGCGCTTCGTGGCCGACGTGCTGGTGGCCGGATTGGGGATGCGCTGGCTGCTGGTGGGTCGCGATTTCCGCTACGGCACCAAGCGCGCCGGCGATTACGCGGCGCTCGAAGCGGAGTCGTCACGCCACGGCTTCGCGCTCGAGGCGATGCCGGATGTGGCGCTCGATGGCGCGCGCGTCTCGAGCTCGGGGGTGCGCGCGGCGCTCGCCGCGGGCGATCTCGCGGGCGCGGCGCGGCTGCTCGGCAGGCCGTACATGATGAGCGGGCGCGTGGCGCACGGCGAGCGGCTCGGCCGCAAGCTCGGTTTTCCGACCGCCAACATCGTGCTGCGCCGCTCACCGCCGCTGACCGGGATTTTCGTGGTCGAGGCCGAACTCGAGGAGACGCACGCCAGGCTTGCGGGCGTCGCGAGCGTGGGACGCAGGCCGACGGTGCGCGTGGACGCGGCGCCGCTGCTGGAAGTTCACCTGTTCGATTTCGAGGGCGAGATCTACGGGCGGCACCTTAGAGTGAAATTCCTGGAGAAGCTGCGCGACGAGCAGAAATACGACGGGCTGGAGGCGCTCGCCGCGGCGATCGCCGCCGACGCGGCGCGCGCCCGCAAACACTTCAAAAAAACGACCCATGGCTGACTACAAGAACACGCTCAATCTTCCGGAGACGCCGTTCCCGATGCGCGGCGATCTCGCCAAGCGCGAGCCGCAATGGGTCAAGCAATGGCAGGACCAGGGCGTCTACCGCCGCCTGCGCGCGATCGCCCGCGGCCGGCCGCGCTTCGTGCTGCACGACGGCCCGCCGTACGCCAACGGCGACATCCATCTCGGCACCGCGATCAACAAGATCCTCAAGGACACGGTGGTCAAGTCCAAGACCCTGGCCGGGTTCGACGCGCCCTATGTGCCGGGGTGGGACTGCCACGGCATGCCGATCGAGGCGCAGATCGAGAAGACGCACGGCAAGAACCTGCCGACCGAAGAAACGCTGCGCCTGTGCCGCGCCTTCGCCGAGGCGCAGATCGAGAGCCAGAAAAAAGATTTCCGGCGCCTCGGAGTGCTCGGCGACTGGGACCACCCTTACAAGACCATGGCCTACCGCAACGAGGCGGACGAGATCCGCACGCTCGCGAAGCTGCTCGCCAAGGGCTATATCTACCGCGGCTTGAAGCCGGTGAACTGGTGCTTCGATTGCGGCTCGGCGCTCGCCGAAGCCGAGCTCGAGTACGAGGACCGCAAGGACCCGGCGATTGACGTCGGCTTCGCGTTCGCCGAGCCCGACAAGCTGGCGCGGGCGTTCGGCGTGCCAAGTGTAAAGTCAGGCTTTACAGTTGTGTGGACCACGACCCCGTGGACGCTGCCCGGCAACCAGGCGCTCAATGTCCACCCCGAGCATCGCTACGAGCTGGTCGACACCGAGCGCGGCCAGCTGATCCTCGCCGCCGAGCTGCGGGACGCGTGTCTTGCGCGCTACCAGCTCAAGGGCACGGTGATCGCGGCCTGCAAGGGCGCGGCGCTCGACGGCATCCGCTTCAAGCACCCGTTCTACGAGCGCACCGCACCGGTGTATTTGGGCGAATACGTGACGCTCGACACCGGCACCGGCATCGTGCACTCGGCGCCGGCTTACGGCGTCGAGGACTTCGAATCGTGCCGCCGCTACGGCATGAAGGACGAGGAGATGCTGACGCCGGTGCAGGGCGACGGCAAGTTCGCCGCCTCGCTGCCAATGTTCGGCGGCCAGATGATCTGGCAGGCGAACCCGAAGATCGTGGCCGAGATCGAGCGCTGCGGCGCGCTGTTCGCGCACCAGCCGTACGTGCACAGCTACATGCATTGCTGGCGGCACAAGACCCCGGTGATCTACCGCGCCACCACGCAGTGGTTCGCCGGCATGGACGAAGTGCCCGGCTACAAGGGAACCAGGCCCGCGGAGAGCCTGCGCGCCACCGCGCTGCGCGGCATCGAGGCGACGCAGTTCTACCCTGCCTGGGGCAAGGCGCGGCTGCAGGGCATGATCGCCAACCGCCCCGACTGGACATTGTCGCGCCAGCGGCAGTGGGGCGTGCCGATGCCCTTCTTCCTGCACAAGGAAAACGGCGCGCTGCATCCTCGCACGCTCGAGCTGCTGGAAGCGGTCGCCAAGCGTGTGGAGCAGGGCGGCATCGAGTCCTGGCAGACGCTCAAGGCGGAGGAACTGCTCGGCGCAGAAGCGGCGCAGTACGGGAAGTCGCGCGACACGCTGGATGTCTGGTTCGATTCGGGTTCCACGCACTTCACGGTGCTTCGCGGCTCGCACCCCGACCTCGGTTTTCCCGCCGACATGTACCTGGAAGGCTCCGACCAGCACCGCGGCTGGTTCCACAGCTCGCTGCTGGGCGCGTGCATGACCGACGGCGTGCCGCCGTACCGGGCGCTGCTCACGCACGGCTTCGTCATCGACCTCGAAGGCCGGAAGATGTCGAAGTCCAAGGGCAACATCGTGCGGCCGCAGGAGGTGGCGAGCACGCTGGGGGCCGAGATCCTGCGCCTGTGGGTGGCGAGCAGCGACTACTCGGGCGAGCTCACCATTTCGAACGAGATCCTCAAGCGCGTGGTCGAGACCTACCGCCGCATCCGCAATACGCTCAGGTTCCTGCTCGCCAACACCTCGGACTTCGAGCTCGCGCAGCACGCGGTGCCGGTGGCGCAGCTCGCGGAGATCGACCGCTACGTGCTCGCGCTGACGGCGAAATTTCAGGACGAGGTCGCGGCCGACTATGCGCGCTACGCTTTCCATCTGGTGGCGCAGAAGCTGCTCGCGTTCTGCTCCGAGGACCTCGGTGGGTTCTACCTCGACATCCTCAAGGACCGGCTCTACACCTGCGGCGCAGGGTCGCGCGCGCGCCGCTCGGCGCAGACCGCGCTCTGGCACATCACCGCGACCCTGGTGCGGCTGATGGCGCCGATCCTTTCCTTCACCGCCGAAGAATTATGGCAGGTGTTCGGCGGCAAGCCCGAGGACAGCGTGTTCTTCCACACCTGGCACGAGGTGCCGCAGCCTGCCGACGGCGTGGCGCTGCTCGCGCGCTGGGGGCGCCTGCGCGAGCTTCGCGCCCCGGTGAGGAAGCAACTCGAGGAGCTGCGCGTCGCGGGCAAGGTCGGTTCCTCGCTGCAGGCCGAGCTCGACCTCGCGGTGAACGGCGCGGACTACGAGCTGCTCGCGAGCTTGGGCGAGGAGCTCAAATTCGTCATGCTCACCTCGGCGGTGCGCGTCGCGCGCGCCGGCGAGAGCGGCGTGACGGTGACGCCGAGCGCGCACCCGAAGTGCGAGCGCTGCTGGCACTACCGCAACGACGTAGACGAGGCGGGGCTGTGCGGGCGCTGCAAGACCAACCTGCACGGCGAGGGCGAGCAACGCACGCATGCCTAACCCCCTCCCTGGCCCTCGCCCTGGCAGGGGAGGGAACAAAAGTGGGATCTGGGTGTGGTTCGCGCTCGCAGCGGCGATCGTGCTCGCCGACCGCCTGAGCAAGCTCGCCGCGCTCGCCGCGCTCTCTCCTGGCGAAATCCGTCCGTTCACGGGTTTTTTCAACCTGGTGCTGGTGTTCAACAAGGGCGCGGCGTTCAGCTTCCTCGCCGGCGCGCCGGGCTGGCAGACGCCGCTG
>CAYMVA010000150.1:0-55048 GCA_964393745.1 uncultured Enterobacteriaceae bacterium | reverse complement strand
CGTGCCCGCGTGGGTGAGCTTGCCTTCCAGCCCCGTGCCCGCAAAGCGCAGCCGCCCCGCGAGCCAGTCGGCGCCCGAGATGTTGAGCGTCGAGGCGACCAAACCGGCCACGTCGATCACCGAGCCCGCACCGAAGGCTATGCCGTTGGGGTTGATCAGGAACACTCGCCCGTTGGAGCTCAGCCGCCCCAGGATCTGCGAGGGGTTTTGCGTCGTGACGCGGTTCAGCACCGCGCTCGCCGCGCTTTGCTGGATGAAGCGCGTGACCTCGTCCTTCTGGATCGAGAACTGCTGCCAGTTGATGATCGCCCCGGGCGTATTGGTCACCGTGAGCGACTTGCCGTTGGTGGCGAAGCTGGCACTGCCCGAGGCCACGCTCGGGCCCGATGGATTGGCGTACGCCGTGGCGCCAAAGGCCGCGCTCACCGCCAGGGCCAGCACCTGCCGGCGAAGCACGTCCCCGCGGCGCGTCTCAGCGACGTCCGTTCCCGGCAACGGGGACACCTCTGCCTTCCCTCTCGCTAGGGTTCGAACGGACGACGTACTCTCCTCCTTCAACTGGCTTGGCGTGGGATGACGAAGACTACCCTTTGCGCCCTCCCACGAGAATTTCAACGGCGCAATAATCTGTTAATTATCAAATGATTCCCGCGCTTTAGGACTCCGCACAGGCACTTTTTCCTGCCGCCGGTCCGAAACACTCGAAACACTTCGGACCGCGCGCCGTTTGCCGGGTTCCCGCAGTGCAACAACAGGCCGCATCCAGGCCCGTGCCGCCGGCGCAAAAACCCGCCTGCTTATAATCCGCGCGATGCGCGAAAACGCAGTGAAGAAGAAACTCGCCGCGGGCGGCAGGGCGTTCGGCTCGATGGTGTTCGAGTTCTTCTCGCCCGGCATGCCGCGGATCCTGAAGAACGCCGGCGCCGAGTACGCCATGTATTGCATGGAGCACACGGGCGCAGGGTTCGAAACTGTAAAGTCACACTTTACACTTTGCCGCGCCCTGGGCCTGGTGCCGCTGGTGCGCGTGCCGGGCACCGAGTACGACTTCATCGCGCGCGCGCTCGATTGCGGCGCGCTCGGCGTCATGGTGCCGCTGGTGGATACGCGCGAACAAGCCGAGTTCATCGTCTCGTGCACGCGCTACCCGCCCGCGGGCCGGCGCGGCGCCGCGTTCGGCTTCGCGCACGACGATTACGAGGGCGGCGACGTGGTGGAGAAGATCCGCATGATCCACGAGCGCACGCTGGTGATCGCCATGATCGAGACCAAGAAGGGTCTGGAGAACGTGGAGGCGATCGCCGCCGTGCCGGGTGTGGACGTACTCTGGCTCGGGCACTTCGATCTCACCAACTTCCTCGGCATTCCAGCGCAGTTCTCGCATCCGCTGTACCGCGAGGCGCTCAAGCGCATCGTCGGCGCGGCGGAAAAGAACGGCAAGGCAGCCGGCTACATGGCGGCCGACGAGGATCTTGGGCGCGAGTACCTCGGGCACGGCTTCCGCATGATCGCGACTGGCACCGACCAGGGCATGCTGCAGGCCGCGATCAAACGCAACATCGACGCGCTGCGCAGCGCGTAGGGAGAACCTCATGGCAGCGAAATTCCGGGTCGCGGTGTCGAGCGACATCCTCGACACGCGCGGCGAGCCCTCCTTCGGGCGCGAGCCGCTCAAGGCGCTCGACGCCGCGGCGGGGCTCGAGTGGGAGTGGCTGCCCAAGGGCATCCGCGAAATCACCCCGGAGCTTGCCGCGGCCTACGACGCGATCTACATCAATTCGCCGCGCGTTCCAGCCGGCGCCGTCGCGCGCGCCGACTGCCGCGTGAAGCTCTTCGCGCGCCACGGCGTCGGTTATGACAGCGTGGACGTCGGCGCAATGTCCAAGGCGGGCGTGCTGGTCGCCAATACGCCGAACGCGGTGCCGCGGCCGGTCGCCACGATCGCGCTCACGTTCATCCTCGCCCTCGCCCATCGCCTGTTCGTCAAGGACCGCTTGACGCGCGAGGGGCGCTGGCCCGAGAGGCTCGATCACATGGGCATGGGCCTCACCGGGCGCACGCTCGGCGTGGTGGGCGCGGGGCGCATCGGCAAGGAGCTGCTGCGCATGGCGCGGGTGTTCGACCTCAAGCTGCTCGCGGCGGACCCGTATGCCGAGGCGCTCGAGCTCGGCTACATCGGCGCGCGCAAGGTGCCGCTCGACGAAGTGATGTCGGAGTCCGATTTCATCGTCGTAACCTGCCTGCTGAACGAGGAGACGCGCCACCTGGTCGGCGCGAAGCAGCTCGCGCGCATGAAGCCCACCTCGTACCTGATCAACGTCGCACGCGGCCCGGTGGTGGACGAAAAGGCGCTCTACGAGGTGCTCGCTGCACGCCGCATCGCCGGTGCGGGGCTGGATGTGTTCGAGGAGGAGCCCACGCCCGCCTCCAACCCGATCCTCAAGCTCGACAACGTGATCGTGACGCCGCACGCGCTGTGCTGGACCGACGAGCTCTTCGGCAACATCGCGCGCACTTCGATCGGCGCGGTGCTGGCGGTGCACGCGGGGCGCAGGCCAGAGTTCGTGGTCAACCCTGAGGCGCTCGCGCACTCGCGCGCCAAGGCGTGGCTGCGAGCGTAACGGCCGCCCGGTTCGGCGGTATCTACCCGATTCTTTACGCGTTTTTCGACGCGCGCGGCGCGCTCGACCGGCGCGCCATGCGCCGGCAGACGGAAGCGTGCCTCGCGCACGGCTGCGGCGGCATGGCGATCCTCGGGCTCGCGACCGAAGTCGGCAAGCTCACTGCGGAAGAAAAGCGCACCCTGATCGACTGGCTTGCCGAAGACGCAGGCAGGCGCGTGCCGCTTGCGGTGACGATCTCCGGCGACACGCCGGATGAGCAGGTGGCGCTCGCGGAGTACGCCGGCAAGCGCGGCGCGGCGTGGGTCATCTTGCAGCCTCCGCGCCAAGGTAAGCCAAGCGAAGCGGAGTGCTACGACTTCTTCTCCCGCGTGATGGCGAGGATCGACTTGCCATGCGCGATCCAGAACGCGCCCGAATACCTCGGCGTCGGCCTGGGCCCGGAGAACATCGCGCGCCTGGCAAGGGAACGCGCGAACTTCGTGCTGCTCAAGGGCGAAGGGCCCGCGGTGCACATCCGGCAGGTGATCGAGCGAACGCCGGGACTCGCGGTGTTCAACGGCCGCGGCGGACTCGAGCTGCTCGACAACCTGCGCGCGGGCTGCGCCGGCATGATCATCGCGCCGGACACCTCCGACTACCAGCAGCGCGCCTGGGAGGCGTTCCGGTGCGGTGAGGAGCGCGAGGCCGAGGCGATCTACGCGCAGATGCTCCCGGCGGTGGTGTTCATCATGCAGTCGCTCGAGCACCTGGTGTGCTACGGCAAGCGCATCGCGGCGGCACGCTTGGGGCTGGGCGAGGTTTACGATCGCGCCCCGGCGCTCGCGCCGACGACGTTCGGTCTGGAGTGCGTGAAGCGCTTCGCGCGGGAGTTGGGTCCGCTTCCTTAAAGACAAAACCGGGGACAGACCCCGAAGCGGGGAGAACCGGGGTCTGTCCCCAGTCGGGGGCTGTCCCCGATTCTTGGCGGAGAGAGAGGGATTCGAACCCTCGATACGGGTTTAAGCCCGTATAACGCCTTAGCAGGGCGCCCCCTTCGGCCACTCGGGCATCTCTCCGTTAAACGTGTTGCCGCGTACGCGGCAACACTCGATGCGCAGAGATGCTTGAGTGGCCGGCGGGGGCGCAAGCGCCCCGAACGAATGGAACGCCTTCGGCGTTGGCCACTCGGGCATCTCTCCGTTGAGCGCGAATTCTACTCTTGCTCGAGCTCGAAAGCCTTGTGCAGCACGCGCACCGCGAGCTCGGCGTACTTCTCCTCGATCACCACCGTCACCTTGATCTCGGAGGTCGAGATCATCTGGATGTTGATGCCCTCCTCGGCCAGCGTGCGGAACATGCGCGCCGCGATGCCGGCGTGCGAGCGCATTCCCAGGCCCACCACCGAGACCTTGGCCATCTTGTCGTCGCCGGTCACCTCGCGGCACTTGATGTGCGGCTGCACGTCGCCCTTGAGGATCTTGAGCGCGCGCGCCAGGTCGCTGCGCGACACGGTGAACGACAGGTCGGTCATGCCGTCGTGGCTGACGTTCTGCACGATCACGTCGACGTCGATGCCGGCGTCGGCGATCGGCCCCAGGATGGCGTAGGCGATGCCCGGCTTGTCGGGCACCTCGTGCACCGTGATCTTGGCCTCGTCGCGCTGTGCCGCGACCCCGGAGATGACTGCTTTTTCCATCGCCATGTGCGGGTCTTCCTCGAAAGTGATCAGCGTCCCCGAGCACGCCTCCTCGGCCACCGGCAGCATCGGGTCAGTGAGGCTGGAGAGCACGCGCGTCGGCACCTTGTACTTGCCGGCGAATTCCACCGAGCGGATCTGCAGCACCTTGGAGCCGGCGCTCGCCATCTCGAGCATCTCCTCGAAGCTGATGCTGCGCAGGCGCCGCGCCTCGGGCACGATACGCGGATCGGTCGTGTAGACGCCGTCCACGTCGGTGAAGATCTGGCACTCGTCGGCCTTGAGCGCCGCGGCGAGCGCCACCGCCGAGGTGTCCGAGCCGCCGCGCCCGAGGGTGGTGATGTTGCCGTCGCCATCCACGCCCTGGAACCCGGCCACCACCACCACGCGCCCCGCCTTCAAGTCCTGGCGCATGCGCGCCTCGTCGATCTCGATGATGCGCGCGCGCGTGTGCGCCGAGTCGGTGAGCAGATTCGCCTGCCAACCGGTGTAGCTGCGCGCCGCGACGCCCAGCTCGAGCAGCGCCATCGCGAGCAGCCCGATCGTGACCTGCTCGCCGGTGGCGGCGACCACGTCGAGCTCGCGCGGATCGGGATGCGCCGAGATCTCCGCCGCAAGCGCGAGCAGCCGGTTGGTCTCGCCCGACATCGCCGACGGCACGACCACCATGTCGTGGCCGGCTGCACGCCACTTAGCGACACGGCGCGCGACGTTGCGGATGCGCTCCGCAGAGCCAACCGAGGTGCCGCCGTACTTCTGGACGATGAGCGCCATGTGCGAGCCCGGGAGAGGGCGCGATTCTACCGGTTTGTCGTTTCGGATTCGAGACTTACGTGAACCTGGCGGAAGGGGTGGGATTCGAACCCACGAGCCGTTGCCGGCTGCCGGTTTTCAAGACCGGTGCAATCGACCACTCTGCCACCCTTCCCTTGAAAAAACACTGCGGCGACCCCATTTTAGCGGCAGCCGAGAATTGCAACTTCGCGCCGCTTTGGTAGTCTTAGGGGTGGGGCCGGAAAAGCCCCCTTTTTGGAGGTACCCGATGCAACCCGAACTCAAGCCTGTCCGTACCGATGGCCAGCAGGACAACCGCGGCTTCGGCTACGAAGTCGCGCGCGAAGCGGCGATCAGCGCCGACGCGCAGAAGGTCCTGCGCAACACCTACATGCTGCTCGCGCTCACCATGGTGCCGACGATCGCCGGCGCCTGGATCGGCCTCGCGACCAGCAGCATCATCATTCAGAACCCGATCATCGCCACGGTGGTGATGCTCGCCGGCGTCATCGGCCTGCAGTTCGCCATCGCCGCCAACCGCAACAGCGTCATCGGCGTCGCGCTGCTGCTGCTCATGACCGGCCTCTTGGGCTGGTGGCTGGGACCGATCCTGAACGTGGCGCTGTCGCTCAAGAACGGCATGCAGCTGGTCGGCTTCGCCGCCGCCGGCACCGGCGCGGTGTTCCTCGGCATGGGCGCTATCGCCACCGTCACCAAGCGCGATTTCAGCTTCATGGGCAAGTTCCTGTTCGTCGGCATGATCGCGCTGCTGGTGGCGATGCTCGCCAACATGTTCCTGCAGATCCCGGCGCTCGCGCTCACCATCTCGACGCTGGTGATCGTGGTGTTCTCGCTGTTCCTGCTGCACGATTTGTCGCGCATCGTGACCGGCGGCGAGACCAACTATGTCATGGCCACCACCGGCGTTTACCTCAGCCTGTACAACATCTTCGCCAGCCTGCTGCACCTGCTGATGGCATTGGGCGGGAACCGGGAGTGAGGTTGTAAAGTGAGACTGTAAAGTCAGGCTTTACACTTTGCCGCTTTGGGGGCGCCTTCGGGCGCCCCTTCGTTTTTCTGGCGCTCATGGGCCGTCGGCTAAGCGATCGCTCATCTCTCGAACAACGCGATGGATTCCACGTGCGCGGTATGCGGGAACATATTGACCACACCCGCGGCCGCCAGCCTGAAGCCCTTGGTGTGCGCCAGGATGCCGGCGTCGCGCGCCAGGGTCGCCGGGTCGCACGACACGTAGACGATCCGCCGCGGCCACGCCTCGGGCAGCGACTTCACCACCGCCACCGCGCCTTCCCGCGGCGGATCGAGCAGCAGTTTGTCGAACGGGCCGAGCGCCTCGAATCCCGGCTCGAACAGGTTCGCCACCTGGAACTCCGCTTCTAGCCCGTTCGCCGCCGCGTTCTCCCGCGCGCGCGCCACCAGCGGCTCGCTGCCCTCGAGCCCAAGCACCTGCGCGCCGCGCGTCGCGATCGGCAGCGTGAAGTTGCCCAGGCCGCAGAAAACGTCGGCGATGCGCTCCCCCGGCTGCGCGTCGAGCAGCCGCACGGCGCGCGACACCAGCAAGCGGTTCACGCCGTGGTTCACCTGCGTGAAGTCGGTCGGATGGAAGGCGATGCGCACGCCGAACTCGGGCAGGGAGTAGAAAAGCTGCCGCCCGTTCGCGGGATGGAAGGGGTGCGCGCTGTCGGGCCCGCCCGGCTGCAGCCAGACCCACACGCCTGCGTCCTCGGCGAACGCGCGCAGGATGGCTTCATCCTCCTCGGTCAATGGATCGAGATGGCGGATCACCAGCACTTCGCACTCGTCGCCCCCCGCGAGCTCGATCTGCGGCAAGCGCTGGCGGATCGACAAATCATTCACCAGCACGCGCAGCTTCGGGATCAGCAGAGAGATGCGCTCCGGCAGCACCTCGCAGCTGCGCATCTCCGCCACGAAGGTCGAGCGCCGCTCGCGGAATCCCACCAGCGCGCCGCCGCGCTTCGCCACATAGCGCGCCGAGAGCCGCGCGCGCTGCCGGTAGTGCCACTCCTGGCCGTAGATCGGCGGCAGCATCGCCTCGGGCTTCACCTTGCCGATGCGCGCCAGGCAATCCTCCAGCCCGCGCTGCTTGGCGGCGACCTGGGTGCGCGCGTCGGCGTGCTGCGTCGCGCAGCCGCCGCAGGTGCCGAAGTACGGGCAGCGCGGCGCCCTGCGGCCGCTCGATGCCTCGAGCAGCGTCACCATGCGCGCGAGGTCGAAGGCGGGACGCTTGTCGATGAGCGCGGCCTCTACCTGCTCGCCGGGCAGCGCGCCCTCTACGAACACCACCTTGCCCTCGTCGTTGCGTGCGACGCCGCGGCCCTCGGCGTCGAGCGAGTCGATGTGAAGCTTCAATCTTTCCAGCGGGCGAGGAACTCGCGCCAGTGCGGCGCCTCGTGCTGCTTCATCCAGTCGCGCAGCAGCGCGCATTCCTTGCGGTGCTGCGCCTCGGTGAGCACGCCGCGCAGGCGCTGGAAGCGCAGCCACAGCAGGTAGGTGTTGGCGGTGTCAGCCTCGCAGTAGTCGCGGATCTTCTCCTGCTCGCCGCCCTGGTAGGCCTCCCACACCGCGGCGCCGCCCATGCCGATCTTGCCGGGCAACCCGGCGAGCTGAGCCACCTCGTCCAGCGGCGCATAGTTGCGCGGCTGGTACAGCGCCAGCAGGTCCATCAGATCTATGTGGCGCTGGTGGTAGCGGCTGACGTAGTTGTTCCACTTGAAATCGCGGTCGTCCTCGCCCTGATCCCAGAATTTCGCCGCCGTCACGCCGTGGGCGAGCGCGCGGTAGTTGAGCACCGGCAGGTCGAACCCTCCGCCGTTCCACGACACCAGCTGCGGGTGGTATTTCTCGATGCCGTCGTGGAAGCGCTGGATCGCCTCGCGCTCGGGCTCACCGAGGGAGAACACCTGGATGCCGTCGTCGGTGCGCAGCACGCAGGAGATCACCACCACCCGGTGCAGGTGCGGCGCGAGGAAATCGTGCCCGGTCTGCGTGCGCCGCTTCTGGAACGCGACCTCCGCCACCTCGCGATCGGGCAGATCGGCGGGCAGCCCGTACAGCAGCCGGATGCCGGCGCAGTCGGGAATCGTCTCGATGTCGAAAGCCAGGACAGGGGTCATCGCAGATACTTCGCCATTTAACCAGAGTTCGAACGCGCTGCCCGGCGGCGCCGCGGGTGTGGGGACAGACCCCGGTTTTCTCGCTTGGGGTCTGTCCCCGATTTTCTTTGCCCTCGCCTCATTGCCGCGCGCGTTTAACGCGGAGCCAACCGGCGCGCGAGCACAGTGCTCAGAGCATGCAGGGACGCTGGCCGCGCCTCCGAGTTGGGCGCCAAGTCATACCGCAGTTGCAAGACGGTCTTCCCAGCCCGGGAAAACTAGCACCGCAGGATGGCACTTGAGCGCCCGGGCCAGCACCTTCGCCCGCTCAACACCCAAGCGGACGCGGTCGTTCTCGATGGCGGAAAGGGTAGCCTGCGGAATGCCCGTGCGCTCGGCGAGTTGATTCTGGCTCAGGCCCTGTAACTCACGAATGATGCGCACGGATTCACCCACCGAAACGGTGATGCGCTTCTTTGCGGTTCGAAACTGGCTCATCTATGGCCTCCGATAGTCGTGAGGGGTGACCGTCATCACCTGAAACAGTTGCTGATCCGGTACGGTCAGGTAGATCACGCGCCACTGCAGCCATAAACGGGAACATCGGTGGCCATGTCGTCCAACGTGTCATTCAGCCGGGCGCTTCAGCGCGTCGGCCGCAATGAATGGTTGGGCGTCACTCGGTCTATCGCTGCGGAATCAGCCGGATTTTGATTTCGCACCCGACGGCATTGGCATACTTCTTGAGTGAGGTGAGTGACGGTGCATGCTTGCCTGCTGATTCGAGGCGTGAAACGGTGCTCTTGGTTGTGCCCATGCGTGACGCGACCGCTTCCTGGGTAAGGCCTGCGCGAGCCCGCGCCGCAAGCATTTCGTTCGCCACCGCATACTCGACCGCGAGTGCCTTGTATGCGGCCGGGAAACCCTTGCGCTTGCGCGCTTTTCTCAGAAAAGTAGCGTGGTCATGTGCAACGGGTTGGTACTTGATTTCAGCCATGGCGTAGTCCTTTTAAGCGTTTACGGGCCAATTTCAGTTCACGATCCGGTGTTTGCTGCGATTTCTTGACAAAAGCATGCAGAACTAGAGCGCGCCGATCCGAGAGAAAGCAATAGAACGCCCGCCCGATACCTGCTTTGCCTCTCGGTCTGAGTTCGAAGAGTCCCTCTCCAAACGCGCGCGAATGCGGAAGCCGCAAATTCGGTCCGTGCTCCATGAGAAGCTCCACAATCCGTGCGTAATCCGCAAGAATATCCGCGGGCCAAGACTCGATCTCAGCGAGTACTCGCGGATGGAAGTACTCGATGGAATACGGCATCTCGAAATGTTCTCATATTTGAGAACATGAGTCAATCCCCGGAAAGTGAAGCTCAACGTCGTGGTCAGCGGTCGCGAG
The DNA here is from genome assembly GCA_964393745.1 of uncultured Enterobacteriaceae bacterium. Classification (GTDB taxonomy): domain Bacteria; phylum Pseudomonadota; class Gammaproteobacteria; order Burkholderiales; family SG8-39; genus 2-02-FULL-66-14. The sequence continues at coordinate 45,447 of CAYMVA010000150.1, read as the reverse complement.
ACAGCGGGCGCAAGCCCGCTGTGAAGCGATCCGCTGCATCGCGCGGCTGGGCGTCACGATGCCCGAGACGCTTGGTCAGGAGCGGCGTGCTCGCGAGCGAACAACGGACGCCTGAACTCGGCGACCCGGCGAGCGGGTGGCCACGCGAGGCAGTGCGAGCGTCAGCTCGCCATCCCGGCGTACCTCGCTCCGCAGCCACGCCAGGAACGCCTCCACCGCATCGCCTCCGGCGACGTCGCGCCTGAGGACGATGAAAAAGCTGCCTAAGGTCGCCACCGCGTCGGGGCCGAAAGGAGCGCACAGGACCCCGTTGCGAAGGTGGTGCGTAAGGTGGGGCCGCGCGCCCATCGCGACGCCGCTACCCTCGATCGCCGCCGGGATAACCTGATCGTAGTGCGAGAAGCGCAGCGTGCTTGCTGGCTTGACCGCGGGGAGCTTTATCGCCTCGTACCACACGTCCCACTCGGACCACGGCCGCCCGTCGCGGATGGTCTCGAAATCGAGCCGCACGTGATTCGCGAGATCGGGGGGACTCCGGAGCGGGCGCGCTCCGTCGCGCGCGAGCGCCGGCGAGCAGACCGGGAAGATGTCACAGTCGAGCAGCCGCTCGCCGCTTGGAGTGTCGGCCCCTCGAGGCACAAACCGGATCGCGATGTCCATCTGCTCGCGCTCGAGATCGGGTTTGTCGTTGCTCGCAGCGATCCTCACGTCGACACCGGGGTGCAGGCGGTTGAATCGCGGCAGCCTCGGTGCGAGCCAGAGCGACGCGAGCGCAGTGGTGGTCGCGACTGCCAGAGTCTTGCCAGACTCGGCAATCCGATCTGTAGCGGCGTCGAGCGACTTGAGCGCCTCATCTGCCGCGCGGTACAGCTCTTCGCCGGCGCGGGTAAGTTGTAGCGCGCGGTGGACGCGGCGGAAGAGCGGCTTGCCGATCTGCTCTTCCAGCGTCTTGATCTCGCGACTAATCGCGGATTGAGTGACAAACAGCTCTTGCGCCGCGCGAGTAAAGCTCAAGTGGCGCGCGGCAACCCGGAACCCCCGCAGCAGGTCGAGCGACAACGGATGCCGGCGCTTATCCATTACCTGATCTCATGGCAGCAGTGAGAAAGGGTCGTTTGAGAGATGCGTCTTGCGGGTGAACAATCGACGCCGGCATTAGAGTAGATTCCCTGCTCTCGCCGGGAGATTTTAGGAGGCTGCCATGAACGCCCACTCTGTTGCTTCGCGCTGTCGCTGGATCCTTGTTGCGGGAGGTCTCGCCGTCATTCTTCCGCTTTCTGCACTCGGCCTCGATTCCGTGCCGCCGGAAGCCTTGAACGTGAAAGTCTTTCCCGACCGGTACGTCGCCGCCGGGAAGCCGTTCTCCGACCTCGCGGCGCTGGAAGCGTGGGCCAAGCCGATCCTTATCCGCACTCTGTGGCTTGACAACTGCGGCAATGCGTCCACAAAGCAGCTCCTGGCCGCGGTTGAACGATTCCATTCCGTGTATGTGGAGGGGGTCCAGATACGCACGTTTGCCGCTGGTGCACCTGAATGCCTTGGGGCGGCTGAGCAGGCGGGCTGGGCCCGAGACGCCGTGAGCCGGGCGCCAGCCGACGCGGCGTACTACACGACCGATCCGTACGGCAGGAGCACGATGCCGTGACAGCGCGGGTTCTCGAGAGCGTGATCGGCTGCACTGCGCAGAACTAGCTCGCCCCCCCGGGGAGCTGACGACAGCCCCCTATGCGACCCTCTCGGATGCCCAACGTTTTGTTCTGCGGCGGACCACGACGTTGCCAGCGCTCGAACGGTGGCGATGGCCCGTCCGCAGCAACAAAGGGTTAGGCGCCATGATTTTCAAAGAACGCGCCATGCCTTGAGCTCATTCTCGATTGCGTCGATGAACCTGAAGCAGTCAGCCTTGCCGAGGAGTCGAGCGTCGTGCGTTAGTTCGTTTCGCGCAGTCTTCCCACTGTCCACCAATGCGTAGTCTTGCCAGGGTATGGCATTTGAGGACGCTGCCATTTTATCGCCGAGCAAGGGTCGTTTTTTCTGGCACTGGATTGTGCCATGATCGATCAGTACCGCAAGCACCTGGTCGAGAACTGCGTAAGCGAGCAGAAAAGGAAGGTTGTAAAAACTCTCGGGTGGAGTTTCGTTTATGAACGGGCCTCCGGGAATTTGGGATCGCCGATGACTGCCGGCGCATAGCTTTCTCACGGCAGCCCATTCCTGCGCAATTTCGAAGCGCGCCTTCGGATCGCGGACCATGGCGCCTAACTGGATATATTTCGCAGAAATCGCTGCATAAACATTGTCTCGTTGTCCGACGCTTTCGAGAAAAGCTCTTTCCGCATACATCCTTAGTCGCAAATAATGATTTCGAGAATAGCCGCAGTTGTCAGGTTGCTCAGGCGTCATTGCAGAAATGCGATCGCCCACGGGTGCAAAGCTACTCTCTGTTGAAAAGGGAGATAACCGAGCGCCACCAGGCGGCCACGGTACGTGCTGGGTAAAGCGAGCCAAACTGTAAAGTCTGACTTTACACATTGCCTCCCAGCGGCCGGGAAGCGCGCCCCTTATCCCGGGAACACCCCGGTGGACAGGTAGCGGTCGCCGCGGTCGCAGATGATGGTGACGATGACCGCGTTTTTCAGCTCGCGGGCGACGCGTAGCGCGACCGCAACGGCGCCGCCGGAAGAGATGCCAGCGAAGATGCCCTCCGCGCTCGCCAGGAGCCGCGCCATGTCCTCGGCATCGGCCTGGTTCACGTACTCCAGCCGGTCGACGCGCGCCTTGTCGTAGATCCTCGGCAGATACGCCTCGGGCCATTTGCGGATGCCGGGAATCTGCGAGCCTTCCTCGGGCTGGCAACCGATCACCTGGATTTTCTGGTTCTTCTCTTTGAAAAAACGCGAGCAACCCATGATGGTGCCGGTGGTGCCCATCGAGGAGACGAAGTGCGTGATTTTTCCCCCGGTGTCGCGCCAGATCTCGGGTCCGGTGTGCTCGTAGTGGGCGCGCGGGTTGTCGGGGTTGGCGAACTGGTCCAGCATCACGCCCTTGCTCTCGCGCACCATCTTTTCAGCCAAGTCGCGCGCCGCCTCCATGCCGCCCTTCTGCGGCGTCAGGATGATCTCGGCGCCGAAGGCGCGCATGGTCTGGCGGCGCTCGACCGACAGGTGCTCGGGCATGATCAGGATCATGCGGTAGCCGCGGATCGCGGCCGCCATCGCGAGCGCGATGCCGGTGTTGCCCGAGGTCGGCTCGATCAGCACATCGCCGGGCTTGATCTCGCCGCGCGCCTCGGCGCCGCGCACCATGGAGATCGCCGGCCGGTCCTTCACCGAGCCCGCCGGATTGTCCCCCTCCATCTTGGCGAGGATCAGGTTGCCGCGCTTCTCATTGTCCGCCCCCGGCAGGCGCTGCAGGCGCACGAGCGGCGTGCCACCAATGAAATCCTCGATCGTTTTTTTCATGTGTTGAGCAGCGCGCGTGCGTAGGCCTCCACCCCTTGTTCCACCGTCATGAACGGCGCCGCATAGCCGGCCGCGCGCAGGCTGGTCATGTCGGCCTGAGTGTAGCTCTGATATTTCCCCGCCAGCTGCGTGGGAAAGGGGATGTACTCGATCAGGCGCTGCGCCGCCAGTTCCCCCGCCGGCAGGCGCTGCTCGCCGCGTGACTCGCGCACTGCATTGATTACCGCGGTGGCGACATCGTTGAAGCTCTGCGCCCGGCCGGTGCCGCAGTTGTAGAGGCCCGACTGATCGCGATTCGCGAGGAAATGCAGGTTCACGCTCACCGCGTCGTCGACGTGGATGAAATCGCGCCGCTGCTCGCCGTCGCCGTAGCCGCCCGAGCCCACGAACAGCTTCACCCGCCCCTCGGCCATGAACTGGTCGAAGGCGTGCAACGCCACCGAGGCCATGCGCCCCTTGTGCGCCTCGTTCGGCCCGTAGACGTTGAAGTAGCGTAGCCCCACGATCTGCGCGCTCGCGCCCTCGACCCGCCGCCGCACCTGCTGGTCGAAGAGAAACTTGGAGTAGCCGTAAACGTTGAGCGGGCGCTCGTTCTCGCGCGCCTCGGCGAACACCTTGCCCGCGCCGTACACCGCGGCCGAAGATGCGTAGATCAGCGGCACTTCCTCGTCCTCGCACCAGTCGAGCAGCCGCATCGAGTAGCGGTAGTTGTTCTCCATCATGTAGCGGCCGTCGGACTGCATGGTGTCCGAGCACGCGCCCTGGTGCAGCACCGCGTCCACCGCGCCGTCAAACTGGCCCGCGGCGAGCCGCTCGAGGAAATCGCGCTTGTCGAGGTAGTCCTCGATCTCCAGGCCCGTGAGGTTGGGCACCTTGGCGGCGTTTTCCAGGTTGTCGATCGCGAGGATCTCGCTCACGCCCTGGCGATTGAGCGCCTCGACCAATTTCGAGCCGATAAATCCCGCAGCGCCGGTGACGACCGTATACATGACTAGCCGAACAATTCCTTCCGTGTCGCCACGGCGGTGCCGAGCTTGCCCACGACGATGCCGGCGGCGCGGTTGGCGATGCGCACCGCCTGCTCGAGGCGCACCCCGGCGGCGAGCATGGTGCCGAGCGCGGCGATCACGGTGTCGCCGGCGCCGCTGACGTCATACACCTCGCGCGCCTCGGCCTTGAAGTGCATCGCCCCGCGCGCGGTGAACAGCGTCATCCCCTGCTCTGCACGCGTGAGCAGCAGCGCCTCGATGCCAAGTTTCTTCCGGATCGCGCGCACCCGGCGCGCAAGATCGGCTTCGCTTTTCCAGTTGCCGACCACTTCGCGCAGCTCGGCGCGGTTCGGGGTCAACACGTGCGCGCCCTTGTAGCGCGACCAGTCCTCCCCCTTGGGGTCCACCAGCACTTTCTTGCCGGCGGCGCGCGCGCGGCCGATCATGCGCGCGATGTGCGCCAAGCCGCCCTTGCCGTAATCGGACAGGATCACTGCGGCGCACGACGGCAGCGCGGCGTCGAAGTCGGCCAGCTTGGAGGCGAGCACCTCGCGCGAGGGCGGAGTCTCGAAATCGATGCGCAGCAGCTGCTGCTGCCGGCCGATGACGCGCAGCTTCACCGTGGTCGGGATCGAGGCGTCGCGCAGCAGGTTGGCCTTGACGCCGGATTCGGCCACCAGCCGCGCCAGCGTCTCGCCCGCCTCGTCGCGCCCGATTACCGAGAGCAGCTGCGTGCGGGCGCCGAGCGCGGCGCAGTTGCGCGCCACGTTCGCCGCCCCGCCCGGGCGCTCCTCCACGCGCTGCACCAGCACCACCGGCACCGGCGCCTCGGGAGAAATGCGCGAGACGTCGCCGAACCAGTAGCGGTCGAGCATCACATCGCCGACCACCAAAACCCGAGCGCGTGCCGTGTTGATCGCCTTACGCTTCACCGCTTTTTCTCTGAATCCTGCACCCTGAATCCTGAATCCTAGTTCCTGCCAATCGCGAAATACTCGAACCCTAGCTCGCGCATAGTCCCCGGATCGTACAGGTTCCGGCCATCGAAAATCGCCGGCGTGCCGAGCGCAGACTTGATGGCGGCGAAATCCGGGGCGCGGAATTCCTGCCACTCGGTGACGATGGCAAGCGCGTCGCAGCCGGCGACCGCGCCCAGCGCCGAGGATACGATCGCGACCCGCGGTTCGCCCGCGTAGATGTGCTTCGCTTCTTCGCCCGCCGCCGGATCGTAGGCCCGCACCGTGGCGCCCGCGGCGAGCAGCTCCGCGATCAGCGCGCGACTCGGCGCCTCGCGCATGTCGTCGGTGTTGGGTTTGAAAGCGAGCCCCCAGACCGCAAAGCGCTTACCGGCGAGGTTGGCGCCGAAGCGCGTGCGGATCTTGTCCGCGAGCACGCGTTTCTGCGCCTCGTTCGCCTGCTCGACAGCCGCCAGCACCCGCAGCGGGCGGCCGGCCACTTCGGCGGCGTGGCACAACGCGCGCACGTCCTTGGGAAAGCACGAGCCGCCGAAGCCGGCGCCCGGATAAAGGAACTGGAAGCCGATGCGCGGGTCGGCGCCGATGGCGCGGCGCACCGCTTCGATGTCGGCGCCCAGCGGCTCGGCGAGGTTGGCGAGCTCATTCATGAACGAGATGCGCGTCGCGAGCATGGCGTTGGCCGCGTACTTGGCGAGCTCAGCCGAGCGCACGCTCATCAGTATCAGGCGCTCGTGGCTGCGCTGGAACGGCGCGTACAGCTCGCGCAGCAGCGCGGTGGCGCGCTCGTCCTCGGAGCCTATGACGATGCGGTCGGGGCGCATGAAATCCTCGACCGCCGCGCCCTCCTTGAGGAATTCCGGGTTCGAGACCACGCTGAATGCGTGCCTGGCGCCGCGCTGTGCCAGCTCTGCGGCGATGGTCTCGCGCACTCGGTCGGCAGTGCCCACCGGCACCGTGGACTTGTCCACGATGACGCGGTAGCCATCCATGTGGCGGCCGATCGCGCCCGCCGCAGCGAGCACGTGCTGCATGTCGGCGGAGCCGTCTTCGCCCGGCGGCGTGCCGACCGCGATCAGCTGCAGCGCGCCGTGCGCCACGCTCGCCGCAACGTCGGTCGAGAACGTGAGCCTGCCGGCGGCGCGGTTGCGGCGCACGATCGGCTCCAGGCCAGGCTCGTAAATCGGGATGCGGCCTTCGTTCAGCGTCTTCACCTTGCGTGCGTCGACATCGAGGCAAAAGACCTGGTTGCCCATGTCCGCGAGGCACGCGCCCGTCACCAGGCCGACATAGCCCGTTCCGACGACCGTCACTTTCACGCGAGCACCTTTCTCTCCCTGAATCCTCGATCCTGAATCCTGCTTTTCATGGCGTGAGGTCGAACTCCTCGCTGCGCCGCGGCGGATAGGTCTCCCAGCCGCCGCACGCCGGGCACAGCCAGTGGAACTGGCGCGCCTTGAAGCCGCACTGCTCGCAGCGGTAGCGCGCGAGCCGCCGCGTGTGGCTGTGCACGAGGTTGCGCACCAGCTCCAGGTCGCGCCGCCGCTCGGGATTGACGGCGCTGATGATCTGCGCCTCGAGCAGGCGGTCCAGCCCCAGCAGGGTCGGGTTGCGCCGCAGCTCGTCGCGCACCAGCTTGTAAGCCGCTTCGGCGCCTTTGCCCTCGAGCGTGGACTGGAACACCGCGTCCAGCAGGTCGAGCGAGGGATAGCGCTCGAGGTAGCCGGTGAGCAGCGTCAAGCCTTCTTCCAGCTTGCCGAGCTCGCGGTGCGCATCCAGCAGGCGCTGCGCCGCCAGCGCGAGATACGCCGGGTTCTGAGACTCGATGCGTTTCCAGCACTCGATGGCGCGCTCCAGGTTGCCCGCGGCGCGCTCCAGGTCGCCGAGCTGCACGCTCGCGCGCACCGACTTGCGGTGCGCTTCGAGCGCCGACTCAAGCAGCGGGCGCGCCGCCTCTGGGCGCGAGTTCGTCGCTTCGCCCGCCGCCTGCTCGCAAAGGAAGTGTGAGATCTCTTTCGCTCGCGACTGTCCGGTCTCGGATTCGAGCCGCCGCGCCATTGCACCCGCCTTGTCCCAATCCTTCTCCTGCTGGTAGATGTCGAGCAGGTAGCGGCGCGCCTCGCCCGCATGCGGGCCGTCGGCGAGGCGCAGGAACAGCTCCTCGGCGCGGTCCAGGATCCCCGCCTTGAGGTAATCCTGGCCGAGCGCGAACAGCGCCGCGGCGCGCTGCTCGGCGGCGAGGTCGGCGCGCTCCAGCAAGTGCTGGTGCATGCGGATGGCGCGGTCGTATTCGCCGCGGCGGCGGAACAGGCTGCCGAGCGCGAAGTGCAGCTCGACCGTGGCCGGATCCACCTTGACCACCTCGATGAACGACTCGATCGCCTTGTCGGGCTGCTCGTTGAGCAGGAAATTCAGCCCCTTGAAGTAGGAGCGCGGCAGCGCGCGCGACTCCGACACCAGGTGCTTGATGTCGACGCGCGCCGCCAGCCAGCCGAGCACGAAAAACAGCGGCAAGCCGAGCAGCCACCAGTATTCGAATTCCAAGCTAGGCTCCCTAGCCTTCCGCCGGCGAGGGCGGCGTCGGCGCCGCCCCGGCGTGTGCACCGGCGACGCGCTCGGCTTCGCGCCTTAGCCGCTGCAACTCGCGCCGCTGCCGCAGCATGGCGCCGAGGGCCGCGGCGAGGCCGAACAGCGCGCCGGCGACGAAGAACGCCAGCAGCAGCGCCACCAGTGGCGCTTGCCAGGCGAGGTCGAAGTAAAAGCGCAGCGTCACCGGCTCGGTGTTCATGGCGGCGAACGCCAGCAGCAGGACGAACAACACCAGCCGGATTGCCCAGGTAACTATGCGCATACTCGGACCGCGGCTTGTGGCACCGCGGCAGGCCTCAAGGCGTTACTGCGCTGGCGACGCCTGGCGTCGCGTGGGCTTGGCCCTCGCCTCGGCTTCGGCGTCGACGCGCTCGCGCAGCTCCTTGCCCGCCTTGAAATGGGGCACGTACTTCTCCGGCACGTGCACCTTGTCGCCCGACTTCGGGTTGCGCCCGATGCGCGGCGGCCGGTAGTTGAGGCCGAAGCTGCCGAAGCCGCGGATCTCGATGCGATGGCCGCTGAGCAGCGAGCTGGTCATCGCGTCAAGGATCATCTTGACCGCGTACTCGGCGTCCTTCGCCACGAGTTGCGGGTAGCGTTGCGCCAGCCGAGCGATCAGTTCCGATTTGGTCATGGCGACCATTCCCCCCTGTGCCAGAGAAAGCGCGCGCCTATTCCTGCTGCGGACTGCCCTTGTCGAGCTTCGCCCTGAGCAGCGCCCCGAGATTGGTGCTGCCCGCGGCACTCGCCGCGGTCTCGGTGCGCAGCTGCTTCATCGCCTCGGTCTCCTCGGACACGTCCTTCGCCTTCACCGAAAGGTTGATCGAGCGGTTCTTGCGATCGATATTGATGATCATCGCGCTCACCGTGTCGCCTTCCTTGAGCGCGCTGCGCAGGTCCTCGACGCGCTCGCGCGAAAACTCGGAAGCGCGCAGGTAGCCTTCGATGTCGCCGCTGATCGCGATCACCGCGCCCTTGGCGTCCACCGACTTCACCTGGCCCTCGACCACGCTGTTCTTGTCGTGGCTGGCGATGAAGTTGGTGAACGGGTCGCCCTCGAGCTGCTTGATGCCGAGCGATATGCGCTCGCGCTCGACGTCGATCGCCAGCACCACCGTCTCCACCTCGTCGGCCTTCTTGTATTTCTTGACCGCTTCCTCGCCTGCCTCCGACCATGCCAGGTCGGAGAGGTGCACCAGGCCGTCGATGCCGCCCGCCAGGCCGACGAAGACGCCGAAATCGGTGATCGACTTGATGGTGCCCTTGACGCGGTCGCCCTTCTTGAACTCGCGCGCGAAGTCTTCCCACGGGTTGGGCTTGCACTGCTTCATGCCGAGCGAAATGCGGCGCCGCTCTTCGTCGATCTCGAGGATCATCACCTCGACTTCGTCGCCCACCTGCGTCACCTTTGACGGATGCACGTTCTTATTGGTCCAGTCCATCTCCGAGACGTGCACCAGGCCCTCGATGCCGGCTTCGACCTCGACGAACGCGCCGTAGTCGGTGAGATTGGTGACCTTGCCGAACAGGCGCGTGCCCTGCGGGTAGCGGCGGCCGATGCCGACCCAGGGATCCTCGCCGAGCTGCTTCAGTCCCAGCGAGACGCGGTTCTTCTCGGCGTCGAACTTGAGCACTTTCGCGGTCACTTCGTCGCCGACGTTGACCACCTCGGAGGGGTGCTTGACGCGCCGCCATGCGAGGTCGGTGATGTGCAGCAGGCCGTCGATGCCGCCTAAATCCACGAACGCGCCGTAGTCGGTGATGTTCTTGACCACGCCCTTGACCACCGCGCCCTCGGCGAGCGTCGCCAGCAGCGCCTCGCGCTCGGCGCCCGCGGAAGCCTCGAGCACCGCGCGCCGCGACACCACCACGTTGTTGCGCTTGCGGTCGAGCTTGATGACCTTGAACTCCATCTGCTTGCCCTCGTAGGGCGTGGTGTCCTTCACCGGCCGCAGGTCCACCAGCGAGCCAGGCAGGAAGGCGCGGATGCCGCGCGTCATCACCGTGAGGCCGCCTTTCACCTTGCCGGTGATCACGCCCTCGACTTTTTCGCCCGACTCGAGCGCTTTTTCGAGCTCCATCCAGGCCGCGAGGCGCTTCGCCTTCTCGCGCGACAGCCGGGTCTCGCCGTAGCCGTCCTCGAGCGCCTCGATGGAAACCGACACGAAATCGCCCGCCTTGACGTCGAGCGCGCCGGCGTCGTCGCGGAACTCCTCCAGCGGGATGATGCTTTCTGACTTGAGACCGGCGTTGACCACCACGAAGTTCTGATCCACGCGCAGCACTTCTGCGGTGATCACCTCGCCGATGCGCATTTCCTTGCGCGTCAAGCTTTCTTCGAACAGGGCGGCAAAAGACTCGGGTGCGACGGGGGACTCGGAAACTGCAGGGGAAACGCTGGCCATTTAGTTTGAAAAACCTTCCAAACCGCGGAGTTACCGAACTTCAGCTCGGCGCGCCGCGGGGTTGAGTTGAAAACGGGGCGGCGCTTCGGGCGACCGCCCCACCAATTACTGCGTTCTGTTCCGGTACCACCCCAGGATCAGGGCAACGACTTCGTCCACGCCCAAGTCCGAGGAGTCGAGCTGCACCGCGTCGGGCGCCGCCACCAGCGGTGCCACCGAGCGGGCCGCGTCGCGCGCATCGCGCTCCGCGAGGTCCCTGGAAAGGGGCGCGAGACTAGCATGGATTCCTTTGTCTATCAACTGCTTATGCCTGCGTCGGGCACGCACGTCCAGGCTCGCCGTGAGGAACACTTTGAGGGTGGCGTCCGGGAACACGATGCTGCCCATGTCGCGCCCGTCCGCGACCAAACCCGGTGGCCGCCGGAAGGCCCGTTGGCGCAGAAGCAGCGCAGCGCGAAGCTGCGAGATCGGCGCGACCTCGGAGGCGCGGATGCCGCAATCCTCGGTGTACAGGGAATCCGTAACATCTTGACCAGAAAGGAAAATGCGCTCTCCCTGGAACGCAACCTCGAGCTCCGAGCCGAGCCGGGTGACACGCGCCTGGTCCTCCGGCGGGACGTTCCCGCGCAGCGACGCCAGCGCCACGAGGCGGTAGAGCGCCCCGCTTTCCAGATAGTGGTAGCCGAGCGCTGCGGCGACGCGCTTCGCCACCGTGCCCTTGCCCGAGGCCGACGGCCCGTCGATCGCGATCACCGGCACTGCGCTCATCGCACGATCGAAGCGAATGCGGCGAAGTAGTCAGGGTAGGTCTTCGCCACGCAATCCGGGTCGTTGATCGTGACCGGCACGCCGGCAAGCGCGGCGAGCGAAAAACACATCGCCATGCGGTGGTCGTCGTAGGTGTCGATGGCGACACCAGGATTCAGGATCCAGGATTCAGGGGGGGCAACGCGAAGGAAGTCGCTGCCCGCGTCGACCGTGGCGCCGAGCTTGCGCAGCTCGGTGGCCATGGCGGCGATGCGGTCGGTCTCCTTGACGCGCCAGCTCGCGATGTTGCGCAGCGTGCAGGGTCCGTCGGCGAACAGCGCCATCACCGCTGCGGTCATCGCCGCATCCGGGATGTGATTGAGATCGAGATCGAAGGCGCGCAACTTCGCGGCGGACGCATCCCTGCCGGCCTCGATCCAGTCCTCGCCTATCGTGACCTTGGCGCCCATCTTCTCCAGCACCTCGCAGAATCGCGCGTCGCCCTGCACGCTGGCGCGGCCCACGCCCTCGACGCGCACCGGGCCGCCGGCGATTGCGCCCGCGGCAAGGAAATACGAGGCCGAGGAAGCGTCGCCTTCGACGCGCAACTCGCCCGGGCTGCGGTAGGAACTCGCTGGCACGCGAAATTCGCGCCAGCCGACGCGCTCTACGGCGACGCCGAAGCGCTGCATCATGCCGAGCGTGATCTCTACGTAGGGCTTGGAGATCAGCTCGCCCTCGACCTCGATCGTGCCGCCGCCGGCGGGCGGCAGCGCCATCAAGAGCGCGCTCAGGAACTGCGACGACACGTCGCCGCGCACGCGCACCGCGGCATCGAGGCGGATCTTTCCAGGCAGGATGCGCAGCGGCGGAAAGCCTTCCTTGCGCGCGTACTCGATGCGCGCGCCGATCGCGCGCAGCGCGTCCACCAGGTCGCCGATCGGCCGCTCGTGCATGCGCGCTGTGCCCGAAAGCAGGTACTCGCCGCCGGAAAGCGCCAGCACCGCGGTCAGGGGCCGGAAAGCAGTGCCGGCATTGCCGAGAAAAAGCTCGTTATTCCCGATCGGGAATAAACCGCCCACCCCCGCCCCCACCCCCGCCACGCGCAGCTCGCCCGGCGCCCCCTCGAAAATCCGCACCCCGAGCCTGCCAAGCGCGGCGCGCATCACCTGCGTGTCGTCCGCATCGAGCGCCCCGCGCAACACGGTCGCGCCCTTCGCGAGCGCAGCAAGCAGGAGGGCGCGGTTGGAGATGCTCTTGGAGCCCGGCAGCCGCACCGTGCCGCGCGCATGGTGCGCCGGCGCGAGCGCAAGCGTTTTCACGCCTTGGCCTCGTAATCGCCGTTCAGCCAGCGCTCGCGCGCCGCGCGCGCCTCGGCGAACACCTGCTCCAGCGCCTTGGCGTCGCCGCGCTCCAGCAGCGGCCGCAATGCCGCGAGCTGCGCGGCGAAGCGGTCGAGCTCTGCGAGCAGCGCGTCGCGGTTGGCGACGCAAACGTCGCGCCACATCTCTGGATGGCTCGAGGCGATGCGCGTGAAATCGCGAAAGCCGCCCGCGGCGTAGCCGAACAGCTGCGCCGAATCGGCGCGGCCCGCGATCTCGTGCACCAGGGCGTAGGCGAGTAGGTGCGGCAGATGGCTGACGGCAGCGAACACCGCGTCGTGCTCCTGTGGCGTCATGCGGAAAATCTTCGCGCCGCACGCCTCCCACGCCGCCGCCACGCGCGCTGCTGCATCCGTTGCATTCTCGGCTAGCGGCGCGAGCACTACGCGCTTGCCGCGGAAAAGATCTGCGCGCGCCGCCGCGGCGCCGCTTTGCTCTGCGCCCGCGATCGGGTGCGCCGGCACGAACTGGGCAATCTTCGCGCCGAGCGCCGCGCGCGCGGCCGCCACCACGTCGCGCTTGGTGCTGCCGGCATCGGTGATCAAGGTTTCCGACCCGAGGGCCGGCGCAATCGCGGCGAATATTGCCTGGAATTGCGCCACCGGCGTGGCGACGAGGATCAGGTCGGCGCCGCGCGCCGCGGCGGCCGCATCGGGGGCGGTGGCATCGATCGCGCCCAGATCGAGCGCGCGGCGAAGATTCTGCGGATCGCGCCCGACGCCGACCACGTGGCCGCAGGCGCGCGCCGCCTTGAGCGCCAGCGCGAACGAGCCACCGATCAGCCCCACGCCGATGACGGCGACGCGCTCGAAGCGGGTCATTCCTTCAGGCTGGCGCCGAGCGCGGCGAGGAAACGTTCGTTCTCCGCCGGCGTGCCGATGGTGATGCGCAGGTGCTCGGGAAGCTGGTAGCCGGCCACCGGGCGCACGATCACGCCGCGCCTGAGCAGCCGCTTGTAGACATCGTTCGCCCGGCCGACGCGCAGGGAAATGAAATTGCCGTACGACGGGATCCACTCCAGGCCGAGTGCTTTCGCTCCGGCCTCGATCTGGCGCATGCCCTGCAGGTTCTCGGCGTAGCTGCGGGCGACGAACTCCATATCGTCGAGCGCCGCCGCGGCGGCCGCAAGCGCCACGCTATTGACGTTGAAGGGCTGGCGCACGCGGTTCATGACGTCCGCCACCGACGGCTGCGCGAAGGCGTATCCCACGCGCAGCCCGGCGAGCCCGTAGGCCTTGGAGAACGTGCGCGTCACGATCAAGTTCGAGTGGCGCCGCAGCCATTTCACCGTTTCCGCCTTCAGCTCCGGCGGCAGGTACTCGTTGTAGGCCTCGTCGATGACCACGATGACGCGCTCCGGGATGCGCTTCAGGAACGCTTCCAGCTCCTCGGGCCGCGCCAGCGTGCCGGTCGGGTTGTTCGGGTTGGCGATCCAGAGCACGCAGGTGTCGTCGTCCACCGCCCTCGCCATCGCATCGAGGTCGTGGCCGAAATTCTTCGCCGCCACAACGATCGAGCGAGCGCCGCGCGCCTGCGTGGCGAGCGGATAGACCGCGAATGCGTGCTGCGACATCACTGCTGCGCGCCCTGGGCCGAGGAAAGTGTGCGCCACCAGCTCGAGCACGTCGTTGGAGCCGTTGCCGAGCACGATCGAGGGAGTCTCGACCCCGTAGCGCCGGGAGAGCGCGGCCTTCAGCTCGAAGCCGTTGCCATCCGGGTAGCGCGCGATGTCGCCAAGCGCGCCGTCGATCGCGGCGCGGGTGCGCGGGCCGATGCCGCGCGGGTTCTCGTTCGACGCCAGTTTGACGATGCTTTTCTCGTCCAGCCCGAACTCGCGCGCGAGTTCCGAGATGGGCTTGCCGGGCTGGTACGGCGCGATCGAGCGCACGTACGACGGCGCCAGTTCGCAGGGATCCATTTTCATGTGGTCGCCACCGGGTAGGAGCCGAGGACGCGCAGGAACGGCGCCTTTTGCCGCAGCTCGGCGATCGCTGCGGCAACCGAGGCATCGGCCTGGTGGCCCTCCACGTCGATGAAGAACATGTATTCCCACAGCGCGCTGCGGGTGCGCGACGGCCGCGATTCGATGCGCGTCATGCTGACGCGGTTGGCGGCGAGCGGCGACAGCAGGGCGTGCACCGCGCCAGGCCGGTTCTCGGCCGACATGACGAGCGAGGTGCGGTCGCGGCCAGTCGGCGCCGGCTCGAGCTTGCCGAGCACCAGGAAGCGCGTGGTGTTGTTGGGGTCGTCCTCGATCGAGCGCGCGAGCACCGTCAAGCCATAGCGCGCGGCGGCGGCCTCGCCGGCAATCGCGGCGCAACCCTCCTCGGCGCTCGCGCGCCTGGCTGCTTCGGCATTCGACGCCACCGGCACGCGCTCGGCACGCGGCAGATTGCTGTTCAGCCACGCGTGGCACTGCGCGAGCGACTGGGCGTGCGAATAGACACGCTGCACCGAGCCCATGCCGGCGCCGCGTCCCAGCAGGTTCTGCTGCACCCTGAGCTCGATCTCGCCGCAGATCGAGAGCGGCGTGCTGAGCAGCAGGTCAAGCGTCCGGCCGACCGCGCCTTCGGTCGAGTTCTCGGCCGGCGTGATCGCGAAGTCCGCGGCGCCGGACTCGGCGCTGCGGAACACTTCGTCGATCGAAGCATGCGGCTGCGCCTCGACCGCGGCGCCAAAGTGCTTGCGCACCGCTTGCTCGCTGAATGTGCCCTCGGGCCCGAGGTAGGCGACGCGCAGCCCGGCTTCGAGCGAGCGGCACGCGGAGATGACTTCGCGGAATACCGCCAGCGCGCGCTCCGCGGGCAGCGGCCCGGCGGCCGCGGACGCCACGCGCCGCAGGATCTCGCTCTCGCGCTCTGGGCGATAGGCCGAAGTGTTGCCCTTCAGCTCGCCGATCTTGCGCGCCGCCTCGGCGCGCCGGTTGAGGAGCTTCAACAGCTCGTCGTCGAGGGCGTCGATCTCGCGCCTGAGGCGCTCAATCGAATCGTTCATTTCTCCACCGGCAGGTAGCGCACTGCGAGCACGCCTTCGATGCCGCGCAACTCCTCGAGCGCGGCGGCCGGCACGGCGCTGTCCACGTCCACCAGGGTGTAGGCCATCTCGCCCCTGGATTTGTTGAGCATGTTGTGGATGTTGATCTTGCGGCTGCCCATGGCGTGCGAGATGCGCGCCAGCATGCTGGGAACGTTGGCGTTGGCGATCGCGAGCCGGTAGGGCGACTCGCGCGCCATCAACGCATCCGGGAAATTGACCGCATTGCGCAACTCGCCGTCCTCGAGATACGCGCGCAGCTGGTCGACCGCCATCACCGCGCAGTTGTCCTCAGCCTCGCTGGTAGAGGCGCCGAGGTGCGGCAGCGCGACCACGCCGGGCTGGCCGATGAGCGCCGCGGTCGGGAAGTCCGTCACGTAGCACTTGATGCGGTTTGCCTTGAGAGCCTTGAGCACCGCCGCGTCGTCTACCACTCCATCGCGCGAGAAATTGAGCAGCACCGCGCCGGCGCGCAGCTGCTCGAGGTTCTTCGCGTTCAGCAGGTGGCGCGTCTTTTCGATCAGCGGCACGTGCACGGTCACGAAATGCGAGCCCTTCAGCACTTCGTCGATGGTGTTCGCCTTGCGCACCTGCGAAGGCAGGCTCCAGGCCGCGTCCACCGTGATTTCCGGATCATGGCCGAGCACGTTCATCCCCAGCCGGATGGCGGCATCCGCCACCAGGCTGCCGATCTTGCCCAGGCCGATGACGCCGAGCGTGTGCCCGGGGAGCTCGAACCCGGCGAAGGCCTTCTTGCCGTCCTCGACGCGCTTGTCGAGGCCTTGCGCGGCGCCATCCAGCGCGCGCACGAACTCCAGCGCCGGTGCGAGATTGCGCGCCG
Source organism: uncultured Enterobacteriaceae bacterium (assembly GCA_964393745.1). GTDB lineage: Bacteria > Pseudomonadota > Gammaproteobacteria > Burkholderiales > SG8-39 > 2-02-FULL-66-14. Next base: position 29,026 of record CAYMVA010000150.1, on the reverse strand, counting down.
CGATCAGCATCCCGGCGAGCACCAGCTCCTTGACCGCGTTGGCGTTGGCGCCGGGGGCGTTGAACACCGGCACGCCGCGCTTGGAGAGCGCCGCTACCGGGATGTTGTTCACGCCCGCGCCGGCGCGCGCCACCGCCTTGAGCCGCGCGTCGAAGCTCATCGCGTGCATGTCCTGCGAGCGCACCAGGATCGCGTCCGGCGACTTCGACTCCTTGACGATGACGTAGCGCTCCGCGGGCAGGCGCTTCAGCCCCACCTGCGCGATCGGGTTGAGCACCAGGACTTCGACCTTGTCGCCTGCCTTAGCCATGCTTCGCCTCGAACTCTTTCATGTAAGCGGCGAGCCGCTCGACACCCTCGAGCGGCATCGCGTTGTAGATCGAAGCGCGCATGCCGCCCACCGAGCGATGCCCCTTGAGCTGCACCATTCCCGCCGCCTCGGCCCCCTTGAGGAAGGCATCGTCGAGCTTGGCATCGGCGAGCGTGAACGGCACGTTCATGCGCGAGCGGTCGCGCTTCTCCACCGGATTGCGGTACAGGCCGCTCGCGTCGATGCAATCGTAGAGCAGCTTTGCCTTGGCAGCGTTGCGCCGTTCCATCTCGGCGAGCCCGCCGAGCGCCTTCAGCCACTTGAACACCAGCCCGGCGACGTAGATCGACCAGGTGGCGGGCGTGTTCAGCATCGAGTCGGTGTTGGCCTGCAGCTTGTAGTCCATCACCGAGGGCGTGCCCTTGGCCGCGCGCCCGAGCAGGTCCTCGCGCACGATCACGATGGTGAGCCCCGCCGGGCCGACGTTTTTCTGCGCGCCGCCGTAGATCAGCCCGAATTTCGACACTTCGAGCGGCCGCGACAATAAATGCGAAGAGGCATCCGCCACCAGCGGCACGCCGCCGGTCTCCGGCACCCAGTGGAACTCGACTCCGCCGATGGTCTCGTTGGAGCAGTAGTGCACGTAGGCCGCGTCGCGGCGCACCTGCCAGCGCTGCTGCGGCGGCGCATAGGTGAACTTGCGGTCCTCAGCGCTCGCCGCGATCGCCACATCGCAGTAAGCCTGCGCCTCCTTGGCCGCTTTCTTCGACCACTCGCCGGTGAGCACGTAATCCGCCTTGCCGCGCCCGGCGAGCAGGTTCATCGGCACTTGGGCGAATTGCAGCGTCGCCCCGCCCTGCAGGAACAGCACCTTGCAGTTAGCCGGGACGGCGAGCAGCTCGCGCAGGTCCTTCTCCGCCTCGGCGGCGACGGCGATGAACTCCTTGCCGCGGTGGCTCATCTCCATGATGCACATGCCCGAGCCGTGCCAGTCGAGCATCTCGTCGCCGGCGCGCGCCAGCACTTCCTCCGGCAGCGTCGCCGGGCCGGCGCTGAAATTGAAAATCCGCGCCATGTCAGTGAACCGTCGGCGGCGTTTCGCCCGCGCCCGGGGCGCCCTCGTCCGCACCCGGGGTGCCATCGCCTGCGCCCGGGGTGCCCTCAGCGGCGCCACCGTTGCCACCGCCGTTGCCGCTCGCGCCTTCCTCTTCGTCGCGCTCGAGGATGCGCTCGACGCCGGCGAGCTTCTCGCCTTCCGAAAGCGCGATCAGCGTCACGCCCTGCGTCGAGCGGCCCTGCTCGCGGATCTGCGCCACCTTGGTGCGGATCAGCACGCCGCCGGTCGAAATCAGCATCACCTCGTCGGCATCGTCCACCAGCACCGCGCCGACCAGCGCGCCGTTTCTCTCGGAGGCCTGGATCGCGATCATTCCGAGGCCGCCGCGCCCGTGGCGCGTGTATTCGGCGATCGGGGTTCGCTTGCCGAAGCCATTCTCGGTCGCGGTGAGCACGGCCTGGCGCTCGTCTTTCGCCACCAGCATGCACACCACGCGCTGGCTTCCATCTTCGGGCAGTTTCATGCCGCGCACGCCGGTCGCCTGGCGCCCCATCGGCCGCACGTCGTCCTCGTGGAAGCGGATCGCCTTGCCCTCGGAGGAGAACAGCATCACCGCATAGCTGCCGTCGGTGAGCGCAACGCCGATGAGGTAATCGCCCTCGTCAAGCCCGACGGCGATGATGCCGGAGGGTCGCGGGCGCGAGAACTCGGCGAGCGGCGTCTTTTTCACCGTGCCGCGCGAAGTCGCCATGAACACGAAGTGCTGCTCGTCGAACTCCTTCACCGGCACCACCGCGGTGATCTTCTCGCCCTCTTCGAGGGGAAACATGTTGACCACCGGCTTGCCGCGGCTGGTGCGGCTGCCTTGCGGCACCTCGTAGACCTTGAGCCAATAAAGGCGGCCGCGGTTGGAGAAGCACAGCAGGTAATCATGCGAGTGCGCGACGAATAGCCGTTCGATGAAATCGTCGTCCTTAGTGGTGGCCGCGGTCTTGCCGCGGCCGCCGCGGCGCTGCGCCCGGTAATCGGCGAGCGGTTGCGACTTGACGTAGCCGCCGTGCGAGAAGGTCACCACCATGTCCTGCGGCGCGATCAGGTCCTCGAGCGAGATGTCCTCGGCCGAGGCGACGATCTCGCTCCTGCGCTTGTCGCCGAACTCCTGCTTGACGCTCGCCAGCTCCTCGCCGATGAGGGCACTGACGCGAGCGGGCTTGTCCAGCAGGTCGAGCAGGTCGGCGATGGTTGCCATTACCTCGCGGTATTCGTCCCGGATCTTGTCCTGCTCGAGCCCGGTCAGGCGCTGCAGGCGCAGCTCGAGGATCGCCTGCGCCTGGTCTTCGGTCAGGCGGTAACCGTCCTCTTTAAGGCCGAAATCGGCCGCCAGACCGTCTGGCCTGAATTTCTCTGCCGCGATGCCGCCCGCGGCTCGCTGCAGCATCTGCTGCACCAGCTCCGAGCGCCACGCCTTGCCCATCAGCCCGCGCTTGGCGTCCGCCGGCGTCGGCGCGCGCTTGATCAGCTCGATCACTTCGTCCACGTTGGACAGCGCCACCGCCAGGCCTTCGAGCACGTGGCCGCGCTCGCGCGCCTTTTTCAGGTCGAACACCGTGCGCCGCGTCACCACTTCGCGGCGGTGGGAGATGAACGCCGCGACCAGCGACTTGAGGTCGAGCAGCTTCGGCTGCCTGTCTACCAGCGCCACCATGTTCATGCCGAAGCTGTCCTGCAGCTGCGTCTGCTTGTAGAGGTTGTTGAGCACCACCTCGGGGAGTTCGCCGCGCTTGAGCTCGATCGCCACGCGGATGCCGTCCTTGTCCGACTCGTCGCGGATGTCGGAAACGCCTTCGAGCTTTTTCTCCGTGACCAGCTCGGCGATGCGCTCGAGCAGCACCTTCTTGTTCACCTGGTAGGGCAGCTCATCGACGATGATCGCCTGGCGGTTGCCCTTTTCCATGTCCTCGAAATGGGTGCGCGCGCGCATCACCACGCGGCCGCGGCCGGTGCGGTAGCCCTCGTGCACTCCGGCCAGGCCGTAGATGATGCCGGCGGTCGGGAAGTCCGGCGCCGGCATCAGTTTGATCAGCTCCTCGATCGCGCAGCCCGGGTTGGCGAGCACGTGCAGGCACGCGTCCACCACCTCCGAGAGGTTGTGCGGCGGGATGTTGGTCGCCATGCCGACCGCGATGCCCGAGGAGCCGTTGATGAGCAGGTTCGGGATGCGCGAGGGCAGCAGCAGCGGCTCCCTCTCGGAGCCATCGTAGTTCGGCCCGAAGTCCACCGTCTCCTTGTCGATGTCGGCCAGCAGCTCGTGGCCGATCTTCGACATGCGGATTTCGGTGTAGCGCATTGCCGCTGCGTTGTCGCCGTCCACCGAGCCGAAATTGCCCTGGCCGTCGATCAGCATGTAGCGCAGCGAGAAGTTCTGCGCCATGCGCACGATGGTGTCGTACACCGCGACGTCGCCATGCGGGTGGTATTTGCCGATCACGTCGCCGACGATGCGCGCCGATTTTTTGTAGGCGCGGTTCCAGTCGTTCGACAGCTCGTGCATCGCGAACAGCACGCGGCGGTGCACCGGCTTCAAGCCGTCGCGCACGTCCGGCAGCGCGCGGCCCACGATCACGCTCATCGCGTAATCGAGGTACGACCGGCGCATCTCCTCTTCGAGGCTGACCGGAATCGTTTCCTTGGCGAACTGTTCCATCTCGGCTCTTGTTGGGGGCGGGAGGGGCCGAAGCGCGTAACCTGCGCGGCGCTGAACCACGGCTTTGAACGGTGCAAATTTTAGCATGCGAGCTGCGGTTTTCCCTCGCAAATCGCGCGCCGTTGCGCTTGTCGAAAGCGCCCCGCCTGTGATCTAATTGCACCCGGCTCGCCTCCGACGCGAGACAGGGAGAATTCGTGGTGAAAACGACAAAACTGATTCTGGCCGCGACCTTCGCCGCCGTCGCGTGCGGTGTGACCGGCGTGGCGAGCGCGCAGAGCAAGCAGGGCTACGCGGTGGACACGTCCAACATGGTGTGGCGCAACTACCAGAACGAATGCTGGCGCGCCGGCTACTGGACCCCTTCGATGGCGATCGCCGAGTGCGATCCGGACCTGGTGCCGAAGCCCGCCGCGCGGCCCGCCCCTGCCCCGGCGGCCCCCGCCAAGCCGGCGCCCGCGCCCGCGGCCAAGCCCGGGGCGCCCAAGCCGGTGGTGCTGCGCACGACCGTCACATTCGCGAGCAACGACGCGGTACTCGATGCCGCCGACAGGGCCAAGCTGGACACCGACATCATCGGCAAGCTCGGCACGGTTGGCGCGATCAGCTACGTCAACGTCAACGGCCACACCGATCGCATGGGCTCGGCGCAGTTCAACCAGAAGCTCTCCGAGAGGCGCGCCGCAGCGGTCAAGGCCTATCTCGTCTCCAAGGGCATGGACGCCTCGAAGATCGAGGTCTACGGATTCGGCAAGACCACACCCATTCCGACGCTCAAGTGTCCGGATCAGAAGGACCGCAAGGCGTTGATCGCCTGCCTCGAGCCCAACCGGCGCACCGAGGTCGAGCTGCAGGGCGCGCCGCGCTGACTCCGCACGCCCGGAAGCCCGTAATCGAAGCCCCGCTCAGGCGGGGCTTTGTTTTTGTGCCATGCCCGACTCAGTCCTGATCCTTCCCCGCTGGGTGGTGCCGATCGAGCCGCGCGGCTCGGTGCTCGAGGACCACGCCGTGGCCGTCGCCGACGGCACGATCGAGGCGTTGCTGCCACGTACCGAAGCGCTGGAGCGGTATCCGGGCTATGCGCGCGTCGAGTTGGGCGAGCACGTGCTCATCCCGGGCCTGGTCAACGCCCACACCCACGCCGCGATGACGCTGATGCGCGGCCTGGCGGACGACCTGCCGTTGATGCGCTGGCTCGAGCACCACATCTGGCCCGCCGAGTTGAAGCACGTCTCGCCGCAGTTCGTTAAGGACGGCACGCTGCTCGCCTGCGCGGAGATGCTGCGCGGCGGCGTGACGTGCTTCAACGACATGTATTTCTTCCCCGAGGCGGCGCTCGAGGCGGCGCTCGAGGCAGGGATCCGTGCCTCCCTCGGCATGATCGTGGTCGAATTTCCCTCGGCTTACGCCTCAGACCCGGACGATTACCTCGCCAAGGGGCTCGCGCTGCGTGACCGCTGGCGCGACCACCCGCTGCTTTCCTTCTGCCTCGCGCCGCACGCGCCCTACACGGTGTCGGACGCCACCTTTCGCCAAGTGGCGAAGATGGCAGGCGAAATCTACGTTCCGGTGCACATCCACCTGCACGAGACCGAGGACGAGATCGAGCGATCGGTCGCCGAGCACGGCGTGCGGCCGATCGAGCGGCTGCGCCGCCTGGGCCTGCTCGGCCCAGGGTTGATCGCGGTGCACGCCGTGCACGTGAACACCGAGGAAATAAACCTGTTAGCCAAGCACGGCAGCTCGGTGGTGCATTGTCCGTCGTCAAATCTGAAGCTCGCCAGCGGCTTCGCGCCGGCCGCCAGGCTCGGCGCGGCAGGCATCAACCTCGCCCTGGGCACCGATGGCGCGGCAAGCAACAACCGGCTGGATATGTTCGAGGAAACCCGGCTAGCGGCGCTGCTGGCGAAGGCCGTGGCACGCGACGCCCAGGCGATGCCGGCCCATGCGGCCCTGCGGGCGGCCACGCTGGGGGGCGCGGCCGCCCTCGGGCTGGAGGCACGCATAGGGTCAATCGTGCCCGGCAAGGCAGCCGACCTGGTCGCGGTAAGTCTCACCGGGCCGGAGCTCTCCCCCTGCTACGACCCGGCGTCGCACCTGGTGTACGCCGCCAGCAGGGACCATGTGAGCCACGTCTGGGTGGCCGGACGGCCGGCGGTCCTCGAGGGGGCCCTGCAAAACACCGCATTTGGCGACTTGGACACCCGCTACAAGTTGTGGCACAATCTTTTGCGAAGCAGTCCAGAGGCTTGAAAACGAAGAAATTTCGACCGCTCAGAGGGGAATTCGAATGAACACGAAAGTTTGGAAGCCACTGTTGGTGGCCATCGGCGTCGCGATGTCGGCGACGGCGTTCAATGCCGCCGCCCAATCGAAGCAGGGCTACGCGGTCGACACGTCCAACATGGTATGGCGCAATTACCAGAACGAATGCTGGCGCGCCGATTGGACACCTGCGATGGCGATCCAGGAGTGCGATCCCGTGGTCGCGCCACCGAAGCCGGGCGTGATCCCGCCGCCGCCCGCCAAGCCTGCGCCTGCCAAGCCCGCGCCGGCGAAACCCAAGCCGGTCGCCGAGAAGGTGACGCTCGCCGCCGACGTGCTGTTCGATTTCGACAAGTCGGTGATCAAGCCGGAAGGCAAGAGCAAGCTCGACGACCTGGCTAACAAGATCAAGGCCGTCAACCTCGAAGTGGTCATCGCAATCGGCCACACCGACTCGATCGGCAGCGACGCCTACAACCAGAAGCTCTCGGTGCGCCGCGCCGAGGCGGTCAAGGCGTACCTGATCTCGAAGGGCGTGGAGCCGAACCGGATCTACACCGAAGGCAAGGGCGAGAAGCAGCCCGTGGCGTCCAACAAGACCAAGGAAGGCCGCCAGAAGAATCGCCGCGTCGAGATCGAAGTCATCGGCACGCGCAAGAACTGAAGCGGATCCCCGCATAAAAGCCCTGCCTCGGCAGGGCTTTTTTTTTGGCATCATCGGACCCGTGAGCGCCACCCCAAACGCCGATCCCGCAGAACTCGCCAAGTTCAGCGAGCTGGCGCACCGCTGGTGGGACCCGGCGAGCGAGTTCCGCCCGCTGCACGAGATCAATCCGCTGCGCCTCGCCTGGATCGAAGGCCAGCTGCCGCTCGCCGGCAACAGCGTGCTCGACGTCGGCTGCGGCGGCGGCATCCTCGCCGAGAGCATGGCGCGCAAGGGCGCGACGGTGACCGGCATCGACCTCGCGGACAAAGCGCTCAAGGTGGCGCAGCTCCACTTGCTCGAGTCGCGGCTCGAAGTGCGCTACGAGCTTGCCTCGGCCGAGCAGTATGCGAATGCGCACGCTGGCGAGTTCGACGCGCTCACCTGCATGGAGCTGCTCGAGCACGTGCCCGATCCATCCAGCACGGTGGCTGCGTGTGCGACCCTGGTCAAACCCGGCGGCCGGGTTTTCTTCTCCACCATCAACCGCAACCTCAAGGCCTACCTGCTGGCCGTGATCGGCGCCGAGTACCTGCTGCGCCTGCTACCCCGCGGCACGCACGATTACGCGCGCTTGGTGAAGCCCTCTGAGCTCATGCGCTGGTGCCGCGCCGCTGGCCTGCGGCCGCTCGAGCTGACCGGCATGAGCTACAACCCGGTCACGCAGCGCTACCGGCTGGGCGCGGATTGCGACGTCAACTACCTGCTGTGCTGCGAGCGCGAAGGCTGATCCTTGCGCGCAGTCCTGTTCGACTTCGACGGCACGCTTGCCGACACCGCCCCTGACCTGGGGCGCGCGCTCAACCGCATGCGCGCCGAGCGCCGCATGCCCGAGCTGCCGGTGGCGACGGTGCGCCCCTACGCCTCAAGCGGCGCGCGCGGGCTGCTCAAGATCGGCTTCGGCATCACCGGGGAAGACCCGCAGTTCGCGCGGTTGCGCGACGAATTCCTGGCGCACTACGACCAAGTGCTGTGCATGGAAACGCAGCTCTTTGCCGGCGTGCCAGAGCTGCTCGCCGAGATCGAGCGGCGCGGTCTGGTGTGGGGCATCGTCACCAACAAGGCCACCCGCTTCACGCAGCGCATCGTCGCCGCGCTCGGCCTGGCGGAGCGCGCCGGCTGCGTGGTGTGCGGCGACACCACCCCGCACATCAAGCCGCATCCGGCGCCGCTGCTGCACGCGGCGCAGGCGCTCGCGCTGCCGCCGGAGGTTTGCTGCTACCTCGGCGACGATCTGCGCGACGTGCAGGCGGCGCACGCCGCCGGCATGTCCTCGGTCGCGGTCGAGTGGGGCTACAACGGCACCGAGAACGGCGGCCCGCGCTCCTGGAACGCCGGCGCCGTGATCGCGCAGCCGAAGGACTTGATTCGAGTGCTCTAGGGGAGCCCTGAACAAGTTGCGCGGGTGCGCGTTGCGGCCGGAACGCGGCGCCTGCTAGGCACGAGGCCGCAGCGATATGTCGATATCGCAAGGTCGAGCAACAACGCAGGCGCCCGTGTCATCGCGCTATCGTACCCCCGAGATCGTGACTTCCGGCCGCAACCCGAGGGCGGCGAGGGCCTCTGCCTTGAACCTTTGCGGTCGGCCTCGCCGCCCAGAGGGACGGGGCGCTGAGCAGCGGCTTTGCCGCTGCGCGCCCCTCGGTCGCGCTCTGCGCGAAGGGCGCAGGCGCAAGCGCCTGCGCGGTTCGCGCATGGCAGCGCCATCGGCCGCCTTGTGGGCGTCAAGCACACGGCGGCGTCCGCTGGCTCGCCCTGCACGAAAATCGCCACCGTCGCGCACGCGGAACTTGTTCACGGCTCCCCTTGGCCCCATATGAGAAAATACGCGCCGTAGCACGAGCAAACGGGGGCGACCAGGTTTCGACGCAGGTCGCGACGCAGCACAGGGCATGCCGAGGGGCGGAGCACCTCGTAAATCCAACCGTACGCAACCATAAACGCCAACGACGAGCGTTTCGCTCTCGCCGCCTAATACCGGCGAGACGCTGCACTAGCCTGCTGATGGGCTAGGCCTCCTGGCAACGGGAGGTGCAGCGCCATTTACATCAGCCCCTCTGCGCGGGGTGGTCGCTTCTCCGCGTGGATCCGTCGAAGCGACTGGCTAAGCGCCAGCCTGCCGGTTGGCGGGCGCGAGGCGAGATCCAAACAACCAGGCTAAGCATGTAGTCCTGACTGTCTAGGGCTTGCGGACGCGGGTTCGATTCCCGCCGCCTCCACCAATTCGACGGCCACCGCAAGGTGGCCGTTTTTCTTTCACGCTTGCGCCAGCTTCAAGCGCTGGACTTTTCCCGATGGTCCCTTCGGCAGCTCGGCGAGGAACCTGAACGCCCTGGGAGTCTTGTAGCGGCCGAGCTCGCGCAGGCAGAACTCGCGCAGTTCGGATTCCGATGCCGCCGCGCCCTCGCGCAGCACCACGCAGGCGAGGATGTCCTGCCCGTAGTTCGGATCGGGCACCCCCACCGCCGCCGCCTCCAGCACCGCCGGGTGCCTGAGCAGCGCCTCGTCGATCTCGCGCGGCGCGATGTTCTCGCCGCCCTTGACGATCAGCTCCTTCAGCCGCCCGGTGATGAAGTAAAAGCCGTCGGCGTCGCGGTAGCCCAGGTCGCCGGTGCGCAGCCAGCCCTCGGCGTCGAAGGCTTTCGCGGTCTGCTCCGGCGCGTCGTGGAAGGCGCGCATCACGTTCGGCCCGCGCAGGCAGATCTCGCCCGCCTGCCCGTCCGGTAGCGCGCGCCCGGTCTCCAGGTCCACCACCTTCGCCTCGCAGCCGCAGGGAATCCCGGGCGTGCCGTACTTGCGCTTCGCCGGGTCCTGCGGATTGCAGAACACGATCGAGGAGGACTCGGTCATGCCCATCGCCTCGATCACCGGGATGCCGAAAGTGCGCTCGAAGGCCCGGTGATGCTCAGGCGGCAGCGCCGCCGACGCCGAGCGGCCGAAGCGCAGCGAGGGAAAGCGGCGGGTGCTGCGCGTGGCGTCCGCAGCGTTGAGCAGGTAGGAAATGATCGTCGGCACCAAATTGATCCAGGTCGGGCGGTAGCGTTCTACCGTGTCCCACCACGTCGAGACGCTGAAGCGGTGTGGCGCGACGATGCTGCCGCCGGTGAGGAACGGCGTCAGCGTCGCGATCACCTGCCCGTTGATGTGATACAGCGGCAGCGACGACAAGCAGCGGTCGTCCGGCGTCAGGCGGTGCCACTCCGCCACCACGCGCGCCGCGGCGAGCAGGTTGGAGTGCGTCAGCAACGCGCCTTTCGGCATGCCGGTTGTGCCCGAGGTGTACATGAGCAACGCCGGGTCGCTATCCGCAACCAGCTCCATCCGCGCTTCCGGCAGCTTGCCGGGCAGGAAGAGATCGGTCGCATCCGGGTCGATCACGAACACTTCGATCGGTCGCCGCACCTCTTTCAGCGCATCGGCAAGCTGCGCCTCGTACTCGCGCGCCGTGAACAGCACCTTGCAGCCGCAATGGCCGAGCACGTAGGCGAGCTGCGCGCGCCCCGCGAGCAAATTGAGCGGCGCGATCACGCATCCGGCGACCATCGTAGCGAGGAACAGCAGCGCGGTCTGGTAGCCGTTGTGCAGGAACAGCCCCACCTTGTCGCCACGCCGGAGGCCCGCGGCGCGCAGCCAGCGCGCGTAGAGCCGCGCCTGGCGGTCGAGCTCACGGTAGCTGAGGGTGCGCCCGGTTTCCGGCGCGACCAGGAAGGTGCGCCCGGGCTGCTGCGCGACGTGGACCGCGAGCACGTCGCGCAGCGTCGCTGCGCGCCTCATCTGCCGTGCTTGGCGAACCAGCGGCCGAAAATCTCGCTCTCGGAGGGCACGCGCTCCGGGATCGGGCGCGCGATGCGCGTGATGTTGAGGAAGTGGCGCCAGTGCATGTTGTCGGAAAAGCTGTTGCCGCCCCAGGTGCCGCAGCCCATCGAGAGCGAGACCGGCAGGCCGTTGTCGAAGCTGCCGCCGGCGGCGATGCAGTGCGCCTGGTTGACTATCACGCGCGCCACCGGCATTTCCAGCCCGAGGCGCATCACCTGGGCTTCGTCCCGTGTGTGGATCGAGACCGAGTGGCCCTTGCCCTGGTAGTCGTAGACCGCCGCGGTGAGGCGGAACGCTTCGTCGAAATCTTTCGCCCGATAGATCGCGAGCACCGGCGAGAGCTTCTCGCCAGAGAACGGGTGCGCGGGACCGGTGCCGCTTTCCTCGACCATCAGGAATTTCGCCTTGCGCGCCGCCTCGCGCTTGATGCCCGCCAGTTCGGCGATGCGGGGCGCCGACTGCGCGGTCGCGGCGGGCGCCAGCTTGCCGTCCGGAAACATGAGCTGCTGCAGCTGCGCCTTCTCGGCCGCATCCAGCATCACCCCGCCCTGCTTCGCCAGCTCCGCCAGCATCGCGTCGTACACCGGCGCCAGAATCACTACCGCGTTCTCGGAGGAGCAGCTGGTCGCGTTGTCGAAGGTTTTCGAGAGCGCGATCTTGGCGGCTGCGTCGGCAAGTTCCGCGGAAACATCCACGATCGAGACCACGTTGCCCATGCCGACCCCGATCGCCGGGGTGCCGCTCGAGTACGCGGCGCGGATGTTCGCTTGCGAGCCGGTCGCGGCTACGAGGTCCGCCTGGCGCATGAGCTCCAGCGTCGCCTCCTTGGTCACCGGCGCCGGCAGCAGCTGCACCAGGTCCCCCGGCGCGCCGACTTTGGCGAGCTCGGCGCGGGTGAATTCGAGCAGCTTCTCGACGGTGCTGTAGCCCTTGGGAGAGGGCGCGAGGATGATCGCGTTGCGGCACTTCACCGAGTTGATGATCTGGTTGGCAGGCGTCGCCCCGGGATTGGTCGAGGGCGTTATCGCTGCCACCACGCCCACCGGGCGCGCGATCTCGGTGATCCCCTTGGCCGGATCTTCCGCGATCACCCCCACTGTCTTCACGCCGGCAAGGTCGCGCAGCAGGCCGAGGGTCTTGCGGTGGTTCTTGGCGATCTTGTCGGCGACGTTGCCCAGGCCCGAGTCGCGCACCGCCATCTCGGCGAGCAGGCGGTTGTTGTCCGGCTTCATGATCGCCCAGCCGCAAGCGAGCGCCGCTTCGTCCACCCGCTCCTGCGGCCAGCGCTCGAACTCGGCCTGCGCCGCGCGCGCGCGCCGCACCAGCTCGGCGACCGGTGTCAATCGAGCTTGATCTTGGCGTCGCGGATCAGCTCGGCCCATTTCTTAAGCTCGCCCGTCACCACCCGCCCCAGCTCCTCGGGGCTGGAGCCCACGGTGTCGCCGCCCTGCTCGAGCAGCTTCTGCTTCACGTCAGGCAGCTGGATCGCCCTGGCGATCTCCTTCTGCATGCGAGCGATGATGGCAGGCGGCGTCTTGGCCGGCGCGAACATCGCATACCAGGAGTCCACCTCGTAGTCCGGGATGCCGAGCGCCTCGGCCACGGTCGGGATATCCGGCGCACCGGGGTTGCGCTTGAGGGTGGTGACCGCAAGCGCTCGGAGCTTCCCGGCGCGCACTTGCGAGATCGCCGCCGGCATGGTGACGATAAGGAGCGGCACCTGGCCGCCGAGCGTGTCCGCCACCGCCGGGCCGCCGCCTTTGTAAGGCACATGGACGATGTCGATGCCGGTCTTGAGCTTGAGCAGCTCGCCGGCGATGTGCGAAGGCGTGCCGTTGCCGACCGAGGCGAAGTGAACCATCCCGGGATGCTGCCGCGCCTGCCCGACCAGCTCCTGCATGCTCTTTACCGGCGAGGCCGGGTTCACCGCGATCAGCTGCGGCACGCTTACGATCAGGGTCACCGGCGCGAAATCGCGCTCGACGTCGTAATTGAGCTTGTAGAGCAGCGGGTTGATGGTGTGCGAGGAGAGCGTGAAGAGGAAGGTGTAGCCGTCGGGCGCGGACTTGGCCGCCGCCTCGGTCCCCACGGCACCGCCCGCGCCGCCGCGGTTCTCGATCACGATGGTCTGCCCGAGCCCTTCCGAGAGCCGGTTCTGCACGATGCGCGCGATGACGTCGGTGCCGCCGCCCGGCGGGTACGGCACGATGAAGCGCACCGGCTTCGCCGGCCAGTCCTGCGCGATGGCAGCGCTCGCGGCAAGCGCTGCCGCAACGCCGATCAATGCTCTTTTCAGCACGGCGACCTCCTTCAGGAATATTTCCGGTACTTCTCCAGCATGCGCGCCGGCTTCTTCAGCGCGTCGCGGCGGAACGGGTCGCCCAGCTCGCGCGTGCACATCAGCTCGACGATCGTGGTCTTGCCCTCCTTCTGCTGCTTGCAGGCCTGCCTGAACGCCTCTGCGACGTCCGCCACCTTGTCCACCACCACGCCCTCGGCGCCCATGGCTTTCGCGATGCCCGCGAAGCTCGGGTTCTCCAGGTTCACGCCGAGGAAGCGGTTGGAATAGAAATCGACGTGGTTCTTCTTCTCCGCACCCCACTGCTGGTTGTTGAACACCACCGCGGTAACGGGGATGTTCTCGCGCACGCAGGTGAGGATCTCGCCGAAGCTCATGCACCAGGCGCCGTCGCCGACGTAGGCGATGGCGGTGCGATCGGGTGCGCCCACTTTGCAGCCGATCATCGTAGGGAACGCATATCCACAATTTCCGAACATCATGGCGCCGAACATCGAGCGCGGGCGGTTGAACTTGAGGTACGAATTGGCGATCTGGCAGATGTTGCCGATGTCGGTGGATACCATCGCGTCCTCGGGCATCGCCTTCGCGAGCTCGCGCAGCATCTGGCGCGGGTGCATGAACTTCGAGCCCTTCGCCACCTCCAGGCTCCAGGCGTCGGTCTCGTGGTCCCAGCCGGCCAGTTCCGTCGCCCAGGTTTCCTTCTCGCTGCGCACCACCGCCATGCGCTCGTCGCGGTTTGACGCGCTCGCCAGCTGGCGCGCTTTCAGCCGCGCCGCAAGCGCGAGTGCTGCCTCGCGCGCATCGCCGTTCACCGTGATCGAAGTCTTCTTCACCAGCCCGAGCACGCGCGCGTCGGCGTCCACCTGGATGAGCTTCGCATTCGCCGGCCAGTAATCCATGCCGTATTGCGGCAGCACACCGAAGGGACCCAAGCGCGAGCCCAGCGCCAGCACCACGTCGGCGCGCGCCAGCACCTTCATCGCGGCCTTGGAGCCGTGGTAGCCGAGCGGCCCGCACGCCAGGCGATGGCTCGCCGGGAAAGTGTCGTTGTGCAGGTAGGAATTGCACACTGGCGCATCGAGCGCCTCGGCAAGCGCGATGCACGCCTCCACGCCGTTGGCCATGGTGACGCCGCCGCCCGCGATGATCACGGGGAACTTCGCCTGCGCTAGCGCGTCGGCCGCCGCTTCCAGGCTCGCCGAGCCGCCGGGGCCGCGCTCGATGCGGATCGGTTGCGGGATCTCGCACTCGACCTCGCCGTAGAAATAATCGCGCGGTATGTTGAGCTGCGTCGGGCCCATCTCGAGGATCGCGCGGTCGAAGGCGCGCGCCGTGAGCTCCGCCATGCGCGCGGCGTTGTTCACGTGCGCCTGGTACTTGGTGATCTTGGAGAAAATCGGCAGCTGGTCGGTCTCCTGGAAGCCGCCCAGGCCCGTGGACATGGTCCCGGCCTCGGGCGTGATCGCCACCACCGCGCTGTGCGCCCAATACGCAGCGGCAATGGCGGTGACGAAGTTGGTGATGCCGGGGCCGTTCTGGCCGATGCACACGCCGTGCCGGCCCGTGACGCGGAAGTAGCCGTCCGCCATGTGCGCCGAGCCCTGCTCGTGCACCGTGGGAATGAAACGAATGCCGGCCGCGGGAAAAAGATCCAGCGCATCCATGTACGCCGAGCCGACGATGCCGAAGACGTTCTTCACGCCCTGCGCGACCAGGGTCTCGATGAACGCCTCGGAGGGCGTCATGCGCTGCTTGCCTGTCACCACCACGTGCTTCATTTCGGCGATATCGGTCATGCGAGCCTCCGGTTGAAGTCTAAAAGTTTCTCATAGATCCTCGCAATTAGCCCATATGCCAGCCGTGGCTCACCACGATTGACTGGCCGGTCAGGGCGTTGCTGGGGAACGCCGCCAGGAAAAGCGCGACCTCGGCGACATCCCCCACGGTCGTGAATACTCCGTCCACGGTCGTTTTCAACATCACATCGCGCACCACCGCATCCTCGGTCATCCCGAGTTCATTCGCCAACGCGGGGATCTGCCGCTCGACCAGCGGCGTTCGCACGAAGCCCGGGCAGATGACGTTGGCGCGAATGCCGTGCGGCGCGCCTTCCTTCGCCACCGTGCGCGCCAGGCCGAGCAAGCCATGCTTGGCCACGACGTACGGGCCTTTCTGCACCGATGCCTCTTTCGAGTGCACCGAACCCATGAGGATGATGGCGCCGCCGCGCCCCTGCGCGATCATGCGGCGCAGGCAGGCGCGCGTGGTGAGGAAGCCGCCGTCCAGGTGGATCGCGAGCACGCGCTTCCAGTTCTCGAAAGACAGCTCGGCGATCGTGTCCAGGTGCTGCACGCCGGCGTTGCTCACCAGAATGTCCACGCCGCCGAACGCGCGAACCGCCGTCTCGACGGCTTGTTCGACCTCTGCTTCGTTGGTGACGTCCATGCGCGCGGCGATGGCGCCGCCCCCGATCTCCGCCGCGACACGCTCGGCGCCCGCGGAGTCGATGTCGGCGACGCACACCTTCGCGCCCTGGCGCGCGAAGGCGCGCGCGATTTCAGCGCCGATGCCGCTTGCCGCGCCGGTGACGATGGCGCTCTTGCCTTCGAGTTTCATAACCCCTCCTGCCAGCTCAAGTGCGAAGGAACCCGCCGTCAACCGCGATCGTCTCTCCGGTGATGAAATCCGACCAGTCGGAGGCCAGAAAAACCGCGAGCCGCGCCACGTCGTCCTCCTCGGCGAGCCGGCCCATGGGGATGCGCGCCACGATGCGCTCGCGCGCCTCGGGCGTCAGCAGCGAACGCACCATGTCGGTAGCGACCACCGCCGGCGCGATCGCGTTGACGCGGATGCGGTGCGGACCGAGCTCGCGCCCCAGGCCCTTGGTCATGGCGACCACGCCCGCCTTGGTGGCGCCATACCAGACGTTGCCGAATGCGCCGCCGCCTTTTTCGTGCGAAACGGACGCAATGTTGACGATCGAACCCGTGCCGCGGCGGCGCATCGCCGGCACCGCAGCCTGCACGCAGTTGTAGATGCCCGTTAGGTTCACCGCGACCAGCTTGTCCCAGGCATCTCCCGTAGTCGAGTCGAACGGACCGTTGGCAAGCAGCCCCGCATTGTTCACCAGGATGTCGAGGCCGCCGCTTTCGCGCTCGATCCGCTCCACCGCGGCGCGCACCCCGGTGCGATCACAAACGTCCATGCGCAGCGCCGCCCGCTCGTCGATGTCCGAGGCGTACACCACCGCGCCGTGCTCGGCGAAGCGCGCGGCGATCCTCGCGCCGACGCCTCGCGCCGCGCCAGTGATGAGCGCGACCCGGCCCTTGAGGTCCATATCCATCAGGTCTCGACCTCGATCTCGTCGTGGATTTACGCCGAGAGCGTCATCTCGGCGCCCGCGAAGCGCACATGCGCGTACTCGATGTCCGAGCGCGAGCCGAGAAAGCGGATCAGCTCGTTCAGCGGCGTGCTGCGGAACTCGTAGCGGGGCGCGGGCCGCTTCAGCGGCTCGAGCATCGCGCGGTCGTAGAACGCGGCCAGCAGCACGTCCTCGTCGCGCGCTGCCGCGCCCAATTCCTTTCGCAGGCGCGGCAGCCACGGCTCGATATGCTCGCCGGGCCGTCCAGTCACGCGCTCGCCCGGCTTGATGTTGGCGCGCTCGAGGAACTCCTCCGAAGGCTTGGCGGCAAGCCGGCCGTAGTAGCCCAGCGCGTACTTGCGGATCTCGTCGGGAATCGTCTTGTAGCGCTCGCCCTGCACCACGTTCAAGGTCGCCTGGGTGACGATGTACTGCGCGAACGGGCTCACCACGATCGGGTAGCCGAGGTCCTGCCGCACGCGCGGGACCTCCTCGAGGATCTCGGGCAGGCGGTGCTCCATCTTCATGACCTGCAACTGGCTGCGCAGGTTCGAGATCATGCCGCCGGGAATCTGGTGCTGGTAGAGCGCCGCATCGTAGCGCGCCACCTCGCCGAGGGGCTTGCCCTCGCGCGCGGCGACGCAGCCGAAATAGCCCGCCACCTCCTTCAGCGCCCTGGGATCGAGCGAGGTCCGATGGCCCAGCTTGCGGGCGCGCGCGCCGATGTCCTCGGTGGCAGGCAGCGAAGCGCCGTTGGCGAGCGGCGCGCTGGCGGTGTAGCCGAAGCGAAAACCGCTGCGGATCGCGATCTCGTAGACCTCGGGCGCCAGCCCGGACTGGCAGTGCGAATGCAGCTTGAGCGGCACCTTGCCGGCAGCCTTCACTACCGCCGGAAACAGCGTGCCGCCACGCTCAGGCGTCAACAGGCCGGTCGGATCCTTGATCGAGATGAAGTCGGCCTTCAGCTTCACCAGTTCGCGCGTGCGCGCGACGTAATACTCGTCGCTGTGAACCGGGCTGAGCGTGTAGGTCATCATCGCGTTGACCTTCATGCCCGCCTGTTGGCCCGAGCGCAGCGACGATTCGATGTTGCGGTTGTCGTTGAGCGCGTCGTACACCGTCAGCACCTTGACCCCGAGCCGCGCGAACACCTGCGAGTTGAGCGCGACGATGTCGTCGGGAAAAAGCTCGAAGGTGTACAGGCTCTGGCCGCGCGTGAGCGCGTCGCACGGCGTCGCCAGCCGCTCGCACAGCAGCTTCACCCGCTCCCAGGGATTCTCGTGCAGGTAGCGCACGCAGACGTCGAACACCGCGCCACCGAGGATGTTGATGTAGGAGTAGCCGGCGCGGTCGATGGCGCCGAGGATCGGCGTCATCATCGCGGTGGTCATGCGCGTCGACCACAGGCATTGGTGCGCGTCGCGCAGAGTCACGTCCACGAATTCGAAGCGTCGCTTCACCCGTCCTCCGGATCTGGCCGGATCACCATCAGCACGTCGCCGTAGGCTACGTGCTTGCCGCTGGCGGCGACGATCTCGGTCACCACGCCGCGCGTTTCGGCGGCGAGCGAGTTCATCAGCTTCATCACCTCGATGATGCACAAGGTGGTGCCGGGCTCGACGTGCTGGCCGACCTCCACGAAGGGCGCCGCATCGGGCGCGGGCGAGCGATAGAAGGTGCCGACCATCGGCGCGCGCACCAGCACCGAGCCTTCCGCAAAGCTGTGCGGCTTGCCGGGCGGAGTTTCCGCGGCGAGGGGCTCCACCGCGCCCGGCGCATCGCTTGCCGCTGGCGCCGCGCCGTTGCTGCGCCGCAGATGAACTTCGACCTCGCCGACCTTGAGCCGGAACTCGGAGAACCGCGTCGACTTGACCAGCTCGACGATCCGCAGCACGTCCTCGTAGGTCAGGCGCTCGTTTCGCAAAGCGGCAACTCCCCAGTCTCGCGATCATTGCATGGCGACCGAAATGAAGGCAATAATGAATTCATGTCGCAGCCCGTCATCATCACCGTCGCGATCACCGGCGCCGTGCCGAAGAAGAAGGACAACCCGGCGGTTCCGGTGGTCCCCTCCGAGCAGGTCGAGTCGACCCACCAGGCGTTCGAGGCGGGCGCGTCGCTGGTGCATATCCACGTGCGCAACCCGGACGAATCCCCGGGCTCCGACCCCGAGCTCTACGGGCGGGTGCAGGAAGGCGTGCGCAAGCACTGCCCGGGGATGATCGTGCAGTTCTCCACCGGCGGCCGTGGCCGCGAGCAATCGAAGCGCGCCGCGATGCTCTACCTCAGGCCGGACATGGCCTCCCTCGCCACCGGTTCGGTCAACTTCCCGACCAACATCTACGAGAACCCGCCCGATTTCGTAGAGGGGCTCGCGAAGGCGATGCTCGAATATGACGTCAAGCCCGAGGTCGAGGTGTTCGACCTGGCGATGCTGTACAACGCGGCGAATCTCGTGAAAAAGGGCCTGCTCAAGGACCCGCCCCACGTGCAGTTCGTGATGGGCATTCCGAACGCGATGCCGGCGCGGCGCTCGATCTTCGATTTCCTGCGCTCCGAACTGAAGCAGATCCTGCCGCGCGCGACCTGGGTGGCGGCGGGCGTCGGCAAGCATCAATGGGAAGTGAACCAGTGGTGCCTCGAGACAGGCGGCCACTGCCGCACCGGCCTCGAGGACAACCTGCGCATCGAGCCCGACCGGCTCGCCGCGAGCAACGCCGAGCTGGTGAAGAAGGTCGCGGACGCCTGCGCGCGTTTCGGCCGCCGTGTGGCCACTCCCGCCGAGGCGCGCAGCATCCTCGGACTGCGCGCGGCTTAAGCCCCCTTCGCAGCGTCCTCCAGGATCAGATCGCTGGCTTTCTCGGCGATCATCACCACGGGCGCGTGCGTGTTGCCGGAAACGAGCTCCGGCATGATCGAGCAGTCCACGACGCGCAGCGCGGCGACGCCGCGCACGCGCAGCCGCGCGTCCACCACCGCCATCGGGTCGTCGCCCATCTTGCAGGTGCCCGACGGATGGAAGATGGTCGCGCCGTTGTTGCGCGCGAACTCGAGCAGTTCCTCATCCGTCGTTGCCGATAGGCCGGGCCGGTACTCCTCCGCCACGTACGGCTTGAGCGCCTGCGTTGTCGCCAGGGCGCGCGCGAACCGCACGCCGGCGACGGCGCAACGCCGGTCCTGCTCCGCCGCCAGATAGTTCGGCCGCATCGAGGGCGGCTCCAGCGGATCGGCCGAGCAGATACGAACCGTGCCGCGCGATTCCGGCCGCAGCTGGCACACCGACATGGTGAAGCCCGGCCAGGGATGCGGCTTCGCGCCCGCCATCTCGGCCGAGAGCGTCGCGAAATGGAACTGCACGTCAGGCGTTTTCGAGCCAGGCAGAACGCGCGTGAAAAGACCGCCCTGATTGATGCCGACCGCGAGCGGCCCGGTACGCGCCAGCAGCCACTTGAGGCCGATCTTCATGCTCCGCCACCAGCTCGCCAGGTCGTCGTTGGTGGTGATCGGCTTGGTGCACTTATACATAACGCGCAGCTGCAGATGGTCCTGCAGGTTCTCGCCGACGCCGGGGAGGTCCTTCACTAACGGGATGCCGAACGACTGCAGCAGATCGCCGGGACCGACGCCCGAGAGCTGCAGCAGCTGCGGGCTTTGCAGCGCGCCCGCGCTGACGATCACCTCGCGCCTGGCGCGCGCTTGCTTTTCGATTCCGCCCTGCCGGTAGCTCACCCCTGCGGCGCGCGTGCCCTCGAAGACGAGGCGCGTGGCATGCGCCCCGGTCGCCACCTGCAGGTTCGGGCGCCGCTCGGCCGGGCGCAGGTAGGCGGTGGCGCTGCTCGAGCGCCAGCCGTTCCGGGTGAACAGCTGGTAGTAGCCCACGCCTTCCTGTCGTCCGCCGTTGAAATCGCCGTTGGACGGAATGCCGAGCTCGTTCGCGCCGCGGATGATCGCCTCCATGAGCTCGTGCTTTTCTCCTATATCGGAGCACGACATCTCGCTGCGCTGGAAGTACGGCAGCACGTCCTGCCAACCCCAGCCGGAATTGCCCAGCGCCGCCCAGCGGTCGTAGTCCTCGGGTTGGCCGCGCACGTAGATCAGGCCGTTGATGGACGACGACCCGCCCAGCCCCCGGCCGCGCGGCCAATACACGCGCCGGTTGTTCATGTGCGGCTCGGGGTCGGTGTAGAAGCCCCAGTTGTAGACCGGGTGGAACATCGTCTTCCCATAGCCGATCGGGATATGGATCCAGATCGAGCGGTCGCGCGGCCCGGCCTCCAGCAGCAGCACGCTGTGACGCCCGCCCGCCGTGAGCCGGTTGGCGAGCACGCAGCCGGCCGAGCCGGCACCGACAATGAGGTAGTCGGCGATGTAGTCCGCTTGCGCAGGAGACATTCGCTCAGTTTCTCAGAATCTGAAACGCGGCATTGCCCGGGTTCGCAAATGGTTCCTCGTTGGCGCGCGGTTCCGGTATGCTAGCCGCGCATTTCACCCGGGAGGAGGGAACCATGAAGAGACTAGTGGCGCTTTGCGGCCTTGCCATTGCAACGCTCGCGCTCGCGCCGAGCGATGCATCGGCGCAGCAGTCGTTCAGGATGCGGTTGCAGACGGCGGTGCCGGCAGCCGCGGACGAATTCAAAATGCTGCAGAAGTTCTCGCAGCGCGTGGACGCAATGACCAACGGGCGCCTCAAGATCGAGGTGCTGGCCGATGGCGCGGTCGTCGGCGCCCTGGAGATCCTCGATGCGGTGGACAAGGGCCTGGTCGAATCGGGTTTTGCCTGGACCCACTACTGGACCGGCAAGCACCCCGCGGCGACGCTTTTCGGCTCGCCCTCGGCCGGCTCGGGTCTGGGCATGGACCAGATGGCGTGGATATCCTGGTTCCTGGAAGGCGGCGGCAAGGAGCTTTACCGCGAGATGTGGGACGACCACATGAAGATGAACGTGGTCGGCTTCATGGTGCAGCCGGTCGGCCCGGAGGCGCTGGGCTGGTTCAAGGAACCGATCAAGAACCTGGACGACCTGCGCAAGCGCCGCTTCCGCACCCCGCCGGGCATCCCCGGCGCGATTTACAAGGAGATGGGCGTGACGGCGGTGTTTCTTCCCGGTGGAGAAATCATCCCTTCGGCCGAGCGCGGCGTGCTCGACGCGGCCGAGTGGTGCTGCCCGGTCACCGACATCGCCTACGGCTTTCACCGAGCGTTTAAGTATTACTACCTGCAGGGCCTGCACCAGAACACGGTGAACGCCGACATCTACATCAACAAGACCTTCTGGGCGAAGCTGCCGAAGGACGTGCATGCGATTTTCGAGGGTGCGGCGAATGCCTCGATGATGGAGTCGATCGCCTACCGCATCCGCGCCAACGCACTCGCCCTCATCGAGCTCAAGACCAAGCACGGCGTGCAGGTGCTGGATACGCCGCCGGACTACTTCCCGGCCTACATGGCGGCGGCGAAGAAGGTGTATGCGGAGAACGCGGCGAAAAACCCGTTCTTCAAGAAGGTGCTCGACTCGCAGGCCGCGTTCGCCAAGGACGTGGTGCCCTACTGGATCGACATCCAGAAGCTGAACACCTCGGTTGCCGAGGCCTATCTGAAGAGCGCGAAGTAGCGCTGCACCCGAGGCATCCGACACAGGCGGCCGCGCGGCCGCCTGTTTTTTTGGGGAGAGACCATGACTGAACCGCTAGGCCGGCTGGTGCGCACGATCCGCGCCATCGACGCCATCAGCGACTGGTCCGGGCGCATCTTCGCGTGGCTCATCCTGCCGCTCATCGGCGTGATGACCTGGGAGATTTGCGTGCGCTACATCGCGCGGCCAACGCAGTGGGCCTACGAACTCAGCTACATGATCTACGGCGCCATGTTCATGCTCGGCGCCGCCTACACGCTGTACCGCGGCTCCCACATCCGCACCGACTTCCTGTACCAGACCTGGTCGGTGAGGACGCAGGCCACGGTGGACGCCCTGTGCTACCTGCTGCTGTTCTTCCCCGGGATCGCGATCTTCCTGTGGTTCGGCACCGGGTTCGCATGGCAGTCCTGGGTGCGCGAGGAACGGTCGGTCAACAGCGCCTGGATGCCGGTGATCTACCCGCTCAAGGCCGTGCTGCCGATAGCGACCGCGATGCTGCTGCTGCAGGGCGTGGCCGAGTTCCTGAAATGCCTGCACGCCCTGCGCACCGGCGAGTGGCTGGTCAAGCACCGCTCCATTGAAGAGGTCATCAGCGAGGAACTTCCGCAGGCAGAGTCCCCGCAAGCAGGCTTGCCGAAATGAGCCCGGAAGCGATCGGCGGCTGGATGCTCGTGGCGCTGCTCGGCGCCATCTTCGCCGGCTTTCCCATCGCCTTCACGCTGATCCTGCTCGGCATCGTGTTCGGTTACTGGGGCTTCGGCGACACGGTGTTCCACCTCATGGTGTTCCAGTTCTTCGCCACCATGAAGGAGCAGACGCTGGCCCAGGTGCCGCTGTTCGTTTTCATGGGCCTGCTGCTGGAGCGCGCCGGGCTGATGGAGAGGCTCTTCTACGTCACGCAATTGGCGCTCGCGCGGGTGCACGGCTCGCTCTACCTCTCGGCGATGTTCGTGGCGACGCTGTTCGGCGCCGCGAGCGGCATCGTCGGCGCCTCGGTGACGTTGCTCGGGATCATGGCCGCCAAGGCCATGGATCGCTCCAAGTACGACGTCCAGATGTCCGCGGGCATCATCACGGCGGGGGGGACGCTGGGGATCCTCATCCCGCCGAGCGTGATGCTGGTCGTGATGGGCCCAGTGGTCGGCATTCCGGTGACCGACCTGTACGCCGGCGCCCTGATTCCAGGCGTCATGCTCGCCGGCATCTACGCGCTGTACGCGCTGATACGCTGCTACATCAATCCCAAGCTCGGGCCGGCGCTTCGCGTCGAGGACCACGCGGAGTCAAAGGTCGCGCTGTTCGTCGAGTTCCTGAAGGGCATGGTGCCGATCACGGTGCTGCTGCTTGCCTCCCTCGGCAGCATCATGAGCGGAGTGGCGACGCCAACGGAGGGCGCCGCGCTGGGCGCGGTCGGCGCGCTGCTGCTCACCGTCATGTACCGCAAGCTCACCTGGAAGCTGCTGTACAACTCGCTGCTGAAGACGCTCGAAGTGTCCTGCATGATCCTGTTCCTGGTCGCGGCCTCGAACTTCTTCGGCGGCGTGTTCTCGCGCCTCGGCACCCCCGAGGTAATGAGCCAGGCGCTGCTCGGCCTGGAGCTGCCGAAATTCGCCATCCTGCTGATCATCATGGCGGTGATCTTCCTGCTCGCCTGGCCGCTCGAATGGGTGCCGATCGTGCTCATCTTCGTGCCGATCGTGCTGCCGATGGTGAAGCAGCTGGGCTTCGACATCACCTGGTTCGCGATCCTGGTCGCGATCAACCTCCAGACCGCGTGGCTGTCTCCCCCGGTGGCGCTTTCGGCCTACTTCCTCAAGGGGGTGGCGCCGCAATGGGCGCTCTCGGACATCTACAAGGGCATGATGCAGTTCATGGTGCTGCAGATCATCGGGCTCATCCTGGTGATGGTGTTCCCGCAGATCGCGCTGTGGCTCCCCGGGGTGCTATACACGAAGTAGCCGGAGGTTCGCGATGGCCGTCGAATACCTGAAGAAGGCAAGCAAGAGCCCCGAAACGGAAACCAATACCGCGCGCAAGGTGGCCGAGGAGATGCTCGCCGAGATCGAGCGGCGCGGCGAGACTGCGGTGCGCGAGTATGCCGCCAAGCTCGACAAGTGGACCGGCGAGATCGTGGTCACGCCGCAGGAGATCGAGCGCCGCACCTCCGGGCTGCCGGCTTCCGTCAAGCGCGACATCGAGTTCGCCACCGCGCAGGTGCGGCGATTCGCGCTCGCGCAGCGCGCCTCGCTGCAGGAGTTCGAGACCGAGATTCATCCGGGGCTAACTGCCGGACAGCGCCTCATCCCGGTGAACGTCGCCGGTTGCTACATCCCAGCCGGGCGCTATGCGCACATCGCCTCGGCCTACATGGCGATCGCGACTGCCAAGGCCGCGGGCGTGCCTACGGTGATCGCCGCATCTACTCCGTTTCATGGCGAGGGCATTCACCCGCAGATCCTGTACGCGATGAAAGTCTCCGGCGCCGACACCATCCTCACGCTCGGCGGAGTGCAGGCGATCGCGAGCCTCGCCTTCGGGCTTTTCACCGGCAAGCCGGCCGACATCGTGGTCGGCCCGGGCAACAAGTTCGTTGCCGAGGCGAAGCGCATGCTCTTCGGCAAGGTCGGCATCGACGTGTTCGCCGGGCCGACCGAGATCGCGGTGATCGCCGACGATTCCGCCGACCCCGCGGTGGTCGCCACCGACCTCGTGGGCCAGGCCGAGCACGGCCACGAATCGCCCGCCTGGCTCATCACCACCTCGCGCAAGCTCGCCGAAGACGTGATGCGCCGAGTGCCGCCGCTGATCGAGAAACTGCCGCCCATCGCGCGTGACGCTGCGGGCGCGGCGTGGCGCGACTATGGCGAGGTGGTGCTGTGCGCCACGCGCGAGGAGGCGGCGAAGGTGTCGGACAAGTACGCCGCCGAGCACCTCGAAGTACAGGCACGCGATCTCGACTGGTGGCTCGGGAACCTGACCTGCTATGGGTCGCTATTCCTCGGCGAAGAAACCACGGTGGCGTTCGGCGACAAGGCTTCGGGCCCGAACCACATCCTCCCCACCAAGGGCGCGGCGCGCTACTCGGGCGGCCTTTCGGTGCACAAGTTCATCAAGACCGTGACCTGGCAGCGCATGAGCCGCGACGCCAACCGCCAGATCGCGCAGGCCACAGCGCGCATCTCGCGCCTCGAAGGCATGGAAGCGCACGCGCGCACCGCGGATGACCGCCTGGCGAAGTATTTTCCAGGCGAGAAGTTCGACTTGGGCGACCCGGTGCGTTCTTGAGCCTGTCGGAACTCTTTTCACTCAAGGGCCGGGTGGCGCTCGTCACCGGTGCCAGCTCGGGAATCGGCAAAGCGATCGCGCGCGCCTACTCCGAGGCCGGTGCGAGCGTGCTGCTGGTCGCGCGGCGCGCCGCCGAGCTCGAGTCGGCCAAACGCGAGATCGAGTCGGGCGGCGGCAAGGCGGCGTGCATCGCCTGCGACCTCACCGATCGCGGTGCACTCGCCGATTGCGCCGCGCGCGCGTTTTCGTTCTTCGGTGCGCCCGACATCCTGGTGTCTGCCGCCGGGGTGAACATCCGCAAACCGATGCTCGAGATCACCGCCGCCGACTGGGATGCGAGCCTGAAGCTCAATCTCGATGCGCCCTTCTTCCTCGCGCAGCGCCTGGCGCCGGCAATGATCGAGAAACGCTGGGGCCGGATCATCAACATCGCCTCGCTGCAGTCGGTGCGCGCCTTCGGCAACTCCGGGCCCTATGGCGCCTCCAAGGGCGGTGTCATGCAACTGACGCGCGCGCAGGCCGAGGCGTGGTCCAAGCACGGCGTCAACACCAACGCCATCGCGCCGGGATTTTTCGCCACGCCGCTCACCGCTGCGGTGGCGAACGACCCGGCGCGCTGGAGGAAAATGGCCGACAGCACCTTCATCGGCCGCAACGGCGAGCTCGACGACCTGCGCGGCACCGCGATCTTCCTCGCCAGCCGCGCCGCGGATTACGTCACGGGACAGACAATTTTCGTGGACGGCGGCTTCTCGGCGGGGTGAATCATGGGTGAACAGACCGAAAAAATCGAAATCCGCCGCGGCCTGAAGGAGGTCTACTTCGACCGCTCGCGCGTGTGCTTCATAGACGGCCGCGCGGGCGAGCTGCGCTACCGCGGCTACTCGATCCACGACCTCGCCGAGCATTCGACCTTCGAGGAGACCTGCTACCTGCTCCTCAGGGGCGAGCTGCCGACCCGCGTGCAGCTCGCAGCGTTCGAGGCCGAATTGAAGGCCGCGCGCGCCCTGCCCGCTGCGGTACACGACGTGATCCGCGCGGTCAAGGGCGCGCACCCGATGGACGTGCTGCGCACCGCGGTCTCGGCGCTCGCCGCCTTCGACCCGGAAACCGCGGACAAGTCCGCCGAGGCGACGGTGCGG
Source organism: uncultured Enterobacteriaceae bacterium (assembly GCA_964393745.1). GTDB lineage: Bacteria > Pseudomonadota > Gammaproteobacteria > Burkholderiales > SG8-39 > 2-02-FULL-66-14. Next base: position 2,445 of record CAYMVA010000150.1, on the reverse strand, counting down.
AAAGGCATCCGGCTCACCTCACAGGTGCCGATGATCGTCGCCGCGCACGAGGCGATCCGCAACGGCCGCGCTCCGTTGGCGCCCGATGCGAAGCTCTCGCACGCCGCCAACTTCCTCTGGATGTTGAAGGGTACAAAGCCCAGCGCCGATGCGGCCAAGCTCATGGACACCGACATGATCCTGCACGCCGAGCACGGCTCGAACGCCTCCGCCTTCACCGCGCGCGTGGTGGCCGGCACCGAGGCGGACCTGCACTCGGCGGTCACTGCGGCGATCGCAGCGCTCTCGGGACCGGCGCACGGCGGCGCTGCGGAGAACGTGATGAAGATGGCGCTCGAAGTGGGCGAGGCATCCAAAGCGGCCGACTATGTGAAGGCGAAGCGCGCGGCGAAGGAGGCGGTGATGGGCTTCGGCCATCGTGTCTACCGCGCCGAGGATCCGCGTGCGCGACACATGCGCGCAGGCGTGGAGAAACTGTCGCGCGAGATGGGCCAGCCGCAGTGGTTCCAGATCCTGGAGGCGCTGGTGGCAGCGATGGCGCCCTACGCGCGCCACGGCGTCAACGTCAACGTGGATTTCTACGCCGGGGTGGTCTACTACCTGAACGGCATCAAGGAAGACCTGTTCGTGCCGATCTTCGCCGTCGGGCGCGTGCCGGGCTGGACGGTGCAGGTGCTCGAGCAGATGGAGAACAACATCCTCATCCGGCCGTTGACCCTGTACAACGGCCCCGAGCCGCGCGCTTACGTCCCGATCGACACACGCTGAGCGCCCATGACCCGCTCGCCCCGCTTCGATGTGATCGGCCTAGGCGAGGTCATGCTGCGCCTGAGCGTCCCCATGGGCGAGCGGCTCGACGACGCGCGCCGGCTGGAGGTTGAGTACGGCGGCGCCGAGTGCAACACCTGCGTGGCGCTGGCGCGCCTCGGGCGCCGCGCGGGCTGGGTGAGCCGGCTGCCTGACCATGCGCTCGGCAACGCCGTCCTGCGGGCGCTGCGCGCGGACGGCGTGGACGTGACGGCGGTGAAGCGGGCGCCCGGCGAGCGCCTCGGCACCTACTTCATCGAGTACGCCGCCGCGCCGCGCGCCATCCAGGTGATCTACGACCGCGCCAACTCCGCGGCGGCGCGCATGACCCCCGCGGACGTGGACTGGGACTACCTGCTCGATGCGCGCGTGCTGCACGTCACCGGCATCACCGTGGGCTTGAGCGACTCCTGCCACGCGGTGGTCGCCGAGGCGGTGCGACGCGCCCGCGCCGCAGGCGTGACAGTGAGCTTCGATGTGAATTTCCGCGCGAAACTGTGGAGCGCGCAGGCGGCGGGCGAAAAGCTGCGGCCGCTCATCGCCGAGGCCGACGTGCTCTTCTGCAAGAGCGCCGATGCGGCGAGCCTCTTCGGCTGCACCGGCAACCCGCGCGGCCAGCTCGAAGCGTTGCACGCATTGACGCGCGCGCAAGCCATCTTCCTCACCCTCGGGGAGCGCGGCGCGGCGCTGCTCCAGGGGAAGGAATTTGTCCTGCAAGCCGCGCTCCCCGTCGGCATCGTGGACCGCATCGGCGGCGGTGACGCCTTCGCCGCCGGCGCGCTCGACGGTTTCCTCGACGGCGACGCCCGTGCCGGCCTGCGCCGCGGCGTGGCCCTGGCCGCCATCGCCCTTTCGCAGCACGGCGACCGGGTGCTCACCTCGCGCGCCGAGCTGGATGCAGTGCTGGCGCAGTCGCAGCGCGACGTCGCGAGGTGAGCGGAGCAAGGGGTCAGGTCTTTAGTTTGCAGGCCAGTCCAAGCATCTGGTGCCTGCAAACTAAAGACCTGACCCCGCGTTCTTCCCGCGCTCGTACCAGCGCGACATCAGTTCGATCGAAATCCACGCCGCGGCGGTAGTGGCGAGCAGCACGCCGCGCCCCGCGCCCCAGCCCCACTCGTCCACGATCAATGCGAACGCGGTCGGCGCCGCGGCGTTGACGATCAGCACCGGCGTGGCGATCAGGCCGAGCACCGTGCCGTAGCCGTTGGCCCCGAAAAGCGCGAGCGGCACCGCGCCGCGCACGATCGTGATCACGCCTTGCGACGCGCCCATCAGCAAGGTGAACAGCAGCACCAGGTAAAAGTTGCCGCTTGCGAGCAGCAGCAGCAAGAACGACACCGGCAGCGCGCCGATGGCGATGCGCGCCACGCTCATCGCGCGCAGGTTGCGGCCGAAGACGATCTCCACCACGCGGCCGGCGAACTGCGCGAAGCCCTTGGAGGACGCCACCCAGACCGCCGCCGCGGTGGCGAGCCCCGACGCCTCGAGCAGCGGCACCAGCTGCACCGTGATGACGCCGAAGGCGAAGGCGTTGAGCGACATCACCAGCGCGAACAAAGCGAGCGCGACGGTGCGCCGGCTGCCTTCGAGCGGCGGGCCGTCGAGCGCTTCGCGGCGCGCAGCGGCTTCCGCGGCCGC
>CAYMVA010000149.1:0-38711 GCA_964393745.1 uncultured Enterobacteriaceae bacterium | reverse complement strand
GACAATTGGGACGACGCTTCGGTCGCCGGCATGTTTGCGCGGCTCAAGGCGTACCGCGAGCAGGTCGGCGAGAAGGCCTTCTCCGATGGCTTCAACGGCGGCCAGTACGCGCACGCCGACGGCGTGTTCTACGGTGGCGCGCGCGCGCAGTGGGCCAACGGCGCCTTCCGCGATGCGGTGCGCACGCACCTGGGCGGCGCGAAGAAAGTCGCGTTCCTCGATCTGCACACCGGCATCGGGCCGTGGTGCGAGCACGTCTACCTGTGCTTCCACCCTGAAGGTTCGCCTGCGCGCGAGCGGGCGCGCGCCTGGTGGGGCGAGCGCGCGGTCAACCTCCAGGGGGTGACGCACAAGGCGCTCGCCACCTACAACGGCGTCATCATCGACGCTTTTGCCGCCATGCTGCCGAAGGCTGAAGTGACCTGTGTGGTGATCGAATTCGGCACGCTGCCGCGCGAAGGCATGCAGCGCGCGAGCCTGCTGCAGCGCTGGCTGCGGTTCAACGGTGTTCGCCAGCCGGCGCGCGCCGCCGAGCTGCAGCGCGAGTACGAGGAGGCTTTCTACCCGTCGGAAGCGAATTGGCGCGCCGCGGCGCTCGCGCAGTCGCGGGAGTTTTTCGACCGCGGCGTGGCGGGAATCAGTTCGAGCTGAGGAATTCGCCCAGCGCCCGATTGAACGCCTCGGGCTGCTCGATGTTGGAGAGGTGCGAGGCCGAGGGCAGGATGGCGAGCTTCGAGCCCGGCGCGTTGGCGTGGATCTCCTGCGACATCGCGACCGGCGTTCCCATGTCCTGATCGCCGACCACGATCAGGATCGGGCACTTGATCTCCTTCAGGCGCGCCGTCAGGTTGAGTTTCGGCAGCGCGTGGCAGCAGCCGACGTAGCCTGAGACCGGGGTGCCGGCGATGTACTGGCCGACGCGCTTCATCTGGTCGGGGCGCGCCTTGCGGTAGGGCTCCGTAAACCAGCGCGCGAGCGTTGGGTCGACGTGCGGCTGCATGCCCTGGGCTTCGGCGACCTTGATGCGCTCGGCCCAGGTCGGCGCCGCCTCGGCCGGAATCCGGCTAGAGGTGTCGGCCAGGGTGAGGGTCTGGAACACGCCCGGGTACTTGAGCGCGAAGGTTTGCCCGATCATCCCGCCCATCGAAAGCCCGGCCCAGTGGCAGCGCTTGACGCCCACGGCATCGAGCAGCGCCTTGGCGTCATCGGCCAGCATCTCCAGCGAGTAGGCGCCGGCGGGCGCGTCGCTCGCGCCGTGGCCGCGCGTGTCGTAGGCGAGGATGCGGTAGCGGTCCTTGAAGGCCGCGATCTGCTCGTCCCACATGCGCACGCTGCAGGCGAGCGAATGGCTGAGCACCAGCCAGGGCGCGCCTTCCTTGCCGTGCAGTTCGTAATAGACGTTGATGCCGTTCGCTTTGGTTTTCATGTCTCCACCGTTACCAGGGGAATGCGCATTTCGTCGGCGCTCGCGCCGCCGTGATTGCCGATGTGCAGGTGGCGCGGCTCGCCCGCCACCCAGTCCTTCACCGTATGGTGATCCTGCATGATGAGCGCCACGTCGCCGATCCGCTCTGCGAAACGCGCATGCTCGCGCCCCGGTCCGAACCAGCCTTCGTCGGCAAGCTCGCGGCTGGCGCGCACCTCGGCGCGCCCGCCCAGCCAGTCGCGCGCCCGCTGCATGAATTCGGGCGCACGCCCGTCCTGCACGTGGCAGAAGGCGACGCGCCGCTCGCCGCAGAGCGGGTACTTGAGCAGCGCCGCAAGGCCCGGCGCCGCCTCCAGTGCGTGCGACTCCGCCGGGCCGCTATCCACGAAGCCGTGATCGGCGGTGGCGATGACGATGCTGTCGCTGCCCGAAAGCCGCGCCAGCAGCTCGCCGAACGCAGCATCGAATTGCGCGAAATGCGCCGCCACTTGGGCGCTCGCCACGCCGTGCTTGTGGGCGAGGGCATCGAATTCTGGCCAGTAGGCGTAGACGAACTTGCGCTCTGGCCCCGATTTCACCGCCTGCTCGACCTCGCGCACGAAACCGTCGAGGGTGGCGTAGGGTCGGCGCTCGGCGCGCCCGCAGTGGTGCCGGTTGTAGTCCGAATCGACGATGTCGCGGAACGACACCACCAGGGTTCGCACGGCGAGCGCATCGAAGATCGACGGCTCGGTGAACAGCGCGCCGGGCGAAACGCCACGGGCGCGCAGCGACGCATTGTCGCCGCGCGAGCGAAACGGCAGCGGCGCAGCGACCCTGCTGGCCTGGCCGAAATAGGTGAACCATCCGGTGAGGCCGTGCTCGAGCGGAGTGGCGCCGGTGAACGAAGTGGTGATCGCGCTTGCGGTGGTCGAGGGATACACGGCGCTGATGGCGCCACGGCGGTGCTTGCCGAGCACGCCGTGCGCGCCATGCTGCGCGAGATAGTTGTCGCCCAGCCCGTCGACGATGACGAGCACGATGTTGCGGGCGCCTTGCAGCGCCTCAGGGGGCAGAGCGGTGAGTGTGGCGTGACGCGGGCTCGCGCCGCGGGCTGCGGCGATCGAGGCAATCAGGTTGACGAAGCCGCCGCCGGAATAGTCTGGCCGGATCACCCGGCAGACTATACAGCGCCGCTAATGCAGAACTACACGGTTCGTCAGCAGGGCTTCGTAATGGCCGAGAAACTCGTCCACCGATTCCTCGGTGGGGTCGGCGGCGGCGAGGTTCGCCATCGAGGCGCGGAACTTGGTTTCCACCGCGCCGTTCAGGAACCCGGTGCGGCCGGTCGACTTGTCCACGAGCTCAATGCCGCCAAGCCCGGGAAACTCGGCCACGTAGTAGTTGTCGCTGCTGTACAGGACGTTCATGGCCACCTCCTTGGGTAGCTGTCCGCCGCGCCCCAATTAAACTGCTATGCGCAAGCACCTGCTGTGAATATGTGTGCTCGCAAGCCGCAATTCAAGCGCCTCTGGGCGCTCAAGCCATTCTGTATAAACGCGAATTGCCGGCGGTCAGTTGACCCGAACCGCCGGTCGGCGCCCGCGGCGCGCGTGATAAACTGCACGCCTCTCTCGCAGGGGAACCGCCATGCGGATGGAAGTCCACGTCCACGCAGACATCCCGATCCTGGAAGGCGTATCGAAGAAGCAGATCGAGCAGGCGCTCGCGCCCTGGCTCGAGTATCTCGACGCCGACGCGCTCGCCGACGTGAAGAGCGTGGAGCAGGACGAGCTGGGCCTGCGCTGGGACGAAAAAGATCTCCTGCTGCTGCTGTGCTGGACCGGAGAGATCGGCAAGACCTTCCACGCCGTGCTGCAGACGGCGCTCGAGAACCTGGGGCCGCTGTGCTACGAGGCGGTCGAGGTCGAGCTGACGCTGTACCACCAGAACGGCGAGCAGGAATCGCAGCTGCTGTTCGTCGGGCCGACCGCGCAGGCAATCCACGAGGCGCAGCGCCGCTGCATGATCGAAGACCTTACCGTGCTGCTGACGCGCCAGTTCGACAAGGAGCGCGTCGCGGAAGTGCTGGCGCTGGTCAACCAGCAGTTCGACCTCGACTGGAAGGATAAGGCCTCGCAGGCGCCCAAGCCCGAGCGCGCCTTCGAGAGCTACACCCGGCCGTCGCGCAAGCACCTGCACTGAGAAAATCGGGGACAGACCCCGATTTTTGCGCTTATCTCCCCGTAACTTAAGGCGAAAAATCGGGGTCTGTCCCCGATCTACATATATGGCAGGCCCCAAGTACCCCGGTTTCGACACGCTCGCGCTGCACGCCGGGCAGTCGCCCGATCCGGCGACCGGCAGCCGCGCGGTGCCGATCTACCAGACCACGTCGTACGTGTTCCGCGACACCGAGCACGCGGCCTCCCTTTTCAACATGGAGCGCGCGGGCCACGTCTATTCGCGCATCTCCAACCCGACTGTGGCGGTGCTCGAGGAGCGCATGGCGGCGCTCGAGGGCGGCGTGGGCGCTATCGCGACCGCCAGCGGCCAGGCGGCGCTGCACCTCGCGGTGGCGACGCTTATGGACGCCGGTTCGCACATCGTTGCCTCGGGTTCGCTGTATGGCGGCTCGCACAACCTGCTCGGCTACACGCTCAAGCGCTTCGGCATCGAGACAACTTTCATCAATCCCCGCGACCATGGCGCGTGGAAGAGTTCGATCCGGCCGAACACGCGGTTGCTGTTCGGTGAAACGCTCGGCAATCCGGGGCTGGACGTGCTCGACATCCCGGAGGTGGCGCGCATCGCGCACGCCGCGGGCGTGCCGCTGCTGGTGGATGCGACCTTCACCACGCCCTGGCTGATGAAGCCCTTCGAGCTCGGCGCCGACCTGCTGTATCACTCGGCGACCAAGTTTCTCGGCGGGCACGGCACCGCGATCGGCGGCGTGCTGGTGGATTCGGGCCGCTTCGACTGGGAGAAAAGCGGCAAGTTTCCGCAGCTCACCTCGCCGTATGAAGGCTTCCACGGCATGGATTTCGAGGAGGAGTCGGGTACGCGCGCGTTCCTCCTGCGCGCGCGCCGCGAAGGCTTGCGCGATTTCGGCGCCTGCATGGCGCCGATGACCGCGTTCCAGATCCTGCAAGGCGTCGAAACCCTGCACCTGAGGATGCCGCGCCACGTAGAGAACACACGCAAAGTGGTCGCCTATCTGGCGGCGCACGCGATGGTGGAGAAAGTGATGTATCCGGATCTGCCCGACCATCCCGACCACGCGCTCGCCAAGCGCCTGCTGCCGCGCGGTGCCGGCGCCGTGTTCTCGTTCAACATGAAGGGCGGCCGCGCCGCGGGACGCGCCTTCATCGAGACGCTGCGCGTGTTCTCGCACCTCGCCAACGTGGGCGATGCCAAGTCGCTGGTGATCCATCCTGCGACCACCACGCACTACCGCATGTCGGACCAGGACCTGGCGAAGGCCGGGATCACTGCGGGCACCGTGCGCCTGTCGGTCGGCCTGGAAGATGCCGCCGACCTGATCGACGATCTGGACCGCGGCCTCAAGGCGGCGCAGCGCGCCGGGTCCTGAGATGGACCTGACCGTAGACGGCCAGCGCGCCTACGCTTACACCGCGGCGCACGCGCTCGACGCGGCGAAGCCGACCATCGCGTTCGTGCATGGTGGCGGGCTCGAGCATTCGTGGTGGGGCTTGCAGAGCCGCTATTTCGGCTACCACGGCCGCAACGTGCTCGCGCTGGACCTTCCCGCGCACGGGCGCTCGGGCGGCGCGCCGCTCGCTTCGATCGAGCAGATGAGCGACTGGGTGCTGCGCGCGCTCGATGCCGCCGGGCTCGGCCGCGCCAGCGTCGTCGGCCATTCGATGGGCGCCCTGGTGGCGCTCGAGTGCGCCGCGCGCCATCCCGACCGGGTCGAGCGCATTGCGCTCGTCGGCGTGGCGTATCCGCTGAAGGTCTCGCCGGCGTTCCTCGAGGCTGCGCGCAGCAACGAGCTGACCGCGTTCGACATGCACACCATTTGGGGCCACGCGCCGGAGGTGTCGCTGGGCAGCAATCCGAACCCCGGCATGTGGATGTACGGCGACACACTCGCGCGCCTGGCGCGCCTCGCACCGGGCGTGCTCCACAGCGATCTCAGGGCGTGCGACGCCTACGCCACGGGTCTAGAGAGCGCGGCGAAGGTGAAGTGCCCGGCGCTGCTCGTGCTCGGGCGGCGCGACCAGATGGCGCCGCCGCGAGCGGCCGAGGCGCTGCTGAAGGCGATTCCCGGCGCGCAATCCGTCACGCTCGCCCCCTCGGGCCACTCGCTCATGGCCGAGGCGCCCGACGCGACGCTCGATGCGCTGATCGCGTTCCTGGGGCGCTAGCGCCTATACTGCCCCGCGCAGCACGACCTGAAAGGGGGTGGACGTGGACCCGAACCAACCCGAAACCAGAGCCGGATTGAGCGGCGCGCTGAAAGCGATCGCGGTGCTCGCGGTGCTGATCGTGGCGCTGATCGGAATTCTCGCCGTCACCGAGGTGATCCCGCGCGAGGCGCTGCAGGAGTGGATGACCAAGGCGGGGCTGGTGGTCGCGATCGTGGTCGGCGCGGCAATCGCGCTGGCGCTGCTGGCGCGTACCGGCGGCGGGCGTTGAAGCCGTCGCTCTAGTGAGCGATCCAGGGGGTGCGGTGCACCGCCCAGGCGCTCATCGTCCCGTACACCAGCATGCCGACAGCGATGACGCTGAATATCGCCGTGAGAGGCGCGCCTAGCGCGACCGCCGCGGCGCCGCCCGCGATCACGATGGCGAGGCGCGCCGTGCCGGCGAGCACCATCGGCGCCACCCGGCCAGAACCCTGCGAGGCGAAGAACAGCGCCACGCCGAGGCCGAACAGCGGATAGAGCGGCCCTACGATACTGAGGTAGCTGCTGCCGGATTCGATTACCCCCGGATCAGCGCTGAAGAGCCGCACCCAGTGCTCGGGAAAGAACGCGGCGCCGAGGCCGATCGCGCCGGCGATCGCGGAGGAGAGCATCGCCCCGGTCCAGGCGATGCGCTTGGCGCGCGCCGCGCGCCCGGCGCCGATGTGGGTGGCGACCATCACCACCAGGGCCTGCCCGACCGCGAACACCAGCGGCACCTGCAGCAGCTCCAGGCGCAGGCCGACTCCGTAGCCGGCGAGCGCCGCGGTGCCGTGGCGGCCGACCAGGCCCGTGAGGATGACCGCAGTGAGCACGGTCTGGGTCGCATTGACCGATGAGATCAAGCCGACGCGCAGGATTTCGCGGAACAGCCGCGCCTGCAGCCTCAGATCCTCGCGCCGCGGCCGCAGCGCGCTGTGCCAGAGAATCGCGACCATCACCGCGGTGCCGCAGGTTTGCGCAATCAGGTAGGCCACCGCCGCGCCGGCGATGCCGAGAGCCGGCAGCCCGCCCGCGCCCAGCACCAGCCCCGCCGACAGCGGAATGTGGACGAACGCGGCGACGATCAGCGCCAGCGCAGGGGCGAGCGTGTTGCCGCTGCCGCGCAGCAAGCTGGCGCAGGTGTTCGACAGCCAGACCAGCGTCGCGCCCGCGAACAGCATGTCCGAATACTCAAGCGCGAGCGCCAGCACCGTCCCCTTGCCGCCGAGCAGGCGGAAGATGCCGCTGCCGAAAGCGAGCAGCAGCAGCGTGAACAGCAGCCCCATCGCGACCGCGATCACCGCCGCGTGCACCACCAGGGAGCGCGCCTGGCGGTCGTTGCCGCCGCCGAGCGAGCGCGCCACCGCGGAGGAGACGCCGCCGCCCATGGAGCCGGCCGAGATCATCTGCAGCAGCATCACCAGCGGAAACACCAGCGCCACTGCGGCGAGCGGTTCGGTGCCCAGGCGGCCGATGAAAAAGGTGTCGGCGATCGACACCGCCGACTGGAAAACCACGAGGATGATCCCCGGCGCTGCGAGCCGCAGCAGCACCGGCAGGATCGGCGCTTCCAGCATGCGCTGCGCGCGGGAGGTGCTCACCCGCGCAGACTAGCCGATAGCGCCCTCTCGATCTGCAGGAATAGCGAACCGCGCGTGGCGAGCGCCAGCGCCCAGCCGAGCGCCACCCCGAAGGCGTTGGCGAGCATGTCGGCCGGCTCGAAGCTGCGCGTGCCGAGTGCGCCCTGCGCGAATTCCAGCGCCACCCCCATGAGTACGAAGCCGGCGCCGTAACCGAGGCGCGCGCCGCGCGCGAGGTAGAGCTGGCAGAACCAGAACATGAGCGCGGCGTAGCTTGCAAAGTGGCCGAGCTTGTCGCCGCCCTCGAGGTCGATTTTCGGCGGCGTCGGGGTGAGCGACAGCCAGACGATCGCCGCGACGAGCAGCCAGCCGAGCGCGAGCCAGAGCGCTCGCAGGCGCAGTGCGGGAGGCTCCTCCACCTTAGAACAGTTGCATCTGCGGGCCGCGGATCGGCGGCCTGAAGCGCGCGCAGTCCAGTCCGCCGCGCGCCGCCATGTGGTTGTGCTCGCTGTTCAGCCCAAGGCGCTTGCACGCGATCTCGAAACGTTGCGCGATCAGCTCGGCGTAGTTGCCCGAGCCGCTCATGCGCGAGCCGAAGCGCGGATCGTTCTCTCGTCCGCCGCGCACCTGCCTGACGATGCTGATGACGTGCTCGGCGCGCTGCGGGTAGTGCGCCGCGAGCCACTCCTTGAACAGCGGCCGCACCTCGTTCGGCAGCCGCAGCATGATCCAGCCCGCCATAGTGGCGCCCGCCGCCGCGGCTGCGGCAAGCACCTCCTCGATGGACTTGTCGGTGAGCGCCGGGATGGTCGGCGCCACCATCACTCCGCAGGGCACGCCGGCCGCCGCGAGCGCGCGCAACGTGTCGATTCGCCGTTGCGGGCTGGCGGCGCGCGGCTCGAGGCGCCGCGCCAGCTGCCGGTCGAGCGTATTGATCGATACGAACGCCTTGACCAGGTTTTTTGCCGCCATGGGTGCAAGCAGATCCAGGTCGCGCTCGATGAGCGCCGACTTGGTCACGATGGTGAGCGGATGCTCGCAGTCGGCGAGCACTTCCAGCACCTGGCGCATGATCTTGTAGCGACGCTCGATCGGCTGGTAGCAGTCGGTGTTGGTGCCGAAAGCGATGGGCTTGGGCTCGTAGCCGGGACGGGACAGCTCCTCTCGCAGCAGCTCAGCGGCGTTGGTTTTGGCAAACAGCTTCGATTCGAAATCGAGCCCCGGGGAAAGCTCGAGGTAAGCATGACTTGGGCGCGAGTAACAATATGAGCACCCATGCTCGCATCCTCTATAGGGATTGATCGACTGCTCGAACGGCACGTCGGGCGAATCGTTACGCGCGATGATCGAGCGTGCGCGCTCCTCGGTCACCGTGGTGACGAGCGGCGCCGCGGGCTCGTCGTCGCGCGTCCAGCCGTCGTCGAACGCCTCGCGCTGATCACTCTCGAAGCGTCCCTGGATATGCGAGCGCGCGCCGCGCAGGTGCAGCGCATCGCGCCGCGTTTCACTTTCTCTGCCGTCCGCCATCGCCGCCGCCGGTAGAATGCGTCTCCCTGCCATCCTACCCCGATACTGTATAAATGGACAGCATCCGGCGCAACGTCGGCCTGCTCGCCGCCTGCCAGGCGATGCTCATGGCCAACAACAGCACGCTGATCGCGATCAACGGGCTGGCCGGGCTGGCGCTCGCCCCCTGGGCGTCGCTCGCCACGCTGCCGGTGACCTGCTGGGTGCTGGGCGGCGCGCTCACCACCATGCGCGCCTCGCTCTACATGCGCCGCGTCGGGCGCCAGCGCGGCCTGATCCACGGCGCCGCCATCGGCATCGCCGGCGCATCGCTGTGCGGCGTTGCGGTCTGGCTGCAGAGCTTCTGGCTGCTGTGCGCCGGGGCGCTGGTGTTCGGCGGCTTCAATGCCTTCGGCCAGTACTACCGCTTCGCCGCCGCCGACATGGCGAGCGCAGATTTCCGCCCCACCGCGATCTCGCTGGTGCTCGCCGGCGGGCTGCTCGGCGGCATCCTCGGGCCGTCGATGAGCCGCGTGACGGTGGACTGGCTGGTGCCGCGCTTTACCGGCGCCTACCTCGCGCTCATCGCCTTCGTCGTCATAATCATGGTGCTGCTAAGCCTGATCCGCATCCCGGCGGTGGCCGCCGAGGCCGGCGCGACCACCGGCCGGCCGCTGCGCCAGCTCGCCGCGCAGCCCGCGTTCGCAGTCGCGGTGCTGGCGGCGGCGCTCAGCTACGGCGTCATGAACTTCCTCATGACCTCGACGCCGCTCGCCATGGGCGCCTGCGGCCATGCATACGGTGACGCCGCCTTCGTCATCTCCGCGCACGTGGTGGCGATGTTCGCGCCGTCGTTCTTCACCGGCCCGCTGGTCAAGCGCTTCGGCGTGCTGAAGGTGATGACCGCCGGCGCGCTGCTCAATGTCGTGGCGATCTGCATCGCGCTCGCCGGCATCGCGGTGGCCAATTTCTGGTGGTCGCTGGTGCTGATCGGCGTGGGCTGGAATTTCCTCTACATCGGCGGCACCACGCTGCTCACCACCGCTTACCGGCCGGAGGAGCGCGCCAAGGCGCAGGGCGCCAACGAGTCCGCGATCTTCGGCATGATGCTTTTCTCGTCGTTGTTCTCGGGCCTGATCGTGACCAACGCCGGATGGGAAAAGGTCAACTACGCCGCCCTGCCGCTGGTGGCGGTCATCCTCGGCGCACTGGCATGGCTCGCGCTGCGCTCCCGCGGCGCGCAGCAGCCTGCGGCATGATGCGCGCGCCCGCAGCCGTCGGCATGCGCCTGGAGGAGGTGGATACCCCGGCGCTGGTGGTCGAGCTCGATGCGTTCGAGCGCAACCTGAAAACGCTCGCCGGCCTGGCGGCGGGCCGGGTGCGGGTGCGCCCCCACGCCAAGACCCACAAATGCCCGGAGATCGCGCGCCGCCAGGTGGCGGCCGGCGCGGTCGGCGTGTGCTGCCAGAAAGTTTCGGAGGCCGAAGCGCTGGTAGAGGGGGGCATCGCAGACGTGCTGGTGTCGAACGAGATCATCGGCGCGCCCAAGCTCGAGCGCCTTGCTGCGCTGGCGCGGCGGGCACGCATCGGCGTGTGCGTGGACGACGCCGGCAACGTGCGCGATCTGGAAGCTGCCGCGGCGCGCGCCGGCGCGCATCTCGACGTGTACGTGGAGCTCGAAGTCGGCATGCGCCGCTGCGGCGTCGCGCCTGGTGAGCCGGCGCTCGCTCTGGCGCGCAGCATCTCCGCCTGCCGGCAGCTGCGCTTCGCTGGGCTGCAGGCCTACCACGGGCGCGCGCAGCATCTGCGCACGATGGCGGAACGGCGCGAGGTGATTGGGCGCGCCGCCGACGCGGTGCGCGCGACCAGGAAGCTGATCGAGGCGGCGGGAATCGCTTGCTCCGTGGTCACCGGCGCAGGCAGCGGCACCTTCATGCTGGAAGTGGAGTCGGGCGCCTGGAACGAGATCCAGCCCGGCTCCTACGTCTTCATGGACGCGGACTACGCGAAGAACGAATGGGCGGCGCCGCTGCCGCGCTTCGAGCATTCGCTGTTCGTGCTTTCGACCGTGATGAGCCGGCCGGGCGCGCAGCTTGCGATCGTGGACGCGGGGCTCAAGGCCTCGAGCGTGGACTCTGGCATGCCGGCGCTATGGCAGCGGTCCGGGCTCGCTTACACCCACGCTTCCGACGAGCACGGCTGGGTAGAGGTCGCGCCCGGCGCCGCGGCGCCCGCGCTTGGCGACAAGCTGCTGCTCGTGCCGGGGCACTGCGATCCGACGGTCAATCTTTACGACTGGTACGTGTGCGTGCGCGGCGGCGTGGTCGAGGAGCTCTGGCCGATCACCGCGCGCGGCGCGGTGTACTGAGGAGATGCGATGAAAAAGCAATACCTGAATCCGGAGGCGGTGTTCGAGCCGCGGTTTTTCACCCACACCGTCGCCGTGACCGGACCGGCTAAGCTGGTCTACGTGTCGGGGCAGGTGAGCTACGACCGCGACGGCAACGTCGTCGGCAAGGGCGACATGGCGGCGCAGACCTACCAGGTGTTCCGCAGCATCGCAGCCAATCTCGCGGCTGCTGGCGCAACCTGGCGCGACGTGGTCAAGCTCAACGGCTACATGGTGAACCTCAACCCGGATGCGCTGCGCGCCTACCGCGAAACGCGCGAGCGCTTCCTCGACGCGGCGGCGCTTCCCGCGAGCACCCTGGTAGGCGTGGAGCGCCTGGTGCATGACGACTTGCTTCTGGAGGTGGAGGCGGTAGCGGTGGTGGCGGCAAAGCCGCGCACCGCGCGCGCCGCGAAGAAGCCGGCAAAGCGCAAGAAGCGCTGAATTGGAGCGCGCCGCCAACGGCTGGGTGGTGGTGGCGAGCGCCTTCGCCCTGATGTTCATGGGGTTCGGCGTCGCCTACTCGTTCGCCGCGTTCTTCAACGCCTTCCAGTCGGAGTTCGCCGCCTCGCGCACGCATGTGTCGCTGGTGTTCTCGCTGTGCGCGCTGCTTTGGTTTTCGATCGGCGTTCCCGGGGGCATGCTCGCCGACCGCTTCGGCCCGCGTGGCGTGTGCCTGGCGGGAGTCGGATTTCTCGCAGCGGGGCTGGCGCTCGCCGCCTACGCGCCCTCGGTCGAGATGCTCTACCTCACCTACAGCATCGGTGTCGGCGTCGGCATCGGCCTGAGCTACGTGCCCTCGGTGGGCGCGGTGCAGCACTGGTTCGTGCACAACCGTGCCCTCGCCTCCGGGATCGCGGTGGCCGGAATCGGCGCCGGCAACCTGCTTGTGCCGCCGCTCGCGGCGTGGTGGATCGGAGTGTTCGGCTGGCGCGGCGCCTATCTGGCGCTGGCCCTGCTGACGCTCGCTGTGGCGCTGCCGGCCGCGCTTGCGGTCGGCGCGCGAGGCACGGCGCATGCCGCGCGCACGGCGCGGTCGCCGCTGCCGGGCATGACGCTCGGCGAGGCGCTGCGCACGACGGAGTTCTGGTTGCTGTACGCGGTGGCGGTGCTCATTTGCGTCGGTTTTTTCGTCCCCATGGTGCATCTGGCGGCGTATGCGCAGGACGTTGGCTACAGCGAGGCGCAGGGCGTGGCGCTCGTGAGCCTGCTCGGCCTGGGAAGCCTGATCGGGCGCTTCGCCATCGGCGGCATCGCGGACCGGCTCGGCCACATGCGCTCGCTGGTGGCGATCGGCGCGGGACTCGGGGCGCTGTTCCTGGTGTGGTGGGTGGCGCAGAGCTTCTGGCTGCTGGCACTGTTCGCGGTCGCCTTCGGCACGCTCTACGGCGGATTCGTCGCCCTCGCGCCGACGCTTTGCATGGACCTGTTCGGTGCGCGCAGCGTCTCGGGGATCATCGGCTGCCTGTACACCGCGGCCGGGCTGGGCACGCTCTTCGGGCCCACGCTCGCCGGCGCGGCGTTCGACGCTTTCGGTGCCTACGACGCCGCAATCCTGGGCTGCGCCGCGTTGTCGTTCTCTGGCGCGGCGATCGGGCTGCGCCTGGTGCGCGGCCGGCACGAGAAAGGTAGGGCGGCATGAAGGCGCTCGCCCGGTTGCGCGCGGCTCTGCGCGGCGCGCGCGCACCTGCCCTCACGGTGAGCGAGGCGCGCGGCGTGCGCACGCTGCACGTCGGCGGCGCGGCGATCCAGAGCTCGATGCGCCTCGCGGACCCGTTCGCGCTGGAGCTCGAATACACGCGCTGCATGATGGCGTTCCTGCTGTTTCATCCGCAGCCGCGCACCGCGCTCATGATCGGGCTGGGCGGCGGCTCGCTGGCCAAGTTCTTTTACCGCCGCCTGCCCGCGGTGCGCACGCGCGTCATCGAGCTCGATGAGCGCGTGGTGGCGGTGGCGCGCGGGCAGTTCGGCCTGCCCGACGAAGATGGGCGCCTGCAGGTCGAGATCGGCGACGGCGCCGAGGCGCTCGCGCCCGAGTGCTGCGACACCCTGGTGGTGGACGCGTTCGCCGACGAGCATCCACCGCCGGCGCTCGCCAGCCAGGCGTTCTTCGATGCCGCGTGGCTCGCGCTCGAGGACCCTGGCGTGCTGGTGATGAACCTGATGAACGACGATCCTGCGCTCGACCGCAGGCTGCAGCTTGCCGAGCGCGCCTTCGGCGGCGCGGTGCTCGCGCTGCCGGCGCTTTACGACCCGAATGTGATCGTGCTGGCGCTGAAAGGCGCGCCGCGCGCGTTCGCCTGGGCGGATCTCGCCCGCCGGGCGCGCGTGCTGGAGCGGCGCGTCGGGCTGCCGTTCGCTCGCTACCTGCCGCGGTTGAAACGCATGAACCGGTTCAACACTGGCGAGTTGCTGCTCGCCGCGGCGGGAGCATGAGCGTATCTCCGGCCGACATCGCAGCGCTTGCCGGGATCGCGTTCCTCGGCGCGGTGATCTTCGGCATCACCGGCTTCGGCGCCGCGCTGGTCACGATCCCGCTCTCGACCTGGATCGTGCCGCTGCCGTTCGCGCTGGCACTGTTCTCGCTGCTCGACCTTGCGAACACGCTGCGCTTCGGGCTCGCCGACCCGAAGAACGCGCTGCGCGCAGAATGGGGCCGCATGGCGCCGATGATCCTGCTCGGCACGCTTGCTGGCATCACCGCGCTGGTCAATCTGCCGCGCCAGGCGGCGATGCTGTCGCTGGGCATATTCGTGACTGCAGTGGCGCTGTCCACGCTGGCGCAGCGCGGCGCGCTGCGCCAAGTGGCGCGCGGTTGGGCTTGGGTGGCGGGGCTCGCCGGCGGCATCACCAGCACGCTGTTCGGCGCCGGCGGGCCGCCCTACGCCATCTACCTGTCGCGCCGCGGGCTGAGCAACCAGCAGTACCGCGCGACGCTTGGCCGCTGCACCACCATCAGCATCTCGCTGCGCGTGGTCGCGTTCCTCGCCACCGGGCTGCTGCTCGACTCGAGCGTATGGTTGACTGCGCTCGCCGCGCTGCCCGCGGCGCTGCTCGGCATGGTCGTGGCGGCGAGAATTTTCCGCGCCCTGTCGCGCGAGTTGCTGATGCGCGCAATCGGCCTGATGCTCGCAGCGACCGGGGTGTCGCTGATCGTGCGCGCGCTTTGAGGGCCTGTGGATCCCCGCCCCCGATCGAGTCGAGGGCAGGCCCTACGCGAGGATGACCGCGGTCGCGGTCACCGGTACATGAACTCGCGGCTGAGCGGCAGCGGATAGGCGGCGCGCGCGCGCGCCTTCACCGCCAGCACCTGCTGCACCGTCATCCAGCCGCTCTCGAAGCCGTGCGCGCAGCCCGCGAGGTAGGTGCGCCAGATGCGCAGCCGCTTGTCGTCGGTGTACGCGCGTGCCTGCTCCAAGTTCGCCTCCAGCCGCTCCGACCATTGGCGCAGCGTCCTGGCGTAGTGCAGGCGCAGCGTCTCGACGTCGGTCACCTCGAGCTCGGCCGCGCCCATCTCGCGCAGCAGCAGCGACAGGTGCGGCAGCTCGCCGTGCGGGAACACGTAGCGTTCGATGAACTCGCCGCCACCCAGGCCGACCGCGCGGCTGTCCGGGTCGACGGCGGTGATGCCGTGATTGAGGGCGATGCCGTCCTCGGCCAGCAGCCGGCGGATGACGCCGAAGTAAAGCGGCAGGTTCTTCAGCCCGACGTGCTCGAACATGCCGATCGAGGCGATCTTGTCGAACACGCCTTCGCCCGGCAGGTCGCGATAGTCCTGCAGCCGCACCTCGCAGCGGTCCGCCAGCCCGGCGGCGCGGATGCGTTCGTTCGCCAGCGCGTGCTGGTTCTGCGACAGCGTGATGCCAGTGGCGCGCGCCCCGTAGCGGCTCGCCGCCCACATCACCAGCGCGCCCCAGCCGCAGCCGATATCCAGCAAGCGGTCGCCCTGCTTGAGGTGCAGCTTGCGGCAGATGTGGTCGAGCTTCAGCTGCTGCGCGGTGTCGAGGTCCTCGTCGCCGGTCTTGTAATAAGCGCACGAATACACCATCTGGCGGTCGAGCCAGAGCGCGTAGAAGTCGTTCGAGACGTCGTAGTGGAAGCGAATCGCCGCGGCGTCGCGCTTGCGGCTGTGCAGGTTGAGCAGCGGCGGCAGCGCGCCTTTCTTGGCGCCGCCAAGGTGCGCCGCCAGCCCCGCCACGGCGCGCAGCGCGTCGCCCATCGGGCCTTCCACGTCGATGTGCCCCTCGACGTAGGCTTCGCCCAGGCGGGCGAGATCGGCATACGCGAGATACTTGAGCGCGCGCTTGCTCGGAACGCGCAGCGTGACGGTGGGCGAGTCGGCGAGCGCGATACGCCTGCCGTTCCACAGCTCGACCACCAGCGGCAGGCTGGCACGGCTGCGCAGGCCCTCGAGCGCCTTCTCGATGCGTGCCTCGATCGTCATCGACTTACGCTGCCTTCTCGCGCAGGGTCACGAATTCCTCCGCCGCGGTCGGATGCACGCCGATCGTAGCATCGAACTGCGCCTTGGTGGCGCCCAGCTTTACCGCGATGGCGATGCCCTGGATGATCTCGCCCGCCTCGGGCCCGATCATGTGGGCGCCGAGCACCCGCTGGCTGCGCGCATCCACCACCAGCTTCATGAAGATCTGTTCGTCGCTCGCGCCCAGGGTGTGCTTGAGGGCGCGGAAGGCAATTTTGTAGACCTCGACCTCGCCGTAGCGCTCGCGCGCCTTGTTTTCGGGCAGTCCTACCGTGGCGAGGTTCGGATTGGCGAACACGGCGGTCGGCACGTTTTCGTGGTCGGGGGCTGTCGGCGTGCCGCCAAACAGCGTGCGCGCGAGCGCCATGCCTTCTGCGGTCGCCACCGGAGTAAGGTTGAGCCGGTTGGTGACGTCGCCTATGGCGTGGATCGAATTCACCGAGCTCTTGGAGTAGCGGTCCACCTGCACCGCGCCGTCGGTGCCGAGCTGCACGCCGGCCGCCTCCAGGCCGAGGTCCCGCGTATTGGGCTTGCGCCCGGTCGCGAACATGACCGCGTCCACCTCCTGGCGCGCGCCATCCTCGTAGGTGACTTCGAGCGCCTGCGGCAGCTTGGAAATGCGCGCGGGGTTGCAGCGAAGGCGGATGTGCACGCCTTTCTTTTGCATTTCGCCGCCCAGGCGCTCGCCGAGCTCGGCGTCGAAGCCCCGCAGCAGCCGGGCACCGCGGTAAGCGAGCGTCGTCTCGACCCCCAGGCCGTTGAAAATGGATGCGAACTCGACCGCGACGTAGCCGCCGCCGACCACCAGCACGCGCGCCGGCAACCGCTCGAGGTAGAACGCCTCGTTGGAGGTGATGGCGTGCTCGCGCCCGGGAAGCTGCGGCAGCTGAGGCCAGGAGCCGGTCGCGATCAGAATGTGCCGGGCGCTATAACGCTTGCCGTCGAGCTCCACCGTGTGGCTGTCGGCCAGCCTGGCGCGGCCGCGCAGGATGCGCACGCCTGCGCTCTCGAGCAGCTGCTCGTAGACGCCGTTCAGGCGCGTGATTTCGCGCTCTTTGTTGGCGAGCAGCCGCGTCCAATCGAAGCGCGGCTCGCCGACGTTCCAGCCGAAGTCGGCAGCGTCATGCAGCTGGTCGCGGAAATGCGCCGCGTAGGCGAACAGCTTCTTCGGGATGCAGCCGACGTTGACGCAGGTGCCGCCGAAGCGCCCGGATTCGGCGATCGCGACGCGCGCGCCTAGCGATGCCGAGACGCGGCTCGCGCGCACCCCGCCGGAGCCGCCGCCGATGGTGAACAGGTCGAAGTCGTATTGCGCCATGGAACCTCAGCCGGCGGCGCGCTGCGTGACGTAATGTGCGCCCTCACGGCGCGCGCGGCCGTCGGCGACCAGCTTGTCGAGATGCGCGGCGAGCGAGCGCGCCGCGACCGCGTGGATGCGCGCCGGCACGTCGTCGTACACCTCGGCGACCAGCTCTTCGGGCGTCGCGCCGGCGTGGCGCGCCAGCGCCGCGGCCACCTTGGCCTCGCGCGCCAGGCGATGCGCGATCAGCCGCTTGACCTCGCGCTGCGGCGCGCCGATAAGGTAGCCGTGGCCGGGGGCGAAGATCGCGATCTCTTCGGCGAGCAGCATCTCAAGCGATGCGAGGTAGGCGCGCATGTCGCCGTCGGGCGGGTTGATCACCACCGTCGAGCCCTGCATGACGTGGTCGCCCGTGAACAGCATGTGTGTGTCTTCCAGCAGGTAGCACAGGTGGTTCGACGCGTGCCCCGGGGTGTGAATCGCGCGCAGCGTGGCGCCGCCAATCGCGACGCGCTCGCCGTGCTCGAGCACGCGGTCGGGCGCGAAGGAGTGGTCCTGGTTGCCTTGCGCCGGTCTCGGGCGGCCGAGCACGGTGGCGCCGGTGCGCGCCTTGAGCAGCGCCGCCGCGGGCGAATGGTCGATGTGCGTGTGGGTGCAGAGGATCCAGCGGATGCGGCCGGCGCCCGCGGCGAGCAGCGCCTCGAGGTGCGAGTCGATTTCAGGCCCCGGATCGATCACCGCGAGCTCGCCCTCGCCGACGAGATAGCTGTTGGTGCCGGCGCCGGTCATGAAGCCGGGGTTGGGGGCGATGACGCGCGTCACCAGCCGGTCGAGGCGCTTCGCCACGCCCGGCTGCAACACGAAGCAGGTATCGCCGCTTTCCTGCGGATCGCTCCAGTGGATCTCGTGATAGGGCGCGTCGGTGCGGCGGAACAGGCGCCTGGAGTTCTCGTGATCCAGCGCCCAGCACGCCGCATCCGTCTCGATGTCGCCCAGCCCCTTGGCGTGCTCGAGCGCGGCGCGCGGGGTGCGGAAAGCGGCCAAGTCGGTGAGCGAGCTGCGCGTCGGGAAGATGAGCTCGATCTCGCCGCGCCCGTGGCGCTCGAGCGCTTCGCGCGCGCTCAGCCACGCGCTGGAAACCGTTTCCTCGCGATCGTGCGCGCCGGCTTGCCCGGACGGCGCGCAGGCGATGAAAAAGCGCGTGCTGAAGCGGCGCGGCCGGCCCGCGGCGGTGATCCAGTGGCTGTAGTAGGCGATCTCGGCCGCCGGCACGTACAGGTCCTCGTCTTCGAGCAGCTGGCTGAACTCGAGCGTGCCGGCGTTGAGCGGCGCGCGCAGGTGCGCCATCGCGGCCGCCCGCTGCGCATCCACCGGCCGGCCATCGCGCGCCACCGCGAGCAGGATCCCGGCCTCCTCGAAGCACTCGCGCGCGGCGGCGAACCAGTAGGCGAGCCCGCCCGAGGGAACGCCGAGCCGTGCGCTCGCCTGCGCGTCCGACAGGCCGAGCACGCGGCGCGCGGCGTGCTCGCCCGCGTCTTCGGCATCGAGCGCGCCGCCGGGGAAAACGTACGCGCCTGGCAGGAACACCGCGTCACGCGTGCGCTGGAGCAGGAACACCTCCGGCGCCGCGGTGCTGTCGCGGAACAGGATCAGCGTCGCCGCCGGCCGCGGCTCCATTTTCTTCATAGGCTGCGCGCGGCGCGGTCTTTGTCGTTCTGCGTCTTGATGAGCGCGCGCATGCGCTCCCAGTCGGCATCCGAGAGCTTGTCGAGCTCGGTGAACGAGGCGCCGTTGGCGAGGTAGCCCGCGCCATCCACGGCGATGGTCTCGCCGCTGAGCCACTCGCAGCCGTCGGCCATCAGGAAGGTGGCCAGGTTCTGCAGCTCGGGCATCTGGCCGACGCGGCGCATCGGATTGGTGGCGCTCGAATCCTCGAGGCTACCGCCCGGGCGCAGGCGCGTGGCGGCGCCCTCGGTGGGGAATGCCCCGGGCGCGATGGCGTTGAGGCGTATGCCGTAGCGCCCCCACTCGACGGCGAGCGATTTGGTCATGACGTGCAGCCCCGCCTTGGACATGGCCGATGGCACCACGTAGGGCGAGCCGGTGTGCACCCAGGTGACCAGGATCGAGATCACCGAGCCCTTGTTGCCGCCCGCGATCCAGCGCCTGCCGACCGCGTGCGTGACGTAGAAGCTGCCGTGAAACACGATGTTGGCGATGGCGTTGAAGCCGTTCGGGGTCAGGTCCTTGGTCGGGCTGATGAAATTTCCGGCGGCGTTGTTCACCAGGCCGGTGAGCGGGCCGGCTTCATCCCAGATGCGCTGCACCATCGCGTCCACCGCCTGCGCGTCGCGGATGTCCACCGCGTGCGTGCGCACGCTGCCGCCGTATTGCGCGATGAGCGCTTTGGCGGTGTCATCGAGCACGCCGCCCCGCCGGCCGCACAGCCAGAGCTCGGCGCCGAGCTCGAGGTAGCGCGCGGCGATTTCCCTGCCGAGGCCGGTGCCGCCACCGGTGACGAGTATGCGTTTGCCCTTGAGCAGGCCGTCCTTGAACATGGGAGCTCCGAATCCAGGAAGCGCCCATTCTATAAGCGCCTGCGGTCGCCTTGCGTTTGACATGCGCAAGGTGCATCCTTTCCCGCGAGCGCTCAAACGAAAAAGATCCGGGCTACGCATGCGTAAAGTGAATCCCAGACCGGACAACCGCCTGCCGTCGCTCGATTTGCTCAAGGGCTTCGAGGCAGCGGCGCGCCGGCTCTCCTTCACCCAGGCAGGCGAGGAACTGCACCGCACGCAATCGGCGGTCAGCCGGCAGATTCAGGAGCTCGAGGAGCAGCTCGGGGCGCAGCTGTTCCAGCGCCGGCACCGCGCGCTCGCGCTCACCGAGGCGGGGCAGCAACTTTACCCGGTGGCGGCGCAGGTGCTGGCCACGGTGCGCGCCGCCACCGAACGGCTGCGCGCGCTGGCCGGCCGCAGCACGCTCGCGGTGACCACCACGCAGTCGTTCGCCTCGCTGTGGCTGATCCCGCGGCTGGCTGGATTCACGCGCGCGCACCCGGAGGTGGACGTGCGCATCAGCGCCGAGACGCGCGTGCTCGATCTGGAGCGCGACGGGCTCGACGTCGCGATCCGGCACGGTCCGCCGTCGCTCGCCGGTCCGAACGCCCTGCGCCTGTTCGGCGAGCGCGTGTTTCCCGTGTGCAGCCCGAAACTTGTCCGCAGCCCGCGCAAGCCGCTGCGCGAGCCCGCCGACCTGCGCCACCACGTGCTGCTGGAATACGACGATCCCGAAGGCCGCCACCCGTGGATGCACTGGCGCACCTGGCTCGAAGTGGAGCGGCTCACCGATCTGCGCCCGGCGGGCAGGCTGCGCTTCTCGGGCTACGACCAGATCATTCCGGCCGCGCTCGCCGGGCACGGGGTGGCGCTCGGGCGCAGCCCGCTG
Source organism: uncultured Enterobacteriaceae bacterium (assembly GCA_964393745.1). Lineage (GTDB taxonomy): Bacteria > Pseudomonadota > Gammaproteobacteria > Burkholderiales > SG8-39 > 2-02-FULL-66-14. The sequence goes on along the minus strand of CAYMVA010000149.1, from coordinate 18,192 downwards.
GTGCGCGAGGCGCTCGCCTCGGGCGAGCTGGTGGCGCCGTTCAAACGCAGCGCCGATCCGGCGCGCGCCTATTTTGCCGTGCTGTCGCCGACCGCGGAAAGCCGCCCCGAAGTGCGCGCTTTCGTCGCCTGGCTCAGGCGCGAGGCGGCAGGCGAGGAGGTCAAATGACCAGCACCAGCTTGCCGATGTGCTGCGAGGACTCCATCAGCTTGTGCGCCTCGCGCGCTTCGGCAAGCGGGAAGGTGCGGTAGATCACCGGCTTGATGCGGCCGGCCTCGATCAGCGGCCAGATCTTCTCGCGCAGGCTGCGCGCGATCGCGCCCTTGAATTCGACCGGCCGGGGGCGCAGCGTAGAGCCGCACACGGTGAGGCGGCGGCGCATCAGTTCGTTGATGTCGAGCTCGGTCTTGGGGCCGCGCAGGAAGGCGATGAACACGAGGCGGCCGTCGTCAGCCAGAGATTTCAGTTCCTTCGGGAAGTAATCGCCGCCCACCATGTCGAGGATTACGTCGACGCCCTTGCCGCCGGTCGCGGCCTTGACCTCGGCGGCAAAGTCCTGAGTGCGGTAGTTGATCGCCTTGTCCGCGCCCAGCCGCACGCAGGCAGCGCACTTCTCATCCGAGCCCGCGGTGGCGAAGACGCGATTGCCGGTCGCCACCGCCATCTGGATCGCGGTGACCCCAATGCCTGACGAGCCGCCCTGCACCAGCAGCGTCTCGCCCGGCTGCAGGCGCGCGCGGTCGTAGACGTTCGACCACACGGTGAAGAACGTCTCCGGCAGCGACGCGGCCTCGAGCGGCGTAAGTCCCTTCGGCACCGGCAGCGCCTGCACTTCCGGCGTCACGCAATATTCTGCATAGCCGCCGCCGTGCACCAGTGCGCACACGCTGTCCCCCGGCCGCCACAGCGTCACTGCGGCGCCGCATGCGACCACTTCGCCTGCGATCTCCAGGCCGGGCAGGTCGGAGGCATCGGGCGGGACCGCATACAGTCCCATGCGCTGCAGCACATCTGGCCGGTTGACGCCGGCAGCCGCGACTTTCACCAGGATTTCGTGCGGCTTGGGCACTGGAAGCGGCCGCTCGGCCGGCAGCAGCACTTCCGGCCCGCCGGGCTTGGAGATTTCTACGGCGCGCATTCGCTGCGGCAAGGGCATCGACTGTTTCGCAGTTTTGGAGACGGCGCGCATCTTAACGCATTGCCGTTCGGCGACTACGGGCGCTAACATCCCGCGCTCACGCCATGCCGCGCGCAATCGTAATTTGTCGTTTTGTCCTGTGCGCGTCTCTGGCGCTGTGTTGGGCGCTCGCGCGCGCGCAGCCGGAGCTGGCGCCGCTTCCGGGCGCCGATGGCGTTTCGCCGCTCGGCAAGTACGTCGAGGTGCTGGAGGATGCGGAGGGCCGCCTGACGCTCGCCGAAGTGCTGCGCCCGGAAAACGACGCGCGCTTCAAGCGCAACCAGACCTGGGCGCCGAACTTCGGCTATACGCGCTCGGCGTACTGGCTGCGCTTCCGGTTGCCGACCGCGCCGGCGGGCAACGGGCTGCTGCTGGAGATCCGCTTCCCGAGCATCGATCGCTTGGAGTTCTACCTGCCCGAAGGCGGCGGCTGGCGCGAAGTGCGCGCAGGTGACACCCTGGTCTGGGACGCGCGCCAGGTGAAGCACCGCAACCACGTGTTCCGCGTGCCGCCGCCAGCGTCTCCGGGGCCGCACGACTATTACCTGCGCGTCGCCTCCGACAGCGTGCTCACGGTGCCGATCTTCCTCTGGCAGCCGGAGGCCTTCGCGCGCCACGACAGCGTGGTGCAGCTCGCGCTGGGGCTGTTCTACGGCCTGCTCGCGGCGCTGGTGCTCTACAACCTGATGCTGTATTTCACCGTCCGCGACCGCGCCTATCTCTACTACGTCGCCTATGCGGCCGCCTTCGGCACTTTTCTATTCACCTTCGACGGGCTGGGCTTCCAGTACCTGTGGCCGCAAAGCGTCTGGTGGGCGAACCACGCGCTCGCAACTGCGCTCGCGCTGGCGCTCGCCTTCGGCTCGCTGTTCTCGGCGACTTTCCTCGACATGGCGCGCACTGCGCCCTACGCCGACCGCCCGATGCAGGCGATCGCGGCCAGCGGGGCGCTGCTTGCGCTCGCCGCCGCCACCGGCTGGGTGCTGAGCTACGGCGAAATTCTGCGCGCGCTGTCGGTGCTCGGCTTCCTCGCTGCGGCGATCGCGACCTGGGTCGCGGTGCGCGCCATCTTCGCCGGCGACCGCCCGGCGCGCTTTTTCCTGCTCGCCTGGGGAGCGCTGCTGGTGTTCATCGCCCTCGGCGCGCTGCGCAATTTCGCGCTCGTGCCGACCACTTTCGTCACCGTGCACGGCCTGCACATCGGCATGGGCCTGGACGTGCTGCTGCTGTCGTTCGCACTCGCCGACCGCATCAATTCCCTCAAGCGCGAGCGCGCCTCGGCGCACGCTGAGGCGCTCGCAAACCACCGCGCCCTGCTCGAGGCGACGCGCGCCAGCAAGCACGCGCTGGAACTCGGCATCACCGAGCGCACCGCGGAACTGAACCGCGTCAACGAGCGCCTGCGCGAAGAGGCGCTCGAGCGCGAGCAGCTCATGACGCAGCTCAAGGCGCAGGAGGAGCACCTGCGCTTTATGGCGCAGCACGACGCGCTTACCGGGCTGCCCAACCGGCTCTCGATGCAGCAGCGCCTGGCGCTCGCCATGGAGCTCGCCAAGCGCAACCGCAAGAAGCTGGCGGTGATGCTGGTGGACCTGGACGATTTCAAGCGCCTGAACGACTCGCGCGGCCACGTCGTGGGCGACCACGCGCTGGCCGCGATCGCCGGCCGCCTGCGCACCAGCGTGCGCGGCTCGGACACGGTGGCGCGCTTCGGCGGCGACGAGTTCGTGGTGCTCGCCGGCGAGCTCGACCGGCCGGAGGATGCCGCCATGATCGCGGAGAAGATCGCCGACATGGTGGGCGTGCCGCTGCCGGTGGACGGCGCCACCGAGCGCATCGGCTGCTCGATCGGCATCAGCGTCTATCCCGACGACGGCGACACCGCCGAGGCGCTGATCGAGCGCGCCGACCGCGCCATGTACGCGGCCAAGTCGGCGAAAGAGCGGCGCTACGCTTTCTTCGCCGCCTGACGGCTGCGGTTCGCTGCGACGAGCTGCGCCGCCGCCCAGGCGAGGTCGACGTTGCCGCCGGAGAGCACTACGCCGACGCGCAGCCCCTTGGCGTCGAACTGCTTGTCGAGCAGCGCGCAGGCGCCAAGCGCGCCGGTCGGCTCGACCACCAGCTTCATGCGCTCCCAGAGAAAGAACATGCTCCTGAGCAGCGCCGTGTCGTCCACCGTGAGCATGTCCGAGACGTATTGCAGCACCAGCGGGAAGGTCACCTTGCCGAGCGAGGGCGTGCGCGCGCCGTCGGCGATGGTGTCGGGGTTGCGCACCGTTTGCAGCGTCCTGGTGCGGAAGGAGCGCGTGGCGTCGTCGCCCGCGGCCGGCTCGACGCCGATCACGCGGCAGCCCGGGCTCAAGGCGCTGGCGGCAAGCGCGCAGCCCGAGAGCAGGCCGCCGCCGCCGCAGGGCACCAGCAGCGCATCGAGCGGCCCGGCATCCTCGATCAGCTCCATCGCCGCCGTGCCCTGGCCGGCGACGATGTGCGGGTGGTCGTAGGGCGGGATCACTGTAAAGCCACGCTTTACACTCAGCCCCTTGGCGAGCGCCTCGCGGTCATCCGTCTTCGGATCGTAAGTGACGATCTCGGCGCCATAGCCGCGCGTCGCCTCGAGCTTGACGCGCGGCGCGTCCAGCGGCATTACGATGGTGGCCGCGATTCCCAGCATGCGGCCGGCGAGCGCCACCGCCTGCGCGTGGTTGCCCGACGAATAGGCGATCACGCCGCGGCGCTTTTCCTCCGCCGAGAGCTGCGCCAGCGCGTTGAAGGCGCCGCGGAACTTGAACGCCCCCATGCGCTGCAGGTTCTCGCACTTGAAGAACACCTGCGCCCCGGTGAGCGCATCTACCGTCGCCGAGGTATGCGCCGGGGTGCGGCGCGCATGGCCGGCGAGGCGCTGCTGCGCGCGCGCGACGTCGTCGTAGCTCACTGCCATCGCTGCAAGGCCTCGCGCGCGACGTCCTCGCCCCACTCCTGCAGGAAGTGGCCGCCCTCGGCGTGCAGCCAGGGCTCAGGGCAGCCGCGGATGAGCTTGCGCAACGCCTGCATCACCGGCGGCCCGAGCACCGGATCCTTGGCGCCGACCGCCATGAACGTCTGTCCGCTCCAGTTGTTCTGCCACCAATCGCGCGCCTCACGCGAGATCGCGGCGCCCGGGGAGTCGGGACTGTCCGGCATCAGGCTTGGAAAGCGCCGCACGCCCGCCTTGTAGCGCGCGTCCGGGAACGGCGCTTCGTAGGCGGCGGCTTCCTCTGGCGAGAGCTGCGGGCAGGCGCGCGCCAGCAGCTTGCCGCAGTCCAGGCTCGGCGTGCGTGCGACGTAGGCACGCCACTGGATGAAGCCCTCGGTAAGGGGGTGGTCACCGGTGCCGAGCGCGGTGTTCATGATGAGCAGGCGCTCGTAGCGCGCCGGCGCCTCCATCGGCAAGGTCAGCCCGAGCAGCCCGCCCCAGTCCTGCACCGCGAGCGTGATGCGCTGCAAGTCGAGCCGCTCTGCGAACTCGAGGAGCATCACGCGGTGCATGTCGAAGGTGTAGAAAGCGTCCGCCTCAGGCTTGTCCGAGCGCCCGAAGCCGACGAAGTCCGGCGCCACCACGCGGTAGCCGGCGCCGAGGAACAGCGGCATCATCTTGCGGTACAGGTAGGCCCAGGTGGGCTCGCCGTGCAGGCACAGCAGCACGCGGGCGTCCCTGGGCCCTTCGTCCAGGTAATGCACGCGCAAGCCTTGCCATTCGAGGTAATGCGGCGCCCAAGGAAATCCGGGCAGGCTGGCGAAACGCTCGTCGGGTGTGCGCAGGGCGTTCATGGCGCAATTGTAGAATCGTTCAAAGGAGAGAAAACATGGATTACGCGAAATACCAGGACCTGAAGATCCGGCACATCGAGCCGGGAATCCTCGAGATCGTGATGGGCGACGACAGCGGCAAGCTCTCTACCGCAACCGCGCGCCTGCACCGCGAGTTGGCCGACGTCTGGCTCGACGTGGACCGCGATCCGGAGACGCGCGTCGCCATCCTGCGCGGCGCCGGCAAGGGTTTTTCTGCCGGCGGCGATCTCGGCATGGTGGAGGAGATCACGCGCGACTTCGCTGCGCGCGCGCGCGTCTGGCGCGAGGCGCGCGACCTGGTCTACAACGTCATCAACTGCTCCAAGCTCATCGTCTCCGCGATGCACGGCCCGGCGGTCGGCGCCGGGCTGGTGGCGGGGCTGCTGGCGGATGTCTCGATCGCGGCGAAGAACGCGCGCCTGATCGACGGCCACACCCGCCTCGGGGTGGCGGCTGGGGATCACGCCGCGATCGTCTGGCCGCTGCTCTGCGGCATGGCTAAGGCGAAGTACTACCTGCTTACCTGCGAGCAGGTGCTGGGCGAGGAGGCCGAGCGCATCGGGCTGGTGTCGCTGTGCTGCGAGGAGTCGGAGTTGCAAGCGAAGGCGCTCGAAGTGGCGCGCAAGCTCGCCGCCGGCGCGCAGACCGCGCTGCGCTGGACCAAGTACAGCCTCAACAACTGGTTGCGCCTGGCGGGGCCGACCTTCGATGCCTCGCTGGCGCTCGAGTTCATGGGATTTTCCGGCCCCGAGGTGCAGGAGGGCATCGCCTCGCTGCGCGAGAAGCGCAAGCCGTCGTTCCCGCCGGAGCCGCGCGAGTTCTAGGTTTCTTTCGGCGCGCCGGTAGCCGGGTCGATGACGAAGTTGAGCGTCGTGGTCGTGTCGGGCGAGACCGGCCTGGACTCGATCGGCGCCGGTCGCGGCGGGTCCGGAGCGACGCCCCGCGCCAGGCGCTCGAGATCCTGCACCAGCGCCTCGATGTTCGGCCCGGCGCGCCCCATGTACTGCAGCAGGATGCGCGACGGCAGGTCGGCGAAGGTGGAATAGGGATGATCGCGCACCCGCGCGACCACTTGCACCGCGGGCAGGATGTGATCGACGCGCGCGCCGGGCACGGCGCTCTCGATGCCATGCACCATCGCGGCTTGCGCGCGCGCGATTCCGGAGAGCAGCTCGGCAAGCTGTTTCGCAGACAGTTCCATGACAGGCGACCTCCTCGGGCGATGGTAACATCCGCCGCCACATGCTGAAACGAGCGCTCGCTGCAGTCGCGCTGCTGCTCGCCGGCGCGGTTGCCGGGCTCTCGCTGCACGTCGCCACCACCGGAGGAGACAGCGTGTTTTCCTGGAAGCGCCCGCATTCCATCGGCGTCAAAGACGGCAAGCTTGCGCCCTGCAAGCGCTCGCCCAACTGCGTCTCCAGCCAGGCCGACCCCGCGGACCGCGAGCATTACATCGCGCCGATCGCCTTCAAGGGCACGGCGCTCGAGGCCATGGCGGCGGCGCGCAAGGCGGTCGAGAGCATGGAGCGCGCCACCGTGGTGCGCCACGAGGGCGGCTACCTGTACGCGGAATTCCGCAGCAAACTGATGCGCTTCGTGGACGACGTCGAGTTCGCCGCCGACAGCAGGTCCGGACTGATCCATGTGCGCTCTGCCTCGCGCCTCGGGCGGCGCGACTTCGGCGTCAATCGCGCCCGGGTCGAGGCGCTGCGCTCGCGCATCGAGGGCCGGATCAAGGCCTAGAACAATCGGGGTCAAAGCCCGATTTCCATCAAGCAAGCAGCGGAATTCGGGCTCTGACCCCGATTGTTATGGCAAAGCGGTGACGGTGAGGCCAGAATATCCGCGTCGCCCTGCGCAGAGGAGGCCGTCATGACCGTACGCCTGTTGCTGCTGCTCGCCGCGCTGGCCGCGTTGCCCTTGGCCGCGCCGGCGCAGGACAAAGCCAAGCCCGAAGCCCAGGCGGAGGCCGACGAAACGCTTTCCGCGATCGTGCGCGTCAAGACGAAGATCGTGCCCAATGCGCGCAGCGCCGCGACCCTCGGGCTGCAGCGCGAAGGCTCCGGGGTGCTGGTGCGCGAGGGCTACGTCGTGACCATCGGCTACCTGGTGATCGAATCCGAATCGATCGAGATCACCAGCGCCGAAGGCAAGTCGGTGCCCGCTGCGCTCGCCGGCTACGACCACGCGAGCGGCTTCGGCCTGCTCAAGCTGCTGGCGCCGCTAGCCGGCAAGCCGCTGCCGCTTGGCGAATCGGGCGCGCTCGCCGAGCGCGAGCCGGCGATGATCGCAAGTTACGGCGGACGCGACGCCGTCAACGTGGTGCACGTGGTGTCGCGCCGGCCGTTCTCCGGCAGCTGGGAATACCTGCTCGATTCGGCGATCTTCACCTATCCGCCGGTGATGAACTGGTCGGGCGCCTCGCTCATCAGCGCCACGGGCGAGCTGCTCGGCATCGGCTCGCTGATCGTGAACGACGCCGGCGGCGCCGGCACCCAGTCCCCGGGCAACATGTTCGTTCCGGTGGATCTGCTCAAGCCGATCCTCAGTGACCTGATCGCGCGCGGCCGCGCCGCAGGCCCGGTGCGTCCATGGCTGGGACTGAACGCCGAGGAAATGCGCGGGCGGCTGTTCGTGGCGCGCGTCTCCCCTGAAGGCCCGGCCGAGCGCGCCGGGCTCAAGAGCGGCGATATCGTGATCGGCGTCGCCGGCGACGAGGTGTCGTCGCTGGCGGAGTTCTACCGCAAGGTGTGGGCGCGCGGCGCGGCCGGCGTCGAGGTGCCGCTCAAGGTCCTGCAGGGCGTCCAGGTCAGGGAGGTGAACGTGCGCTCGATCGACCGCCTGGAGTATTTCCGCACCAGGCAGAGCTACTAGCTGACCGCTAGCGGATCACCAGGTCCTTGGGGTGGGACTCGACGCCTTCGGCGAGGGTCGAAGGCGGGGTGCGGCGCAACATGTCGGTGCTGGGCGCGTCGGCGACCGTCTGCGCGTAGCGCACGTTCTTCTGCATTTCCTCCAGGTACAGGTTCTGCCCGTTGAAGTGGTGCGCGGCGTAGCCGTAGGCGCGCGCCAGCTGAAGGTCCAGGCGCTTGGCGGCATTGATGTAGAAGCCCGGGGTCTGGCGCACCAGGTCGTCACCCGAGCGGAACACGATCTGCATCAGGCCGCCGGAGAGCCGGCGGCGTGCCAGCCCGCCGAGCACGAATTCCGGATACAGCCGGTCGCGGCATTTCTCGAGGTAGCAGCGGTCCGACATCTGGGCGATGATGTCCGCGGTGCCGAGCATGTGCCCGATGCGGCGCAGCAGCGTGTCGTTCACCTCGATGGTTTCGGCGGGGCGCTCGTAGCCGGTGTAGTGCAGCAGGGTGGCACCGATGTTGGCAAAGCGCCGCATGCCGATGCGCGGCAGATAGCGGTGCAGGTGCTGCGCGCCGCGCGAGACGTGCGTGATGGTGTATTCGGCGCCGAAGCGGTGCCGCCGGTCGGCGCGCCGCCGCAGGTAGCCGAAGTCGTGGAACAGCGCCGTGACGACGCCGAGCGCGAAGCTGGCGGCGTCCAGCGGCGCCGAGCCGTTGCGGCTGCGCTCGTAGCCGTCCATCAGCCGCGCCATCGCGAGCGTCACGTCGAGCACGTGCTGGATGTCGTGATACGCGGTGTCGCAGGGCAGGTAATCGGGGTGCTCGCCGCGGTACAGCTGTGCAAGGTCGGTGAAGGCGTGCTCGATGCTGCTGGCCGGGGTGCCGTCGTACAGGCCGCGGTGCAGGCGCAGCACTTCGGAGGCGACCTCCGCGGTGTCCGTGGTCCTTACCAGATCGCTGACGTCGTGATCGCTGCGCCGCATGTTTGCGTTGTGCTCCTGTGCCGACCATTTTCCGGGCCGCCGGCAGGGCCTTCGAGCCCCCGCGCAACGTGTGCTGCGCCGCCGCACCCTTCCGCCGGTCAAGCGGACGGGATAGGATGTGCGAAACCCCGGGTGCCGGCGATGAATTAGTTCACGCCCCGGGTCCGCCGGGCAGGCGGCGCGCAAGGAGGAGGGGAGGCGTTGGGCAACCGGCTGCTGACCGACGAGGAGCGGGGCCAGATCGAAGCGCGCATCGTGGCGCTCGAGATCGAGCACCAGGACCTCGACGATGTCATAGATCGTCTGGTAGTGGATCCTACGCAGGACCAGCTGCGCATGCGGCGATTGAAGAAGCGCAAGCTGTTCCTCAAGGACACCATCGCGCGCCTGAAGGGCCGCCTCATCCCAGACATCATGGCGTGAGCGCTTTCGCGCTCACGCTCACGGCAGGAAGGAGCCGGGGATTCGGGCCCCTTCCGCAGAGAGCGCGCGGAGCCTTCCCGAACCCCCCGCACCCCCCCGGCGCTCCGGTGCCGACATGCATAGGCGCCTGCTCAACGGCGGCGACGCGCCTTTCCTGCAGCGGGCGGCGGCGAGTCCTGGGTCCTGAAGTCGGCCGGTGCGACCACCTCGATCATCTCGAGGTTGCGCGAATGCGCGATCTCGCGGTGACGGATGCGCGGCGGCTGGTAGAAGCAGGTTCCGGCGCGCATTCGCACCCGGCCTATGCCTTCGTATTCGAACACCGCCCAGCCCTTGAGCACGTAGACGAACTGCACGGCGCAGGCGTGCCGGTGCCACTGCCCGTGCGGCGCGGTGCCGGGACGCGCCCGGATCACGTGCGCCACCACCTTGCCGCGCGAGGCGCGCTTGATGCCGAGGTCGCGGTACTCGAAGTAGTTCCTAAGGCCGCGTGTCACGAACCTGGAAGCGGCGAGGTGGCTGACTGCAAAGCGCGATTTCATGCGGTGGCCCTCGTGCTACGAAACGAGTCTCTTCGGAGCGGGAATTCTATAGTAAGCTTTTCGGCCTCCCGCTTCGCTTCCTAGGGAAGCTCTGAACAAGTTCCGCGTGCGCGACGGTGGCGATTTTGGCGCAGGGCTAGACAGCGGGCGCCGCCGTGTACTGGATGTACATAAGGCGGCCGATGGCGACGCCATGCGGCAAAACTCGCCCCGTCCCTTTGGGCGGCGAGGCCGTGCCGCGGGGGTTCAAGGCAAAGGCCCTCGCCGCTCTCGGGTTGCGGCCGGAAGACGCGAACTCTGGGCTACGATAGCGCGATGACACGGGCGCCTGCGTTGTTGCTCGACCTTGCGATATCGACATATCGCTGCGGCCTCGCGCCTAGCAGTCGCCGCGTTCCGGCCGCAACGCGCACCCGCGCAACTTGTTCAGAGCTTCCCTAGCCCCTCGCATGTCCGAGCATTTCGTCGGCACCAAGCCGGTAGAAGAGCGCCACCGCTTCGACCTCGCGCGCCTGGAAGCGTACCTGCGCGGCGCCATCGAGGGCTTTCGCGGGCCGCTCGAGGTGGAGCAATTCAAGGGCGGGCAGTCGAACCCGACTTACCGGCTGCGCGCGGGCGGCAAGTACTACGTGCTGCGCCGCAAGCCGCCGGGGAAGCTCTTGCCTTCGGCGCACGCGGTGGAGCGTGAATACCGCGTCATCGCCGCGCTGCATCCGACCGGTTTCCCGGTGGCGAAGCCTTACTGCCTGTGCGAGGACAATGCGGTGATCGGTACCGCGTTCTACGTCATGGACTACGCCGACGGTCGCGTGCTGTGGGACCAGTCGCTTCCCGGCATGCAGCCGGCCGGGCGCGCAGCAATCTGGGACGAGTTGAACCGCCAGATCGCGCGCCTGCACGGTTACGACTACCGGGCGGTCGGGCTGGAGGGCTTCGGCAAGCCCGGCAATTACCTCGAGCGCCAGATCGGCCGCTGGAGCAAGCAGTACCAGGCCTCGGAGCTGGGCAGGATCGAGTCCATGGACAACCTGATCAGCTGGCTGCCGAAGAACATCCCGCCGGGGGACGAGACCACCATCGTGCACGGCGACTACCGCCTCGACAACACCGTGTTCCATGCTAACGAGCCGCGCATCCTGGCGGTGCTCGACTGGGAACTGTCCACGCTCGGACATCCGCTGGCGGACTTCTCGTACCACTGCATGAGCTGGCACATCCCGCCGGGCAAGTTCCGCGGCATCGCCGGCCTGGATCACGCTGCGCTCGGCATCCCGAGCGAGCGCCAGTACATCGAGCGCTATTGCGAGCGCACCGGCCGCGCCGGGATCGACGCCACGACGTGGGATTTCTACATCGCCTACAACCTGTTTCGCCTCGCTGCGATCCTGCAAGGCATCGCCAAGCGGGTGGTGGACGGCACTGCCGCCAGCACGCACGCCAGCGAAGCCGGCGGCCGCGCCAGCCTGCTCGCCGAGCTGGGCTGGGCGCAGGCCGAAAAAATTCTTAAACGGGCAGCGTAAGGAGAAGCCAATGGATTTCGAGTACTCGCCGCGAGTCAAGGATCTGCGCAAGAAGCTCATCGCCTTCATGCAAGAGCACATCTATCCCAACACCCACAAGTGGTGGGAGCACACCCGGAGCGAGCGCCGCTGGGAGCCGGTGCCGATCATCGAGGAGCTCAAGCCCAAGGCGCGCGCCGCCGGGCTGTGGAACTTGTTCCTGCCGCACTCGCCGCGCGCGCCGCAGGGGCTCTCGAACCTGGAGTACGCGCCGCTGTGCGAGATCATGGGGCGCGTGGGCTGGTCGCCCGAGGTGTTCAACTGCTCGGCGCCCGACACCGGCAACATGGAAACCATCGAGCGCTACGGCACCGAGGAGCACAAGCGCCAGTGGCTCGACCCGCTGCTCGAGGGCAAGATCCGCTCCGCCTTCCTCATGACCGAGCCCGAGGTCGCCTCCTCGGATGCGACCAACATCCAGTGCCGCATCGAGCGCCAGGGCAATGAGTACGTGATCAACGGCCGCAAATGGTGGTCCTCCGGCGCCGGCGACTCGCGCTGCAAGGTCTACATCGTGATGGGCAAGACCGACCCGGACAATTCCTCGCGCCACCAGCAGCAGTCGATGATCCTGGTGCCCTCCGATGCGCCAGGCATCAAGATCCTGCGCGCGCTGCACGTGTTCGGCTTCGACGACGCGCCGCACGGCCACATGGAAATCGAGCTCAAGAACGTGCGCGTGCCGGCCGCCAGCATCCTGCTCGGCGAGGGGCGCGGCTTCGAGATCGCGCAAGGGCGCCTCGGGCCGGGCCGCATCCACCATTGCATGCGGCTGCTCGGCCAGGCCGAGGTGGCGCTGGAGAAAATGTGCCGGCGCGCCACCGAGCGCGTCGCCTTCGGCCGGCCGGTCGCCGACCAGGGCGTGACCCGCGAGCGCATCGCGGAGGCGCGCATCATGATCGACTCGACCAGGTTCCTGGTGCTGAACGCGGCGTGGAAGATGGACACCGGGGGCAACAAGATCGCGAAGAAGGAGATCGCGATGATCAAGGTGCTGGCGCCGAACGTCGCCTGCCAGGTGGTCGACTGGGCGATGCAAGTGCACGGCGGCGGCGGCGTGGCGCAGGACTTCGGCCTCGCGCACGCCTACGCGCATGCGCGCACGCTGCGCTTCGCCGACGGCCCGGACGAGGTGCACCGCAACGCCATCGCCAAGATGGAGCTGGGCGAGCAGACCTCGATCGCCGAGTCGCTGGCGAAGAAGCGCGCCTGAGCGGCGCGGCGCAACGCACGTGGAGCTCAAGGACAAGGTCGCGGTGGTCACCGGCGCGGCGAGCGGCATCGGCCGCGCCGCGGCGCTGCGCTTTGCAAGCGAGGGCGCTGCCGGGGTAGTGCTGGCGGACCTGAATGCCGAGGGCCTCGAGCCGGTGGCGAAAGCAACGCGGGGACTCGCGGTGCGCTGCGACGTCAGCCGCGAGCACGACATCCAGCAGCTGGTGAGCGCAGCGGAAGCGCGCTTCGGGCGGGTGGACGTGTATTTCTCCAACGCCGGCATCGTGCAGCGCGGCGGGCTGGAGGCGCCGGACGCGGACTGGGACCGCAACCTGAAGATCCACGTCATGGCGCACGTCTGGGCGGCGCGCGCCGTGGTGGAGAAAATGGTGGCGCGCGGCGGTGGCTACTTTTTGGTCACCGCCTCTGCGGCGGGATTGCTGAACATCGTCGAATCGGCCACCTACGGCGTGAGCAAGCACGGCGCGGTGGCGTTCGCCGAGTGGCTCGCGATCGCCTATGGGCGGCGCGGCCTGCGCGTCTCGTGCTTGTGCCCGCAGGCGGTGATCACGGGCATGTACAAGGGCGACGGCGGCTCGGCCGGCATCGACGGCGCGCTCAGCGCGGAGCAAGTGGCGGACGAGATCGTCAAGGTGATGGCCGCCGAAAGGTTCCTCGTGCTGCCGCACCCCACGGTGCTCGACTACATGCGCAACAAAACGGCCGATTACGACCGCTGGATCGGCGGCATGCAGAAGCTATACGCCAAGTTTCAGGCTGCGCGCTAGTCGCGCTCAGGCCTTCTCGATCAAAGTACGCACGTCGATCAGCTCGGGAAACAGCGCCGTCTCGAGCGTCTTTCTCAGGAACGCCACCCCCGCGGTGCCGCCGGTGCCGCGCTTGAAGCCGATGACGCGCTCCACCGTCTTGATGTGGCGGAAGCGCCAGAGCTGGAAGTTCTCCTCCACGTCCACCAGCTTCTCGCACATGTCGTAGGCGTCCCAGTGCGCCTGCGGCTGCTCGTAGATGGCGCGGAACACCGCCACCACGCCATCATGGCGCTGGTGCGGCTGCGACCAGTCGCGCTCGATGCACTCGCGTGGCAGCGGCAGGCCGCGGCGCGCGAGGTGGCGCAGGAACTCGTCGTACAGGCTGGGCGCGTCGTGCAGCCCTTTCAGCCAGGCGTGCACCTTGGGATCGTGGCGGTGCACATCGAGCATGCGCGCGTTCTTGTTGCCGAGCATGAACTCGATGGCGCGGAACTGGGACGACTGCAGGCCCGAAGCGGGCCCGAGCACGTCGCGGAACTGCACGTACTCCGACGGTGTGAGCGTCTCCAGCACCGACCACTGCTCGAACAGCTGCCGCTGCACCTGCTTGACGCGCGCCAGGATCTTGAAGCAGGGCGCGAGCGCATCGGCTTTGACGTGCGCGATCGCCGCCGCCAGCTCGTGCAGCAGCAGCTTCATCCACAGTTCGGCGGTCTGGTGCTGGATGATGAACAGCATCTCGTCGTGGTGCGCCGAGCGCGGCCGCTGCGCCGCCAGCAACGTGTCGAGGCACAGGTAGCCGCCATAGGAGGATTCGGCGGACAGCTTGGTGATGATGCCGGGGTCGTCGGGGGTCATGGTCCTATAATGCCACCAGACTTACGGCGCCAGGCCAAGGGAGAACGCGGATGCTCAAGCTGTGCGGTTTTCATCTCAGCAACTACCACAACAAGGTGCGCATCGCGCTGCTGGAAAAAGGCGTCGCCTTCGAGGAGGACGCAAATGTCCATCCCTCGCAGAAGGACGAGTACCTCGCGCAAAGCCCCATGGGCAAGGTGCCGTACCTGCTGGTCAACGGCGCGCTCATCCGCGAGTCCGGCGTGATTTGCGAGTACCTCGAGGACGCCTACCCGCAGAAGCCGCTGCTGCCGAAGGATCCGTTGGCGCGCGCGCAGGTGCGCGAGATGGTCACCTTCATCGAGCTGCACATGGAGCTGGTGGTGCGGCGACTGTACGGGGGGCTGTTCTTCGGCCGCAAGACTTCCGACGAAACCAAGGCCGAGGTCCAGCAGGAAATCGCCAAGGGCGTGCGCGCGCTGAAGGCGATCGCGAAATTCGATCCCTTCATCGCCGGCAAGGAGTTGACGCTCGCCGATTGCGCCGCATTCGTGCATCTGCCGCTGGTGTCGCTCGCGACCAAGCTGGCCTACGGGCGCGATTTTCTCGAGGACATTCCGCAGGCGAAGCCCTACCTCAAGATGCTCGGCGAGCGGCCGGTGTTCGCGCGCGTCAACGCCGACCGCAAGGTCGCGCAGGACGCGATGCTGGCGGCGCGGGCGAAGAAGTAAGCGCCGCGTGCAGGGGCTCGCGCCGGCGGGCGACTACCTGCGCTTCGTCGCCACGCTCACGGCCGTGGTCGACCCGTTTCTCGCGGTGCCGTTTTTCCTGCATTTCACTGCCGCGCGCGGCGCCGACGAGCGCCTGCGGCTCGCCCGCCTGGTGGTGGTCACGGTGTTCGGGGTGCTCGCCGGCGCGGCGTTCTTCGGCGAGGCGCTGCTCGAGCTGATCGGCGCCAGCCTGTCGGCGTTCCGCGTCGGCGGCGGCCTGGTGCTGCTGTTGATGGCGCTCGCCATGCTCAACGCGCAGGCGGGCGGCGTGCGCCAGTCGCAGGCCGAAGCGCGCGAGCTCGAATCGGGCGAGCTTTCCGGAGTGGTGCCGCTCGCGATCCCGCTGCTTGCCGGCCCGGGAGCGATCAGCACCGCGATCATCGCCGTCGAGAGCGGCGGCCTGATGCACCAGCTCGCGATCGTGACCTGCATTGCAGTGGTGTGCGCTGTGTCGTGGGCGGTGCTGCGCACGGCGCACGCGATCGCGCGCGGCATGGGAACCACGGGACTCAACATCGCCACGCGCATCCTCGGTCTGCTGCTCGCCGCGATGGCGGTGCAGACCATGGCCGAGGGGCTGAAGCAGCTTTTCCCCGGCCTCGCCTAGCCGGGGCGCCACAGGCAGAAGTGTAAAGTCACGCTTTACACTTCCGTGCTCCAGTACCGCGCCGCCCGGCGCCGCCACCTTCCCCAGTGCCGCGAAGAAAATCGGGGACAGACCTGCCTTCCGGGTCTGTCCCCGATTTTCTTTGCCCTCGCCTCAGAGCCGCGAGCGTCGGACGTCTGCGGAACTCGGCCATCGCAAAGGCCGCTCTGGCCTCAGACAATCCTCGACGTGCTCCCTCCGCCCGCGGCCCGGCTCCGCGCGGCACGATGGGGACCCCTTGGCGGCGGCGCCGGGCGGCGCGCGACCAGACCGCTTCGCGCGGTTGTCTCCATTGTCGCTCCCCCGCGGAGGCGACTCTCCACAGCGACATGGGAAGTTAAATCCGTTGCCAATGCCAACGGCCGCTTTCGACCCGAAGCAGTCGTTCAAGGTTAGACTTTCCGGCAAGTTTGTCCGGGGGGGGGGCAATGAGCCAGGTCCGACGCAGACAGTTCCTGATCGCTGTCACCAAGACCCTCGGTCTCACCATTCCGCAGTCAGTGCTGCTGCGCGTGCATGAGGTGATCCAGTGACGTGCTGAAATTTAAGAACGATGCGATAGTCGGCGAATGCCCGCAACCGCTAGGCTTCAGTCCGGCAGGCCGGCCTTGCGCAGGCCGTCGACGACGCGCTCGAAATCCCGCGGGTCCTTGTACGGCAGAATCCGTCGCCGATTTTCGAGCGAGTAGGCGGGGTTGACCCTGAGCGCTTCCCGCCATTCGGCGCGCGCCGCCTCGGGCTGGCCCAGATGCCCGTAACAGGCGGCCAAGAGGACCCGGCTGCTGTCGGTGTCGGGATTGCGGACAAGTCGCCGTATCAGGGCAGCAGCAGCTTCCTCGTATCGCCCCAACGTGAAATACGCTTGGCCGACGAAGTGCAGGAACATGCCCGGGTAATGCGGGTCGAGGCGCATGGCCTTGGCGATCAGATCGAGGCTCTCGGCCGAACGGCCGGCATAGTGCAGGATGAGGCCGAGTGTGGCGTAGCTGGGGCCGAAATTGGGATCCAGCGCGATCGCCTTCTCCGTCGCGGCAATCGCCGGTTCGAGCTCTTTCCTCCACAGATGGACGGTACCAAGGGCGTAATGGCCCTGGGGCTCGACGGCGTCCATGCTCACAGCCTTGAGCGCCAATTCATACGCCCGCCGCTGGCTCTCTTCGGGCGATTCGCTCCAGCCATTGATGTAATCGAGATTATGGCACCTGGCCAAGCTGGCATAGGCGGCGGCGAAGCCGGGATCCAGCGCGATGGCGCGCTCGAACATTGGCTTCGCCTGTGTGATCGCTTCCCGAGTGAAGCGCCAATATGATTCGCGGCCCCTGAGGTAGCAGTCATAAGCCTCGAGGTTCTCGGTGCCTTTCCGTGCCAGCCGTTGTCGTTCGTCGCGGGTGAGCTTCAGCGACAGGGCCGAGACGATGTGTTGCGTCACTTCGTCCTGCACGGCGAAGATGTCGGTCAAATCCCGGTCGTAGCGCTCGGCCCAGAGATGCCCGCCGCTGGCGCCGTCGACCAACTGGGCGGTGATGCGCACCCGGCCGCTGGCCTTGCGCACGCTGCCCTCCAGCACGAAGCGTACGCCGAGCTCTTTGGCGACGTGGCGCACGTCCGTGGCCTTGCCGCGATAGGTGAAGCTGGAATTGCGGGCGATGACGAACAACCCCGAGATCTTGGAGAGGTCGGTGATGATGTCCTCGGCGATGCCGTCGGCAAAATATTCCTGCTCCGGGTCGCCGCTCATATTCGCGAAGGGCAGCACCGCGATCGAAGGTTTGTCCGGCAAAGACAAGTCGATCAAGCTGGCTTCGGAAGCGGGCTTGGCTTGGCCGCCACCTGTCGGGCGCACCGCGAATGCGCGGACGAGATGAGGGATGTTCTTCACCTGCTGCTCCCCCTGATCGACAAAGCTCGCCGTCACCTTCCCACGGACCGCGCCCTGCACGGCGTCTGATATGGTGATCCCGCCCGGCTCGGCGAGTCCCTCCAGCCGCGCGGCGATGTTGACGCCGTCGCCGTAGACGGTTCCGTCGGCCTTCTCGATCACGTCACCCATGTGAACGCCGATCCGAAAACGCATTCGGCGGTCTTCCGGCACTGCATTCGAGGAAACGCTGAGTTCCTGCTGAACCGCAACGGCAGCTAATACCGCCCCGGTCGCGGTCTCGAACACCGCCAGCACCGAGTCGCCGGCCATGTCGATTACGCGGCCTTGGCTGGACTCGATGTGCGACCTGAAAACCTTGCGCGCGGCATCCAGGGCCGCCACCGTCGCGCGCTCGTCCGCCCCCATCAGGCGCGAATAGCCCGCCACGTCCGCAGCCAAGATCGCCGCCAGGCGCTGCTTGAGTTCAGTGCCGCTCACTGGTGTCGGCCCTCCGGGAGCCATGTAGCCGATGCATGTTACCCCCGACATGGCCGGCGGGAGGCGAAGCCTACGGTTTGAGTGTCCGCTCCTGGCCTATTCTGTTGAAAAACTCTCTTGCTGCCCCTCGTTACGCATCGCCGCGAAAAACCGACCGCTCAGAATGCGCTACAAGCGAAGCTAGAGGACCGGGTAAGGGGTCGAGGACCCCAGAATTTCTATTGGGAG
>CAYMVA010000148.1:0-11597 GCA_964393745.1 uncultured Enterobacteriaceae bacterium | reverse complement strand
TCGCATTCGGCGACACCGCCTGGTATCTGCCGCTCGCGCACCAGTACCCGGGGGCGCCGGAGCAAATCTCGGTCGAGCGCGCGCTCGGGATTCTAAAACCGTGGCTGCAGAGCGCGGCGCACGCCAAGGTCGGGCAGAACTCCAAGTTCGACGCCCATATCCTCGCCAACCACGGCGTCGCGCTCGCCGGGGTGGCGCACGACACGCTGCTCGAATCCTACGTCCTCGAAGTGCACGAGCGCCACGACCTGGATTCGCTCGCCCAGCGGCACCTCGGATGGAAGACGATTTCCTATGACGAGGTCACCGGCAAGGGGGCTGCGCGCATCCCCTTCTCCGCGGTGGAGATCGGGCGCGCCACCGAGTATGCGGCCGAGGACGCCGATTGCACGCTCGCGGTGCACCAGGTGCTCTACCCGCGCATCGCCGCCGAGGAGAAGCTCAAGCGGGTGTACGAGGACATCGAGCTGCCGGTGCTGCCGGTGCTGCTGCGCATGGAGCGCAACGGCGTGCTGATCGATGCGGCGCAGCTCGAGCGCCAGAGCCACGAGCTGGGCAAGGAGATGCTCGAGCTGGAGCAAAAGGCCTACGCCGCTGCCGGCCAGCCGTTCAATCTCAACTCGCCCAAGCAGATCCAGGAAATCCTGTTCGAACGCCAGAAGCTGCCGGTGAAGAAGAAGACGCCCTCGGGGCAGCCGTCCACCGACGAGGACGTGCTGGCCGAGCTCGCGCTCGACTATCCGCTGCCGAAACTGCTGCTTGAATACCGCGCGCTGGCGAAACTCAAATCCACCTACACGGACAAGCTGCCGCGCATGGTGAATGCCGCCACTGGCCGCGTGCATACCACCTACTCGCAGGCGACCGCCGTCACCGGGCGGCTCGCCTCGACCGACCCGAACCTGCAGAACATCCCGATTCGCACGCCGCAGGGCCGGCGCATCCGCGAGGCGTTCGTCGCCTCTCCGGGCTGCAAGATCCTGAGCGCCGATTACTCGCAAATCGAGCTGCGCATCATGGCGCACCTCTCCGGCGACGAAGGCCTGCGCAAGGCGTTCT
Organism: uncultured Enterobacteriaceae bacterium; assembly: GCA_964393745.1. GTDB lineage: Bacteria > Pseudomonadota > Gammaproteobacteria > Burkholderiales > SG8-39 > 2-02-FULL-66-14. The sequence continues at coordinate 10,538 of CAYMVA010000148.1, read as the reverse complement.
CGCGCGGCGACGACGTGCATCGCGCCACCGCCGCGGAAGTGTTCGGCGTGCCGCTCGACAAGGTGAGCGCGGACGAACGGCGCGCCGCCAAGACCATCAACTTCGGCCTGATCTACGGCATGAGCGCGTTCGGCCTGGCGCAGAACCTCGGCATCGAGCGCGCCACCGCGCAGGCCTACATCGAATCGTACTTCTCGCGCTACCCGGGCGTGCGACGCTACATGGAGGAGACACGCGAGAAAGCACGCCGCGAGGGCTTTGTCGAGACCTTGTTCGGCCGCCGGCTTTGGCTGCCGGAGATGAAATCAGGCTCGCCGCAGCGGCGCCAGGCCGCCGAGCGCGCCGCGATCAACGCGCCGATGCAAGGCACCGCCGCCGACCTGATCAAGCTCGCCATGGTCGCGGTGCAGCACTGGCTCGACAGCGAAAGGATGGCGACCAAGCTCATCATGCAGGTGCACGACGAGCTGGTGCTGGAGACGCCGGCCGGCGAGCTCGACGCCGTGAAGGACAAAGTGCGCGAGCTGATGCAGGGCGTGGCGAAGCTGGAGGTCGCGCTGGTCGTGGACCTCGGCGCAGGCGAGAACTGGGACCAGGCGCACTAGGCGACGGGCGCCAGCCCGTCGTTCCCGCGCAACCTGTCCCCGCGCAGGCGGGGAGCGGGAACCCATCTCCGCTAAACGCGCCGGCGCACCGCTTCAAGCGTAGACTTTCGGCCGACTCGTCAGGGAGCACCGTGAGCCGCGTTCGACGCAGAAAGTTCTTGCTTGTTGCAGGAGCGCTTTTAGCCGCGCCGCTCGCCCATGCGCAGAAGCCCGGACGCAGTTACCGCGTCGGCGCTTTGTTATCCAGCGGTCCAGGCATGGAGCTGTATCGCACTGCGCTGCGCGAGCGGCTCGCGAGCCATGGGTTCGTGGAAGGGCGAAACCTGCACATCGATGCCCGCGGCGCGGGATATTTTCATGAAGACCGCGACACCGTGCGCGCAATGGTGGCGGCGAAGGCGGATGCAATTTTTACCTGCTCTGCCGGGGCGACCGAAGCCGCGCTAGCCGCGACCAAGTCCGTGCCGATCGTGTTCACGTGGGTTGGGGACCCGGTCGCCTCAGGAATCGTAAAGAGCTATGCCAAGCCGGGCGGCAACGTCACGGGCGTCTCCACCCGGTTTCAGGAGCTTACGATCAAGCGCCTTGAGCTGGCACACGAGCTGTTGCCAAGGGCTAAACGCGTCGCCGTGGTCTGGTTTACGGCCGGGTATACGGGGAGCGAGGTGTTCGCGGGCATAGCGCCTGACTTGCGCAGGACGGCCGCTCAACTGGGAATAGAACTGCTCGAAATTGAGGCTAAGGGTTGGGATGCGGTGTTCAATGAAGTCGTCAAGGCCGGTGCTGAGGCGGTCCTGCCGTTTGCATGGTTTGGCGACTCCCCGGTGTCCGGCGAGGTGGTGGTTCGGCATGCGAACCGGCTGCGCATACCGACAGTATTCGCCGATGCCGAGATGGTGGACCGGGGCGGGCTGATCTCCTGGGGCACCAACCTCGTGGATGACCTGCGCCGCGGCGCCGATCTGCTGGCGCGCGTGCTGAAGGGCGCGAAGCCGGCCGACCTGCCAGTGGACCAGGCGGCAAGGTTCGAGATGGTGCTCAACCTTAAGACCGCCAAGGCGATCGGTCTGGCCATCCCGCAGACGGTGCTGCTGCGCGCCGACCGGGTGATTGAGTAGGAAATCGGGGTCAGAGCCCGATTTCGGTGTGCGCGGCGAAATCGGGCTCTGACCCCGATTTCCTATTTCAGCGCGCCGAACACCTTCTTGAGGATGTCGCTGCCGGCGCCGACCGGGTCGCGACGAATTTTCTTTTCCTCCTCGCCCACCATGTAGAACAGGCCATCGAGCGCCTTCTGCGTGACATAGGCATCCAGATTAGCTTGCTCCTTCGAGACCAAGCCGAATTTCGCCGCCTGCCCGGCGTAGTTGTTGTAGCTCTCGGCGAGCTTCACTTTTTTGGTCGACTGCTGCACGATCGGCAGGAACTTCGCGCGCAGCGGGTCCGAGGTGGTGCGCTTGAAATACTCGGTGCCGGCGGTGTCGCCGCCGGTCAGGACGCCCTTGGCGTCCTGCACCGACATCTTCTTCACCGCATCCACCAGCAGCACTTTCGCCTCCGGCACCGCGGCCTCCGCCGCCCGGTTCATGGTGAGGATCAGCTCGTCGGCATACTTGCCCATGCCGACGCCGCGCATCAGGCGCTCGTAGCGCTTGAGCGAATCGGGCAGCGGGATCTTCACCTTGTCGTTGCCGAAGAAACCGTCGCTGCGGCCGAGGTTGTTGACCGCGACCGTGGAACCTTTCTCGAGCGCCGCCTTCAGGCCACGCACCGCGTCCTGGTTGGAGATCTTGTCGAGCTCCGCTGCGGCGGCGACGTTGAGCCAGGCGCCGAGCGCAACGGCTGCCAGCAGGCGAAACGCAATGGCGTGCATGAGGCGGCTCCCAGAGAGCGAAGTGTAAAGCATGACTTTACACTTTGGCCGCCACGCCCGCCTCGCGCGCCTGGCGATCGGCGTGGTAGGAGGAGCGCACCAGCGGGCCGATCGCGGCGTGCCTGAAGCCGAGCGCCGCGGCCTCGCGCTCGAACATGGCGAAAGTTTCCGGATGCACGTAGCGCTCGACCGGCAGGTGGTGCGCCGAGGGCGCGAGGTACTGGCCGATGGTGAGCATCTCCACCTCGTGCGCGCGCAGATCGCGCATCACTTGGATGATTTCGTCGTCGCGCTCGCCCAGCCCCACCATCAAACCGGATTTGGTCGGCACCTCCGGGTAGCGGCGCTTGAACTGCTCGAGCAGCGCGAGCGAGTGCGCGTAGTCGCCCCCGGGGCGCGCGGCGCGGTAAAGGCGCGGCACCGTTTCCAGGTTGTGGTTCATGACGTCGGGCGGCGCCGCGGCGAGCACTTCGAGCGCGCGCTCCAGGCGGCCGCGGAAATCCGGCACCAGCACTTCGACGGTGGTGGCGGGCGATTGCGCGCGCACCGCGCGGATGCAGTCGGCGAAATGTTGCGCGCCGCCGTCCTTCAGGTCGTCGCGGTCCACGCTGGTGATGACGACGTAGCGCAGCCCGAGTTGGGCGATGGTTTCCGCGAGGTGGCGCGGCTCCTCCGCGTCGGGCGCGAGCGGCCGGCCGTGCGCCACATCGCAGAACGGGCAGCGGCGCGTGCACAGGTCGCCGAGGATCATGAAGGTGGCGGTGCCCTTGCCGAAGCACTCGCCGATGTTGGGGCAGGACGCTTCCTCGCACACGGTGTGCAGGCGTTGCGCGCGCAGGATGCGCTTGATGTCGTAGAAGCGCGAGCCCTCGGCCGCGGCGCGCACCCGGATCCAGGGCGGCTTCCTCAGCGCCGCGCGCGGCACGATCTTGATCGGGATGCGCGCCGTCTTGGCGGCGCCTTTTTCCCTGGCGCCGGGCTCACGCATCGGCGATTTTCTCCAGCGCGAGGCCCGCGAGCTGCTCGCCGAGCTCGGCGGCCGAGGCGGCGATGCCGAGGTCGCGCGCCTGCGTCACCGCGATCCCGGGATAGCCGCAGGGATCGATCGCGGCGAACGGCGCCAGGTCCATGTCCACGTTGAGCGCCACGCCGTGATAGGCGCGGCCGCGGGCCACTCTGAGGCCGAGCGCCGCGACTTTGGCGCCGCGCACGTACACGCCCGGCGCGCCTGGCTTGCGCTCGGCTTTCACGCCGTGCAGCGCGAGCGTATCGATGACGCACTGCTCGAGCAACGCCACAAACTGCTTCACTTTCAGGCCGCGCCGCGCGAGATCCACCAGCGTGTAGAGCACCACCTGCCCGGGGCCGTGGTAGGTGATCTCGCCTCCGCGCCCGCTAGCGAGCACCGCAATGCCGTTCGCCTGCCGCGGGCCGTGCGCCGGGTCGGCGCCTACACCCCGCGTGTACACAGGCGGGTGCTCGAGCAGCCACAGCTCGTCGGGCGTGTGCGCATCGCGCGCGGCGGTGAAGTTGCGCATCGCGACTTCGGCCTCCGAATACGCGACTCGCCCCAAGCGGCGGATGGATGCGGCTTCGAGTACAGCTGTCATCACAGCACCATGACGACCGCGGGATGATCGCAGAGATCCCGGTACAGGGCGTCGAGCTGCTCGCGCGAGGTAGCGTTCACCACCACCGTGAGGCTGAGGTACTTGCCTTGGCGGCTGGGGCGCATTTCCATGGTCGTGGGCTCGAAGTCGGGCGCGTGCTGGAGCACGATCTGCATCACCCCCTGCGCGAAACCGCCCGCCCTGCGCCCCATGATCTTGATCGGGAACGCAGTCGGAAAAGCGAGCGCCGCGCTTGGCTCGCTCATGGCGGTGCGGGTTGCGCGGCCGCGGCTAAGCAGCCGAGACAGCCTTCTCCTTGCGGCTGCCGCCGCGCATCACGTCGCGCTTGAAGTCCTGGTAGAGCTGGTGCACGCGCTTGAACACGGGTCCGGGCCTGCCCTCGCCGACCGGCCGGCTGTCGAGCTGCACGATGGCGAGCACTTCCTTGGAGGACGAGGAAACGAAGATCTCGTCCGCGGCGCGCACTTCGGCCTCGGACAGGTCGCGGAACTCGAGCGCGATGCCCGCGCCCTGCGCGATCTCGGCCACCACGTCGTAGGTGATGCCGGGCAGGATCAGGTTGCTCTTGGGCGGGCTCAGGATGGCGCCGCGCTTGACGGCGAACACGTTCGAAGCCGAGGCCTCGGTGAGCTTGCCGTCGCGGAACAATATGGTTTCCACCGCGCCGACGTCGGCCGAGTGCTGCCGCAGCAGCACGTTGCCGATGAGCGAGATCGACTTGATGTCGCAGCGCAGCCAGCGGTTGTCCACGGCGGTGACCGCGGCGGCGCCGCGCTCCACCAGCTCGGCCGGCGGATTCACCAGCGGGTTCGACATCACGAACACGGTCGGCGCCACGTCCTTGGGGAAAGCGTGGTCGCGCTTGGCGACGCCGCGCGTGACCTGGAAATACACGCCCTGGTCGTCGAAGGACTGCTTCGCCACCAGCTGCAGGATGATGTCGCGCCACTCGGCGCGGCTGTAGGGATTGCGGATGCGCACCGCGGCAAGGCTCCTGTCCAGGCGCGCCAGGTGCTCGTCGAGCCGGAACGGCGCGCGCGAGTAAACCGGCACCAGCTCGTAGACGCCGTCGCCGAAAATGAAGCCGCGGTCGAGCACCGGCACGCGCGCCTCTTCGATCGGCATGAATTTGCCGTTGAGGAAAATCATCCCTGCCCCGCTATTTGAGCCACAGCCTGAGTGTATCCCAGGCACGACCGAAAATGCCCGCCGCCGCGATGCCCTCGAGCGCCACCACCGGGTACTCGCCGACCGGCTTGCCCTCGAGCGTGACGCGCAGCACGCCGACGCGCTGTCCCTCGGCGATCGGCGCCAGCAGCGGCGCGTGCGCCAAGAGTTCTGCCTTGAGCTTGCCGGCTTCGCCCTTGGGCACCGTCACCACCAACTCGCCGCGAAAGCCGGCCTTGAGTTGCGCGCGCGCGCCCTTCCACACTTCGATCTCCTTGACCGCCTGGCCCTTGTCGTAGAGCCGCACCGCGTCGAAGAACTGGAAACCCCAATTGAGCAGCTTCTGCGATTCCTGCGCGCGCGTCGCCTCCGAGGACGAGCCGAGCAGCACCGAGAGCAACCGGCGCGGCCCGCGCTTGGAGGACGCGATCAGGCAATAGCCCGCGGCCTCGGTGTAGCCGGTCTTGATGCCGTCCACCGTGGGGTCGAGCCACAGCAGGCGATTGCGGTTGGGCTGGGTGATGTTGTTGTAGCGGAACTCGCGCTGCGAGTAGTAGAGCGCGTATTGCTCCGGGAAGTCGCGCATCAGCGCCGTCGCCAGCAGCGACAGGTCGCGCGCGGTGGAGTAGTGCTGCGGATCCGGCAGGCCGGTGGAATTCATGAACTTGCTGTTCTTCATGCCGAGGCGCTCGGCCTCGCGCGCCATCGCCTGCACGAACGCCTCTTCCGAGCCGGCGACCGCTTCGGCGAGCGCGATGCAGGCGTCGTTGCCCGACTGCACCACCATGCCGCGGATCAGGTCGTCCACGCTGACGCGGCGCTTCGGATCGATGAACATGCGCGATCCCGGCGCGCGCCAGGCGCGCGGCGACACGCTCACCTGATGCTCGAGCGTGAGCTTCTTGTCCCGGAGCGCCGCGAACACCAGGTAGGCGGTCATCAGCTTGGTGAGCGAGGCGGGCTCGAAGCGCTCGTCGGCCTTCTCCGCAGCGAGCACCTGGCCGCTCGAGAGGTCCAGCACCATCCAGGCGCGGCCGGCCACCGCCGGCGGCTGCGGCGGTTCGGCCGTGGCGAGCGTGGGAAGCGCGAGGAGCGCGAGAACAAGCAGGCGCAGCATGATTTCCGGCGGCGAAAGGCCGCGCATTCTAGCGCACGACGACGAGCGGCCTCAGGCTGAGCTCGGATTGGATGCGCTCCGCGACCGGCCGCGCCTCGTCCTGCGAGCGGTAGGGCCCGACCTGCAGCCTGAAAAAGCCGCCCGCCGCGAACACCTGGATCGGATCCGCGAGCCATGCCAGGTCGCGCTGCACGCGGCTGCGGAAATTTTCAGCGCCTTCCTGCGCCGAGAACGCACCAAGTTGCAGGAACACGCCCCCCGCCTGCGCGGGGGCCGCGGCAGCAGGCGCCGCCGCGACGGGTGGCGGCGGCACCGAAGGCGCTGCGACCGCCTGCCCGGGCAGGATCACCTCGACTTCGACCAGCGCGCTGCCGGCCTCGAGGATGCCGAGCTTGTATGCAGCGGTGTACGACAGGTCGATCACGCGGTCGGCATGGAACGGTCCGCGATCGTTGACGCGCAGCACCACGCTGCGGCCGTTGCCGAGATGCGTGACGCGCACGTAGCTCGGGATCGGCAATACGGTGTGCGCCGCGCTCATGGCGTACATGTCGTAGGTCTCGCCGCTCGATGTCTTGCTGCCGTGATAGCGCTTGCCGTACCAGCTCGCCACACCCTGCTGCCGGAACGGCGCCACGCTGGTGAGCGGCACGTAATCCTTGCCGAACACCTGGTAGGGCCGGTTGGCGAAGCGATGCAGCGGCTCGGGCCGCGGCGCCGCGTCCGCAATCGCCTCCAGGTTGGGCGGCGGGCTGGCGCCCGGGCCGTCGTCCTTGTAGTAGGCACCCGCAGTTCCCCCTGCGCCGCGGCTGGGCGGCTTGGCGGAAGAATCGGGCGCGTCGCGCTTGGCGAGCACGCCGCAGCCGGAGAGCAGTCCGGCCAACGCGATGCCCAGAACGATCAACTGCATGCCGCGCGAATGTACCCCAGCCTGACGCCAGCCGCTAGAATGCGCCGCTTTCCCGCCTGTCCAATGCCCGTCATCCTCGGCCTCGCTTCATCGCATGACGCCTCGGCGTGCGTGTTCATCGACGGCGCGCTCGCCGCGGCGGTGTCGCAGGAGCGCGTCACGCGCCGGAAGAACGACGGCTTCCGCCTGCCGCTGGAGGCGCTTGAGCACGCGCTCGAGGTGGCCGGAGTCACGCGGCGCGACATCGACGCCATCGCCAGCATCCACAGTTTCTTTCCGGAGAAATTCTTCCGCCGCGAGTCGCTCGCCAAAGAGCTCGAAGCGCGCCTGGCGCGCAGCCGCAAGCGCCTGCGCGGCGAGGGCGAGCGCCAGCTCAACGTCAACGACCTGCTCAAGCGTGCGGCGCGCGCCGGGCGCGACATCGTGCCCTACTTCCGCGGCGCGAAATTCCTCTCCGAGATGGGCTTCCGCGCGGATGCGCGCGTGCGCTTCTACGACCACCACGCGACGCACGCCATGGCCGCGGCCTGGTATTCGGGCTACCAGGACTGCGCCGTGCTCACCATCGACGGCGTCGGGGAACTCAACATCTTCCATACCGCCGGTACCTGGCAGGACGGCCGCTTGCAGCGCCTGGAGCACTCAGACGCGCTCGGCGCCTCGCCCGGCGAGTACTACGAGGCGATCACCGCGGCGATGGGCTTCATTCCCTTGCGCCACGAAGGCAAGGTGCTGGGGCTCGCCGCGCACGGCGATCCACGGCGCCTGTACGGCGAGTTCGCGCGCGCGCTGCGCCTTGCGCCCTCGCGCCGCAGCTTCGAATCGGATTTCAGCGGCCGCGCCGACGCCTACGCTGCGCGCGAGGCCTATCTGGAGGCGCTGGTGCGTGCGCACCCCCGCGAGCACGTGGCGGCGGCCGCGCAGGCGGTGTTCGAGGACGCGCTGGTGGCGCTCGCCAGGGATCTGCTCGTGCGCACCGGCAAATCCAGCCTCGCAGTGAACGGCGGCGTGTTCGCCAACGTCAAGCTCAACCAGCGCCTCGCCGCGCTACCCGAACTCGAGCGCCTGTTCGTGTTCCCCGCCATGAGCGACACCGGCAACTCGGTGGGGGCAGCGCTGTTGCTGCTCCCTGAGCTCGAGCCGGGCGCGCGCCAGCCCGGCACCGTGCTGCGCGAGGTGTATTGGGGCAGCCGCTGGGACGATGCGAACTGCCGCGGCGCGCTCGAGCGCGCCGGGATGCGCGCCGAACCGCTGAGCGAAGACCAGCTAGTCGAGCGCGCGGCGGCGGCGATTCATGCCGGCCGCGTCGTGGGCTGGTTCCAGGGCCGAATGGAATTCGGCCCGCGCGCGCTCGGCAACCGCTCGATGCTGGCGCGCCCGACCGACGCCGAGATCAACAAGACGCTGAATGCGCGCCTGGCGCGCACCGAGTTCATGCCGTTCGCGCCGAGCGTGCTCGCGGAGCATGCGGCGGAGATCTTCGACAACGCCGCCAGGTCGGCCGACTGCATGCCATTCATGACCATCACCTGCGACGTCAAGCCGGCGTGGCGCGCGCGCATCCCGGCGGTGGTGCACGTGGACGGCACGGCGCGCCCGCAGACCGTGTCGCGCGCGTCGAACCCGCTTTACTGGAAGCTGATCGAGGCCTACCGCGCGCGCTCGGGGATCCCGCTGGTGCTCAACACCAGCTTCAACGTGCACGAGGAGCCGATCGTGTGCTTCCCGGAGAACGCCGTGCAGGCGCTCGCCGAGGACCGCATCGATTGTCTGGCGCTCGGGCCTTACTGGGCCGAGCGCGCTTCGTAAACGAGTTTGCCGGCGACGATGGTCGCGCGCACGCGGCCGGCGAGCTCGTAGCCCATGAAGGGCGAATTCTTGCCCTGGCTCTTGAGCGACTCGGGCGTGACGCGAAACGGCGCTTCCGGATCGAACACCACGATGTCGGCCGGCGCGCCGGGCTCGATGCGGCCCGAGGGCGAGCCGAGCACGCGCGCGGCGTCGCTCGTGACGCGCGCCAGCGCCGCCGCAAGCGGCAGCTTGCGCTCGCGCGCCCACTTGAGCGTGAGCGGCAGCAGCAGTTCCAGGCCGGTGGCGCCGCTCTCAGCCTCGGCGAACGGCACGTGCTTGCCGTCCTCGTCCACCGGCGTGTGGTCGGACACCGCGCAATCGATGGTGCCGTCGGCGAGCCCCGCGGCAAGCGCCTCGCGGTCGCGCTGCGACCTGAGCGGCGGGTCGAGCCGGCAGTGCGAATCATAGAAACCCAGGTCCATGTCGGACAGGTGCACGTGGTGGATGCCGACGTCGCAGCTTACCGGCAGGCCTTCCTTTTTCGCCGCGCGCATCATCGCCACCGCCGCCGCGGTGGACAGGCGGCAGACGTGCACGCGCGTGCCGGTGGCGCGCACCAGCTCAAGCAGGGTGCCGAGCGCGACGGTCTCGGCGAACGCCGGAATCCCGGGCAGCCCGAGGCGCGTCGCCACCTCGCCGTCGTGGGCGACGCCGCCCTTGGCGAGCCACGGGTCCTCGACGCGCAGCCACACCCGGTAGCCGAAGGTGGCCGCATATTGCAGTGCGCGCCACAGCACCTGGGTGTCGGTGAACGGCGCGTTCGCCTGCGAGAACGCAACGCAGCCGGCGGCGGAGAGCTCCGACATTTCGGTGAGGCGCACGCCTTGCAGCTTCACGGTGAGCGCGCCGATGGGGTAGACGCGCGCCAGCGCGAGCGCCTTGGCGCGCCGGCGCAGCATGTCCACCAGCCCGGGCTCGTCGAGCGGCGGGTCGGTGTCCGGCGGGCAGGCCAGGCTGGTGACGCCGCCGGCCATGGCGGCGTCCATTTCGGACTCGAGCGTCGCCTTGTACTCGTAGCCGGGTTCACGCAACCGCGCCGAGAGATCGATCAGCCCCGGCGCCACCACCAGGCCCTTGGCCTCGATGGTGCGCTCCGCGGTTCCGCCCGGCGGCGCGATCCTGCCGTCGGCGACCCAGACATCGCCAGGCGCGTCGCGGCCGCTTGCCGGGTCGATGACGCGCCCGCCGCGGATCAGGATCCTCATCAGTTGCCCGCCACGATGCTCATCACCGCCATGCGCACCGCGATGCCGAAGGTGACCTGCGGCAGGATCACCGAGTGCGGCCCGTCGGCCACCGAGGAGTCGATCTCGACGCCTCGGTTCATCGGCCCCGGGTGCATGACGATGGCGTCGCGCCTGGCGAGCGCGAGCTTCTCGGCGGT